>NZ_LSRP01000015.1 GCF_001885585.1 Pararhizobium antarcticum
GTTTACCGTTTGGGGGCCTTTTTCTTTTGCGGTTCAGTCTCCGTTGTTTTCCTGCTTCGATCCTCTGTACTCGTCATACAAACGATCCATGTGGGCTGATAGCCACTCGCTGAAGGGCTTCGCTTCGACATTCGAAAGCTCGATCCCAACCTTCTTCGATTTGGCATTCAGCACGAAATTCAGTGAACTGTCGCTCGACGTCCAACCCTTCCCGGACGCACTGGCCTTGGGCTTCTTTGCAGCCGATTTGGCCTTGTAGCGCCTCAGGTAGTCATGGAGCTCATCGAACCGCTTGTCTTCAGTCAGCTCGACGAACTCTGCGGTTTCCACACGCTCCGTGGCAACCTTCAGGAGGGCAGGGGCAAGAAGCAATTGACGGAGGCTCAGCCACCTGTCACGTCCGATCTTCTTGGACGCTCCGAGCACCTTGAGGATCGACGCTGGTACGGCCTCCACGACACCGAGCATTTTTGAAAGCATCGCCTCATCGATCGCGAGCGACGACCGAACCACATCCTTCGCCATTCCAGAGGCGAGCAGGTTCTGCGCGAAGTACGCGCGCTCGATGAACGACAGATTGGAGCGGGCGGAATTTTCCTGCCCCTGGGCGATAGCGGAGGTGATGTCGTCCAGTTTTTTGACTACCGCCTTGACTGGAATTCCAAGTTCTTTGGCTACTTTGAGACGGCGGTGACCGAAAACCACCATGAACCGTTGACTATCCAACGGACTGGGTCGAACCAGAATCGGCGACGTCTGGCTGGACGCCTTGATCGCTTGCTTAAGTTCCTGGTACTCCTCGCCATCGTCGGAAAGGCGATCGGCGACAAAGGAGACGTCAATCAACCGCGGATCCAGTTCCACGATTACCTCGCCTTCCATCAGCTTCTTGGTGTTCTCTGCCAAATCCTCAATCGACCGAACAACCGTCTTCGCCGCCCCCGTCATGCCGTAGCCAGGCTTTGTCGGTGTCTGGTTAGATTCGATGGAAGCCATATCCAGTTTAGAAAAAGGATTTTCACGCGCCATAGTCGGCCTCCAAACTCGCTTTCAACTTCGACAAGGGATTGATATGTTTCATAAATCCCCGCGCAAAAACGGCTGACAAGTACGTCATTTCCGCCCCCATGCGCCGTGGATCAGCTCCATGATTTCACCGTTGGCTGCGTTCAGGCTCTCCATTGCGCGGTCATAAGTAGACCGGACGAAATCGCCTCGCTCTACCTCGTACAGCGTCTGCTTCTTTATAGAAGCATCAGAGATAGCTGTCGACTTGAGCACATGATTTCGCAACATTTGCTGGGCGAACATCGATTGCATAAACCCAACCATCTGGGCTTGCGGTATGTCCGTCGGTTCGAAGCGAGTCACGAGATAGCGGAACCATTCGACTCGCATCTCGGCGCCTGCCTCCGCGACCGGACCCATTATGCCGCCCAACATCATCAGGAACTGGCTCATCGACATGATATCCAGCATCTGGGGGTGGATGGTGATCAGAATCCCTGTCGAAGCCATAAGGGCGGTGATTGTCAGATATCCCAGCTGTGGGGGGCAATCGATAACGACCACATCATATCTGTCGTCGACCTGCTTCAGCGCATTGAAGATGCGCATGTAAAACAACCGACCGTCCTCTCCCTTCTTGGAGGAGATTGCGAGGGGCACATCATACTCATATTCCTGCAGGACCAGACTTGCCGGAACCACATCAAGGCCCGGAATGTTGGTTGGCTGGATGACTTCCGAGATAAATTTCCGCTCGTCATCGAAACGAAGCGCTTCGTATAGTGATGCAGTATCATCAAGTTCAGGCTGTATTCCGAACAGGGACGTCAGTGATGCCTGTGGATCGAGATCGACCGCAAGTACGCGATGGCCGGTGAGGGCCAGGTATTGGGCAAGGTGCGCAGCGGTCGTGGTCTTCCCGCTTCCGCCCTTGAAATTTACCACCGACACGACCTGCATAGGCTCGCCTTCACGGCGCCGGGGAACGTAATATCTCTTGTCGGATTTTTTGTTGGCCTCGAGATAGTCCCGAAGTTCCAACATCTGATCAGCCGTGTAATAGCGCCGCCCACCAACCGATTCGATTTCGGGGCCCTTGCCCTCCAAGTGAATTTGCCGAAGATGGCTCTGGGTAACCCCGATGAAGTCCGCGACTTCTCCGAGTTGAAACTTGCGTAAGCCCTTCTTTGCGTCCGGGGGATATTGTTGGCTGCGCAGCATATGCAACGCATTAGAAATCTTTGCCCCTTGCTGGGCAATCTCGATATCAAATCTGTTGGGCTGAGGATGGCTCATTTTGCAAACTATATCCCGGAGGGCTTCATTTTCGAAAAAATGGCCACAAAGCCACCATTTGCGAAACTATCTCTCGATTCTAACGCAGCCGCAAGGGTTTTAAAGTTAACAAAAACTTAACAAGAATTCGACGGACTTTGCATCTTCAATCTTTTTCTCTCGTGTTTACATTGATTTAGCGAATGACAGATACGTTCGCGTTCCCGTTTTGTTTTACTGTTAATCCTACAACCGCATGTCCTCGTGAACTGGGCAAAACCGCCGCAACCTCTCAAGAGGAGTGTTCACCACGGTGCGACTCACCGGTGAGACATTGTAGGATTATACAACTGCACCTCGAATCCGATCTGTGCTCATTTCTCGGCGACCAACAACGACGGAGAAATTCATGCAGATTGTCACGATCTCAACGCCGCGAGATACTCACGAGGCAGCGCTCCTTAAAAGCCACCATGAGCTACGTGCTCGTGTCTTTTCCGATCGTCTGGGTTGGGATGTTGATGTCTCGGATGGCTGCGAGTCGGACGATTTCGACACTCTTCAACCGACCTACGTTCTGACCGTAGACAACATTGGCAGGGTTGCGGGATGCGCCCGACTTCTTCCTGCGCTTGGGCCGACGATGCTGGTGGACGTCTTCCCGTCGCTGCTTCCCTCCGGACACCTAGATGCCCACGCGGCTATGATTGAGAGCTCGCGTTTCTGCGTGGACACCACGCTTGGCGAGGGAAGGGGAGAGGGCTCGGTACACGAAGTAACCCTGACCATGTTCGCAGGGATCATCGAATGGTCAATCGCAAACGGATTTAGGGAAATCGTGACCGTCACCGATCTCAGGTTCGAACGAATACTTGCGCGTGTGGGCTGGCCGCTCGCGCGTCTGGGTGACCCGAAGAAGATCGGCGTCACGATGGCGGTGGCAGGTACTTTGCCGGCGAGTTCGGAGATCTTCCAAAAACTCCGGCCAGCAAACTATCGCTCCAAGTTCACCATCCCACTCGGCAAGGTCGCGTAAGGAGAGCCCGTGACACAACTTCGCTCTCATCCTCGGCTCGTCCGAAAACTTCAAGAGGCGCTCGGCGACCAGATATGCATCGCATTGGATGACGCCACCGTTGTCGAGATCATGCTGAACCCTGATGGAAAGCTATTTATCGAACGTCTCGGTCACGGCGTTGTCGGGGCCGGCGAAATGTCGGCGGCGGCTGCAGAGATGGTGATCGGTACCGTTGCTCACGCGCTTCAGGCGGAAGTCGATACCGACCAGCCGATCATCTCGGGGGAATTGCCGATTGGCGGCCATCGTTTTGAAGGCTTGTTGCCTCCGATCGTCGCAAGGCCGGCCTTCACGATCCGGCGCCGAGCATCCCGACTTATCCCGCTCGAAGACTATGTCCGCATGGGGGTGATG
>NZ_LSRP01000016.1 GCF_001885585.1 Pararhizobium antarcticum
GATATATTTTCATATTATCTATAATTTATGGATGTGCGCAAGCGCTATCCCCCGCTCCTGACGAGGGCGGTCAGGGATGCAGGGTTTGGGTACTGGAATCGGATCGTTCAGCCGACGATGGCGAAGGCGTCGCGCAGGGACCCCGAGGCGCTTCTCACCGGCTTCTGGCCGATCCACTGAACGTGTCGCTCCAGGACGGCAATCGCATTGTCGATCTTGCCCTGGCGCAGGAAACCGAGAATGGCGCGATGATCATGGTCGGTGCGCACCTCCCAATCGGAGCGCCATGCGGAAAACAGGAAGCGGGCACTGACCGCATGCAGATCATCAATGGCAGCCAGCAGGCGCGGCATGTCGCAGGGCGCCAGAAGCAGCCGGTGGAAACGGCGGTTCGCCTCTTCCCAGGACCGCACATCGCGGGAATTGTCGCCGGCAACCGTTGCCTCTTCGGCGCGGTCGAGAATCGATGCCGTCAGGTGGGGAGCCGCATGGCGCAGCGCCAGAACTTCGAGCGACGCGCGCATCTGCGCGACCTCGCTTACCTCCTTCAGATCGAAGGAGGCCACCCGGACACCGCGACGCGGCTCACTGACGGCAAGCCCCTGGGCTTCCAGCCGACGAAAGGCCTCGCGCACGGGCACATGGCTCGCCCCGAATTCCTCTGCGATATGATCCTGCCGCAGCTTCGCCCCCGGTTCGAGCTGACCGGTGATGATCCTGTCGGCGAGGATTCGGCTGATGCGGCTTGCGATCGTGTCTTCATTCATGGCGGCCATGCAGCATAGATAAATTGCGCAACCAAGCCTGTCGAGCCTGATTGACGGCAGGCGGCGCGGTCCGGTGGGTTTCGGACGCAAGGACGTGGCCATGGCCCGTGCAACCGCGAACCGCCACAGGCCGCCGTCCAACTGCAAGACCACGTCCGCCCGATGATCCTTGGCAAGGCTGGCGGTGCGATCCTACGGCGAGGCAGGGCAGACCGGCACCGGCATAGTCGCGAACCGGCAGGCCCTCGCGTTTTTGAGGACAGAGGAGGCGCGACGGAAAAACGGCGCATCGTTCGAATTTTAACAATCCAATTATCCGAACCGCAAAACTGCTTTCGTAGGGTGTGGAACAGGGAAGCAGATCGAGACAGCGGTTTGCCTGGCATGAAGCCTTTCCCAGCGGAATCAATCCGAAGAGAAAACGAAAAAACGGCTTAGCGCTGGAAAATCGGGGATTAGCATGTTCAAGAAACTGATCGTGACCGCAATTGCCACCCTCCCGCTCCTCTTCGGTGCAACGGTCGCTGATGCTGCCGGTCCTGCAGGCTTCAGCCGCGGGATTGCCAAGACCCCGGCCGTCAGTTTTATCCGGGAAAGATCACCCACGCTTGCGCCATTCGCCCATGTCAAATTCTGCAAGAGCAATCCGGCCGACTGCAATGCCGGCCGCGGCGAAGCCATCGTCAACCTGACCGGCGCCAAACGCGGCCAATTGCAGAGCGTGAATGCGCAGGTCAATCGCTCGATGCGTGCGCGCTCGGACCAGAATGGTGCCGCTGGCGATATCTGGCAGGCGGGGACACAGTCTGGCGATTGCGAAGACTTCGCGCTAACCAAGCGTCGTCAGCTGATCAGCATGGGATGGTCACCCCGTTCCCTGCGCGTGGCCGTCGCCACCACATCATCCGGCGAAGGGCACGCCGTTCTCCTGGTCAAAACCTCCAAGGGTGATCTTGTCCTCGACAACCGGACATCGACGATCAAGAACTGGCGCCGGACCGATTTGCGCTGGGTGAAGATCCAGTCCGGAGACAACCCACGGCGCTGGTTTTCGCTCTGACGTCATCTGGCCGTATAAAGCTGAAAAAGGCTGACGAGGCGCAACGCGCTGTCGTAGCAGCCGTCAGCCGCCACGACAAGGATAGAGGTCCGCGCCTGCTTGAGGGGTGGGCTCACGGCTTTGGTGCGGCGGCCCCCTCGTCGGTCAGGAGATAGCTGAGAACCGCATCCGAGATCATCTGTTTATGGCGGGCATACATATCCGGGGCGGAAAGGTCACAACGGAAAATCGTACCGAACGTATGACGATTCGACACCCGGAAAAAACAGAAGGCGCTGATCAGCATATGCAGATCGATCGGATCAACATCGCGGCGGAACGTACCTTCGGCAAGACCGCGTGCGAGTATGTCCGAGAGCGTTTCGACAATTGAAATATTGAGATCGCGAATCTCGGTTGACCGGCGCATATGCGCGGCATGGTGGATGTTTTCGATGCTGACGAGCCGCACGAATTCTGGATTTTGCTCGTCATGATCGAAAGTGCTCGCGATCAGCGTGCGCAGGGCTTCGGCCGGCGGCATGCCGGACAGTTCGAGATCTGCTTCCAGAGACCGGATCTTGCGGTAGGCTTTCTCCAGGACGGCGAGATAGAGCCCTTCCTTGCCACCGAAATAATAGTAGATCATCCGTTTGGAAGTGCGTGTCCGCTCGGCGATGGCGTCGACCCTGCCGCCAGCCAGCCCATGGGCGACAAATTCCTCGGTCGCAACGTTGAGAATGTCTTCCTTGGTTTTTGCTGGATCGTTTTTGCGGGGCTCGCGTTCGGCTTTCGGCATTTCAACATCACTTTCAGGGCGCCAAGCCAATGTTGACCGCAATGCCGGGCTCGCCTCCTCGTTCATAATTCAGATCACGGGGCGGTTTCAACCCAATATCCCCGATCAATGAGCACAAACGCATGTGCACGATTTATCCGATGAGTGAATTCAGCACCCCAGCAGCGCCTTCGCCAAAGGCTCTTGTTCGAAAGCGGCGAGCAGGCAGCCCAACAGCACGGCGAGAATATCCGCTCAAAGAGGAGGGTGTTTCCTGCCGGCCGGCCGCAGCACAGCCTTGATCGGGAGCTTGCCGCTCACGGGATACGCCCGCTGCTCAAGACATGCTCCGCACCACTCCTGACATGATGCGCAAGCATTGCGCGGGCACCGTCCACATCGCGTTTCATCGAAAGATCGAACAACAGCCTGTGGTCGTCGACAACAGGCTTGCCGCGAAAGCTCTCCGCCAGAAGGTGATAGCGCAGGAACCGATCGAACACCGAGGACAAGGTTGCCATCAGGGTAACGGAATTGCATGCCGACACCAGCGCCTGATGGAACTCCCAGTCATACCGGACCCAGTCCACCGTCCGTGACCCATCGCCGGCGAGCAGACGGTTTTCGATGGCGGAGAGCTTGTGGTGTGCCGAGACGATCCGCGCCTCCCAATCGAGGTCTCCGGCCGCAAAGGAGAGGCTGATCGCGTGGCTTTCCAGCAGTATCCGCAGGTCGGCAAGTTCCTGAAGCTCCTGGCGGGAAGCCGGACTGACCTCGAAGCCCCGCTGCCCTTCGGCCACCACAAGGTTTTCAGTCGTCAACTGGCTCAGGATTTCGCGCAGTGTGGAGACGCTGACGCTATAGCGCTCTTTCGCCTGCTCGAGCCTGATCTTCGTGCCAGGCGGCAAGGCGCCGGAAATGATGTCCTGCCTGATCTGCCGGAAGGTAATTTCGCCGACCGTCTGCGCGCTCGTTCTGACCTGTTTCAGCATTGCCTCCTCGAGAGTTGACGATCAGTTTATAGG
>NZ_LSRP01000017.1 GCF_001885585.1 Pararhizobium antarcticum
CAAGACCCAGCATCGAAATTTATCGACATTTTGCGATTCTCGATTGGCGGAAGGACCGCTTTATGACCAAAATTAATTCCCCCCCCCTGTTCACTCGTCATACTGGCCGCGTGGTCAGCCGAATAATAGTCGCTACAATCGTTGCTGCGTCGGCACTGGCGAGCAATCCGTCACAAGCACGAGCCCAGGTGTCGTCGAACTTGGTGGTGCCACTCAGTGCCGACTTCGACTATGCCCCAATCTGCAACAAAAGAAATGACCGTACTCTTTCCACGGACTGGACCAAGTGGGACGGGCGGACATCCTCGGCTTCCAGCTATGATAGCGTCCTTTTGGATGCCCAATCCTACATAACCGGCAATGGAAAAGTTCCCCGCGATAAAGTTGTTGCGCGCCGCATGCTTGAATATCTGCGCTCGCAGAACTATTCCTTCGCGCCGCGCGCTTCGGCATTGCTTGCATCACTTCTGGTTGACCCGGCATCCGGACCGGTGGACGTCGCTCGCGCAGTCACTTTGGCGCAGGAGGGGATAGATCATGGCTTCTTTGAAGGCGCAACCTTCCTGGGTCGCCTGTATGGCGATGGTTTGCTTGTGGCGAAGGACCTCCTGAAATCGGAACAATACTTCAAAAGGGCCGCGGACGCAGGTGACCCGAATGCCTCGCTTTTGTTGGCAAGGCTTTATATCAGCGCGCCCGAACTGGCGCCGAGCGGCGACGCTGTTCCCGTACTTTTTAATCGGGCAGTCACCAATCTTTCCAAAAAGCTCAATACAGGACAGTGTGACGTTCTGAATATTTTCGCGGGGATTTACGGAAGCGACGACTTTGGCCTGTTCGACCCCGTGATTGCGACAAAGTGGTTGCAGGCATCGGCCAAAACAGGGGATTTCACAGCTATCGAACGTCTTGCTCGGCGCTACATGGTGGGCGAAGGTGTACCGGTCGATCGAGCAAAAGCAATCGCGCTACTGCGTGAAGCTGCGGAGAAGGGTAGTTCGGGAAGCAGATTGTTGCTTGCGCGACTGTATTTGGAGAATACCGACCTCCCGAATGCGCTGGACAATGCCAAGCAATGGCTGCGGATTGAAGCAGAGCGCGGAAATGGGCGCGCCTACGAGATATTGGCAAATGTTGCACGGGGCGACTTTGGCGGGCCACCCGATAATGCCGCAATGTTCTTCAATCTTGAAAAAGCCTCCCACAATGCTGTTGTGGACGGTGACGTCCTCAAGCGACTTGGCATCGCCTATGCCCATGGATTGGGTACGGCACGGAACTTGGAAAAGGCGATCGCTTATTTGAGCCAGGCCTCGAACATGGGGTCAGACTCCGCTTCCTTTGAGATGTTCACGCTTATAAACGACAACCGGGGCAGCGTTGACTTCAAATCCAATCCTGTGGCGGTTCTGCGCCGCGCTGCCAACAACGGCTTCAGTGAGGCGATGGCGGCGTTGTCCGACGCCTATTCCTGTGGAGTCGGTGTCGATCGCAATCCGGAAATTGGCTTTCGCTGGTTGGCTCGCGCGGCGGCGACCGGCAACCGGCCCAGCCTGATCGAGATTGGCAAAAGAGCGCTGCTTGCCGATGCTGAGGAAGGTGGCAACACCTTCTTTCGCAACATCAGACGCGCAGCGACACTCGGTGATCGCCAGGCAATGGTGTACTTGGCTGATGCCTATCGCAGAGGGATCGGGACCGACATCGATCTCGGGCTGGCTGATCGCTGGTATACCGATGCGCTTGCTCCGGGCAACGAGCGAAGCCAGGCTCTTCTGCTGCTTGCGCGCATGGAAATCGCAAAGGGTGAGCGCGCCAATATGATTGCCGCCGAAAAGCTTCTTCTTGAAGGCCTGTCAACCGGCGACACCTCGATCCTTTTTGAGCTTGCGAAGCTCTACGGCAAAGGGGCAGACGGAATTCCTCCGAATGCGCCCCGAGCACTGGAACTGTTTGTTCAGGCAGGAGTGGCGGGGCACGGCGGATCGATGTTGCAACTCGCCGACTACCGCGTTCCCACAAAGCAAAGCGGTGGCCTGGATTGGCGACAATGGCTCGACCGCGCAGCTCAAACGGGGAACATCCGAGCGATTTTGAAGGAAGCCTCCATTGCCACAGAGCCGAAGCAACGTGTTGAGAAGCTTGTGTTTGCCCTGAAGCAGCCGCTTTGCGATATCAAGGAGCAGGTCGCCGTAGCGGCCGCAATCATCAATGAGCCAAGCCTCAAAACGCACACTCAGGCCATCGTGCATCGGGCCCTGACAATACCAACCGACGACGCGGGCACCTTGTATCAGCTTGCAAATGTCTTGATGAATGCCGAGATGGTTGGCAGTGATGCGGTGTCGGGACCGTCCGTTATGTTGAAGGCTGCGCAAGCTGGCAAAGTCGAGGCTATGCGCGAAGTAGGACGAATGTATATCGAAGGCGCGATTTTACCCGCAAACTTTAATGAGGCGGTTAAATGGCTTACTCTGGCAGTGAGGGCTGGGGACCAAGGTGCAATCAAATCGGTTGCCGAGCTTGCCTTGGATTATAAAAAAACTGGAAAAGCGCCCGATGTCGTTCTGAGGGCCGTGTTGGAGCCTTTGAAGCTTGCAGCATTGTCTGGATCAGGATCGGCGGCCAAGGCGATTGCTGAACTTTATGCCAGCACCAACGCGGACGGGGACCTGGTGCAACAATGGATGCTGAAGGCTGGCAATCTAAACGACGGCGAGGCGATGGTCTTCATCTCCGATGCCTATGCCGCGGGGTCAAACGGATTTGGTCAATCTGATGCCAAAAGTACCGAATGGATCGCAAAGGCAGCAAAGGCCGGTTATCCGCCGGCGTTCGAGCGGTACGCCATAGCATTACAGATTGGCTACGGAACACCAGTCAATATCAGCGAAGCCAGCCAGTGGTTAGAGAAAGCAGGAACTGTAACGCAATAACCTAATGCATGGCGCACCCGATTTTGAGCGCGCATCGTTCTTGTCCCTGTTCGAAGGAAAACAGCTGTGACCCAAGAGACGCCGACCGCGATCGATGATGCCCTTCTGCTCGAGCTGCGGGGGGTGCGTGATGATCTGAAAAGTCGGATGTTGAGTGAGGCCAACCGAGCAACGCAGCGGGCTTTCATGGCGCTAGTTATTTTGGCTGCCTTCGGAGCGGGGGTAGTGACACAGGCCTATTGGAGGCCGTTGTCACCGCAACTCGAAGCCGGCGCAAAAATGATGAAGCCATTGTCGCAAGTGTCCAAGGCTGAGCCGAAACGCGCAAAAAAAACTGACACTGACGTCGTGGAACTCGAGCCGCAGACAAAGTCAGAATCTCTCAGAGTCCGTCCGAACACTTTCTCATTTTGAACATAGCCTTCGCAGCATGAGGCGGATGGAGGCTAATTTGAGGAAGGCAAGCGCATTTCTTGACAGGTTTTCGAGGTCCTTGGCCAGTCTACGGCAT
>NZ_LSRP01000018.1 GCF_001885585.1 Pararhizobium antarcticum
GGCGAAATCAATCGCTCATGACTTCAACCAGGCAGGCGAAAATCGACCACACCAGGCTGTCCCGGAATTAATGAAAACACTGTCCGCGATTTAGTGAAACCACTGTCCCGTTCTTCCGAAATACGCAAAAACGACATGGAACTGGGCGAAATCGACTTGGGCCTGTTCGCCTGGCAGCGTCTCGAAGCGAACTTCGAAACCTGGATTTGCCGGAGGTCGCACGTCACGAAGAAAGTCCGTGACGGCGGTGTAACCGCCGGCATAACCTCGATCCCGGAGCTCTCGGAGCAACCGACTACCCGTGAGGCCGGGATAGGTCTTCACCCGCTCCCGCAGGTATGACGCAAACGGATCGATAACCGTCGCGCGAGGCTTTCTCGGTCCATAAGCCGGGACCTCGAGGCCCCGCTCTATGTATTTGCGCACCGTCTTGCGATCGATGCCTGTTTCTCTGGAAATAGCTGACACTGTCAGGCCCTGCTGATGCAGATCCAAGATCATGATCGTCTCCCTCAGCTTGATCACCAATATCCCCCTTCCGACCATCGGAAGGAGTATTGACGATGACGCGCCGCTGGTCTTCCGGGGCGCGCCCCGGAAGACCAGCGGCCGCAGCACCTGGGGAAGATTCAAACGGCACTATTGGGGAGTATTGCTCCGGTACTGACACTTGCGATTGCGTTTGGGCGGGATGACGACTCCAATTCCTGCTTTTTCGATCCTTTCAACGAGATGATCGGCATCGTAGCCTTTGTCGGCCAGCATGGTTTCGGGCTCGATGCCTTCGACAAGTTCGTGGGCCAGGGCGATGTCGTTGCGCTGTCCGGGCGGGCCGATCAAGCGTATCGGCAGGCCGAGCGCTTCCGTGGCAGCATGGATTTTCGTGCTCAATCCGCCGCGAGACCGACCCAGGCCTTGGGCATCCGCCCCCCTTTTGCTTGCGTGCGCCGGCTGCATGCTGGTGGGCGCGCACGATGGTACTGTCTATCATCAGCCATTCAAGATCGGCTTCGCGGGCCAGAACCGAAAGCATTTCGTCGAGAACACCCATCTCGATCCAGCGGTAGTAGCGCCGCTTCACCGAGCGATAGTCACCCAGACGCTCAGGAAGGTCGCGCCAACGTCCGCCGGAACGGGCCATCCATAACAGTGCATCGAGGAAAAGCCGCTTGTTGGTGCGCGGACCGCGACGGCCTTTGGTCCCGCCTGGCACAAAAGGTTTAATCCGCTCCCATTGATCATCCCGAAGCGCATCGCAATTCATTGCTAACCTCCAAAAAGTCAGTTTTGAATCTGATTTGCAGAGTTTTGGGAATCCCAAAACCTTAAATCGTCACCACGCCCTAAACTCAACGACGATCAGCGCCAGGAACTTCGTCGTCTTGTGGAGAAGGGGCCGATCCCGGCGATCCATGGCGTTGTGCGCTGGAGGCCACCATCGTCGATCACTGCTGCGAGGCTTGGAACAAGCTCATCGATCAACCATGGAAGATCATGTCAATCGGATTGCGAGATTGGGCCCATCGGTCATGATCAATGCCGATTGGTATAAGTATGGTTTTTGATCAGGATTTGGTCAAGTGATTGGCTTTTTCTCCTCTCTTCTGTGCGGCTGCAGCCGAGCTGGCCTTGAAGCGGAAGTTGTGTTTCCCTGTTTTCAGGATATGGCGACGATGGGTCAGGCGGTCCAGCAGAGCCGTGGTCATCTTGGCGTCGCCGAAGACCGTTGCCCATTCGCTGAAGCTAAGGTTGGTGTTGATGATGACGCTGTTGCGCTCGCAGAGCTTGCTTAATAGGTGGCAACGGGTGCTGAGAACGTAAAGCAGGCCATTGATGGCCTCGCGCACGTTGACCTCACGCCTGCGACCGCCTCGCTTGGTAGGAGGAATCAATGGCTCAACCGCCCCCATTCCGCATCCGTCAAATCGCTCGGATATCGCAGACCATCTCAATTGTATTTCCCAAGGTTCGCATTCGTCCACATGGTTTCTATGCCCCCGCCGAAGCAAATTAACGGCATGGAATCACAAGCAATTAATATCATTCAACTTCTTTGTGGACCTACAGTTAGGATTTACCTGCGGCAGCTTGAGTTCGCGACAACTCTGAGCATTGTTCTTCGTGTACTAGTGGGACGTAGTGCGAAAGCCTGCCTGCCTTCATTTCGAAATGCTCCAATTGTAACTCGCGCCAACGACTTAGCGTGCTGGGATAGCGGTCAAAATTTACATTCTCCCTCGAAATTTGAATAATTTTAGTAGTCCCAAAAAATGAAGAATCAGAGCGGAACAGTGCTTTGTAGAGTGTACGAAAGACAAGCAGATCACAACTGGCTCCGAAAGCAATTTTGATACGCTCATAATAATCTGAATCTTCACTCACACTTTCGTCACGAAAATAACCAACCTCAGATAATATTTTTTCACGCCTAAACATCATAGAAATAATGCATCTCATTGTTCTCTTATTATTTATATATATAACGTCTCCATTTTCATTTACTCTTACATAGTTGCATGTAACCAATTCCTTGCTAGGATACTTTAAAAAAGACTTGTATTGAACCTCAAGGCGAGATGGTTCACTCGTATCATCCCCATCCTGAAACGTGATGTACTCACCTCTCGCAACTTTCATGCCGTTGTTGCGCGAACTTCCAGTTCCGAGCCGTGATTTGTTTATAAGTAGCCTAACGCGCGAATCAGTCATTATCAGATCACGAGCGACGTGCACTGATCCATCAGTACTGTGGTCATCAACAATTATCACTTCAATGTTGTGAAGCGTTTGGTTTAGTAGCGAGCATACCGCCTTTCTAAGCGTAGCCTCGTTGTTTCGACTAGCAACAACTATTGTGACAATGGGCGTGCTGCCTACTGCTTCCCAAGGCTGCGAAAAAAAGCGGAATAACCTGCTTCGGCCCCATAAAACCTGCGGATCGGAAATTATGTCGGACAGCCAACCGTTTCGATCTGCGCGCTCAAAGAGCATCGCCGTGACCTTACCTATAACCGGGAGGCTTCGCAAACGTTCACGTGGATTCCGTCTGAATGCGTAGAACATGATCAATTCTCGTTGGTTGCTTACGCCGCCCATCCATGTCAGTTTTATGACAATTACACAATGCCTCTCATTGAGAGTCCGTCCGAACACTTTCTCATTTTGAACATAGCCTTCGCAGCATGAGGCGGATGGAGGCTAATTTGAGGAAGGCAAGCGCATTTCTTGACAGGTTTTCGAGGTCCTTGGCCAGTCTACGGC
>NZ_LSRP01000019.1 GCF_001885585.1 Pararhizobium antarcticum
GAATTAAAGAGTGGGGCTGACAGTCCCGTTCATAGCTTATCGACAAACCCGTCCAGCACCTTCTTCTGCCCGGCCCTGTCGAAATCGATGGTGAGTTTGTTGCCTTCGATGCCGGCGATGTTGCCGTTGCCGAATTTTATGTGGAAGACGCGCTCGCCGACGGTGAATTTCGAGGGGTCGTCGACCTTGGATTTGGCGATGAGTTCGCCGTCGATTGTTTTGGCGCGCGGTCCCGATTCGCCGTAGCCGACGCGTTCGATCGAGACGCCGGAGCGGCTGCCCCAGTTGTCGCGGGTGGCATCGGTCTTGTTCGCCTGGGCGCGTTTCCAGCCGGGCGTCGAATAGGTGTTTGAAAAGGGCTCCTGCTTGTCGAAGCGGGACTGGCCGTAACCGCCCCGGTTATAGCCGCCATAGGACTGTTCCGGTTCGGAGATGTCGACATGGGTGACCGGCAGTTCATCCAGGAAGCGTGAGGGCAGGGTCGACTGCCACAGGCCGTGGATGCGGCGGTTGGAGACGAACCAGATGTGGCAGCGGCGTTTGGCCCGCGTCAGGCCGACATAGGCGAGGCGGCGTTCTTCCTCCAGACCTGAGCGGCCGCCCTCGTCGAGTGCACGCTGGTGCGGAAACAGGCCTTCCTCCCAGCCGGGCAGAAAGACGGTCTCGAATTCCAGGCCCTTGGCCGAATGCAGCGTCATGATCGAGACGGCATCGAGGTTTTCGTTGGTCTCGGTGTCCATGACCAGCGCGATGTGTTCGAGAAAACCGCGCATGCTTTCGAACTGCTCCATCGAGCGGATCAGTTCCTTCAGGTTTTCCAGCCGCCCCGGCGCCTCCGCCGACTTGTCGTTCTTCCACATGTCCGTATAGCCGGATTCCTCGAGGATGGTTTCGGCCAGTTCCGTGTGCGGGGTGTTTTCGAGCAGGCCCTGCCAGCGGCGGAAATTGGTGACGACGTCAAACAGCGATTTGCGGGCTTTCGCCTTCAGTTCGTCGGTGTCGATCATCTCGGCCGCGGCCGCCAGCATCGGAATGTCGCGGGCACGGGCATAATCGTGCAAAGCCCGGATGGTGGTGTCGCCAAGGCCGCGTTTCGGCGTGTTGACGATGCGCTCGAAGGCAAGATCGTCGGCGTCCTGGCAGACGAGCCGGAAATAGGCGAGCGCGTCGCGGATCTCCATACGCTCGTAGAAACGCGGACCGCCGATGACCCGGTAATTGAGGCCGAGGGTGACGAAGCGGTCTTCGAATTCGCGCATCTGGAAGGAAGCGCGCACCAGGATCGCCATGTCGTTCAGCCTGTGCGTCTGGCGCTGAAGCTGCTCGATTTCCTCGCCGACAGCGCGGGCCTCTTCTTCCGAGTCCCAGGCGGCATGGACCTGCACCTTCTGATCATCCGGATCGGAACGGTCTGTGAACAGCGTCTTGCCGAGCCGGCCCTCATTGTGGGCGATCAGATGGGCGGCGGCGCCCAGAATGTGTTCGGTGGAGCGGTAGTTGCGCTCGAGCTTGATGACCTTGGCGCCGACGAAATCCTTCTCGAAGCGCAGGATGTTGTCGACTTCGGCGCCGCGCCAGCCATAGATCGACTGGTCGTCGTCGCCGACGCAGCAGACATTCTGCGGCACGCCCTTGGGCCGCTGGGCGAGAAGCCGCAGCCACATATATTGCGCCGTGTTGGTGTCCTGATACTCGTCGACGAGGATATAGCGGAATTTTGCGTGGTATTCCTTCAACAGGTCGGGATGCTCGCGGAACATCTTGATCGGATGCAGCAGAAGATCGCCGAAATCGCAGGCATTGAGCGTCTTCAGCCTTGCCTGGTAGGCGGCGTAGAGTTCGCGGCCCTTGCCATTGGCAAAGGCGCGGGCATCGCCTTCGGGGATGTCGGCAGGGGACAGCCCCTTGTTCTTCCAGCCGTCGATCAGCTGGGCGAACTGCTTGGCCGGCCAGCGCTTGTCGTCGATGCCGTCGGCCTGGATCAGCTGCTTGATCAGCCGCACGACGTCGTCGGTGTCGAGAATGGTGAAGGCGGAGCGCAGGCCGCAGAGTTCGGCATGGCGGCGCAACAGCTTGACGCCGATCGAATGGAACGTGCCCATCCACGGCATGCCCTCGACAGCGCCGCCGACGAGAACGCCGACGCGTTCCTTCATTTCGCGCGCCGCCTTGTTGGTGAAGGTGACGGCCAGAATCTGGCTGGGGAAGGCTTTCGAGGATGCGAGAATGTGGGCGATGCGGGTGGTCAGCACCCGCGTCTTTCCCGTTCCGGCGCCGGCCAGCACCAGGACGGGACCGTCAATGCTCTCCACCGCCTCGCGCTGCTCGGGATTGAGGCCCGACAGATAATCCGGTCGGCGACCGACATCGCGGGCGGCCATGGCGCGCGCGGCAATGCCGAGCCCGGCGGCTGGCGAAGAGGCTGTCCCGGAGGCCGGCATGGATGCAGGCGTGGTGGCCGGCACAGGCGCCCCGGCCTGCGGCCCGTCCGGCCTGCCGCGCGGTGCCGGCTCCTCGTCGAAGAAGGGAATATCGTCAAAACCATTGCTCATGCGGCTCAATGTAGTGATTCGGAGCCGAAAGGCCAGAATTGGCGTTCCTCTTTTATTCCCTATCAACCGCTGCGGCCTGTCCAGCCGCCGAGAAGGCCATCGGGCGGCTCTGGGGCTGAGGCGGCGAAACGCAGATGGTTTTGAAGAAATCCGATTGGCGCGTGCTGCGTATAACGTTCAAAACGACGGCGATACGCCGATCGGTTTCGAGACGCCGGTTTTCGAAAACCAGCGTCTGGCGGTTTTCTTCCTAGACGTTCTTTTTGCCGTACGCAAAACCGGCGCCACCGAAAAAATGCGTTTCATTACAATTGCGTAATGATGGCATTCGGGGATTGTCCGCCCTCTTGCAAAAGGGGATAGTTGCCCCAGTTGACGTGGTCAAAGACAGGTCCCCGCCGGGACCTTGCGCGCCGGATGGCCGCAAAACGTGTTTTTCATTTGGAGACGTGCATGAAGCTCTGGAAGCAGCTGGCGATCAGTCTGGTTATCCTTGTCGTCGGTGTGATGGCCTGGGTGCGTTTCGTTCCGGGTGCCGGCGCCATGCTGGTCAAGGTCGGCGTTTCCGCGCCTGTCATCGAGGCAATTGCCAAGCCGCAGCCGGCTGATCAGGCCGATGGTCAAAGACGCGGGCAAGGGGCAGGACAGGGGGC
>NZ_LSRP01000020.1 GCF_001885585.1 Pararhizobium antarcticum
TCAGAGCGAGCGGGGCAAAGCCTTGCGAGAACGACGGGCAGGGGTGAGGAGGGGGCGGTTGAGTGTAACGGCGACGGGTGGACCGTTCTGCGAGAGGTTCCCTTGTCTCTCCCTCATTATTTCTTCCCTCACATTCCTCGAAGAGCGGGCGGCCGCGCGACCGAAGGCGGCGCAAGACGCGTTGCGTGAAACCGGGCGCACTGGCTATTGCGGCTTCACTGGTGCCTTGATCTTGGATATCGGCTTTGGCCTGGGCTGATGCAGCCGGCGTTTGACATTTGCGCGCAGCGCAGAGCGCGTGTCCTTGTCCACGATGGCAAGATCGAACCATTCCGAATCGAAGTGGCCACCACACCATTGCAGAGTTTCCGCGTATTCCGGATCGTCTCTGTCGGAGATGATGTCGAGGAAGCGCTCGTATCCGGATACGCCGCCCACATCCTCCGGCGGCCTGGCTCGCGCACCGTCGATACATGTCGCCAGTTTAGGCGGCGTCTTGAGAGCCAGGAACGTCTCCACAACAACAGAGTGGCGCCAATTGTCCCCGAAATCATAGACGTAGGTGAAGTTGGTTCCTTGCGCAAAGTCGCAAAGCCGAACCTCCTGCATATCGAAGACGCGGGGATCGTCGTCAACTGCATCTTCGGTCAAAAGTTCAACGTCGCCGTAGCGCAATCCACCGATCCGGAACTCGAAAAGATGATAGTTCCACCAGTTAAACGCGCCCTGAAGGACAAGGTGGAGCTGCCCGAGATCCCAGTGAGCCGGCACGACCAATCGACGCCAGACCTGCGGCGCGATCTCGTCCAGGGACACATGAATCTGCACGGCGTTGACGGGCGTGAACATCGGGCAATTGAACCGGATCGATGCAAGCCGGTCAAGAGAAGGCGTGGCCAGCACCGGGAGAACCAGCCCACCCAGATCTCGATGCGGGATAGTCTCAGGCGGCCATCGACGTCTCTGGCGCCAACGCATCTGCTGACATCGACTTTTCCAGGTCGATCAGCGTTTGACGCTTTTCGGCCAGTTCGTCCGAAAACGCAAACGACCCACTTTCGCGCGAGCGATAGGACGCAAGCCGCCTATGCGCATGATCAAGCCGCTGGCGATACTGATGCTGCTCGTCCGCGAACCCACTGATCGCGTGCTCAAGGCGGGAAATGGCACCGAGCGGCGTCACGGTTACCGCCAGATCGACCTCGTAATCCGCGCCGGTGCGCTGGATCAGGGTCTGATAGTGGTAATTGTCACCACGACCGAAGCGCTCGCCCTCGTAAACGAGATCGAAACCGCCGATCGATGCGATCTTGACCTCGCCCTCCTGTTGGAGCTGAACCAGAGTGAGGATCTCCTTCATCAGCGCCCGGCCGGCAGCCTTGCGCTCCGTGTGCGGCTTACCCATCACTGTGACTGCGAAGGCCTCGCCTGCCGTCGGAACGAGGCGATCGATGTCCTGTCCGATTTCAGAGATGCGCCTGGTCGTGGTTTCGATTTCACGCTCGGCATCGCGAAGCTGGCGACGGACTGCAAACAGATCGTCCTCATGGGCGGCGCGCAACCGCTCCAGCCGGGCAATATCGGCTTCGAGCCCCGCCTTCTGCATCAACCGTTCGTCGCCCGACGCAATCGCCTTGGCCATCGCAAACTGGTTGGCCGCGCCCTCGCCAAGATCCTCCAGTCGGCGGATAGAGGTATCGCCGGACAGGGCGGAGGCTATGAAGCGTGCCTTGCGCTCGTTGTTCTGCCACATCGAGGCGTCGAGTGAACCTTGCGTGGCATAGGCGAAGATATCGATGACGTCATGCTGGTTGCCCTGACGCACGATCCTTCCCTCGCGCTGTTCGATCTGTGACGGAAGCCACGGCACGTCGAGATGATGCAGCGCCTTCAGGCGGAGTTGCGCATTGACGCCGGTACCCATGGTCTCCGACGAACCGATCAGGAAGCGGACCTTGCCGGCCCTGACGTCGCCGAACAGGCGCTGCTTAGCCTCGGTCTTCTTAAAATCCTGCATGAAGGCGATTTCCGTCGCCGGCACACCGCGCCGGATCAGTTCGTCACGGATCCAGCGGTAGGCGGAAAAGCCTCTGGTCTTTTCGACATTGATCGTGCCGAGATCGGAGAAGATCATTTGCGCAGCACCGGGAAGATCGAACGGCTTGCCGTCCGGTCGGAGATAGGTGTTCACTTTGGTTTCCTGCCAGATGCGGTGTGCGTTCTCGACCAGCATGTTCAGCTTGTTGTCCGGCTCGTTGTCATTGTCCGGATCGACCAGGCGCAGATCGATCGCTGCATGGCGCCCGTCGGTAATGACCGACAGCAGGATATCGTCGCCGGGCTTGGCCGGCCACTCGCGGGTCTCTATTGCCTTGATGCGGGCATCGAGGATCGTCTGGTAGTTTTTGAACGCTTGCGTGGGTTTTGCCGTCAGGATCTGGCGACGGCCCGTCGAGATATCGGGCACCTTCACATAGCGGCGTAGATCCCCCGGCATAACGACATCGGCAAAGGAGCGGAACATCGCGATCAGTTCAGGCACGTTGACGAAGCTTGCGAAGCGGCTGACCGGCTTGTATTTTCCCGATGGCTGGATCTCCAGTTCGGTCGTCGTGTCGCCGAAGGTCGATGCCCAGGCGTCGAATTCGTGCAGACCGCGTTCGCGCAACGCCTCAAATCCCAGCAAACGCTGAACCGAGAACATCTCGCCGAGTGTGTTGGTGATCGGCGTGCCGGAGGCCAGAACCAGTGCCCGGCCGGGGTTTTTGGTCTCGATAAACCGGGATTTGACATAGAGATCCCAGGCGCGCTGCGAACCGTTTGGATCAATGCCCTTCAACGTTGACATATTGGTCGCGAAGGAGAGTTTTCTGAACTCCTGCGCCTCATCGACGATGATCTGGTCGACGCCGATTTCCGAGATCGTCAGAAGGTCGTCCTTGCGGGTCGCAAGCGCCTGCAGCCGTTCCTGCAACCCCTCTTTCAGCCGCTCGAGCCGCTTGCGCGAGACACGGTCCTCGTCGTCGACCTTGCTCTGCAGATCTTCATAGAGCTGCAATTCGTCGTGGATCATCTGTTGCTCGAAGGCCGAGGGAACGGCGATGAACCGGAACGCCGAATGGG
>NZ_LSRP01000021.1 GCF_001885585.1 Pararhizobium antarcticum
GCCTGGAAGTTAGCCAGCGGTTGCCTCGTTGCACGGCTGTTGGCATGGTGAAGTTCATCATGATTAGGAGGGAAAGGCTAGCGCATGCGGCAGATCGATATCGACAGCCTGGACGAGGCAACCCTCATTGAACTCAACGCCCGCATCGTCGAGCGTCTGCAGTTTCTGCATCACCAAAGAACCGCTGCTGCGCTGCAGGATATCAGGGTAGGAAGCGGCGTGACGTTCGACGGCCCTGGCGGTTTCCCGGTCCGTGGCGTCGTCATCCGGCGCAACAAGAAGACGGTGACGGTGCATGCTGAGGATGACCGGCAATGGAACGTATCGCCGACGCTGCTGAAGCTCACCGGCTCCAACGTGCTCGATAGGCTGGATGACGTCATGGCGGGCAAGGCTGAGTCAGACGGGGGCATGTCAGGTGGGGCCGGTACCAGCACGTCGGCTAAGATCGTTGCTTTCCCCAAGCCTGATAGCCGTTGATGTGCTCAAGCTCTGGCGGCGGTCATCGTGGCCAGTGGGGCAATGGACCGTTCCGGTGCGCCAATACCCAGCCGATCGCCAAGATAGTGCCAGAAAGACAGGCCGAGCTTCTTGCAGGTCTTCAACAGGCCAAGCATGCTATCTCGCGCCTGCCGACCGTTACGACTGATCGTGCCACCCGAAATCTTTCGCTTGGTGACAAAGCTGCGCAGATCTCTTTCCGACGCATTTGTAAGGAGCGGGGTTTACGGTCGCTCCAGAACCCTCAGCAGTTCCGCCTTGCGGCGCTTCAGCCGAGACGGCAGTTTGTCGAGATCGGTATAGCCGGTGCGGATAGAGAAAATTCGATCGAACCGAGCCTGAAGTCCGATGGCTGCCTGTCGGCTGGGACTTCGCGAATAATCTTTTAGAAGCTTGTAGAAGAGCCAGATGAGTTCGCGCAGGGTCTCGACATGCTTCACCTGGCGCGGCGACGCTGGCATCAGCTTTTGCAGCAGCCGTTCGGCGTGGACCCAGCACAGCGCATGGGTGCCGACCCGGAATTGTCCGGCATCGTCGGAGACGATCACCGCATTGCCAACCAGACTATGATGGCGGATGGAGCCCCAGATGCCGGCCTCGGCAAACGGGCGGAGGATGTCCCTGTCGAAGATGTCGATACCATTTTCAGCCAGATACGCGAGAAACGGAACCTGATTGGCAAACCGCCGCGGTTCGCTTCTCTTCAGCCATGCCAGAAGGGTGGGGTCCACCTGCCGGTCTTGCAGAAAGGCGAACGCCGCATCATTGAGGACATAGTCCTGGTAGTTGCCGCGCAGCAGAGTCAGAAAGTTCAACCGCGACTTCGACAGTGCGGTGCGAAAGGCGGTGAAATGCTCGCCGCCGATACGCGTCGTATGAAAATTTCGGTTGGCATGGCGGGCGCCGGTGTCATCGACCGTCACAAAGGGTGCCGAGACCAGGCCGGCATGCAGCACGGCGGCATCCTCGGCATGAAAACCATCCAGACGCTCTGTCAGAAACCGGATGACCTGACGTTTGGAAATCTCGACACCAACATCGTTGAGCAGGGTCGTCAATCGCTGCGTTGTGACCTGCCCATGAACACGAGGCAAAGGGGTACGAGCGCGTCGAGAACGATTATGTGCTCCTGACCGACGAGGATCTGGAATCCGTCGAACTGGAGACGGTTCGTACGATTGACATCGAAAAATTCGTGCTGCGTGGCAGCATCCAGTGGGTCTATCTCGAAACTCCGTACTACCTCACCGTAAACGACAAAATCGGCGATGAAGCATTCGCGGTCATACGGCAAGCAGTTGCATATATGCCTTCGCTGACGTCGTCTCGATCGTCTCCCTCGGCAAATACGGGTAGATGGACAGGTCCAGTCGTGGCGGCCGGCGCTCCACCCGACACAGGATCAGATGCTTGACCGCGTCGAAGCCGATCGCGCCAAGCTGGAGGGCCTGCTTCACCGCCGCGTGAAGGTCGGCAAGCTCAAAGCTTTCCAGTAAGCGCAGGACCTGCACATACTCACGCCGGCCACCACGACACTTCGGAGGAAACCGGATTTCTCCCGCCTATCCGGGCCTTTTCCGTCGATGATCATTTTATTCTCCGTTCAAGAGAAAAATCGGATCGGACGCCGTCTGACGACCGGGATGAGCACGGGCGCAGCATGCCGGTTTTGCCGCTCGATGAATTCGATCTGTTCGCGATATTGCAGCTTGAGCTTTTTGAGCGCGCTCAGACGAAGACCATCGGGGGCGGGACGAGCCTGCTCATCGTCGATCGTTGACTGCACGTGCGCCTTTCTGTGGCGGAGGGCTTTTAGAAACTGGTCCATTTGGGGCTCCTTTGTTGTTGCACCCTCAATATCGGAGCCGCAGCTCAATAGGTCCAATTCATTATTGAAATCGCAACGATAGATGTTATCTATCACGAATGCCGTATCGTCCGACCCTTCGACAGCTGGAGTACATCGTCGCCCTGGACGACTTGCGGCATTTTGGACAAGCGGCAAAGCGCTGTCACGTTTCCCAGCCGACGCTTTCCGTACAGGTTGGCCAGGTTGAGAAGGCGCTTCGCGTGACCCTCTTCGAGCGAACGCCGACTAGCGTCATCACGACGCCGGTGGGACTTGAGTTGGTCCGCAGCGCGCGGATAGCGCTGACCGCGGTGGATGACGCCATTGAGGCAACCTTCAATGACACGCAATCCTTGGGCAGGTTAATCAGAATGGCAACCGCCCCGACGTTCGGCCCATATTTTTTGCCGCGCTTTCTGCCCGGCATACACCGAGCGTTTCCGTCACTAAAAATCTACATTCGTGAGGACCGTCCAACAGCAATCGAAGCCGCCGTTGCGGAGGGTGTCCTTGACTGCGGGCTCGGGCCGGCACCGGAGCGGTCGGGTTTGACGTTCCGACGGATTGGCAATGAAAAACTGTACCTCGGCGTGGCTGCCGAGCATCGTCTGGCAGAACGTGAAGCGGTAGCAATCTGC
>NZ_LSRP01000022.1 GCF_001885585.1 Pararhizobium antarcticum
GTTGTATATCAGCCTCAAGATCACCAGATGCAAGCTGCCGCATTGATTTGGCCATGTTCACGACGGCGCTGGAGATCGAGCGCCCGACGATTGTTGCGAGAATGATCAGGAGGACGGCCATCGCAGCCACGGACGCTAGAACGATAGTCGTTGTACGCTCAGAGCGCGCTTTACTCTCGGCCTTTTTACTGACAGACAGACCTTCAACTTTAGCAATGAACGTTTGAAGCGTGGGTTCAAGCGCTGCAAAACGATCCGAGATCTCTTTCCTGAGGGAGACCTCTCGGCTTGTTGCATCTGCATAGTCGACGAATGCCCGGCCATAGGTACTCAAAGGCGCCAGGACCTGTGCCTTTTTCGCTTCGCCACCGAAGGCATCTGGCGATAACGAAGCCAATCTGGACAGCGCGTCCTGATGGCTGACGAGGTATTTTGGATCGCGACGAAGGATGAAATCTTTTTCCTGTCGACGTAACGTGAGCATCTCAACCATTGCCGTTGGAGCTGCATCTTCCTTCAACAAAGTCTCGACGTCGTGGACGGCTGCTCGGAGAGAGCCTTCAAGGCCCTCAGATGGCGTCAGACCAAGTTCTTTGTTCGCATCCACTAAGCGGGCGAAAACCGCTATGTATGCCTGATAGCCAATCTCGATCTCATTCAGCAAGGGCGCAAATGCTTGAGCGTTTTCGTCAGATCGTAGCTCAGTGATCAGCTTCTGTGCCTTGAGAGACATCGCCTGATGTTTGGCGACCGATCCATCGTCTTTGCGGAGAAGGAAGTCTTTTTCGTATCGTCGCAAATGCAGGAACTCGTTGTCGAGGTCGAGAGTGGCGCCCTTGAGGTCGGCATACTCCTCGATGTACTCGGCATAATCTTGCGAGACCGAGCGCTCAATGAGAAATATTGTACAGACTGCACACAGGCAAATAACAGCGACGGCGGTCAGTATAATTGTCCTGTGAGCAACTTTTATTTTCTGCAGGATGTTCATGTCCAGTGTCCCGGCTAGCGATTGTGAAGCAATTGTGACAGTGAGTAATTTACGATCTGTGAAGATAAGATGTAGAGGGCACTCACTCTGATTTTTTATGGCTCGGCGGCGCATGATTATGGTCTTTGCCCGCACGTTCTTTTCTACAACGAGCGTCGACGGCGCTCGACGTTACCACATCCGCGACCGCGATTTTTGCCCCTGCTTCCTTCAGGTCTTCGCCGTGGCTTTCATCGCGTATGATGATTGTCACCTGCTGGCCTTCATCCAGCAGAGCGCGCGCCGTTGCCGATCCCACCTGTCCGGTTCCACAAAGTATCACATACATCCCGATCTTCCTTTCCAAACTCGGACCAAGATTTACCAGACGGGTTTGCTAGAAAGTGTCAGGAACTTCCAGTCAGACGTTCGCGTGGGGTTGGCGCAACCTCAGCCCAACACCATATCCAGCATGAGAATAATGCACGGTTCCTCCAGCGTCAGATCGCCTTTTATCGGCGAGCCGCGCTCGAACCCAGTCGGCGTGCCAGATAGATTTACCGCCGCTCACATTTCATACCATTTGACAGTTTGTATTAACATCCATACAACTACTTTAGCGGCTGGAACCCGCCTCTGGCAGAACATTGCAATTCGGTCAGTGATGGAGCCTGTTAAAATTGGAAACCGTACATCGACAAGGAGGTCTTGCATGAATCATTCGATCACTCGAGCATTTGCAGGTGGAGCGCTTATATTGGCGGCGACGTCTTCGCTGGCCTTCGCCGAAACCACACTGAACACGCTGTTCATGGCGCAGTCCGCCTATAGCGAGGCAGATGTACGCGCCATGGTGGACGAATTCACCAAGGCAAACCCAAACATCAAGGTGAGCCTTGAATTCGTTCCTTATGAGGGGTTGCGCGACAAGACAGTGCTCGCCCAAGGCTCCGGAGACGGCTACGATGTCGTGCTTTTCGATGTCATCTGGCCTGCTGAATATGCAACCAACAATTTGCTGCTCGATGTCACGTCACGAGTGTCAGAGGAGGCGAAGGCTGGTGTGCTACCGGGAGCTTGGACGACCGTTGACTACGACGGCAAACACTACGGCATGCCCTGGATCCTCGACACAAAGTATCTGTTCTATAACAAGGATATCCTTGCCAAGGCAGGAATTGCGGCGCCGCCCAAAACGTGGGAGGAATTGAACCAGCAGGCGCAGATCATTAAGGACAAGGGGCTCCTCACCAGCCCTATCGCCTGGAGTTGGGCGCAGGCCGAAGCAGTTATCTGTGATTACACGACGCTTGTCTCGGCCTATCAGGGCAGTTTCCTCACGGAAGGCGCTCCGGCGTTCCAAAGTGGTGGCGGTCTCGATGCGTTGAACTACATGGTCGAAAGCTACAAGTCCGGCCTGACCAATCCGAACTCGAAGGAATTCCTTGAAGAAGACGTTCGCAAGGTTTTCCAGAACGGCGACGCGGCTTTCGCGTTAAACTGGACATATATGTATAACCTTGCCAACGACCCAAGTCAGAGCAAGGTCGCTGGTAATGTCGGCGTAGTCCCTGCGCCGGGTGTTGCGGGCAAGTCTGAGGTTTCGGCAATGAACGGCTCGATGGGGTTAGGGGTTACCACGGCCAGTAAACATCCGGATGAGGCCTGGAAACTGGTCGAGTACCTGACGTCGCAGCCGGTCCAGAACAAGTATGCGAAGCTAAGCCTGCCAATTTGGACGTCCTCCTACGACGATCCGGCGGTAACGGCGGGGCAGGAAGTCCTGATCGCGGCGGCCAAGGTCAGCTTGGCTGCAATGTATCCGAGGCCAACGACACCAAAGTACCAGGAGCTTTCCGTCGCCCTGCAAC
>NZ_LSRP01000023.1 GCF_001885585.1 Pararhizobium antarcticum
TGCGTGTTTCACTAATTTCGGGACAGAGATTCCAGTAATTCGCGGACAGGGATTTCAGTAAATACGGGACAGCAATTCCACTAATTCCGGGACAGTTCCGGATGTGGATTTGTAGGTCGATTTTCGCAAGCGCCGTTCTGGCAGATTGCCTCCTCATCATCGGTTGAGAGGGGCCATGCCAAGACGGAAGCAAGCGAGACGAACGACAGTGAAAGACATTCGATCGATACTGCGACTGACGCACGAGCAGGGCCTTTCGGTTCGCGCCGTTTCGGAACGCCTGAAGATCAGCAAAACCTCTGTGGCGACGTATCTGTTGCGAGCGAGGGAGACCGGACTTTCGGTCTGGCCGTTGCCTGCGGGCCTGGACGATGATGCCGCGCTGGAGCGACATCTTTTCCGGCGCGTTGGCCGGCCGCCACAAGACTTGGTCGAGCCGGATTGGCGGTCCGTTTCCGCCGAGCTGAAGCGCAAGGGTGTAACGCTGACGCTGCTCTGGCAGGAATACAGGGCGAGCCATCCCGACGGCTACGGCTACACATGGTTTTGCGACCGTTTTGCCGTCTTCGAACGCCGCGCTCACGCGACGTTCCGCAACCGTCATGAGGCGGGTGCGGTGATGCAGACGGATTACGCCGGCCACACGATCCCCATCATCGACCCTTCGACCGGCGTCATCCATTCGGCACAAATCTTTGTGGCGATGCTTCCCGCCTCGTCGTTGACATTCGCCTATGCCAGCTTCAGCCAGAAACTACCGGACTGGATCGAGGGTCAGGAACGGGCGCTGAGCTTCTTCGGCGGCGTCCCGAAGGCGATCGTGTGCGACAACCTGAAGGCGGGCGTCGCCAAGGCGCTATGGTTCGAGCCCACGCTCAACGCCACCTTCGCTGCCATGGCCGAACATTACGATACGACCATCCTGCCGACCAGAAGCCGTAAACCCCGCGATAAGGCCAAGGTCGAGGGTGCCGTGCTGATCGTTGAGCGTTGGATACTGGCTCGTCTCAGAAACCGTCGCTTCTTCAGTCTGGCCGATCTGAACGCCGCGATATCGGTTCTACTCGACGACTTGAACAACCGCCAGATGCGCCACATCGGCAAGTCTCGCCGGGAGTTGTTCGAGGAAGTCGAGAGAAAGGCGCTTGCGCCGCTGCCGGCAACGCCGTTTGACTATGCGGAGTGGAAATCGGCAAAGGTCCATCCTGATTACCATGTCGAGGTCGATAAGACTTTCTACTCTGTGCCGCACCGCCTGATCGGCCGACAGGTCGATGTGCGTCTGACCCACCGGGTGGTCGAGATATTCCTCGATCACAAGCGGATTGCCAGCCATGTCAGGCGTTCTCAGCGATCCGGGCATGTCACGGTCAACGAGCATATGCCCAAATCCCATCAGCGTTATGCCAACACGACGCCGGCATCGCTTTTGAACCAAGCGGCAAGGATCGGGGTGAACACCGCCATTCTGGTCGAGCGGATGATGCGCGATCGTCCTCATCCCGAACAAGGATATCGCTCGGCCTTCGGGATTCTGTCGCTTGCCCGCCGTTACGAGACGGATCGCCTGGAAGCAGCGTGCGAGCGGGCACTGATCATAAACTCCATCACCTATTCCTCTGTCGCCGCCATTCTCAAATCCGGTCTCGATCGAACCAAACCCCAGACCGATCCGGCAAAGCCCACCCCGCCGCACACCAACATCCGCGGCGGCTCCTATTATCAATGAAGGAAAGGAAAGACCCATGCTGACACATCCAACTCTTGACCAGATGCAGGCCCTTGGCCTGGCCGGAATGGCAACGGCCTATCGCGAACTTGCCGCTCAGAACAACAGCAGCGATCTCAGCCGCGACGAGTGGCTCGGCCTGATGCTTGACCGGGAAACGGCTCTGCGATCCGACAAGCGCCTGACCAACCGGCTTGCAGCTTCAAAACTCCGCTTTCCCGATGCCTGCATCGAGAACATCGACTTTGCCGCTCATCGCGGTCTCGACCGCCGCAACACGCTGTCGCTTGCGCAAGGGGCATGGTTGAAGGCGCATGAGAACATGATTATCACCGGCCAGACCGGCACGGGAAAAACCTGGCTTGCCTGCGCCTTCGGTCGTCAGGCTGCCCGGCTCGATCATTCCGTCCTGTATCTGCGCATGCCGCGTCTGTTCGAAGACCTTGCCCTTGCCCGGCTCGACGGCCGCTTCCCGCGACTGGTCGATAAGCTTGCCCGTGTCCAGTTGCTGATCCTCGACGACTGGGGAACGCACACGCTCACAGATCAACAACGCCTCGACTTGCTGGAAATATTCGAAGAACGCTATCGCCGGAAATCGACGCTCATCACCGCACAGCTCCCCGTAGCCCAGTGGCACGACATGATCGGAGAACCGACCATCGCAGACGCAATCCTCGATCGGATCATCCACAATGCGCACCGCATTGCCCTTGAAGGCGACAGCATGCGACGGCAAAAAACACCATCCCACTTGACCGGCGCTGAAAACGGCGAAATCAATCGCTCATGACTTCAACCAGGCAGGCGAAAATCGACCACACCAGGCTGTCCCGGAATTAATGAAAACACTGTCCGCGATTTAGTGAAACCACTGTCCCGTTCTTCCGAAATACGCA
>NZ_LSRP01000024.1 GCF_001885585.1 Pararhizobium antarcticum
CCACCTGACGAGCCGCCGCCGGAGGAAAATCCGGAGGACGAACTGCTGGGCGGTGTCGGGAGCGACGCGGACATGGTGCTGGCCATCGAGCCGGCAAAGCCGCCCATGCGATCTCCGAAGGCGCCGGCGGCAAAACCATCGCCGCTGTACCAGCCGGGATGGTAGGCGGCCGCGCCGGCACCGGCGGCGGCCGCGAGCAGCCAGCGGTCAAAGGTCTGCGACCAGGGTTTTTCGACGCCGAGCGCCACCGCATAGGGCAACAGTCTTTCGAAATGGCCCGGCGACATCTCCGGCGCACCGGCCATGTTCATGCGGTCTTTTTCGGCCAGCGTCAGATATTGCCGCAGCCCGTCGATGCCATCCATCATCGTCGCACCGAGCGGCGTCGGCGCGCCCATCAGGTAGAAAAACAGCAGGTTGACCAGCACGATGCCGCCGACGGCGATCAACAGCGGCACCTGATGCGCCTCGAGTGCTGTGGCGACGACGGCCGCCAGAAGGCCAAGCCCGGCGGAGAGCAGCGTAAAGCCGAAGAAGGCGGCCATCAAAACCGCGATGATGCGCGAAAACAGGCTGCGCTTGCGCAGGACCATGCGGCCGATTGCAACGGCAAACAGGGTCACAAAGACCGAGGCGATCACCGGCACGATGACCACGAGCACCGTGACCTCGTCGAGCGGGCCGAACACCAGAATGGAAAACAGAAACAAAACCGAAAGCACAATGCCGCCAATGACATAGGCGCTGTTGGCCCGGTAATACCGGTTGCGGTGTTCGTTTTCCATCGCCAGGCGGAAATCGGCACCGACCTCTCTGACCGCCGCGCCATTCGCCTTGTCGATGGTCAGCACGCCGCCGGCGGCAAGCACGGCTTTCAAAAGCGTCCTTTCGCCTGTGGGCAGGGTTGCGGACGGGCTCTTTCCCGTCGACCGCAAGACGAGCGCGGCCTTCAAATCCTCGAGCACGACATAGCCGCCCACGGCCAGATTGAGCGCAGCGGCAGACAACGCGGTCCAGCCTTGGCCCGAAAAGCCCTTGTTGTCGATATAGTTGACCAGCGCCGGCGAAATGCCGTCCGGCGCATCCCAGCGTGGCACCATGACGCCCCGGTCGGGATCGCGCCCGACCCTCCACCACATCGATGAATAATAGAGCCCGACGACCAGGAGACAGGCGATCGCCAGGATCGACGCCAGATTGTCGTGCAGCCACCAGCGGTTTTCCTGTTCAGCCGATGGCGGATCGATGCTGCCCTTTGGCATCTTCACCGCGATCGTCAACCCCTCGCCTGGCTGAAGACGCCGGGTGGTCCGGAATTCCAGCCGGCCGCCCTGCTCGACGGCGCTTGCATTCTTCTCAGTGGCGCCAAACCTGCCGGTAAAGACATCCAGCGCTTCGGCCCTGACACCATCAGGAAGGGACACGCGTGCCGATGCCTCCTCAATCGGGAAGGCCCATTCGGTGCCGGTCACGTTCCAATAGAGCTCGTCATGTCCCGCAAAAAAGCGGATCTGCCGACCGGTTTCGTACGTCAACGCGAAGGTATGCTCGCCGGGCGCAAGCAGCACGTCGGCCGTGCCGGTGTAGATCCGGATGCCGCCGCTGATCGATTCGGTGCGGTAGGGCTCATCCGCGCCGTCACGCTTGACGGACAGCAGCGTGAAGTCGACCCTGACAGGACGGCCAGCGGCGTCGGTCAAGGTCAGCGGAAAATCGCGGTAGATGCCGCGCTTGATCCTGTCGCCCTCGACCGTGGCGACAATCGTTTCCGTGACCGTCAGCACCCCGGATTTGGCAACGGCAATATCGGCATGATAGGTGCTGAAAACCTCGTCGGCGCGGGCTGCACCCGGGACCGCGACAAGCATCAGAAACAGACCGATCACGGCCAGCAGACGGTTCATTCGATCAATCCCTTCCGCCGGTCGCTTCATTCGGTTGTCTCTTGTGTCAGGGCCTGTCGCCGGTGAACTGCACGCCGAGCGAGGCCAGCTCATCCCAGTAGCGCGGATAGGTCTTGGCGACGCAGGCCGGATCGAGAATGGTGATGCCGCCGATCTTCAGGCCGGCAAGCGCAAAGCTCATGGCGATGCGATGATCGGCAAAGGTATCGATATCCGCCGGCAGCGTCTGGCCGGCAAGGGCCGGGTCGGAGGCGATGAGGAGATCGTCGCCCTCCTCGACCGCAAGCCCCGGGCGGATGTTCGTGAGCCCCGTGGACAGCGCACGGATCCGGTCGCATTCCTTGACGCGCAGGTTTTCGATGCCGACGAAGCGGACCGGCGTTTCGTTGAATGCGGCAAGAACGGCCAGCGTCGGCACGGCGTCCTGCATCTGCGAGCCATCGATAACGGCGGGCATATTCGGGAAGCTTGCGATGACGGCATGGGCCTTTGCGTCCGGCTGGGAGAAACTGTCCGCAGCGACGCCAAGATCGATCCTGCCGCCGGTCAGCACTTCGGCCGCCCAGAGATAGGTCGCCGCCGAGGCGTCGGGTTCGATGACGTAATCGGTTGCCGTATAGCCGGTGGGCGCCACCTGCCAGACGGAGGGGCTGACCTGTGTTACGGCCGCACCGAAGGCCTGCATCGCGGCGACCGTCAGGTCGATATAACCGCGGGCGCCGATCTCGTCGCCCGAAAGCACGATGCTGACGGCGCGCGCACCGCCGGCGGCCGCCATCAGAAGCGCCGAGACATACTGGCTGGAAAGACCGGCATCGATCGTCACGTGATCGCTTGCAAAATCGCCCGTGCCCCAGATGGTTACCGGCGGGCAACCGGTTTCGGCCTCGATGCGGATGCCAAGCGAGCGCAGCGCAGTGACCAGGGGCGCGATCGGCCGCTTGCGCATATGCGGGTCGCCATCGACCACGACAGTGCCCTCGACGAGCGCCGCCGCCGCCGTCAGGAACCGTGTTGCCGTGCCGGCATTGCCGAGAAACAGCGGCTTTTCCGGAGCCAGAAGCTTGCCGGTGCCGGTGACGATGAAGGTCGTATCATCAGGCTCGGAAATCACGACACCCATCGCCCGCAAGGCATCGGCCATGTAGCGCGTGTCGTCGCTCTTCAAGGCGCCTGTCAGCCGGCTCGTGCCCCTGGCGAGGCCGGCGAGCAAAAGCGCACGGTTGGTGATCGATTTGGAGCCGGGCGGGCTGACGCGGCCCTCAAGCGGATGGCCGGGCGGGAGGATCGTCAGTTTCTGGTCGGACGTGTTCATGCTCATGTCTCTTGACGTTTTCAGCGCCGCCTGTTCATGGCCGCGCGTAGTCTATCGATGATGGTCAGCCGTCTACGACGGAATGCTGTTTCGGGCTAGATCAAAACGTCACGACCGGCACGGCGCGATCGGCCTCGTTGGCGATCTCGAAATAGGTGGCCTTGTTAAAACCGAAAGGCCCGGCGATCAGGTTCGACGGGAAGCTCTCGACCTTGACGTTGAGATCGCGGGCGGCGCCATTGTAGTAGCGGCGCGCCATCTGGACTTCGCTTTCGATGCCCTCAAGCGACCCCTGAAGCTCGGAAAAATTCTGGTTGGCCTTGAGATCCGGATAGGCTTCCGCAAGCGCGAACACCTTGCCGAGCGCCTGCGACAGCAGGCCTTCGGCGGCAGCTCGTCCGGCGACATCGCCACCCGGCACCGCCTGGGCGCGGTTGCGCAAGTTCACGATCTCTTCCAGCGTGGTTTTTTCATGGGCAGCATAGCCTTTGACCGTCTCGATCAGGTTGGGAATGAGATCGGCGCGGCGTTTCAATTGCACGTCGATGCCCGACCAGGCCTCTTCCTTCACCTGCCGCGCCTTGACGAGGCTGTTGTAGACAAAAATCAGATACACGATCACGGCGGCGCCGATAGCCAGACCAATCATCAAAAAACCCCTTAACCCATTTTCCACGCCAGGAACGAGCCTGCGGCAAAGGCTCTAGCACATCGGACCTGCGCGCGCATCCATGGCGAAACGGTTCCTGCCGCTGCCCGCGCATTGCGAAAACCACCTGTTCCTTGCGGAACCGCCCTTCCCGGGATGATCAGCGATAGTCGGTTCATCAGAACAACCCGAACCGACAAAGACCGCACCGATGAAAACCCTCGCAACAATCGTCAACGTCATCGCCTTTTCGGCTCTCTTCGTTGCCTATTCTGCCGGTGGCGCCATCGAAAAGCCGACGGGCGTTCGCCGGGCGCTGCAGACCTATGCCGGCCAGCTTCCGACGGGCACCTTCCCGACGCTGAAACCCGTCTGGCAAATCGGCATCGAGATGAGCGACGCAATCTGAGCGGACCCTTGGGGCAAATGACCCGCTAGAACTGGGGATTGCGAACGGGCGGACAAGGCGTATCCTTCGACTCATGTTCTGAGCATCGCGCGACTGTGTAGGGTCGCCTCCACCGCCATGAAGGCCGCTTCGAAACCGACGGCGAGATGCAGGTTTTGCCTCGCCCAACCATCCGTGAAGTGCGAACCTTGAAACATGACCATCCTAACCATGATCACCCTCTCGGCACTGGTGCTTTTCTGCGCGAGCCATATGGCAGCGCGACGGGCGCAACGGCAGGAACAACGCCAGACAAGCCTCGTACCGGCCCGCGTGAACCGTCCGGGCTATCGCTGACGGGACATAGGCCATCCGCGCTGTGCGGTTTGGCCCATCCCCAGCCGTTCGGTTTTACACGCAGGCTCGGTCGCGCCTGGTGCTGAGCGGCAAGCACAAGTGCGGATTTGAATGCGCTCTTCGACCTGCGACACGCCCAAGACACGTTCGCAGGGGAAGCAGGCGAAACAGGTGACAATCCAGGATGCGGCCCGCAGGGAGCCTGCTTGCCTGGAGCCCTGTTACGCAGCGCGCTCGGCGAGGTTTATGCCGCCGGCGTCGGTCAGCAGAAACGCCTCGCCGCAGGCCTTGGCGAGCGTGCGGACACGCAGGATATAGCTCTGGCGCTCGGTCACCGAAATCACGCCGCGGGCATCCAGCAGATTGAAGACGTGGCTCGCCTTGATGCATTGGTCATAGGCCGGGAAAACGCATTTGTGCAGCGTCGCATTTGTCCCCTGCTGGGGCGCACCGGCGGCGAGAAGCGCCTGGCATTCGGTTTCCGCATCGATGAAATGCTGGTGCAGCATCGCGGTGTTGGCATATTCGAAATTGTGGCGCGAATACTCCTGCTCGGCCTGCAGGAAGACATCGCCGTAGCTGATCTTGTCCGCGCCGTCGCGACCGTTGAAGTTCAGGTCGTAGACATTGTCGACGCCCTGAACATACATGGCGAGACGCTCGAGGCCATAGGTCAGCTCACCGGAAACCGGCGAACATTCGATGCCGCAGACCTGTTGGAAATAGGTGAACTGCGAGACCTCCATGCCATCGCACCAGCATTCCCAGCCGAGCCCCCAGGCGCCCAGTGTCGGGCTTTCCCAGTCGTCCTCGACGAAGCGAATGTCATGCAGCAAGGGATCGAGCCCGATCGCCTCGAGCGAACCGAGATAGAGTTCCTGCAGGTTCGACGGGTTCGGCTTCAGGATGACCTGGTACTGGTAATAATGCTGCAGCCGGTTCGGATTCTCGCCGTAGCGACCGTCGGTCGGGCGACGCGATGGCTGCACATAGGCCGCACGCCAGGGCTTGGGTCCGAGCGCCCGGAGCGTCGTTGCCGGATGGAACGTGCCGGCGCCAACCTCCATGTCATAGGGCTGCAGCACCGCGCAGCCCTTGTCGGCCCAATAGGCATGCAGCGTCAGGATCAGCGCCTGGAAGGAGCGCTTCGGGTTCATGTGATCCGGCAAAGGTGCGGTGTTCATGGCGGCAGTCCAGTTCCCTAATTTAAGCGGGACAGGTGCCATGGGTGGGGACAAGGGTCAATACATAACGTATCATCCGCCATCGTTTTGGAAGCGGAGACGACAGATGAACATCAAGACCACAGTCACCCTGTCGGAGCGCAATTTGCGCTATGCGGAAAAGATGGTCGAAGAGGGGGCATACCCCTCCCTGTCGGACCTTGTCGAGGCGAGCATCGAGCAGATGATCCTCAACACCCGGTCCTCCGACGACGCCGTCTCCGACATGGCCGACGAGATCCGCAAACGGCTGGAATTGCCGCGCGATCAGTGGGTGAAATGGGATGGCAAAAAGCTGCTCGACAATATCAAGAGCAGACTTGCCACTGACGGCGAACGCTAGCGGTGTCGAAGCCGTACCGCATCATCAAACATCCGCTTGTCGAAAATGACATCTATTCAATTGCGAGCTATGTCTCAGACTATGCAGGTGTTCATATTGGCTTTGCCAAGGCGACCGCAATCGTTGCGTTTATTGACCGTCTCGTAGACTTTCCCCAAGTCGGTTCATTGCGCCATGACATCGCAAAAGATCTTCGCGCGATACCAGCCGGCGGCAAAAGCGTCGTCTGTTTCAAAGTCGATGAGACGGATCGAACCGTGTTTATCATCTGCGTCACCTATGCGGGCGCTGACTGGGTTTCGCGCGTCAACGAACGCCAGTGATGCTTACGCTTCCGGCTTTTTCAGCCTGTATTCCCCGGTTTCCGGATCCTTGATCAGGGTGCCCTGCGCGCCGGTCTCCTGCTGCCGGCGCGCCTCTTCCCGGCGGCGGGTGAGCTTTTCCGCATCGGCGATAAACTTGCGGTAGCCCAGCCAGGCGATGCCTGCAAACAACAGTAAAAAGATGACCTGCATGGTGCCGTCCGATCCCCCTTTGAGAAATTTATAGTCCGAAGCGGCCCCACAATGCCTTTTCTTCCGCGACATCCGCAAGTCCCGAGATGGCCGATGCCGTCACCCGCTCGGCGAGATCGCCCGACAGCATGGCGCCCGGCTGCCTGCGCCCGAACAGGCCACGCGAGGCGGACATCAGTTGCAGCGTGGTTTTCTGGCCAAAGCGCTTCTTCAGTTCGCCGCGCATGTCGCCGAGACCATCGACGAGGCCCAGTTCCTTGCCGCGCCCGCCTGTCCAGAACAGACCGGAGAAGATGTCCGGATTGTCGGCGAGCAGGTGGCCGCGCCGCGCCTTGACCATGCCGATGAAGATATCGTGGATCTCGAGCTGCAGACTTTTCAGGAATTCGATGTCCTTTTCCTTTTCCGGCTGGAAAGGATCGAGCATCACCTTGTTCTGCCCGGCGGTATAGACGCGGCGCTCGACGCCGATCTTCTTCAGAAGCTCCGGAAAGCCGAAACCGCCGGAGACGACGCCGATCGAGCCGACGATCGAGGTCGGGTCGGCAATGATCTCATCGCCGGCAAGGGCGATCATGTAGCCGCCTGAGGCCGCGACATCCTCGACGAAGATGATGACGCGCTTGTTCTTTTCCTCGGCGAGATCGCGGATACGCTGGTAGATCAGACGCGACTGCACCGGGGATCCGCCCGGCGAATTGATCGAGATGGCGACCGCTGGCGCATCTTTGACAGCGAACGCCTTTTCCAGCACAGGGGCGACGGTTGCAATATTGAGCGCCGGCCGGAACTGGCTGCCGCCGGCCATGATGGTGCCATGCAGGCGGACGACCGGAATTGTGACGCCGTCCTTGCGAAACCGCTTCGGCATCCACTTTTTGAAAAATCCAGTCATCTGATCTCCTGATCGGCTTCATACATCCAACCCCGGATGTATGCACTGGACCGCCAAACACAATGGCCGCACCGGAAATTCATTTGCGCCGATAGGCGATCCGGCCGTTGGTCAGATCATCGACAAAGGGGGAAAACCGGTGCCCCTGCGCATCGTGCATGATCAGCGGCGCCCGAAACGTCAGCCTCGCACGGCTCTGCTTGATCGCGGTCACGAGGATACGAACGGCATTTTCACCCGGTCGCGGATGCAGCGGCGTGATTTCCAGACCACCGAAGCGACGACCGCAGGCCGCAACGATATCGGCGATCGATTGCGGCCGCGCAATCAGCGACATCTGGCCGCCCGGCCGCAGGATGGCGCAGGCCGTGCGGATCCAGGTCTCGAACAGGCCCTCGACCATGGCATGGGCTTCCGCCTTCAGCGCGTCCGGCGTCTTGCGATCGGAGCCGTCGTTGAAGGGCGGGTTCATGACAACGTGGTCGAAGCTGGCGTCCGCGAGACCGGCGGCGACGCGCGCCCGGCCGGTCAGCGCGACATCGGCTTCGAGAACAGACATGCGCGCGGCCAGCGCGCGGTTCTCTTCAAGAGCGATGCTGCGGCGCGCAAATGCTGCCATCAGCGGCGAACGCTCGACGAGCAGCACCTCGGCCTGCGCCAGCCGCGAGGCGACGGCCATGCCGGCGGCCCCCGCCCCTGCCCCCAGATCGGCAACCGTGCAGCCTTTGTCTGTGGCGACCATCGCCGCAAGCAGCATCGCATCCATGCCGGAGCGATGGCCCTGTCCCAGCGGCTGGACCAGATGAAAGCGGCCGCGATGAAAGCTGTCGATGGTTTCGGTCACAGTATCGCTGGTCGCACCATCGCCGGCCATACCGTCGCTGGTCATAATGTCGCGGCTCATACCTTCGCCTGTCATCGCTGACGCTACTCCCGCAGTTCCGATTCGAGCCCGGCGTCGACAAGGATGCCACGGGCCTCGACGGCAGCATGCTCGGCGACGAGGAAACGGCGCGGCAACAGGCCGAGCGAGCCCTCCAGAATGCTCATGCCCTGATCGGCAATGAAGCACGGGATACCCGCGTCCTTCATCAGGCTTTCGGCAAAGGACAAGACAACGGCGTCGTTCGTACGGATCAATTCCTTCATGTCGTATGGTTTTCCTGCCTCAATTCAGGCAATCGGGACAATTCGCCTCTTGCCGCCACAAGTCCCCCTTTCTATTGTCAAACCCGAAATGGAACAGGAGTGCCTTGTGTTGGGCGTAGTGATACCGCTGGAAGACGGCAAAAACAAACAGGCTTCGGTCAAGCCGCTCGTCGATCTGACCAGGGCCGACATGGAGCGGGTCAATCAGCTCATCCTGTCGAAAGCCGGCTCCGACGTGCAGATGATTCCGGAGGTGGCCAACCACCTGATTTCCTCGGGCGGCAAGCGGCTTCGTCCGATGCTGACGCTGGCCTCTGCCTCGATGTTCGGCTTTACCGGTGACGCCCACATCAAGCTCGCGACCAGTGTCGAATTCATGCACACCGCGACGCTTCTGCACGACGACGTCGTCGATGAAAGCGATCTGCGCCGTGGCAAATCGACCGCGCGGATGATCTGGGGCAACCAGGCGAGCGTTCTGGTCGGCGATTTTCTGCTCGGCCAGGCCTTCCGGATGATGGTCGATGTCGGCTCGCTCGATGCGCTGGACGTGTTGTCGACCGCCGCTTCGGTGATCGCCGAAGGCGAGGTCCTGCAGCTTTCCGTCGCCAAGAACATGGAAACGACGGAAGACGACTATCTTTCGGTGATCCGGGCGAAGACCGCCGCGCTGTTTGCCGCTGCCGCCGAAGTCGGACCGATCGTTGCCAAGACTGACAAGGCGAGCCGCAACGCGCTGAAATCCTACGGGATGAACCTCGGCCTTGCCTTCCAGCTGGTCGATGACGTTCTCGATTATGGCGGCAAGGCCGCTGATCTCGGCAAGAACACCGGCGACGATTTCCGCGAAGGCAAGATCACCCTGCCGATTATTCTTTCCTACCGCCGCGGGACGCAGGACGAGCGGACCTTCTGGCGCGATGCGATCGAAGGCGGCAATTCCACCGACCAGAATCTGGAAAAGGCGCTTGGCCTGATCACCCGCTATGGTGGCCTGACCGACACCATAGCACGTGCCCAGCATTACGGCACGATTGCCCGCGACGCCCTTGCCCCGCTGCCACACTCGCCATGGAAAGAGGCGCTGCTCGAAGTGATCGATTTCTGCATCGATCGGGTGAGCTGATCACGCTCTCGCGAGCAGGGCCGACGGGGTGAGGATTTTCTTGCCGCATTGCGCCAAAAAAGCCATTCTGTTCGCCAACACTCCTGTCCTGTTGATTTGGACTGATTCCGGTTGGATCCGGCAGCGGCGCGGCAGCGTCTGACTGCAACGAAAGGCTCGTTATGCGGCAAACACACATTCTTCGCCTCCTGTGCGGCGCGGCTCTGCTGACCATGGCCTCGGTTTCGGGTCCATCGCAGGGCTTTGCCGAAGACAAGCCGGTGGTCGAGGAAAGCAAGCCATTCGACATCAATTCGATCAACAGTTTCTCTGGCGCCTTTCTCGCCGCACGCACTGCCGATATCGATCACGATCTCGAAACAGCCACGAAGCTCTACAGGACCGCTCTGGATTTCGAGCCGGACAATGTCGACGTCAAGCAACGGCTGATGATCACCTTGCTGATGAACGGCAATTTCGATGAAGGCGCCAAGATCGCCGAAGACCTGAAATCCGATGGATCCGTCGAGCGGATCACCACGATTGCCCGGGCCGCCGATGCCATCCGCAAGGGCCAGTACCGGTCGGCGCAGAAGATCCTCAATTATGAAGGCCCCAACGATCTCGACCGGCTGATGAACAATCTTCTGCTGAGCTGGGCGAAGGCCGGCGAAGGCAATCCGAAGGATGCGGTTGCTGCCATCGATGCGATGGAAGGGCCGGAATGGTTCGCCATCTTCAAGAATTACCATGCCGGCGCGATCGCGCTTGCAGCCGGCGACAAGGCCACGGCCCGGTCGCGTCTCAACGACGCCGTTTTGGACCGCAATGGCGGTGCCGCAGCGCCTGACACCTTCATGCGCTCCGTCATGGCGCTTGCCCGTCTCGAAGCCCGCGACGGCAACAAGCAGAAGGCGCTGGACACGATTTCCGCCGGCGAAACACTCGTCAACAACTACACGCCGCTGCAGGCGCTGCGCAAAGGCATCGAGGACGGCAAGCCGCAGGAGCAGCAGGTCCGCAATGCGACGCAGGGCGCATCGGCCGTGCTGTTTTCAATCGGTGCCGCGCTCAACCGCGATGGTGCCGAAGATATCGTCTCGCTCTACCTGCAGTCAGCGCGGGCGCTTGACCCTGACAGCGCCGATATCCTCGTCATGCTCGGCGGCATTGCCGAAAATCTGAAGAAGACCGACCGGGCGATCGCGCTTTATCGCAGCGTGCCGCAGAATTCGCCGATGCGCCGTCTGTCGGAGCTGCAACTGGGCCTGAGCCTTGCCGCCGTCGGCAAGGTTGACGAGGCCCGGACGCACCTGAAGGCGCTCATTGCGCTCGATCCCAAGGATATTCGCAGCTACCTCGCCTATGGCAGCGTGCTGTCGGATGCGAAAGACTACAAGGAAATGGCGCTGAACTACGACCAGGCCGTGGAAGCCATCGGACCGGTGCCGAAGCGCACTGACTGGACGATCTTCTTCCAGCGCGCCATCGCCTATGAGCGCCTGAAGATCTGGGACAAGGCGGAGCCGAGCTTTCGCAAGGCGCTGGAGCTCAATCCCGACCAGCCACAGGTGCTGAACTATCTCGGCTATTCCTGGGTCGACATGAACATCAACCTGGAAGAAGGCCTCGGCATGATCCGCAAGGCCGTGGAGTTGAGGCCTGACGATGGATATATCGTCGATTCGCTCGGCTGGGCCTATTTCCGGCTGAACCGCTTTGACGAAGCCGTGGTTGAACTCGAGCGTGCCGCCGAGCTGATGGCCGGCGACGCGACGATCAACGACCATCTGGGCGATGCCTATTGGCGCGTCGGTCGCAAGCTCGAGGCCGTGTTCCAGTGGAACCAGACGCTGGCGTTGAAGCCGGATGAGGCGGACATTCCGAAGATCAAGGAAAAGATTGCCAACGGCCTGCCGCCGATTGCCGAAAAGGTTCCGGCTGCCGCCGACGCCACCAAAGAAACCAAGCCGAAGGATATGGCCCCGAACGCGAGCGTTCCCGGCAAGAAATCCTGATTGCCATCGACGATGACAGCAGACAGCGGACTGGACGGCTTTGTGCTGACGCGCATGGCGGCTGCAAAGATAAACCTGGCCCTGCATGTCGTCGGCCAGCGCGCTGACGGCCACCACCTTTTGGAAAGCCTGGTGACCTTTGCCGATGCGGGAGACCGGATCGGCATTTCTCCTGATACCGACGACCGGTTCACCGTCTCCGGCCCCTTCGCCGAGGATGTGCCGCTGTCCGGCGACAATCTGGTTCTGCGCGCCCGGGATCTCCTGCGCAGACACCAGACCGAACACGGCGCAGAAGCGCCACCGGTTCACATTCACCTGGAAAAGAACCTGCCTGTCGCCTCCGGCATTGGCGGCGGCTCGGCGGATGCTGCGGCCACATTGCAGGGCCTGATGGCGCTCTGGAAGGCCGATCCGGGCGCCGACGAGCGTCTGGCAATGGCTCTCAAACTGGGTGCCGACGTGCCCATGTGCCTCGACGGCCGGCCGCTGATCTCCAGCGGCATCGGGGAAACCCTGGCTGCGCTCAAGACCTTCCCGGCCTTTCCCATGCTGCTCGTCAATCCGCGCCGGGCAGTATCGACGCCGGTGATCTTTCGCACGCTTGTGAACAAGACCAACTCGCCGATGCCTTCGCTCGACGACGCACGGACGACCCTGGAATGGCTCAACGCCATGCAGGCGATGCGCAACGACCTGGAACCGCCGGCACGCGCACTGGAGCCATCCATCGCCGCCGTATCGGCAGCCCTATCTGATACGGGTCCCCGTCTTGTGCGCATGTCCGGCTCCGGGGCAACCTGCTTTGCATTGTATGCTACCGATGCAGAGCGGGATGCCGCTGCGGTTCGTCTTTCCCAGCGCCACCCAGGCTGGTACGTTCTCGCCTGCCACAGCGCGGCGGGCGGAACAAATGACAGCCAAGGATGAGATGATGGAAACGATCGGCGAAAGAGCCTTCATAGCCGTCGGCATAGCGGTCCTCACCGTCTCGGACACGAGGACAGCGGCCAATGACAAATCCGGTGACACGCTGGTGGCGAGGCTCAGCGAGGCCGGGCACCGCCTGGTGGACCGGGCCATCGTGCCGGACGAGAAGGCGGCCATCCGGGCGCAGGTGGAACGCTGGACACATGACACTGCCATCGATGTGGTGATCACCACAGGCGGAACGGGCTTTACCGGCCGTGACGTGACGCCGGAAGCGCTGGAGCCGCTGTTCGAAAAGCGCATGGACGGTTTTTCCGAGGTCTTCCACAGGTTGTCCTATGACAAGATCGGCACCTCGACGATCCAGTCGCGAGCAACCGGCGGCGTGGCCAATGCCACCTTCATCTTCGTTCTGCCGGGCTCTCCGGGCGCCTGTCGCGATGCTTGGGACGGCATCCTGAAACACCAGCTCGATTATCGCCACAAGCCCTGCAACTTCGTTGAAATCATGCCGCGGCTCGACGAACATCTGAAGCGTGGCTGATCGCGTCCACTGTTTCACCTTTCGGGGTGCTCCTGTTCCACAGGGAACAGGCGCGACCAGCGCATCGTCCTAAAACACAGCGGTCGACGGACAACATTCAGGCAAAACGGCCTGAATGATCCGATGACACTGCCCTCAATTACGAGGGCGGCGACGGCCAAATTGATTTTCACGGTTCGATTTTCATCATTGTTTTCAGCAGGCAGGGCGGGCTCGAAAGGGCCCGCCTTTTTTACCATGATCCAGCAAATCCGGACTCAGTCGTCTTCGGCGAGCGGCCGATTGACCGCAGCGACCCAGGCCGGAACGATTTCCGTTGCCAGCCGGCGGACGGAATGTCCCCTGGCGAGATCGGCGAGCAGCATTCCGGTCTTCGCACTCGCGACAGCCTGCCGCTTCGAAATGAGAAACCCGTGCTCCAAGGCAGCCGGCCGGCGGCCAATGCGCTGGAAAAAGGGCTTTCGGTGCAGGCGTGAGGGCGAGAACCGCCCCGGTGCCTTGTTCAGTGCAATATATTCGGCGACATCGTCGATCCAGCGGCCGGACGGGCGGGCGCCCGCCTGGAGCAGCATCAGCCACTCGCCGCGCACCGAGCGGACGACATCCTTCATATCCCAGTGCGTCAGAAATCGGCATCCGGCAGCATCCGCCACCCGGGAGGAGCCGTCATGCGAACCGTGATCGAGAATGATGACATCACTGACAAGTCCCTCGACGGCACCCGATACCAACGCCGACAGCGTCTGCGCCAGTTCTGCCTCATCGTCACGGGTTTCCAGGATGATCGTCAACATGCCCGTCCATACCGCATCGCACAAGCAAATGCCACAATCCGTTCGTTTTCGGGACATTCACTCTTCATTCATGATGAATCCGCGTGCCAGCTACACCCAAGGCATGGCTTGGCAGCGTGGCTCCGCGCCCCCAAAAATAGCTTCCCCCAGATATTTGTTCTTGTATTGTTCTCATTTCCGCGATAGGAAAATAATCAGAAAACAACGGGTCCAGAACGACAGGCCCCCGCGGAGACATCCAATGAACGAGCTGGCTCAGATCCGGCGGGACGCGTTTGCGCCCGTCAATACGGCAGACGTGGCTGACGCGATCATCACAGGATCGGGTCTGCGTATCGAGATTGATCGGCGGCGCGGTCGCGGGGCAGCCCTCAACACATCCGGCCGGTTCGAGCCACTTTCGCGGGAACTCGTCGATGACGGCTGGGAAACGCTCGAGGACCTGCCGCCCTTTCGCACCGAGGTGCAGGTGGAGAAGCCGCGCACGGTGATCAGCCGCAACGATTCGCCGGATATTCCCTTCGATCGCTCGATCAACCCCTATCGTGGCTGCGAGCATGGCTGCATCTACTGTTTTGCCCGGCCGACGCATGCCTTCATGGGCCTGTCCCCGGGTCTCGATTTCGAGGCCAAGCTGTTTGCCAAGCCCGACGCCGCCAAGCTGCTGGAGCGCGAACTGGCCAAGCCCGGCTACAAGGTCCGGCCAATTGCCATTGGCACCAACACCGATCCCTACCAGCCAGTCGAAAAGGAATGGCGGATCATGCGACAGATCCTAGAAGTGCTGGCAAAAGCGGATCACCCTGTGATGATCGTCACCAAGTCGGCCATGGTCATGCGGGACATCGATATTCTCGCGCCGATGGCCGAAAAGGGCCTGGCGAAGGTCGGCATCTCGATCACCACGCTCGACCGCAAGCTGGCGCGCTCGATGGAACCGCGGGCGTCGACGCCGTCGAAGCGGCTGGAGGCTGTCCGGGCGCTGTCTGACGCCGGCATCCCCACCTCGGTGCTGATGGCGCCGATCATTCCGGCGCTGAACGACCACGAGATCGAGCGTGTGCTCGATTCGGCGAAGACCGCCGGCGCAACCGAGGCCAGCTATGTGCTGCTGCGCCTGCCGCTCGAGGTCAGCCCGCTGTTTCGCGACTGGCTGCTGCGCTGCTATCCCGGCCGATACCAGCATGTCATGTCGCTGGTCCGCTCGATGCGCGGCGGCAAGGATTACGATGCGGAGTTCGGCAAGCGCATGAAGGGTGCCGGCCCCTATGCCTGGCAGATCGGCAGGCGCTTCGAACTAGCTGCCAAGCGGCTCGGGCTCAACCTTGCCCGCCGCCAGCTCAATTCCGACCTGTTCGTGCCGCCGCTTGGCACCGGAGTGCAGCTGTCGCTGCTGTAGACAGGACCACAGCGGCGATCATCGCCGCTCTCCAATTCCGCCAGGGTTCTTGCCCCGAGCCCTGGCGGCTTCCTCCGGCTGTCGCCTCATGCCGGAGGACTTGCAGGGAATCGGGCTTGTGTGCGAGTTTCGCCGCATGTCACGACGCACACCGCCCGATTCCCCTTTTCTTTTCGAAACGCTTGTCGCCCCGGATTTCAGCCTGGAAATGGCGGCACGGCGCGAAGGCTACTGGCCGGTGGCCGGAACCGATGAAGCCGGCCGTGGGCCGCTCGCTGGTCCTGTGGTGGCAGCTGCTGTCATTCTCGACCCAGAGAATATCCCGGAAGGACTGAACGACAGCAAGCAGCTGACGGCTGCGCAACGCGAAAGGCTGTTTGCGCAGATCCTGGCAACAGCCACTGTTGCCATCGCCTCGAGCAGTGCAGCGTCGATCGATGCGACGGATATCCGCAAGGCGAGCCTTGATGCGATGCGGCGTGCGGTGTCAGGATTGATGCTGCGGCCGCAAATGGTGCTGGCCGATGGTTGGGATATTCCGCCAGGCCTGATCTGCGCCGGCAAGGCCGTGATCAAGGGCGATGCCCGCTCCGTCTCGATCGCGGCCGCCTCGATCATCGCCAAGGTCACCCGTGACCGGATGATGGCGCGGGCTCATCTTCCGTTTCCCGTTTATGGCTTCGGCCTGCATGCCGGCTACGGCACGGCCAAACACCGCGCCGCCATCGACGATCACGGCCCCTGCCCGCTGCACCGCATGAGCTTTCGACCGCTGCGCCGCGACTGATTGCAGCACTCATCGTCTTTTTCTTTGTCTGGACCGCACGGACACAAAAAAGGCCGGCATAAGCCGACCTTTTGAACTCTAGTGGGCTGAACGATCTAGTTCAGGCGCGCCTTGACGTCGCTGATAGCCTGGCTGAACAGCTTGGCCTGCACGGCGGCATCGGACTTGGCGGCAATCACGCTTTCGGCAGCGGCCACGGCAAGATCGACGGCAGCCGAGCGAACGGCGGTGATCGCATCGGATTCGGCCTGCGCGATCTTCTGCTCGGACAAGGCGGTACGGCGGGCGACGAATTCGTCGGTCTTCTGCTTGGCTTCGGCGGTCAGCATCTCGGCCTCCCGTTCGGCGGCAGCAACGATCTGGGCGGCTTCGGCTTCGGCGTCCTTGCGCTTGCGCTGGTATTCCACCAGCAGCGCCTGGGCCTCTTCGCGCAGGCGCTTGGCCTCTGCGAGCTCATTGGTGATCTTGCCGGCGCGCTCGTCGAGCGCCTTCGCCATCATGCCGGGAACCTTGAGGTATACGATCAGCGCGAGGAACAGGACCAGGCCGACCGTGGCCCATACTGTGGCCAGTGATGTCAAATCCATGATGCTCTCCTTAGCTGGACGCCGATGCCTTGACCGCTATCGCGATCTCGGCCTTCGAAACCTTGCCGCCGATCAACAGCTCGACGACGGCGCCGGCTGTGTCTTCAGCGATCGAACCGACATCGGCCAAAGCCTTGGTCTTGATATCGGCAATGCGGACTTCTGCCGCGGAAATCTTGTCGTTGAGGCTCGCCTCGATCGCAGCGCGCTCGGCGGCAGCCTTGGTCTTGGCGGCGTCACGGGCGGTCGATGCGATGGCATTGCCCTTGGCCTTGGCGGCTGCCAGTTCCTGCTCGTATGCGGCAATTGCCGCATCGGCCTCTGCCTTGGAGCGGGACGCCTCGTCCAGATCCTGGGCAATCTTGTCATTGCGGTTTTCGAGAATGCCGGCGATGCGCGGCATGATCACCTTCGACATCAGGATATAGAACAGCCCGAATGTAATCGCCAGCCACAGGAGCTGGGATGCAAAGGTTGACGTGTCGAAGGGCGGGAACACACCAGAGCCGTGGCCGCCTTCATTGGCCACACCGGTTTCGGTGTGAACCTCGCCAGCGGCGGCGTCGTGGGTCTCTGCGCCCTCGGTGGTGGTCGACTGGGCGTAGGCCGCGGTCACAAACATTCTCACCCTCCAGGTGCATTCAGAAAAGTCTGGCAGAAATCGTAGGCAATCGTGAAACGGGCCGCGGTCTTGACCGCGGCCCAACCTTCAAGCCGAAATTAGACGGCGAAAAGGAGAAGAAGAGCGACGAGCAGCGAGAAGATGCCCAGAGCTTCCGTAACGGCGAAGCCGAATACGAGGCGGCCGAACTGGCTGTCTGCTGCCGACGGGTTGCGCAGGGCGCCCGACAGGTAGCTGCCGAAGATGTTGCCGAGGCCGAGAGCCGTGCCGGCCATGCCGAGGCAGGCCAGACCTGCGCCGATGTACTTTGCTGCTTCCGCTTCCATGATGATCTCCTTAGAATGGTTGTTGCGGCTGACTTTGGTGCTTCCACCGGTCTTGCAGACCGGAAAAGCCCACGACTTTATTCCTTAGTGGCCACCCGGATGCACTGCATCGTTGAGGTACATGCAAGTCAGCACCGCAAAGACATAGGCCTGGAGGAAAGCGACGAGGAATTCGAGACCCGTGAGGGCAACGGTCATGATGAGCGGCAGGACCGCCCCGCCGATGCCCAGCGCGCCGAGGGTTCCGAGCGAGGCGACAAAGCCTGCGAACACCTTCAGCGTGATGTGGCCAGCCAGCATGTTCGCGAAGAGGCGAACCGACAGGCTGATCGGACGGGAAAGGAAGGAGATGATTTCGATGGAAACCACCAGCGGCAGAAGAATGCCGGGTACGCCAGAAGGCACGAACACATTGAGGAAGCCAAGGCCGTGCTTGTAAAAACCGTAAAACAGAACCGTCCCGATCACGAACAGCGCAAGCGCAAAGGTCACGACGATCTGACTGGTAATGGTGAAGAAGTAGGGAACCATGCCGAGCATGTTTGCCGTCAGGATGAACATGAACAGCGAAAACACCATCGGGAAGAATTTCATGCCTGACGAGCCGGCGCCTTCGCGCAGCATGGAGGCGATGAATTCATAGGAAATCTCGGAGACGGACTGCATGCGGCCCGGAACCAGGCTGCGCTTCGACGTCGTGAAATACAGGAAACCGGCAGCAACGGCGAGTGTCGCCACCATGAACAGCGATGCATTGGTGAAGGAGAAATCGATCCCGCCGATATGGATCGGAACGATCGTATTGACCACAAACTGGTGTACCGGATCTACCTTGTCGCCTGCCACAGCCGCTCTCTCTCGTTCTGGACCACCTGTCGGCGGCCACCTTCAATCTTTACGACGACCGCCGTCAGGCGCCATCGCGATCATTCTTGTCTCTGCCGACAGGGTCGGCGGGCTTGTCTCTGCCGACAGGGTCGGCGGGCTTGTCTCTGCCGACAGGGTCGGCGGGTCCGTTGCCACCGACGCGATCTGCGGGGTGTGGTGCTGCCACCATACCCGCGGCACGCATCACATTCAGCACGCCGGCACAAAAGCCAAGAAGAAGGAGAATGATCATCCCCCACGGCCCTGTACCCGCAAAATGGTCCAAAAGATAGCCCAGAAGTGCGCCAACGATGATGGCCGCAATGAATTCGCTCGAGAGCTTCACAGCGACCGCATAGCCTTTGCGGTTTTCAACCGCCCTGCTTTCGTCGGCAGCTTCGCGCGTGTCGGTCGCGCGCCGTGCAGCCAGTTCCGAATCGAGGCGCTTGCGTCTTTCTTCCAGACTTTCCTGCCGGTTATCCGTCATGTGGCCTCTCCGCTTTTGCCTGTCCGTACCGGCTTGAGGCCGGTATCCGGTCACACAAACGGCCAGAATGCCAGCCACGTTTCGGCCCGTTTGAAGTCGGCCGCAACATAGTTTTCAAGACCCGCATAGTCAAGGCATGCGAGACGCTTGTGCCTAGACATTATTATCGAAGAAATACATAGGCTTATCGGTGAAATTCGGGTGCCTTGGCGGAATCACCGGGACCAAACGACGCGGCGTCGCCGGCCAGACAGCAAAAAGCCCCGCAACGCGCGGGGCCGGGACTTGCCGTCGAAACGTCGGGGCTCAGCTCCAGCCGCCGCCATAAGTGCGGTAGAAGATGTGCTTGCCGATCTTGGTCAGGCGCTTCATCGTCGGGCCCCAGTCGGGGCGGACATAGGTGGCGTGGTAGTGCGTCGCGGAGCCGACCTCGGGGAACCAGATCTTGCCGGCCGTGACCGCCAGCGCCACTTCGCTGGCCGTCTGCCAGCTCGCCCGCGACCAGACGATGTCGGGGATACGGTCGCAGGCAAACGAAAACTGGCAACGATTGTACCAGCTCTTGTTCTGGTAGACGACGCCACAAATCGTGTTCGGATAGGTCGGATTGCGAACGCGGTTGAGAATGACCTGGGCCACCGCCGCCTGCCCCTTCACCGATTCGCCGCGCGATTCGAAATAGATACCGTCGGCGAGACACTTCTGCTCGGCCTGCGTAAAGACGCCGCCGGGCAGCGGGGTTGCCGCCCATGCGTGATCTTCGGCTGCGATCTCCGGAATGAAGCGGCCGCTGGCCGTATCCTTCTTCAGGATCGAATCAAATGGCGATTCGCGGGAATAGTCCGGCTCGGCAGGCGCGTAGGCCGTGGCGAGAATGTCGGCGGAACGATTGGTGACCAGGCTTGCCAGCATCGGCGAGACGCCGGCATCCTCGATCACGGCCTTTTTCTTGTAGAAGGCCGTGGCGATGGAGATTTCCTTGCCCCTGATCATCGTCCGACCGAAGACCATGCGCTCGTCATTATCGAAGCGCGGCTGCATCAGCGAACTGGTGCGCTGCAGGATCGAGCCTGCGGAAAAATCCTTTGGCGGCGTGACCGGGGCAACCGCGACGATGCGGCCCTTTTTCTGGCCGCGCGTGACGCGCTCCTCGTCGGTCAGCGGATCGGCCGACTTGGTTTCGGCCGTCAACGACACCTTTCCGCCACCGGGCAGGTCGAAGCCTGCGCCATCGCCCAACGCGCCTGTCGTGATCGGGTCGTTAAAGACCATCTCGACCTCGTGCAGGGAGCCGGCTGGCGACCGGGTCATATACATGCGCCAGCGCTCGCCGCCGCGGTTGATGCCGGCGATGAACGTTGCCAGATCGGCATGGGCCGAAACCGAAGGGAAGCCTATGAAGATGCCGATGCCCAGAAGCAGCGGCGTTGCCCATTTGCGAAGCGACAACGGCCGCGCGGGCGAAAACCGGGAAGCCCGGCCGAAATTTTTACTCTGACGCACCACTCTACCCCACGCACGCACACGACGCAGTTATCCGCCCGGCAAACAGGCCGGCACGCAATTTCCACGCGGATGTAAACAACAGAAGCCTGGCCGGGCCCTTGGCCGACGACACTCCGATCTAGGCCCGAGAATGAAGCATTAACCTTGATGCTTGGTTAACGTCCCATCCAGGCAATGGGGGGGCTTTCGGCGAATACCCCGATCGTCGGCATCGTCTCCCCTTCCCCCGTCGGATGTTGAAAGAGGAGGAGTGCGCCTCAGATGATGACGTGCGAGCCGAGTTCGACGACGCGGTTGGTGGGCAGGCGGAAATAGTCGGAGGGGTCGATGGCCGCATTGGCGAGCGCGATGAACAGGCGGTCCTGCCAGTGTGGCATTCCGGATTGCGCATCCGGGACCAGCTTGCGCCGGCCCAGATAGAAGGAGGTCGACATGATGTCGAACTTCAGGCCTGTCTTGCGAAACAGGCCCAGCGCCTGGGAGACATTCTGGGTCTCCATATAGCCGAAGTGCATCTCGATCAGGCTGAAACGCTCCGAGATCTGCCGCATGCGGACGCGCTCTTCCTTCGGCACAACAGGCGTATTGGCGGTGCGGATCGTCAGGATGAAGTTCTGCGCATGCAGCACGTGATTGTGCTTGATGTTGTGCAAAAGCGCGGCTGGCGTCGATTCCGGATCGCTGGTCAGGAAGATCGCCGTGCCCGGCACCTCCACCGGCGCATGCGCGCTCTTGCGTTCGATCGATTTCACGAAGGACGGCAGCGGGATATCGGTATGGCGTGTCTTGTCGTGCAGGATCTTGGTTCCGCGCCGCCATGTCCACATGATGACGACGATGGTGGCGGCAATCAGCACAGGCACATAACCGCCGTCATGGATCTTGAGCAGATTGGCCCCGAGAAACACTGTTTCCAGCAAAAACAGAGGCAATAGCAGGCCGACCGCCGCGTAGAGCGGCCATTTCCAGCGCCCACGAACGAATTCGAAGGCCAGCATGGTATCGACCAGCATCGCCCCCGTGACGGAGATGCCATAGGCCGTCGCCAGCGATTCGGACGAGCCGAAGACGAAGACGAGAACCATGACGCCGAACATCAGGAGCACGTTGACATTGGGCAGGTAGATCTGGCCCGTCTGGGTCTCGGATGTGTGGAAGATCGCCATGCGCGGCAGAAAACCGAGGTGGATGGCCTGGCGGGTAAGCGAAAAGGCGCCGGTGATGACGGCCTGGCTGGCGATGATCGTTGCTGCCGTTGCGAGGATGACGACCGGCAGCAGGGCCCACTCCGGAAACATCAGGTAGAAGGGATCGGACATGGCTTCCGGATGCTTCAGCACCATGGCCCCCTGCCCGAGATAGTTGAGCGCCAGCGACGGGAAAACCAGACAGATCCACGCCCACTGGATCGGCTTGCGGCCGAAATGCCCGAGGTCGGCGTAGAGCGCTTCCGCCCCCGTGACCGTCAGGAAGACCGCCCCCAGAACCACGATGCCGACAAAGCCGGCATGGTAGAGGAAATAGACGGCGTACCAGGGATTGAAGGCCGCAAGGATGCCGATGTCGTCGGAAATATGGCTGACGCCGGCAACGGCCAGAACGAGGAACCAGACGGCGGTGATCGGACCGAAGAATTTGGAGACGGCCGCGGTTCCTCGCGACTGCACGGCAAACAGCAGGACCAGGATGACCACCGAAATCGGCACGACATAGTCGCTCAGCGCCGGTGTCACGAGTTTCAGCCCCTCGACAGCCGACAGGACGGACAGGGCCGGGGCGATCATCGCATCGCCGATGAACAGGGCGGCGCCGGCAATGCCCATGAAGAACAGCCGGTTGGTGTGACCGCCGGCGAACTTCATCAGAAGCGCCAGAAGCGACAGCGTACCGCCTTCGCCGTCATTGTCGGCGCGCAGCAGGAACAGCACGTATTTCAGCGTGACGATGATCGTCAGCGTCCAGATCATCAGGGAAATCAGCCCGATGATCTCGAACCGCGACACACCGTCTTCCGCCACCGGACGCAGCGCCTCACGAAACGCATAGAGCGGGCTTGTGCCGATATCGCCATAGACGACACCGACGGAGCCGAGCGCCAGTCCGAGAAATTTGGTCAGTTCCTTTTTGCGGGAACCGTCCGTTTTTTCGACCGAATGCGACATTTGCTTAGAGCCAGCCTTTCCAGCGGAAGAAATAGAAGGGAACCAGGCCGGCCATCACCATGGCGACGATCGCCATCGGGTAGCCGTATGTCCATTGAAGCTCCGGCATGATGCGGAAGTTCATGCCGTACATCGAGGCAACCAGCGTTGGCGGCAGAAACACGACGGCGGCGATCGAAAAGATCTTGATGATCGCGTTCTGCTCGACATTGATCAGGCCCAGCGACGCATCGAGCAGGAAGGTGATGTTTCCCGAGATGAAGGACGCATGTTCCGAGAGTGACTGGATGTCGAGCGAGATGGTGCGGCAGAGATCGCGGACCTCGCGATCCTCCTGGACGCGGTGAATGGTGTAGAGAAACGTCATTGCCCGTGACAGGGAGGCCAGGCTGTCGCGCGTCTTGGCGACCAGCCGGTAATGGGCCGCGACATCAAGCAGGCGCTCCTCGAGAAATTGCGGCGGACGGCGCTTTCCCGGAATGCGGCCTTCGAAGACGGCCAGCGACAGAGCATCGATCTTCAGCACGGCATGTTCGAGGATTTCGGCCGTGCGGTCGATGATGGTCTCCATCAGGCGGGCGAGAAGCACCGCGCCCGTCGGGCAGCCGCCCTCGATGCGGTGCATGGCCGCCGTGAAGAGCACGAAGGATTTGGGTGCGCCGTAGCGGATCGTTACGAGGCGTTTGCCGGTGAGGACAAAGGCGACATCCGTCAGTTCCGGGCGGTCGCTTTCGGCCCGGTGCAGCAGCGAGGCGGTGATGAAGACGGATTCGTTTTCCGTATAAAGGCGGCTGGAAGGCTCGATGTCCTTCATATCCTCGCGCGTCGGGATCGCGATGCCGAGCAGTTCTTCGACAAGCATGTCCTCGCCCTTGTCAGGGCTCTCGAGATCGATCCAGACAATATCCTGCGCCAGCGATGCGGGGGGATCCTGGACGGTAATGACGACAGGCTCGCCGTTTGCGCGATAGGCAGTGATCATTCCGCACCCTTGATGGACAGGCGACCTGCCACCGTTCCGGTTCTGCCACGCCCGGCCGCAGGACATGCGGTCGGAAAAGAGACGACAGTCCGACCAGACGAAGACCGGCCGTCCATCACAAAAGCTGCAGCATGCAGGTCCCTATGCAGACGTCGGTCGGTCAATACACTTCCAAACTCGATCTTGACGCAGCGCCGGACTGGCAAAATGGGCCCGGCCGGCCCGCCTTCGCAGATGCGGGACGGCATATGGCGCAAGCGGCCATGAAAATCAATGGCGAAAGTAAGAGCGTGCCACAATGTCGCCCGATACGTTAACGCCGACCACTCCTTCTTCGTCAATAGATCCGGACGTTCCCCGTCAATAGAAATGCGTATCAAGCGGCGGTGCGTGCCGCGAAAGCCTATTCGAAAACGATATTGGGCATGCTGCGCGACGTATTGCCCTGAGCCTTGGCAACCTGCTCCCAGACCTTGGTCGCGATGTCGCGGTAGACGGCGGCCACAACGCCATCCGGATCGGAGACCACCACAGGCGTTCCGGCATCGGAGGTTTCGCGGATACCGATGGTCAGCGGCACTTCGCCGAGGAACGGCACGCCGATGCGCTCGGCTTCCTTGCGTGCTCCGCCATGACCGAAAATATCATAACGCGCGCCTGTGTCGGGCGCGATGAAATAGCTCATATTCTCGACGATGCCGAGTACGGGAACTTCGACCTTGCGGAACATGGCAAGGCCCTTGCGGGCATCGATCAGCGCCAGATCCTGCGGCGTCGACACAATGACCGCGCCAGCCAGCGGCACCTGCTGCGCCATGGTCAGCTGCGCATCACCCGTGCCCGGCGGCATATCGACCACCAGCACGTCGAGATCACCCCAGGCAACCTCGCGCAGCATCTGCAGAAGTGCAGACTGGATCATCGGCCCGCGCCAGATCATCGCGACCTCCTCATCGACAAGGAAGCCCATGGACATGACCTTCAGGCCGTAATTTTCCATCGGCCGGATCATCCGGCCCTCCAGCTGCTGCGGACGACCGGAAATCTTCAGGAGACGCGGCATCGACGGGCCGTAAATATCAGCATCGAGAATGCCGACCCTCAGGCCGTTGGCCTGCAGCGCCAAAGCGAGGTTGACCGAGGTCGTCGACTTGCCGACGCCACCCTTGCCGGAGGCGACCGCGATGATTGCGCCGACCCCGGGGATGCCGGCCTTCTGCTGCGCCGTCGGCGTTGGGCGGGGCGGCGCCGCGGCTGGGGGGGCCGCGTGCGAATGGCCCGCATGATTGTGGCCTGCGTGATCATGGCCAGCGTGACCGTGGGCAGCGTGATCGTGTGCTGCCGGCTGCGCTGGACGACTGACGGGAGCAGCGTTCGCCGAGCCCTTCTTGTCTGCCGTCAGCGCCACCATGGCCCCTTTGACACCGGGAATTTCCTTGACCACGCGTTCGGCTGCCGCCCGCAGCGGATCGAGTTCGCGGGCCCGCTCGGCCGGAACGGTGATCGAGAAATAGACCTTGCCATCGGAAATGAAGACATCGGAAACGAGGCCCATGTCGACGATATTGCCTTCCATGTCCGGCCCGCGCACGCCTTTGAGCTTGTCGAGAACCTGCGCGCTGCTTACTTCCGTCATCTCTTCATATCCCTCTGTGCATCGGCGCATACTCCAGACCTTGTCGTCCGGCCGGTGCATGCGCACAGTCATCGGCTGATGCCTAGATAATCGAGCCGGGCGGCTTCGCCAATGCGACATTGCGGAAAAAGACAGGGGGAGCAAAGAGAAAGGCTGCTTTCTGTCCGCTGATGTCCGTTCATCCGGGATCACCTGCGGCTGAAAGCAGCCTTTTTCGGGTCGCGACCTTCGAGGGCGCAGTCTTATGTGGTCCCCTCTGGACCTTAGCTATTACAAAGCAGGAAGCGTGCCAGATCGACGAATACGACAACTTTCCTTTTAAAACAGAGAGATGCCTGAAAACCGGTTGAGCGCCGACCTGAAAGGCGGCGCTCGTTTTTTAGGCATTCACCAGCGGATTGCAGGCAATCCGGTCAGAATTCGTCCCAGCCATCCTTCGACGCGATCGGCGTCGAGGATCCACCGCTCTTGAAGGCGCCGGCCAATTTCTGGCTGAGGGCGCGCGCCGGCGACTGCACGGCAGGCGTCAGGACCGAAGCCGGCTTCAACGCGGACTTTGCCCGCACCGGAGGCGCGGAATAGACCGGCGTCACGGGGCGGGAAACACCGGCGGCCGGCGCACGGTTGTCGCTACCGTTGCGGACCTGCTCAGACGCATTGCCAAGCCGGAAATTCGCCAGCAGACCGTTCAGTGCCGAGGCTTCCGCCGCCAGACTGTGGCTCGCTGCCGTCTGCTCCTCGACCATGGCGGCATTCTGCTGCGTGCCCTGGTCCATGACATTGACCGCACGATTGATGTCGTTCAGTCCGATGGACTGCTCGCGGGCTGCCTCGACGATCGAGATGACCCGGAGATTGATCTCGTCGACCTCGTGCACGATGACGTCGAGCGCCTTTCCGGCTTCCCCGACCAGCGCGACGCCGGTCTTCACCTGGTTGCCGGATTTCGAGATCAGCGCCTTGATTTCCTTGGCCGCGGTGGCCGAGCGCTGGGCAAGTTCGCGGACCTCCTGGGCAACGACGGCAAAGCCCTTGCCCGCGTCGCCGGCGCGCGCTGCTTCGACGCCAGCATTGAGCGCCAAAAGGTTCGTCTGGAAGGCGATTTCGTCGATCACGCCGATGATGTTGGAGATTTCCTGCGAGGAGCTTTCAATCTGGCCGACAGCTTCGATTGCATTGCGGACGACACCACTCGAGGTCTGGGCCCCAGCCCGCGCTTTGGCAACAAGCTGGTTTGCCTCTTCGGCCCGCAGGGTCGAATCCTTGACCGAGGCCGTGATTTCGTCGAGAGCCGCCGCCGTCTGTTCGACGGAGGCTGCCTGCTGTTCCGTGCGCTTGGCAAGATCATCGGCAGCCGAGCGGATCTCGGCAGAGCCGGCCTGAATGGCCTGGGCATTGATGCCGACGGATTGCAGCGCCTGCTGCAGCTTGCTCACCGAGGTGTTGAAGTCTTCCCGCAGCGCATCCAGCGTGCCGATGAACGGCGTCGAGAGGCGGAACGTCACATCGCCGTCGGCAAGACGCTGCAGGCCGGCGCCGAGTTCGCTGACCGCAAGGCGCATCTGGCGTTCGCTATCGGCCGCGTCGGCGACACGGCGCTGGCGCTCTTCCTCGCCCATCGTCCGGTTCTGCTCCGCCTCTGTTTCAAGCCGCTCTTTGGTGATCGCAGCATCGCGGAGAACGGCCAGCGAGCGGGCCATGTCGCCGATTTCATCCTTTCGGTCGACATCCGGGATAACGATGCCGGTATTGCCCCTGGCAATGTCCCCGGTTGCCCTGACGACACCTTCGACCCGCATGCGGAAACGGCGGGAGATCAGCACGCCGAGAAGCACCAGCAACGCCGAGGCGAGCCCGATGATGGCAACGGAAATCCAGGCCATATGGGTCAAATAGGCAAAGACCGTGGCCTGCGGGACGGAGACGACCGCGTACCAGGACGTATCGGCAAGCAACGGGACCGGCACCGCGATCGACAGGAAGCGCGTGCCATCCTTGACGACAGTCTCGATCGGCTGGCCGGGATTGGCGATCAGTTGCTGCCAGGCTTTAGCATCGACATCGCTGTCCTTGAGCGTTTTGCCGAGATTATCGGCATTGACGTGGCTGATGAAACTGCCGCCCTGCGAGATCAACGCGACATTGCCGTCGCCAAGCGGCTTCACAGCGGCCAGACCGGCGGTGAGATTATCGAGCGCGATGTCGATGCCGGTGACACCGAGTTGCTTGCCGCCCACAGTGACCGGGCCGACAAGTGTCGTCATCAGCACGTCCTTGCCGTCGACCTTGTATTTGTACGGCTCGATGACCACGGTCTTCTGCTGCGTGAACGGCAGCTGGTAAAAATCTCCCGGGCCGGGCGTGTCGTAATCGACCAGCGGCGTGACGATGATGTCGGCGCCGGAGCGCACCCAGTAGGGAACGTAGCGGCCGCTCGCGTCATGGTCCGGCTTGCCGGCGAATTCGGCATCCTTGCCGTCAAATGCATTCGGTTGCCAGCCGCTCCAGACGCCAAGCGCATCCGGGTTGTCTTCAAGGTTTTTGCGGAGCAAGGCGTCAGCCGCGCTGCGATCTGCCGTGCCGGAGATCTGCATGGCCGAAAACGTGCTCTGCAGGCCCTGGACGAGTTGCAGGCCCTTGGCCATCCGCGTCTCGATGTCGGCGGCGGTCATCTGGGCTTCGGCGGTCATTTCAGCGACGCTGCGGCGTTTGACTTCGGAATAGGAAATGGAGAACAGCGTTCCGGCCGTGACCACGGTGGCAAAAAGCCCTGTCGCCACAACGGCGAAAATATTGCGGGAGGTCGCGGTCTTGAACAGCATGGACGGTTCCTCAAAGAGCGCGCAGGCACCCTTGAGGTCCGGCGGCGAATGACTTCAACAGCAAGCGAAGGGGTATGACGCGCATCAACCGCGTGCCTGCCAGCCTTCCAATGAAATCATTTCACCGACGCCGAAACTGGAGCAAAATCCTTAATGTTCGTCTAAAGACCAAGGCTTTCAGGCCTGTCCCGATGACTGGTTGGGTTGCCTTCCAGAGATTTCCACCACGATCAGGTGATATAGCCTTTTTTCATCGCCTTCACCACGGCCTGTGTCCGGTTTACCGCATCCAGCTTCTTGGTCACGTGGTTCAGGTAGTGGTTCACGGTGTGCTCCGAGAGACCGATAATCCCGGCAATTTCCGAGCTGGTCTTGCCGGCCGCAGTCCAGCTCAGGCACTGGATCTCGCGCTCGGACAGGGTCGTCGCCGTATCCTTCCAGAAGGCTCCGATCTCGGTCAGGCGATTGTAGACGTGGATGGCAATCATCTGCAGTTCCATCGTCGCGCTCATCGGCATTTCGACCTCATCCCCCATCAGGATGACAGCAGCACGGCTGCCATCGGCATCGTGGACTGGAAAATAATTGGCCTGCAGGATGCCGTGGTCGCGCAACATCGCGATATAGTCGTTGGATTCGACCGGGCGGCTGCTCTCCTTGTCCCAGTCCGAAAGCGAGAGCTGGAAGGGCGTGGTCGTTTCCCGCAAGCGACGGATGCCGGTCGAATGCTTGAGAAGCGAGATGCTGTCATATTTGTTGATCAGCTCACCCGGCATGTTCGAGACGATCGACATGCTGGCGAGTTTATCGGTATCGAAACCAGGCACCGTGCAGATCATGAACGTCTTGAAGCCGAATGCCTGCGTCACTCTCTTCATGTAGCGGATGACGTCGAACTGCGTTTCCAGTGTCGAAATTTCGGAGGCGAAGTCCCCACCGCGGGGTTGCCCTGTATCCTTCGGCCCGATTGTCATTGCTTCCCGCATTCCAAAATCCCGTCTTCGGTGCCACTGCCGGATGCGATCTCCGGCACTATGCAGAGCCAGTCGCACGTCGTTACAGCGACCTCAACGGGCAGACATCCGGACGGACCGCTGCGTTTCGTCGCATTCCAATTGCCTTGCCTCATGCTTGAACTCATATCTGTCAGTTGATCAGACCGGCGCGAATCGCTTTTGCGACCGTTTGCACACGGTTGACCGAATCCAGTTTCCGGGTGGCCCGGTTCAAATAGTGATTGACCGTATATTCCGAGAGAGAAAGAATTTTTGCCATTTCGCTGGTCGTCTTTCCGGCTGCTGCCCAGAACAGACATTCCAGCTCGCGTTTCGAAAGCGGCGTATTGTTGCGGGCATAGTTCTTTGCCTTGAGCTCGCTCAGGCGATTGAAAAGTCCACCGGCGACAAACGTCAGTTCGTTCATTTCCTGGCACGAAACAAGTTCCCGATCTCCGCCGAATGCAACGGCACCGCATGTGCCCTTGGTATCGTGGACGGGGATGTAAATGCCGCGCTTCATGCCCATCCTGTCAAACAGGGAAAGGACCACGGCCCCCTTTCCGTCCGACCGTCGACGCGAATCGACGATGGCATCATAGGTAAAGGGAATGGTGCTGCGGCGCAGCCGGCTGATCACCGGGCTTCCCGCCATGAGATTGGCCTCGTCATACCCCTTCAGAAATTCGTGTGGCCAATTGGTCATCAGTGTTGATTCTTCGAGGCTGTTGCTGTCCCGGACGGGAACCGCGATGACGATGAAGCCTTTGAACCCATAGGCATGGGCCAGACCGTCCAGACCACACCGGACATCGGCTTCTTCAGTCATTTCCTCGGCGATCCGATGACCATCCGCTGGCGTAATGGCGCGGGCGGTCTGGTCGAAATCGAAAAGCCCATCCTCGTTCCGGCTTCTGACGGGCCGATCCGGTGTCTTAGAAACACTCAAGCGCCACATCTGAGCAACATTCCTTCATTAGAGCCACAATCAAACGTGTCCGGTGATGCATGCCGTGGCCAAGGCCGGCGAAGTCCTTTGTAATGATATATCAAGGCTACAGCTCTCGTTTCACCACGTCCAGTCGAAGAAACTAATTTACCGTAAAGTCCCGGGTTTGTGCCCGGGGTTCCACGGACCTCCAGACATACCTAGCGACCCGGCCCAAGCCGGACTTCAACGTCCCGCTCGATCGCGTGTGCTGCCTCTTTGACAACAACCGCCCAGATCTCCAGTTGTTCCATGGCGACGCGATAGGCAGGCCCCGTTACCGAAACCCCGGCAACAATGCCATGGCGCGGCGCATCGATGGGAGCGGCAACGCAGCGGATGCCGCTCTCATGCTCTTCACGGTCAAACGCGTATCCCACCCGGCGCACCATCAGGAGTTCCGCCATCAGTTCGGATGCGGAGCGATGCGTGGTCGGCGTATAGGAGTGGAACGAAAACTGTGCCATAAGGTCATCGAGACGCTTCTGTGGAAGGACCGACAAGGCCGCCTTGCCGACGCCGGTGCAATAGACCGGCGAGGCGTTGCCGATCTGCGAATTCATGCGGACCGCCTGCCGGCTTTCGACCTTGTCGAGATAGATGATTTCCTGACCATGCAGGATGCCGAGATGCACCGTCTCTCCCGTTCGCTCGTGCAGTGTCTTCAGATGCGGCTCGGCGACGGTCCGGAACTGGTTCTTTGCCCAGGCATTGGAGGCGAATTTCAACAGGCGCATGCCCGGTTCGTAACGCAGGTCTGGCGCCAGGTTCAGCAGGCCCTCCTCCACCAGATGCGACAGGTGCCGGTGCAGAGTGCCACGCGGCTGGCCACTCAGCGCGAGGATTTCGGTGAAGCGCAGCGGCGTCTGCGCAGTCGAGACAAGCTCCAGAACTGCGATCGCCTTGCCGAGCGTACCGGTGTCGTTCGCGGCCACGCGCCCGACATCGTCATCCCTATCGAATTCGCGTTTCGCCATGTAACTTTCGTCCTTCGATCTGTCGTCCGCTCCAGCGCTTGACAAGGTCGTCAGCCTAGACCGATAATTCCAGATAATCAAATCATGTTCCAATATTTGGAATCAATAAACAGATCAACTGCTTCTGCAGGGAGAAAATGTCCATGGCCATGCCGTCCGCCCGCTTCCCGGACTTGAAGGACCGCGCCGTACTGATCACCGGCGGCAGTTCCGGCATTGGTGCGGCGCTCGTTGAAGGCTTTCTCGCGCAAGGATCACGCGTCGCCTTCATCGATATCGATCGCACCGCCGGAGAGGCGCTGGTCGAACGGCTCGCGGACAATGACACCGGTGCGCCGGTCTTCATCAAAGCCGACCTGCGCGACATCGACGCCATGCGCCTTGCCGTTGAACAGGCCGTGGCGGCGATCGGACCGATCGGCGTCCTCATCAACAATGCCGCCCGCGACGATCGCAACCTGCTGGAGGAGGTCACGCCGGAGACATGGGACGAAAGCCAGGCCGTCAATCTGCGCCCGCATTTTTTCATGGCACAGGCGGTAGCACCCTCTATGCGATCTCTTGGCCATGGATCGATCATCAATTTCTCGTCGATCGCCTTCATGCTCAATGTGGGCGACCTTCCGGTCTATTCGGCGGCCAAGGCCGGCATTATCGGCCTGACGAAGTCGCTGGCCGGACATCTCGGTCCCGAAAATATCCGCGTCAACGCCGTGTTGCCGGGCATGGTGGTGACGCAGCGACAGAAGGACCTCTGGCTGACTGACGGGTCGATCAAGGCGATGATCGAGAAACAATGCCTGAAGCGCACGCTGCTGGCAGAGGATCTTGTCGGTCCCTGCCTCTACCTCGCGTCCGATTGCTCTCAAGGCATGACCGCACAAACAATGATCGTCGATGGAGGCGTTTTCTGATGGTGGCAACGATCGGGGCGGCACAGTATGTCGCCGTGGACTGGGGAACATCGAGCTTCCGGCTCTGGCTGATCGGCCGGGATGGCGCGGTGCTGGCCGAGCGCCGCAGTGGCGACGGCATGACCACAGCCGCCAAGACCGGGTTCGAAACGGTCCTGCAATCCCATCTTGACGCCATCTCCGCCCCCGCCGGCCTGCCGGTCATCGTCTGCGGCATGGCCGGCGCGCGACAGGGCTGGGTCGAGGCGGGCTATCTGGATACGCCGGCAGCGCTTGCCGACATCGTCCATGCCGCCGTGCCCGTGCCCGGTATCAACAGGGACGTGCGTATCCTGCCGGGCCTTGCCCAGCGCGACCCGGCGGCTGCCGACGTGCTGCGCGGCGAAGAGACCCAACTGCTCGGCGCCGGCGACATCCTGCTGTCGGGCGATCATCTTGTCTGCATGCCCGGGACCCACAGCAAGTGGGTTCGCGTCGCCCAAGGCGTTGTCACCGGCTTTTCCACCTTCATGACCGGTGAACTGTTCGATGCGATTTCCAAGCACACGATCCTCAGCCACACGGTGGGTGACGGCGGCAGCTTCGATGGCACGCATCCGGCCTTTGTCGCTGCGGTGAAACAGATCCGGGACAATCCGGCGCTTGCCACCAACCGTCTGTTTTCGGTGCGCGCCGGACAATTGCTGCATGCCCTGCCCGCGACCGACGGCAAGGCGCGGCTGTCCGGAACGTTGATCGGCCTCGAAATCGCCGGGGCGCTGAGCACGGTCGATGCCGGCGGCGGCCTCTGCCTGGTCGCTTCGGGACCGCTCGGCGCACTCTACAGGGCTGCCTTTGCCGCCTTCAACCTTGATCCCATTCTGATCGATGCCGATGACGCCGTGCGTCATGGACTGGCATCGGCCGCCCGCGCGCTCTGGCCGCAATGAAGAAAGTCGAAACCAGCATGACCCGTATTCCCTTCCCGACCATGAAATATCCGCTGATCGCCATTCTGCGCGGCTTGAAACCTTCCGAAACCGAAGCCTTGGTCGGCGCGTTGATCGAAGCCGGCTTTACGGCGATCGAGATCCCGCTGAATTCACCGGAGCCGTTCCGCTCGATCGAAATGGCCGTCAAAATGGCGCCGGCCGGCTGCCTGATCGGCGCCGGCACGGTGCTGACCACAGAGCAGGTCGAACAACTCGACGGCGTCGGCGGAAAACTGATGGTCAGCCCCAATGTCGAGCCGGCGGTCATTTCGCTGGCCGCAGCCAAGGGCATGATCACCATGCCCGGCGTCTTTACGCCGACGGAAGCGCTTGCAGCGGCAAAGGCCGGCGCAACGGGGCTGAAATTCTTCCCGGCCAGCGTGCTTGGTGCATCCGGCATCGCGGCCATCCGCACCGTGCTGCCGCCGGAACTGGAGATTGCTGCCGTCGGCGGCGTGTCGGAGACCAATTTTGCGGATTATGCCAAGATCGGCATCAAGAGCTTCGGCCTCGGCTCCAGCCTTTACAAGGCCGGCATGGACGCCTCTGAAGTGGCCACGCGTGCCCGGGTGACGCTTGCTGCCTATGACGCAGTTTATGGAGGCTGACATGACCACGACCATCCCGTTTAAAGGCACGACCCTTTGCGCCGCGCCGTCCGAACTGGGCGAAGGCCCGACCTATGATCCGACGACCGGCACCGTCTGGTGGTTCAACATCAAGGGCAAGGAATTGCATGAACTGCACCTGGAAAGCGGCCGCAAGCAGGTTCACCCGCTGCCCTTCCTCGGCAGCGTGCTCGCCGCCATCGATCCGGAGCGCCAGCTGATCGCGTCGGACCAGGGTCTTTTCATTCGCGAGATCGCGACCGGCAAACTCGAAGCCCACGCGACGCTCGATGAAGATGCCGGCATACGCTCGAATGATGGACGCATGCATGTTTCCGGAAGCCTCTGGGTCAGCACCATGGGGCGCAAGGCGGAAAATCAGGCCGGCGCGATCTATCACGTCGCGGCGGGCACGGTGACCCGGCTCTTCGGCAACCTCTCCATCCCCAACGGCATCTGCTTCTCACCGGACGGGAGAACAGGCTATTTCGTCGATTCCGCCGTCAACCATATCATGCAGGTTCCGCTCGATCCGAAAAGCGGCCTGCCCACGGGTGACGCGGTGCTGTTCAGCGACCAGAGCGGCGAAGCCGGCGCTGTCGATGGTTCGGTCTGCGATGCCGATGGCCTGATCTATAATGCTCGCTGGGGCGAGGGTGCGGTCGATGTCTATGCACCGGATGGCACGCGCCTGCGCCGCTACGCCGTGCCCGCGACACAAACGAGCTGCCCGGCCTTCATCGGCGCCCATGCCGACAGGCTGATGGTGACATCGGCATGGCAGGACATGGATGACAGCGCCCGTGCCGCCGATCCGCTGGCCGGCCAGACCTTTGATCTCGGCATTGCGGTCAAGGGCCGGTTCGAACCGGCCTATCGTTTGTAAAAGGCTGTAACTCCTCCGGTGAACCAACGCTGATGTCGTTTCCAGCGACATCCAGTTCACCGGCGAGGCCGCTTTTCGACGACAGCACGCAGATCAAAGCGCCAAAAAGTTCCAAAGTTTTTGATTGAGTTTTTTCGGAACCGATCCTGTTTACTCACGTTGTCTGGGCATCACCGGTGCAGCACCGAACCAAATATGACCGCTGCGCCCCGATCGAAGAACAATTTGAAAGGTAGTTTTGACATGACCAAGAAACTCGTAGCTTCCGTTGCCGCTGGTGCTCTTTTCGCAGGCATGACTGCTTTCGCGCCGATGACCTTCGCGCAGGAAACAACCCAGCCACAGACGCAGACCATGGAACCGGCCCAGGCCACGCCGGAACAGCCGGCTGATGCCACGACCACGATGGGCTCGGCGCAGACGACCCCGGCCGCAGGTTCCAATTACCTGACCATGCAGGGTCAGGACCAGATCTCGGCCAACACCTATATCGGCCAGTCGGTCTACAATTCCGCGGATGAAAGCATCGGCGAAATCAGCGACCTGATCTTCACCATGGACGGCTCGGTTGAAGCCGCTGTGATTGGCGTCGGTGGCTTCCTCGGCATAGGCGAAAAGAATGTCGCCGTTCCGCTCGACACCATCACGGTTACCGCTGTTCCGGACTCCGATGAGCTGAAGCTGACGACGGCTGAAACCGCCGACACGCTGAACGCAGCGCCGGAATTCAAGACCAAGGCGCAGCAGACTGCTGAAACCAATGCTGCCACTCCGGTTGATTCGTCGACGACATCGTCGACCGGTACGGCTCCGGCCACCGCCGTACAGCCGGCCCCGGTTGAGTAATCATCAAGTCAGCCATTCTGCGAGAGGGCGGTGCTTCGGCGCCGCCCTTTTTCGTTGTTTGATGAGAGGGCGCAAATCATGGCACGTCGCTGCTGCGCTCTCCCTTAGTACCAGGCATCCGCCATGCCGGTCTTGCGGCGCGTCATATAGTCGGTCAACGCTTCGTCGATGGCGATATCCAGAGGGGGCGCTTCATATTCGGCGAGCGTCTTTTTCCAGCGTTTGTTCGCCCGGGTCGCCATGTCGGTCGATCCCCCCTCTTCGCTCCATTTCTCAAAGGATTCGTTGTCCGAGAGGTTCGAATCCCAGAAAGCCGTCTGGTAGTTCTTCATGGTGTGATCGCAGCCAAGGAAATGGCTGCCGGGCCCGACCTGCAGGAACGCATCCATGGCCAGCGTGTTGTCGTCGACGACGACGCCCGCAAGATAGGAATGCAGGGCGCCGCAAAGATCGACGTCCATCATGAATTTTTCGTAGGACATGGCCAGCAACCCATCGAGAAAGCCGGCCGAGTGCAGGATGAAATTGGCGCCGCAATGCACCGCCGACAGCATCGACATCGTGCCTTCGACCATGGCCTGCCCATCGGGCAGCTTGGAGTTGGAGAAGTTTCCGGCGCATCGCAGAGGCAATTTCAGGCGGCGAGCCAACTGGCCGATCACCATCGAGCCGATGGCCGGTTCCGGCGTGCCGAAGGTCGGCGCGCCCGAACGGAGCGACATGGACGACAGGAAATTGCCGAAGATGACAGGCGCACCGCGCCGCTCGAGCTGGGTCAGTGCGCAACCGGCCAGCGTCTCGGCATAGGATTGCGCAATCGCGCCGGCATTGGTGACCGGCCCCATGGCGCCGCCAAGGATGAACGGCACGATCACCGCCGCCTGGTTGGCGCGCGCATAGGCCCGGAGCGACTTCGTCATCGTCCCGTCCCAGACGAGCGGCGAGTTGACGTTGACATTGCCAAGGATGACGCAGTTCCGGTCGACGAAGTCGCGGCCAAAGACGATGCGCGCCATGTCGATCGAATCCTCGGCACGCTCCTCCGCCGTGATCGACCCCATGAAGGCCCGATCGGAGTATTTGATATGGCTATAGACCATGTCGAGATGGCGTTTGTTGACCGGCACGTCGACCGGCTCGCAGATCGTGCCGCCGGAATGGTGCAGATAGGGGCTCGACTGGGCCAGTTTGATGAAATTGCGGAAATCCTCCAGCGTGCCGTAGCGCCGGCCCTTGTCGATATCCATGACGAAGGGCGAACCATAGGCCGGCGAAAACACGACGTTGCTGCCGCCGATCTCGACATTGTGCCTGGGGTTGCGGGCATGCTGGGTGAATTGCTGCGGCGCCGTCGAAACGATCTCGTTGAGCATGCCGGGCTCGAAACGCACAAGCACGCCATCGACTTTCGCGCCTGCCTGCCTCCAATAGTCGAGACAGACGGGATCGTCGCGGAACTCTATGCCGACCTCCGCCAGAATCCGATCGGCAACGCGCTCGATCTTCTGCAGGTTTTCCTCATTGAGAATATCATAGGGGGGAATGTTGCGGGCGATATAGGGTACGCCAATGATCTTTGCCGATCCATCGCGTCGCGCCGGCCGCGATCCGCGTGTCCTTCGGCCGGTGTCCGCCTCCGGTACCGCAATCGTTTCCATCGCCATGTCTACCATTGCCACGCCTCCCCTTGCCTTCTCTCCCATTGCATATCTGCCATGATTGAAACCGATGGTATTTTGCAACAGCTGCTTTGTAACGCTGGAAAAATCAGAGACATGCTATAATCTGGCCTTATGCAAACGCTTCGCCGCCTCCTGCCCTCCGCCTCCAGCCTTGTTGTCTTCGAGGCGGCTGGCCGGCACCAGAATTTCACCCGTGCCGCCAATGAACTCGGCATGACCCAGGCTGCCGTTTCCTATGCCGTTCGCGGACTGGAAGACCAGCTTGGCGTGCCGCTCTTCCATCGCGTCCACCGGGCGGTCGAACTCACGGAAGCCGGCGAAAAATTCCATGCCGACGTCTCGATCGGCCTCGCCCGCATCCAGAAATCGGCGGAGGACATCCGCGCCAAGGGCCGCGAGTCCAATGTGACATTGGCCGCGTCCACCGCCTTTGCCTCGATGTGGATGCTGCCCCGACTGACCCGGCTGCGTCAGGACCTGCCGGAGATCGACCTGCGGATCCAGACCAGCGTGCGCGATCTCGACCTCGACGAGGAACCGATACCGCTGGGCGTGCGTGGCGGCGATCCGGCCAATTGGCCGCAATATCATGCTGCCCTGCTTGCACCGGAGGTGATCAGCGCGGTCGCCAGCCCCGCCTTCATCGAGGCGAACGGCATGCCGCAAAGTCCTGACGAGTTGATGCGTTACCGGCTGATCCATCTGGAAGAACCGGTGCGACAGGCCTGCGACTGGCCCGAATGGTTCGCCAGCGCCGGACTGACCTATCCCGCGCAATCAAGGCGCCTGGCGATCAATGATTATGTGCTGGTGGTGCAGGCCGTTCTGGCGGGAGACGGCATTGCGCTGGGCTGGCAACACCTGACCGAACGACAGGTCGGATCCGGCGCACTCGTCCCGGTCGGCGGCCATGTGCTTGATACGGGGCTTGCCTTCTACGTGGTCTGGCCACGCTCGCGCGAACTCACCATGCAGGCGCGGCGGGTGCGCGACTGGCTGCTGGAAGAGGGACGCAAAACGCGGGAGGGCTGAGGCAGGCCGTCTATCCGCCGGCAGCGGAACCCGGCTCTCTCGTCGCGTATTTGGTCGCGAGATAACGCATGGTGGCGACGGCATCGACCGGCTTTCCGTAGAAATAGCCCTGCCCCATGCCGCATCCGAGCGCCTTCAGCTTCAGCGCCTCGGAGACATCCTCGATGCCTTCGGCCACGACTTCCAGATCCAGCCCGTCGCACATGGCAACAATCGCCTTGACGATATGTTCGGAGGAGCGGTCGTGCGAAATGCGCGATACGAAGGCGCGATCGACCTTGACCTTGTCGAAGGAGAAATCGCGCAGACGCCCGAGGCTGGACTGGCCGGTGCCAAAGTCATCGAGGGAAATGCGCACCCCGGCGGCCCGCAGCTCGGTGACGATCTTCTGCGCCACGTCCTCATCCGTCATCACGGCCGTCTCGGTGATTTCCAGCTCCAGACGTCGGGGATCGAGCCCGGCGCGGCCGATGATCGAAAGCACATTGGCGCTGGTGGATGGATCCATCAATTGGGCCGAGGACAGGTTGAAGGAGAGGAAAAGCTCCTTCGGCCAGGCGAGGGCTGCTTCCGCTGCCTTGCGCAGCAGTGCTTCCGACAGCGTATCGATAAAACCGCGTTCCTCGGCCAGCGGAACGAAAACGGCCGGCGAGACATAGCCGAGATCGGCATCGCACCAGCGTGCCAGAGCCTCGAAGCCGACGACGCTGTCATCCTTGAGATTGACGATCGGCTGGAAATGCACATCGACCTCGTCGGCGATGATGGCATTGCGCAGCGCCTGCTCCAGCTGCGTTGCCCGCTTCATCTCCTGGGCGATTTCGCGCGAATAGACGGTGATCTGGCCACGGCCTCGGCGCTTGGAACGATAGAGTGCGGTGTCGGCGCTTTTCAGGAGGTCGCCGAAGTCCTCGCCGGCAAACGGGTAAACGGCAAAACCGAAGGAGGCCGAGAGACGGACAGTGCGCTCGCCCAGATCAAAGGGCGCGGACAGCACTTCCTTCAGCAGGGCGCCGATCTTTTCCGCCGCCTTGCGCTCAAACACCAGCGGCAGAACGAAAGCGAACTCGTCGCCGCCATGGCGGATGACGGTTGCCCCGTCGGGAACACAGGCCAGCAGCCGGCTGGCAACCTGGCACAGGATGGCATCGCCCGCTTCGGGACCGAAAAGGTCGTTGATCGGCTTGAAGCCGTCGAGATTGGCAAGGCCGATGGTGAAGGGTGCGGGGTCGTTGGCCCGTTCGGCCGCAATCTCGCGCACCTTGTCGCGCAGCGTATAGGAATTGCCAAGACCGGTCAGCGGATCCGTGTAGGCCATGGCCTGGAGATCGCTCCGGCTAAGGTGCTGAGACGGCGTGTCAGCAGTGTTCATAACGCATTCCCGCATTGGACCTGAGTGGGTCTTTTCGGTTTCACGATGCACATCCGGTGGTTAACATTTCAACAGCGATGTCTCCCCATATCCGGTAGTGGCATCCCCAGTTCTTGGGGTTGACACTGCGCGCCAACGGCATGCCCTCTCGTCATGTCAGGCCTGAACGGCCGGTCGCTCCTGCTTTTCCGGCACGAAGGCCCGATAGACCGCCTCGATCATGTCGGGGCTGATCGGCTTGGTGATGTGATCGTCCATCCCGGCAGCCAGGCTGCGTTCGATGTCTATGTCCAGAGCCTGTGCCGTCACGGCGATGATCGGCGTGCGGGTGCCGGAGGACTTTTCGGCCTCGCGGATCGCACGGGCGGCGTCAAAGCCGTTCATCACCGGCATGGCCACGTCCATCAGGATCAGGTTCGGTTTGCACTGCTGCCACAGCGTCACAGCCTCCTCGCCATTGGCGGCGATGCGATAGGAGATGCCCAGTCCCTCAAGGATCTGGGCGAAGACGAACTGGTTGATCTCGTTGTCCTCGGCGACGACGACCTCGACATCGGAATGACTTCTTTCAAGGGGCATTTCCGGCGCGACCACGATATCCCAGTCTTCGGGCACGAGCGGCATGACCTCTGTTGCTTCAGCGGCGATCTCGCCGATGCGCAGGATATCGGTGTGGAGCTGCGCCTCCGTCCAGTCCGTCGGCAGCAGCAATGACGGCAATGTCTCCCAGCCGGCCGCGATGTCCTTCGCGTCCTTCATCCCGGCATCGATCAGCAGGAGATCGACGCTCAGGCCGGCAGAAGCGACGGCTTTCCGCATCTGCGCGAGTTCGCTGAGGTTCGATATGGCGCCGGCATCGAATTGCCATTCGCGCAGCTTTGACAGGATCCGCTGTTCGAGATTGGGATCGGACGTCGCCACCAGCACGTGGCGCAGGGGCTGCGGCATGGCGTCGAGGATCGGGCCCGGTTCGACCAAATGCTGCATGTCGAGTGCCCGGAACGGATCATAGCAGTTCTGACCCGGCTCGAAGAGGTCGTAATCCTTGACCTTGAAGCCGACCTTGCGCGACGGCGCGTTTTCGGAGTCATCGTTCCCGACCACGACATCCGTGACATCGCTCATACAGGTCACGACCAGATGCTTGCCGGCTTCGCCGACCCGGTATTTGTGCGTGACCACCCAGAGGTCTTCGCCATCGGCGCGAACGAGCTGTTCCGGCAGGGAATAACTGACACCGGTCTCCAGAACCGCGCGATCGCTGCGTTCGAATTTCTCGGCAAATTCAGGCTCCAGCAGATCCCAGACGGAGCGTCCGAGGATCGCCTCGGCGGTCATCCCGTGGATCGCGCAGAAGGCCTTGTTGACGGCGATATAGTTCAGGTTCCGATCCTTGACGCACATTGGATTGGGCATCGAGTCGAGAATACCCTCGGTCAGCTCCACCCGTTCGAGATCGGTCTGAATCTGCTCTTCGCGCTTCTTCTGGTCGGAGATGTCGCTGATTGCAACGAAACACAGGCCGCTGGAGATCCGGCGCTTGCGCACGCTGATCCAGCGCTGGCGACCGATGCGCTCGATGGTTTCGTAGCGCTCGCGCCAGTGAAAGGAAATATGCTCTGAAATCCACTCGTCGCGATTGGAGCGCCGGCGGCTTCGCTCGGGCACGGTGCCGTTGCGCACGCCCGAATCAAACACAGCCCCGAGAAAATCGCGAATGCGGGTGCCGGGCTGAAGCAGGGATGCGGAAATCGGATAGAACTGAAGCAGGTGTCGGCTGGCGAAAACGATCTCGTCATTCTTGTCGCAGACAAGAATAGCAAGGCCCAACGCGTCGGAAGCCGCGTCCAAAACCGTTTTCTGGATGTTCGCGCCAGTCAGCGCTACATCGCTCATACCATAACCCTCATATCGCCCCGGGGCGCTGTTTTCTGGAAAAACATGCTGGTCGTGTCGCCGAAACGGCACCTTTCGGGGTTATCGATCGACGACGGCCAGCTGCGTCATCCTTCCCAAAAGACAAAACCCGTTCTCATTCAGGTTCTTAAGGAACGTCGCAGTTTAGTGTTAAAGGCTGATTAAATTTCTGTGGCATTGTTGCCACCGGTGGTGGCTGCAGCGTGTCGCCAAGGGGCATGAGAGAAGCGGGGATAGACGCCGCTAACGGCTTTTCATGAAGCCGCGAATCCCGGACAATGTGCCATGCCCATCAAGCAACTCTCCGAAACGCTCATCAACCAGATCGCCGCTGGCGAAGTCATCGAACGCCCCGCCAGTGCGGCGAAGGAATTGATCGAGAACGCGCTCGATGCGCATGCGACACGCATCGAGATTGCCACCGCCGGCGGCGGCAAGACGCTGCTGCGGGTCACCGACAACGGCTCCGGCATGGGTCCGGACGACCTCGAACTGGCTGTCCGACGGCATTGCACCTCGAAGCTCGACGGCAGCCTGTTCGATATCCGCACGTTGGGTTTCCGCGGCGAAGCGCTGCCGTCGATCGGCTCCGTCGCGCGATTGACGATTTCCAGTCGGCCGGCCGGTGCCGGACATGGCGCGGAAATCAGTGTCGAAGGCGGCAAGGTCCGACCGGTGCGCCCGGTGGCCGCCAATCAGGGAACCACGGTCGAGGTGCGCGACCTGTTCTTCGCGACGCCGGCACGGCTGAACTTCATGAAGTCGGAACGCGCCGAAGCTTCGGCGATCTCCGACGTCGTCCGGCGCATGGCGATCGCCTTTCCGCAGGTGCGGTTCGTGCTGTCCGGATCGGATCGCACGACGCTGGAATTTGCAGCGACCGGCGATGACCGGCTGGCGCGGATCGCGCAGGTGCTGGGCAAGGACTTTCGCGACAACGCAATCGAGATCGACGCTGCGCGTGAGGGCGTGCGACTGACCGGCTTTGCCGGTGTGCCGACCTTCAACCGCGGCAACTCGCTGCAACAATATGCCTTCGTCAACGGCCGTCCGGTGCAGGACAAGCTGATCTGGTCGGCTTTGCGCGCGGCCTATGCCGAAACAATCCCGCAGGGGCGTTATCCGGTTGCCGTGCTTTCGATCGACATCGACCCGGAACTGGTCGACGTCAACGTGCATCCGGCAAAATCCGACGTGCGCTTTCGCGATCCGGGTCTGGTGCGCGGCCTGATCATCGGTGCGATCCGCCAGGCCATGGCGCAGGAGGGCGACCGCGCCTCGACCACCGGCGCCAGCGGCCTGATGCGGGCCTTTCGCCCGGAACCGGCGCGCTATTCAACGCCCCCCTGGAGCGCCGAGACGTCGCCCTACCGGCCAATGAACTTTTCGACAGCGGCAACCGGCTTTGCCGAGGCGCGGCAGGCCGCCTTCACGGAGATGGCAACACCGTCTGCCCGGGCAGCAATGGCAGAGACGCCTGGGGCTGCGGCGATGACGGAGCCCGTTCAGCATCCGCTGGGGGCTGCACGGGCACAGTTGCACGAAAACTATATCGTCGCCCAGACACAGGACGGCCTCGTCATCGTCGACCAGCATGCCGCGCATGAGCGCCTGGTGTTCGAGACCCTGCGCAAGGGTTTGAATGACAGGCCCGTTCCAGCCCAGGCGCTGCTCATTCCCGAAATCGTCGATCTGGCCGAGGATGACTGCGACCGTCTGATTGGCCATGCTGCGGATTTTTCGAGACTGGGGCTCGGCATCGAACGGTTCGGACCCGGCGCGATCGCGGTGCGCGAAACGCCGGCGATGCTCGGCGAGATCGATGCGGCGGGCCTTGTCCGGCAACTGGCCGACGAACTGGCCGAGTGGGATACCGCAAACGGGCTTGCCGGCCGCCTCGATTATCTGGCGGCAACCATGGCCTGCCATGGGTCGGTGCGCTCCGGCCGGCGGCTGCGCCCGGAAGAGATGAACGCGCTTTTGCGGCAGATGGAGGCGACGCCGGGCTCCGGCCAGTGCAATCACGGGCGGCCAACCTATATCGAGATCAAGCTTGCGGATATTGAGCGGCTGTTCGGCCGCAGTTGAGTTTCGGATCAAGGCCTCGGGACGGAGGCTCTTCGATTGCGCTGGAAATTTCCGTCCTGACGCGCTATGCGGTTTTTCGGGAGCAGGTGGACAGAATGCGGGGACGACGAATGATGAACCGGTTTGAAGGCAGCGGCAATCGCGAGGCGAAGATCCGCTATCTCGATGGCGATTTCCAGATCGTCTTGCCCGGCTCGCATGTCACCTGCGCAACGAGCGGCAAGCTCATCCCGCTTGACGAGCTGCGCTACTGGAGCGTGGCCCGTCAGGAACCTTATGCCGATGCCGAAGCCTCCTTCGAAGGCGACAAACGAGCGGGCATCCTGCCGAACCAGCGGCGGTAAGGCTTACACCAGGAATTACGAGGCTTTCAGCCGACGTGCCCGCGCAGCGAGGATCGTCGCCTCGATGATCTTGCGGGGTGATGTCGGGTCGTCAAAGCGGATTTCCACCTCGATCACCCGGCTCTTCGCAAGCAGTTCGGCCGCACGGCCATGATCTGCCTCCAGCCGCACCCTGTCCTTTGCCGTCGTCACCAATGCCAGCCCCTTTGCGGCGGCATGATCGAGCAGGTCGGCAATCTCATCCTCCGAAAAATGGTGGTGATCCGGAAAACTGCGTGTCGCCATAATCGAGGCGCCGGTTTCGCGAACCGTGCGGAAGAACTTCTCCGGATCGGCAATGCCGCACCAGGCGAGCACCGGGACATCCCTGAGGCTGCCGTCATCCAGAGCCTCGACATTGGCCGCATAGATCTGCCGTCCGGCCCGCGCGGCGCGGCGCACCAGCGCATCGGCGCGGTCGCCATCGCCGATTTTCAAGAGTGCCGAGGCATGACGGATCTGCTGGGGGATCGGCGCCCGCACCGGGCCTGACGGGATCAGGTGGCCATTGCCGACGCCGCGGCGGCTGTCGATCACCAGCAGGGCGAAATCGAACGTCAGTCGCGCACTCTGGAAACCATCATCCATGATGATCAGGTCCGCGCCTTCGGCGACCAGCCGGCGTGCGCCCTCGACGCGCTTGCGGCAGATGACGGTCAGTGCCTCGCGCGCCAGAAGCAGCGGTTCATCGCCGACATCGCGGGCCCGGTGATGGGCCAGGTCGACGACGGTCGTCACATCGAGCGATCCGCCATAACCGCGGCTGAGAAAGCCGGGCTTCAACCCTCTGGCGACAGCGGCGCGCGCAAGGGCAATCGCGGTCGGCGTCTTGCCGGCACCGCCGACGGTGAAATTGCCGACGCAGAGCACCGGAACCTCGATCGACACGCGTCTGGCCCGGTCCATCCGGCGCCCGGATATGCGTCCGTAAACCCATGAGAAAGGCGAGAGCGCATAGGCGCGCCAGTCTGCTTTGGTCCACCAGAACGGCGGGGCATCCGAAACCATTCGCTCTTCCGTCGCCTTCCCGGCCCTGTCTGCACGCCGTCTACCGGTCGCGCAAAAAATAAAACATTCTTTCTTTTCAACGGCGCCAGCACCGTCAAACCCATCAGGGAACCAGCGCCACAAAACGTCAGATCGCCGGGAATTGCAAGCGTTACGGCCGATTTGACCCGTGCGATGCGATGCCGCGCAAACGCGGAAGCGCAGGTGCCAATCCTCCCAAAAGGCCAGCGCCGGGCGTTGCGATATACCGAGTTTTAACCAATCTCGACGAGTGTCGATTAACCAAGTTTCGTACCTTCCGTCTTCTTGTACTGCGTAGCGGATCCTTAAAATGACGATCACAAGCTTTAACTCGGCAGCCACCGCTGCCTTGGCGATCCTGCGCCATAACGACAGCCGGCATGACAAGCTGCAAAACATCGTAACGACAGGGATGCGGGTCGGCGAAGCCGCCGACAATGCCGCCTACTGGTCGATTGCCACCGACATGCGCAACACGCACAAGGCGACCGGTGCCGTCATCGATGCGCTGGAACTGGGAGCCGCTGTCGTCGACGTCGCCTATGAAGCGATGGAAAGCCTCATCGACATCACATCCGAGATCAAGGCCAAGGTGATGATCATGAAGGGTATGGGCACAGACCGATACAAGATCAGTTCGGAAATCTACGAGTTGGAGAAACAGTTCGTCTCGGTGATTGAATCTGCTTCCTTCAATGGGCGAAACCTGTTGGCACCGGGCAAACTCAACTATTCCGAAAAATCCTATGTGGACGGCAATGGCCGAACGCTGAACTATATCGAGATGACACCGTCCGACCCCAATATCGTCTTTAGCGGCATTGTCTCGAGCTACACCAAGGGCAAGATCGGGCTGATCAACATCTATGGCGACAGCAACCTCAACCTCTTCGGCCCGGCCAGCTACAAGAATGCCGATGGCACGATCACGCTCAAGGACGGTCTGGTCGGCAATCCGCAGGCGGATGGGCAAACGGATGGGGTTGCCCATGACGATCCGTTGAAGACGACGGCCTGGCTTCCGGCTTTCAACGGCCGTACGCAGATCGCCTTTGCCAATGGCGCACAGACCGACGACATGTTCAGCGCATCGCATATGGGTGAAGTACCGGCCGATCTGGTCGACTATGCGACCGACCTGCTCGTTACCCGCTATGACGCCATCGAGAAAACCCTGATTGACCGCGCAGCGACGCTGGGATCGCTGAGCATGCGGATCGATATGCAGACGGACTACAATAAGGCCCTGTCATCGACGATCCAGAAAGGTGTCGGCCGGCTGGTCGATGCCGATATGAACGACGCCTCGACCAAGCTCAAGGTCATCCAGGCGCAGGTGCAACTGACTGTCCAGGCCCTCAACATCGCCAACAACGCCCCGTCGCTTCTGTTGCAACTGTTCCGGAATTGACGATAGCCGGTGCTTTACCGGCTTCAGAGCGTGCACGTCAAAAAGCCCCGGAAGCAATCAGCTTCCGGGGCTTTCTGGCAGATCCATGTTGACAGATCCTTGCCTTTAATCGGTACGTCGTTCAACGAAGACCGAAGAAAGACAGCACAGCGATGACAACAACGACCAGTCCAACGATATAAATAATGCGGCTCATGATGGGTTCCTTTGTTTTCCATCATATAAACGCACAATCACCCCATTGGTTCCTTGGACTCTCGTCGTTTTCCTTTTGCCCTCATCAGAAGATCAAGTTCAATCTCCGATGGACCAAAACGCGTGTAGAGATCCAGTGCTTCTTCATCACCAAGACTATAACGCTGTTGAAACTCCTGCAGGGTGCAGGGTTCGCCGCGTTGCTGGCGTGCCCGTGTCGGTCGGTCCTGCATGGCGCTACCAGTATCGACGCTTCGACGGCTCCGGCGGGGCAAGCTGGCGTTCAGCGGCCCTGAACCCGGAAAGATGGCCAATGAGAAAACCGGCAACGCCTGCGAGCGCCAGGACCAGCGTCAGGCTGTGCGGATGGTCTGCAGCTGCATCCTTGGCGGACAGCGCCTGTTCCTTCACGGCATGGGCGGCGTCGGCCGCTTTCGCTGCGATCGTGTCTGCGTTGCGGGGGGCGCCGGTGAAGCCGGCTCGAAGTTCGGATCCTGCCATGGGTCGTCTCCTTGAAAACAATACCCATTAACTGGTGGGAATCCGCAATGTTCCCTCCGACGTGTCTTTGTGTCCCAAAAACTGAAAAAATCCGCGCTGATCGACAGGATCGGCTTTGCCACGACACTTTCGATTGGATGAACGGCTGATTTCAGCGCAGGACGGCTTCAAGACCGGTAATGTCCGGAATGCAGTGATCCGAGGCCGCCGAGAGTGACTGCGGCGAACCTGTGCCCGTCAGTACCGCGACCGTCAGCCCGGCGCCGGCGTTGCGGCCCATGTGCAGGTCGTGATTGTTGTCGCCGACGACCGCCACCTCATGCGGGGCGAGACCGGTCGCGGCACAGAAACCGTGCACCATGCCCGGTTCCGGTTTCGTGCCGTAGCCGCTGTCATAACCCGCAACATAATCCAGGTAGCGGTCAAAGCCGAAGCGTTTGGCCGTCTCGCGGATCGAGCGCTCATTGTCGCTGGAGGCGACGCCCAGACGGTATCCCTTGGCGTGCAGCCCCGCAAAGAAGGTTGCGAGATCGGTCACCGGAACGGCAAGGGCTGCGGAATTGGCGAAGAGATGATCGAGCTTTTCACGCAGCGCTTCCACGGTAAATGGCGCTCCTGCCTCGACCATGCCTGTTGCGATCTCGACCGTGTTTCCGGCAGCAAGCAGGCTGTCCGGCGTCACATAGCCGGTGTCCGGGTCCATGCCGCAGGCGATGAGCAGCCTGCGTGCCAGGGCCTCGTCACCCTTCGCAGCTATCCGGGCCAGTTCATAATTGACGGGGACCCAGCTCTTGGCATAATCGAGCAGCGTTCCGTCCTTGTCGAAAAGGATGCCGGCAATGGTCTTGTCCTTGGTCATCGGTCTCTCGCGTCAGGGGCGGCATTCCGCTTCGGGATTGTCGGTTTTCGCAGTCAGCTCTCGCTGCGCGGCTGCAATCTGGCCTTGACGGTCAGCGGGTTGATATAGGGCTCCAGCCCCTTGACCGTTGCCGACAGTGCACCGCGCATTTCATGCACGGTTTCCAGGCCGGCATCGATCATCGAGCGACGCATGTCGTCGTTGGAGAGCAGATAGTTGACACCCTTTGCCAGCATCTCGACATCGCGGATGATCTTGGCGCTGCCGTTCTTGGCGAGCATCTGGTAGGTCTCGCGAAAATTCTGGACATTGCCGCCCGACAGGATGGCGCAGCCGAGCATGGCGGGCTCAAGCGGGTTCTGTCCGCCTTCGGCAAACAGCGATCGACCGACAAACGCCACCTCGGTCAGCCGCAGGTAAAGCCCCATCTCGCCAATCGTATCGCCGAGAAAGACGTCGGTCTCCGCCGTCAGGGCATCGTTGCGGGTGCGGCGTGCGACCGTGAGCCCCTTGGCCTTCAGCATGGCCTCGATGGCATCGGCGCGGTCCGGATGACGCGGCACAATGATCGTGAGAAGGCCTGTGCGCTCCTTGAGCGCGCGGTGAACGACGCCGGCGGCGGCCTCTTCACCCTCGAAGGTCGAGATCGCCGCCCAGGTCTTCCGGGTGCCGATCTGCGTCTGGTATTGCTTCAGCGCCTTGGCATCGTGGGGTGGTGCGTCCGTGTCGACCTTGAGATTTCCGGAGACCATGACCGGCAGGGCACCGAGCGTGCGGAACCGTTCTGCATCGACCTCCGACTGGGCAATCACCAGCGCCAGGTTTTCGAACAGGGCATCCGCCAGCGCTGGGCGCTTCTTCCAGCGCGCGAAGGTACGGTCCGACAGGCGGCCATTGACCAGCACCTGTGGAATGTGGCGCTGGCCAAGTTCGATGATGGTCATCGGCCAGATTTCCGATTCCGCAATGATCGCCAGATCCGGTTCCCAGTAGTCCAGGAAACGACTGACCGACGGCTTGAAATCGAGCGGCACATACTGGTGGATCACGGAAGACCCAAGGCGCTCCGTGACAACGGCAGCCGAGGTTTTCGTGCCTGTTGTCAGGACCACGGCGATGCCGCGACGGCGGACTTCCTTGATCAGCGGAATGACGGCCAGGGTCTCGCCAACGCTTGCGGCATGAAACCAGACGAGCGGTCCGCGCGGACGCGCTTCGCTTGCAAAACCATAACGTTCGCGGCGTCGGGCGGAATCTTCCTTGCCCTTGGCGACACGCACGGCGAGATAGGGGCCGATCAGCGGATAGATCGCCGTGCCGACCCAGCGATATCCGCCCAGCGCCAGCCGCGCAAACAGATTGGTCATGAACGGACCTTCCGCTGTCCATCGGGCAGGACACGACGCGTTTCAGCGCAAGCGCGCGCAGGCGCCTGAGAGCCGGCCGACATCAGCATCAATCGTTTTCCGGATCGAGCATCCGGTGCATGTGGACGATGAAGTAGCGCATATGGGCATTGTCGACGGTCATCTGCGCCTTGGACTTCCAGGCGGTCAGAGCCGTTTCGTAATCAGGGAAGATGCCGACAATGTCGAGCTTGCCCAGGTCACGGAACTCGACACTGGTCAGTGTCGTCAGCTCGCCGCCGAATACGAGATGCAGGCGCTGTTTCTTTTCTGGGGTCTGAGCCATCTGACTTTCCGTTTTCTTGTCTTGTTTAGTGTGGTTTGCGGCAATTGCCCGGAAAGGTCAATGGCCCTCCAGACCCTGCGCTGCCGCGATCAGCGCCGGAAGCAAAGGCCCTGCGGCGGCGCACAGAACCGTGCGACGAACATTGGGGCGATTGTAAGAAAGCAGCTGCCCATCAAGGCTGGCAAGGATGCCGCCGGCCTTTTCGAGTATCAGGTCGGCTGCCGCCAGATCCCAGTCGTGCGAGTTGGTCTTGACCACCGTTCCATCGATCCGCCCGTCCGCGATCATCGCGATCCGGTAGGCCAGCGACGGCACGTGGGAGATGCGCGAGACACCGGTGCGATAGCCGCCCTCCAGCCGGACGATGGTATCCTCGGCCAGCGCGATCTTCAGCGTTTCACCGGCCGGCGGGGCGCGGACAAGGATTGCCGCGCCGTTCTTGCTGGCGAAACCGCCCTCGCTTGCCTGGAACAGTTCGTCCAGCGCCGGGGCGAAGAGCACGCCGGCCACCGGCCGGCCGCGGTGGACAACCGCGACGCTGATGCACCAGACATCCTTTCCGGCTATGAAGGCGCGGGTACCGTCGATCGGGTCGACGACAAACAGGGTTTCGCAGCCGAGACGCGCCTCGTCGTCATCGGTCTCCTCCGACAGCCAGCCATAGGCTGGCCGGGCGGCCAGAAGCCGTTCCTTCAGAATGTCATTGGCGGCGTAGTCGGCTTCGCTGACCGGCGAGCGTCCGCCGTTCTTCCACTGGACGTCCGGATCCTGGCGAAAATAGGTCATCGCCTTTTCGCCGGCCGCACGGGCGGCATCGGTGATCAGCGCGAGGTCTTCGACCCAGGGGTCCTGCGAAGGGTGAACGGCAGTCATGCGCGTGTCCAATTCCCGCGGCATGGCATGCCGCGTCTGTTTTCAATTTCGTCGTCCGGCCTGATCGCGCGCTCACGTGCCAGCGAGCGTCATGCCTTCGATTGCCAGTGTCGGTGCGGCAACGCCATATTTGCGGTCGATGTCGTCGGCCAGCGTCAGAGCCATGAACATCTGTTTCAGGTTGGATGCAATGGTCACTTCCGAGACCGGGAAAGCAAGCTCGCCATTCTCGATCCAGAAGCCGGACGCGCCACGGCTGTATTCGCCGGTGATCATGTTGACACCCTGACCGATCAGTTCCGTGACATAGAACCCCGTGCCGATGCTGCGGATGAGATCCGCGCGCGACACGGTGCCGGGCTCGATGGCAAAATTGGTCGATCCGGGATTGACGGCCGGACCGCCCCGCACGCCGCGGCCATTGGTCTGGAGGCCGAGTTCGCGGGCCGTCGAGGTCGACAGGAACCAGTGGCGCAACACGCCGTCCTCGATCATCGACAGCTTCTCGCCGCTGATGCCTTCACCGTCGAAGGGGCGCGACGACGAGCCGCGAACGACCAGCGGATCGTCGGTGACATGGATACCGGCCTTGAGAATCGGCTTGTCCATCATGTCGCGCAGAAAGCTGGTCTTGCGGGCAACGGACGCGCCGTTGATGGCCCCGGCAATGTGGCCTGCAAAACCGCGCGCCATGCGCGGATCAAAAACGACGGTAACATTTTTCTGCGTCGGCATCTGGCGTGCGCCGATGCGCGCAACGGCCTTTTCACCGGCGGTGCGGCCGATTTCGGAGGCGTCCTTCAGGTCGGCAAAATAAAGGCGGCTGTCGAAATCATAGTCGCGCTCCATCTTCGTGCCGTCGCCGGCAATGGCGCTGACCGAGCGTCCGAAACGGGTGCCCATATAGGAGCCGGAAAATCCGGCCGACGTGACAAGCACCAGCCCGCCCATGCCCGCAGACGTACCGGCGCCGCTGGAATTGGTAACGCCGGGCACGGCAAGGGCCGCCTCTTCCGCAGCCAGGGCCGCTTGCGTCAGCGCTTCCGTCAAAACATCGGTCGGGTCGAACAGCTCGAGATCGGGGTAGGAACGGGCAAGCCTGTCGGGATCGGCGAGACTTGCAAAAGGATCTTCCGGCGAGGCCTTGGCCATGGCCACCGCCCGCTCGGCCAGTACCTTGAGATCAAAACCGGGATTGGCCGAAACGCTGGCGACGCGACGGTCGACAAAGACCCGCAACGAGAAATCATCGCTCTCGGAGGACTCGGTCGCTTCGACCTTGCCCAGCCGAACCGAGACGGAACGCGAGCGGCCGCGCACGACCACTGCATCGGCCTGCGTGGCGCCGGCCTTCAGCGCGAGGTCGATCAGTTGCGACGCGCGCATCTGTAGCGCGCCGGAATCGATAGTGTTTGTCATGATTTGGCCTTTCATTCCTGTCCCATTTATTGTGCAGTACAGGAAGCATCAAGGGCATCCTATGATTCTTGTGCTCTATCCCTGCCATGAATGCCACGCGAGCCCGTGAAAAACACCGGACCAGCGCGGACTCGATGAGAAAGACACCTGCATGTCGACGACGCCAGCCCTCTATTCACAGGCCCTTCTGCTTCTGGGCGGCGCTGTGATCGCGGCGCCCATCTTCAAGAAGCTCGGCCTTGGGACCGTTCTCGGCTATCTCGCCGCCGGCGTCGTCATCGGCCCGCTTCTAAAGCAAATCACCGAGGGCGAACAGATCCTCGGTTTCGCCGAACTCGGAATCGTCTTCCTGCTGTTCGTCATCGGGCTCGAGCTGAAGCCATCGCGGCTCTGGCAGATGCGCCGCGACATTTTCGGTCTGGGGACGGCGCAGGTCATGCTGACCGGCGGCATTGTCTCGGCCATCGTCTACGAGACGGGCATTCTCGACTGGGCCGGCAGCGTCGTGACCGGCTTCGGCCTTGCCTTGTCGTCCACCGCCTTTGCCCTGCAGATCCTCGACGAGAAAAACGATACGAATACGCGCTACGGCCAGCGGACGTTTTCGCTGCTCTTGCTGCAGGACCTCGCCATCGTCCCGCTCCTGGCGCTGATCCCGCTGATCGCCCTGCAAGCGCCGGAGGACACGACGTCGCCGCTCTACGATTTCGGGGTTGCGATCGCTGCGATCCTGGCGCTGGTCATAGCCGGCCGCTACGTGCTCAACCCGGTGTTCCAGATCATCGCGCGCACCGGTGCGCGCGAAGTCATGATCGCTGCCGCGCTGCTGATCGTCATGGGGGCTGCCACCATCATGCAGCTGGCCGGGCTGTCCATGGCGATGGGCGCCTTTCTCGCCGGCGTGATGCTGGCCGAATCCTCCTACCGGCATGAACTCGAAGCCGACATCGAGCCGTTCCGCGGGCTTTTGCTGGCGCTGTTCTTCATGGCCGTCGGCCTGTCGCTACAGATCGACGTGATCGTCGAAAACTACGTTCTGATTCTTCTTGCCGTGCCGCTGCTGATGGTGATCAAGGCGCTGGTGATCTACGGCCTCTGTCGCGTGACCGGTTCGCCGCACAATGACGCGGTGCGGATCGGCCTGTTGTTGCCGCAGGGCGGCGAGTTCGGATTCGTGCTGTTCACCGCAGCCGCCGCAGCCGGTGTGTTTTCCTCCAGCACCGCCTCCCTTCTGATCGTCATCGTCACCCTGTCCATGGCGCTGACGCCGCCGGCCTCGGCACTTGCAGGACTTCTGATGCAGGAACAGGCGGACGCGACCGAGGAATTGGAAGAGGACTTCGAAGGGGCCGGTGCTGACGTGCTGATGATCGGCTTTTCACGCTTCGGCCAGATTGCCTCGCAGATCCTGCTTGCCGGCGGCCGCGACGTGACGATCATCGATCACTCCGCAGCGCGTGTGCGCCAGGCCGCGACCTTCGGCTTCCGCATCTATTTCGGCGACGGGACCCGCCTTGACGTGTTGCGGGCGGCCGGCATCGAGCGCGCCAAGATCGTTGCCATCTGCACCCACAAGGCAGAAATCACCGACCGGATCATCGACATGGTCCAGGCGGAATATCCGAATGCGCGGATCTTTGCGCGCGCTTATGATCGCCTGCACACGCTGACCTTGCGGGCTCGTGGTGTCGACTACGAACTGCGCGAAACCTTCGAATCAGGCTTGTTGTTCGGGCGCCGGACGCTGGAATCGCTTGGTGTCGGCGACAATGAGGCACTGGCGATTACCGACGACATCCGACGGCGCGACGAGGCCCGGCTTGCCCTGCAGGAGGCCGAAGGCATCAGCGCCGGCCGTGACATGCTGCATTTCCAGCCCGTCCGTCCGGAACCGACACCGCTGGTCAAGCCGAAGCGGGAAGTCCTTCCCACGGCGGACAACGACGACGAGATCCTGTCCAACACGCCGCGCGACGGCGCACCGAAGGCCAGCGACACGATCGTCGGTGCAGAGTAGCCATCAACGTCTGGCGTGGGCCTCGAAGGCCGCGTCAAGGGCCGTCCTGACCTGATCGCGGATGCCGGCGCTCGCATTGAGAACGTCCTGGGCTTTCAGGAAATCCATCACCCGGAAGCGGCTGACCTCGGGACGCAGCAGGATATCGGGCGGATGCGCCTTGATCTTCATGGCGATGATCGACTGCATCATCAGCTGGCTCGCGCCGAACAGGCTGTCGATACGGCTCGGCATGGTCTCGCCATCGCCTTCCGGGCCGCCAACGACATCGACGCCGACGACGATATCGGCGAGCCCCAGGAGATGATCGAAGGGCACCGGATTGTAGATACCGCCATCAATCATCACCCGGCCATCGATGCGCACCGGCATGAACATGGCCGGAAGGGCGCAGGACGCCGCTAAGGCCTGATAGAGATCGCCGCTCTCGACGATGCGCTCGCTCTGGCCGTAATAATCGGTGGCGATGACCTTGAGCGGAATGCCGAGACCTGAGAAATCCGCCGGGATCGTCTCCGGCAGGAAGACCTTCAGCAGCCGCTCAAGATTGAACTGGCCGACGCGAAAGCCGCCCGCCATCGCCGAAGCCAGATTTGTCGGACGCAGGCTCCAGATGCGGTTCATCACCTCGCGGCGGCGGCCGATCGTGGCAAGAACATGCTCGCGAATCTCCGTGCCGCGCAAGCCTGCCGCCATGCCGGCGCCCATGATGGCGCCGATCGACGAGCCGGCGATCGCCACCGGGCGAATGCCGAGATCGTTAAAGGCCTCGATCACATGGATATGCGCAAGACCGCGCGCGCCGCCACCGCCAAAGGCAATGGCAACGGTGGGCGTGGCACTTTTCAACGCAGTCACTGACGCCGGACTATCGCTCATCCCTGGCTCCCGATCCGGATCTTACGGTGCGCGAAAACGGTAGAAGTGCATCCGGGTGTCGCCGAAAACACGGTCCTCGATGAAGTCGAAACCGTCCTGTAGCACCGGGCGCACATCGGCACGCTCCTCAAGGATGACCAACGCATCCGGCAGAAGCCAGCGGCCGGATGCGGCGGACGCAAGGGCCTTTTCCCCCAGCCCCAGACCATAGGGCGGATCGGCAAAGACAAAATGAAAGGGATCGACGGTCGAAACCGGGCCAAGATCCGTTGCATCGCGCCGGTAGACTTTCGCCCTGCCCTGCAGGCCGAAAGCTTCGATATTGGTGCGCAGCAGGCCCCGGCCTTCGGCACTGGTCTCGACGAACAGCGCCTGACGGCAACCGCGCGACAGGGCTTCCAGCCCCACCGCGCCGGTACCGGCAAAGAGGTCAAGGATCCGCGTGTCGTCCAGAGCCTCCGGATAGGCGTGGCTCAGGATGTTGAACAGGCTCTCGCGCGTCCGGTCCGTTGTCGGCCGGATGTCGCTGGAACTCGGGGACGCAAGCGAACGCCCGCGAAATTCACCGCCGACGATCCGCACGACCGGTCAGTTGCCCCGACCGCGCGGCTTGCCGCCGCCGGAAGGACGTCCACCGGCCGGCTTGCCGCCAGCGGGACGACCGCCCGGCTTGCCGCCGGGACCGCCTGCACGAGCGCCAAACGGTTTTGCCCCGCCCGGTTTCGCGCCGAAGGATTTTCCGCCGGAAGGCCTGTCGCCCGAGGGCTTGCCTGCGAACGGCCGATCACCATCGCGACGCGGCGGACGGTCTCCCTGGGGGCGATCCCCTTGAGGACGATCACCCCGTGGCGGACGATCGCCTTGGGGACGATCACCCCGGGGGGGACGGTCGCTGAAAGCGCGCGGCTTGCGCTCGGCGCCATCGTCGCGGCTGAAGGACTTTTCGCCGAACGGCTTGCGCGGTCGGTCGCCCTGCGGGCGATCATCTCTTGGTCTGTCGGATCTTGGCCTATCGGATCCTGGCCTATCGGATCCTGGCCTGTCAGAACCGGGCCGATCAGAGCGTGGCTTGTCGGAGAAGGAGCGTGCTCCCTCCGGGCGTGGCTTGCGGTCGCCTGCCGGACGATCGCCGAACGAACGTTCCTCGCGCGGCTTGCGGTCGCTTTGGGCACGGTCGCCGAAACCACGCGGGGCGCGATCATCGCCACCGCCGCGCTTGCGGTCACCACCACGCGCATCATCGCGGCTTGGCTCTTCAGTTGCGCGAATCCAGTCCTTGTCGTCATCGTCGCGGGTGACCACGACGCGCGGGCCGCGATCGGGACGATCGTAGACGCTTGCCTTCTTGCGATCCGGATCGAACTTGCGCGCCGATTTCATCGGCGAGCCGTCCTTGGTCTTGCCATAGCGCTTGACGTTGGGCGCGCCTTCCGGACGGGCGCGACGGACGGGCTTCTCGCTCGCATCCGTGGCGGCGTCATCCTTCGGCTTGCGTTCGGCCACGGGGCGGGCGCCCGGGGCCATCCAGACATTCGCCTTGCGGGCCCTGAAACCCGGTTCGCGCTTCGGCTGGTCGTCAAATCGTGCAGGCGGCGCATCGCGGCCGCCGCGTTCCGGACCACGATCCGGGCGACCCGCCCGCTCGGGACGGCCGCCGCTTCTGTCGTCACGCCGGGTGTCGTCGCGTCGGGTATCGAGGCGCGACAAAGCGCGTTCGCGCTTGTCCTCCGGCTTTTCGCGGAAGGCACCGCGTTCGGGGCGCTCGGGCTTGGACGACCATTCGCTCTTCTGCGGCTTTTCTTCTTCCGCCGGCGCATTGTCGAACAGCGGCGCATCGAAATTGGCCTTGGCGTCTTCGATCAGGCGGGGCCCGAGCTGGTCGCGCAGGGTGCGGCCGCGGATTTCCTGGGCCTTGCCTTCGGCCAGTTCGCCGAGCTGGAACGGACCATAGGAGATACGGATCAGCCGGTTCACGTCGAGGCCAAGCGCGCCCATGACGTTCTTGATCTCGCGGTTCTTGCCTTCGCGCAGACCCATGGTGATCCAGACATTTGCGCCCTGCACCTTGTCGAGCGTCGCCTCGATCGAGCCATAGAGCACGCCGTCGACGGCGATGCCGTCCTTCAGCTTGTCGAGTTCGGCCTGCTCGATCGTGCCATGGGCGCGCACGCGGTAGCGGCGCAGCCAGCCCGTCGACGGCAGTTCGAGAACCCGGGCCAGACCGCCATCATTGGTCAGGAGCAAAAGGCCTTCGGTGTTGATGTCGAGACGGCCGATCGACAGCACGCGCGGCAGATCTTCCGGCAGGTTGTCGAAAACAGTCTGGCGGCCTTCCGGATCGGAATTGGTGGTCACCAGGCCGGTCGGCTTGTGGTAGAGCCAGAGACGGGTGCGCTCGATGCCGCGGATCGGCTCGCCATCGACCTCGATATGATCGGAGAGCGTCGCGTTGACGACCGGGCTGTCGAGCAGCTTGCCGTTCAACCGGACGCGGCCTTCCATGATCATACGCTCGATGTCGCGGCGCGAAGCGACGCCGGCGCGGGCCATGATCTTGGAGATGCGCTGCGGCTCTTCGCCGGTGGCAGCCGCGGCCGCCGCCGAAACCCGGGGCTTGCGTGGCTTTTCGACGCCGGAATCGGACGCATCGGGCTTGCGCGCTTCGGAAGCGGGCTTCCTGTCGCGGGTCTTGTCACCGGTCGGCTTGCCGCCGGGCCGCTGGGGCTTGTCTTTGAATGTCATTTGTGTTGCCTGCCTTTTGCGGCTGTCCTATCAGGTCGGGACTGATGCGTTAAGAGAAATTATCACAGGGTCGTCAAATGGCCGAGACAAACCGTTTCATGGACCTCGCGCTCGGTGAGGCCCGGCTTGCGGCAGAGCGTGGCGAGGTTCCGGTCGGCGCAGTTCTGGTGCTCAACCGCGAGGTTCTCGCCAGCGCCGGCAACCGCACCCGCGAGCGCAACGACATCACCGCCCATGCCGAAATCGAGGTGATCCGGCAGGCCGCCGCCACGATCGGCGCGGAGCGATTGTCGGGGGCCGATCTCTATGTGACGCTCGAACCCTGCACGATGTGCGCAGCCGCCATTTCCTTTGCCCGCATCCGCCGTCTCTATTATGGCGCCGACGATGCAAAGGGCGGCGGTGTCGAGAGCGGCGTCCGCTTCTTCGGCCAGCCGACCTGCCATCATGCGCCGGAGGTCTATTCCGGACTGGCGGCGCTGGAGGCTTCGGAGATCCTGAAAGGGTTTTTTGCAGGCCGGCGCTAACCAAGGCGGGATCAGCCGGCGGCGAAATCAGACAGCGTCCGGCCGCTCATCCGGTAGCGGATCCATTCAGTCTGCGGCTCGGCACCGATCGCGTCATAGGCGCGGATCGCCGGGGTGTTCCAGTCGAGCACGCTCCATTCAAAACGGGCACAGCCCTTTTCGACCGCGACACGCGCCATATAGCGCAGCATCTGGCGGCCGGCACCGCTGCCGCGCTGGTCCGGCGTGATGTAGAGGTCTTCGAGATACAGCCCGTTGCGGGCCTTCCAGGTCGAATAGCTGTAGAACCAGACGGCAAAGCCGACCGGCAGACCATGCGTCTCGCAGATGGCCGCCTCGCAGACGGAGGACGGGCCAAACAGCGATGACCGCACGCTCTCGACTGTTGCCTCGACTTCGTCGCCGGCCTTTTCGTAGACGGCAAGTTCGGTGATGAACCGCAGGATCGTCTCGGCGTCTTCGGGTGCGGCGCGGCGGATCTCAAACATGGCAACCGTGCGCGGGGACCGAGTGGGACGCTTTTGACATTTGAAACCCCTCAGCCGTGATCTCGCAGATCAATTGCCGCATGCAGGCTGCTAGAATCATGGCGTTGCTGGTGGTCTTCAAGAGTGCGACATTATCTGTCGAACCGCTCGGAGCGGTCGAAGATGTCACGATCTAGAATACATCCCACCATTTCTTGCCACTACCCTTGACCTCGGCTTCCTTCTTGCGGCGACGCTCCTTGACCTTCTCGTCTTCGCCGAGATCGGCCTTGGCCTCTTCCGGAAGGGCGCGATAGGCGAGCGGCGGATCGCTGAGGAAGCGGCGCTTGTCGGAATAGGCGCCCATCTCGATCTTGCGGGCTTCGCGATAGGCAGCCTGCTGCTCCTTGGCGGTCAGGCGACGGCCATTGGCATTGGATTTGGCAAGCGGAGAAACATAGCCGATCTGGTCGCTGTTCTCGTCCGCCTCGGCGACGAGGCGCAAGCGTGTCTCTTCCGGCGATTCAAGCCATTGCGGGTTGTCCTTGGTGGCAACAGACTGCTGTGGCTGGATCAGAGACGCCTGCTCCTGCGATGGCGGCAGAACCAGCGATGGACGCGGCTGATACTTGACGTTGCTCTTGGGGCCTGACTGGAAGGAAACCGCGCTGCCCAGGTCATCCATCAGATGTTCGCCGGCGGTCTTGTCGGTTCCATAGGTCGGACCGCCGATGCAGCCGGTCAGCAGAGCACTGCCCATAACAACGCCGACAATACCGGCAATCCCTCGAAACTCTCGCGTCACGCTCATGAAAACCCTTCCAGCAATGCTGGCACGAACACCAGTCCAGACAGCACCCTGCGCCCCATGACGGATAAATCCGCCAAATTTCAGGCAGGTTTTACCGGATGAGAGGCGAAAGCGCAATTCACCCGGTAAATTATCCGTTAAGCGGAAAAGCCCAGTTCCTTCAGCGCCGCCGCATCACGGGCCGACACATCGGGATAGGCGGGGTCAGACCCGACATCCCGCGTCACCTTCCACGAGCGGGCGCATTTGACGCCATCCGCCAGTTTCGGCTCGACGGATACCTTCGTGCCATCCTCGAGACGGAACGCATCCGACGGTCCTTCGCCGGCGACAACCGTGATATCCGAGGTGATGCAGATCTCGGCAAAGTCGAGACCGTCAAGGGCTGCCAGAAGGGCTGCATCGGCGACATGCACGACCGGGGCTGCCTCGAGCGAGGAGCCGATCCGCTTGTCCTTGCGCTCGACTTCCAGCGCGCCGGTGACGGCACGGCGCACGGTGCGGACCTGTCTCCACTTTTCGGCGACGGTGTCGTTCGACCAGTCGGCCGGGATATCCGGGAACTGTTCCAGATGCACCGAAACGGCATTCGGATCGCGCGACAGCCAGGCCTCTTCGGTGGTGAACGGCATCATCGGCGCAAACCACAGAACCAGGCAATCGAACAGCTTGCGGATGACGAACAGGGACGCGCGGCGCTTGACGCTCGACGGCGCATCGCAATAGAGCGTATCCTTGCGGATGTCGAAATAGAAGGCCGACAGCTCGACATTGGCGAAATCGGTAAGCGCGCGGGTGATGCGCTTGAAGTCGAATTCGTCATAGGCCTTGCGCACTAGCTGATCGAGTTCGAAGAGCCGATGCAGCATCAGCTTTTCGAGTTCCGGCAGCTCGGCATAGGCAATCTCGTCGCCCTTGTCGTGGGCGAGCGTGCCGAGCATCCAGCGCAGGGTGTTGCGGATCTTGCGGTAGCTGTCGATATTGGTCTGGATGATCGTCTTTCCGACGCGCAGGTCCTCGGCATAGTCCGACGACATGACCCAGAGGCGCAGGATGTCGGCGCCGGCATCCTTCATGATGGTCTGCGGCGCCGTGACATTGCCCTTCGACTTCGACATCTTCTCGCCCTTCTCATCCATGATGAACCCATGGGTGACGACTGCGTCATAGGGCGCACGGCCACGCGTCGCGCAGCTTTCGAGCAGCGACGAGTGGAACCAGCCGCGATGCTGGTCGGAGCCTTCGAGATAGACGTCGGCCGGCCATTTCAGGTCCGGGCGGTCTTCCAGCGTAAACGTGTGGGTGCAGCCTGAATCAAACCAGACGTCGAGGATGTCTGACACCATCTGCCACTTGTCGGCATCATGGGCATTGCCCAGGAACCGTTCCTTGGCACCTGCGGCAAACCAGGCATCGGCGCCTTCGTTCTCGAAGGCTGCGAGGATGCGGGTGTTGACCTCTTCGTCCTGCAGAACATTGCCTTCAGCATCCGCGAAGACGCAGATCGGCACGCCCCAGGCACGCTGGCGCGACAATACCCAGTCCGGGCGACCCTCGATCATGGCGCGCAGGCGGTTCTGGCCGGCGGCGGGCACGAAGCGGGTGTCGTCGATGGCCGACAGAGCGCGCGAGCGCAGCGTCGTGCCGTCGCCCAGTTCCTTGTCCATGTAGACGAACCATTGCGGCGTGTTGCGGAAGATGATCGGCTTCTTCGAGCGCCAGGAATGCGGGTATTCATGCTTGATCCGGCCACGGGCAAACAGGTTGCCGGCCGCGATCAGCGCATCCATGACCCGCTTGTTGGCGTCGCCCTTCTTGCCGTTGTCATCCATGACGCGGGCAGCACCGCCTTCGGCCGACGGGCCGAAACCGGTGGCTTCGTCGGTGTAGAAACCGTCATCGCCGACGGTAAAGGGGATTTTCGACGAGATGCCGCGCGCTTCCAGCGCACGGGCATTGGCCATCCAGGCTTCAAAGTCTTCGCGGCCGTGCGATGGCGCCGTGTGGACAAAGCCGGTGCCGGCATCGTCGGTGACGTGATCGCCGTCGAGGAGGGGGACGAGAAAGTCGTAGCCGAGGGATGCAAGGGGGTGGGCACAGGTGATGGCGGAGAGTTCGGCGCCAGTGACGTCTCGGACCAGCTTGAAGGTGACTTTGGCCTTGGTGGCGCAATCCTCTGCCAGACGCTTGGCGAAGATCAGCTTTTCGCCCGGCTGCGGTCCGAAATCGTTGACGGCTTCGGTGACTTCATAAAGGCCGTATTCGATGCGCGACGAGTAAGAGATCGCGCGGTTGCCGGGGATCGTCCACGGCGTGGTGGTCCAGATGACGACGGAGGCGGACGTCAGATCCTTAACAAATGCCAAGTCTTCGGGCAGTGCAACAGCTTCACCCGGAGCTCGATCCAAATTCTGGACATTTGCAACGCCTGCCGCAAAGCTGTGCCTCGACATATCCATGCTCACCACCGGAAACTTCACCCAAATCGTGTCGCTCTCGACCTCGTGATATTCCACCTCAGCCTCGGCCAGCGCCGTGCGCTCGACGACCGACCACATGATCGGCTTGGAACCGCGATAGAGCTGGCCGGATTTGGCGATCTTCAGCAGTTCGCCGGCGATGCGGGCTTCCGCGTGGAAGTTCATCGTCGTGTAGGGCTTGTCGAAATCACCCTCGATGCCGAGGCGGCGGAATTCTTCCGACTGGATGTCGATCCAGCCCTGGGCGAAGTCGCGGCATTCCCTGCGGAATTCGTTGATCGGGACGTCGTTCTTGTCCTTGCCCTTGGCGCGATAGGCTTCCTCGATCTTCCATTCGATCGGCAGGCCGTGGCAATCCCAGCCCGGCACGTAGTTGGCATCGAACCCGCGCATCTGGAACGAGCGGGTGATGACGTCCTTCAGCACCTTGTTGAGCGCATGGCCGATATGGATATTGCCGTTGGCATAGGGCGGGCCGTCATGCAGCACGAACTTTTCCCTGCCAGCGGCAGACGCGCGCAGCTTCTTGTAGAGGTCCATCTGGCGCCATTTGGCGGCCATTTCCGGCTCCTTCTGCGGCAGGCCTGCGCGCATCGGGAATTCGGTTTCGGGCAGATAGAGTGTCTTGGAATAATCGAGTTTTTCGGCAGTTTCGGTCATGGATGTTGCAATCGTCTCTGGGCGCGACTGGCCGCGCATGCGAACGGAAAATTGGAGAGTGGCGGAGGGGCGCTGCGGGCAACGCCGAAAACCCGGACCTCCCGGCAGCCATCAAAGCGCGCGGAAGGCCGGGCCTGTAATTCGCAGATCAATCATCAATCGACGACGAGGGCTCATGGTGCCGGTTCTTTAAGGGGTTTTCCGCTGGAAAGGAAGAGGAAACTGGGATGCGACGGGCGGGGAAAGCGGCGCCGTTGTGCATTGTGCCAGATGCGCGTATATTTGTGGGCAGATGGCAGGGAGCTGATCTGATGGATGCACAACGGCAGGAAATCATCGATAGCACGGACATTCGTGAACGGCTGGATATTGCCTCGAAAGGCCTGATGAAGCATTTCGACGGCTGGACAGTTTCGAGCCTCACTGCGCTCGGCTTCACCATGGATGAACTCTACCGTTTTGTGGCCCCGCGCCGGACGCTGGCACGACGCATCGCCAAGGGAGAACGGCTGACCGTTGCGGAAAACGACAGCGCTATCAGGCTGATGCGCGTCGTCGAGATGGCCGACCGTGTCTTTGAGAACCCGGAAAAGGCGCGGCGTTGGCTGCGCAAGCCCAATCGCGGTCTCGACGGGATCGTGCCGCTGGACCTGCTCGAGTCCGAGACGGGCGCGCGACTTGTAGAGGACGTGCTGCACCGGATCGACCACGGGATTTTTGCCTGAGCCATGATCCTCTGGCGCGTCTCCAATTATGCCGACCTTTCCGGCGATGGCGGACTGATTGCGGCCGGCCGCTGGCACGAAAAAGGTATCCCGGTGGTCTATTGCTGCGACCATCCCTCGACATGCCTTCTCGAAATTCTGGTCCATGTCGATATCGAAGATCTGCCTGATGACTATCAGCTTTTGAAGATCGATTGCCCTGATGATGTCGCCGTCGCCACGATCTCCATGGATCACGCACAGTTCGATGATCTGGACTGGACCCGGCGCGAAGGCAGCGGCCTGCTTGCGGAGAACAGCTGCTGCCTGATCCCGGTCCCTTCGGTTATCATGCCGGAAGCGACCAATTTCATCATCAATCCCCGCCATCCCGATGCCAACAGGCTGAAGATCGAGAAAGCCATTCGCTACCCCTTCGACAGCCGGCTTTTGCGATAATCAGAAGGCCAGCTTGTCGTCGATCGGGCTGAGCGGCGTGACGCCTGAGAGAAGCGCGCGGGCTTCGGCATCGTCCTTCTTCATCTGGACGACCAGCGCATCGAGGCCGTCGAATTTCAGCTCGTCGCGCAGATGGCCGAAGAAGGAGACAGAACAGATTTCGCCATAGAGATCGGCGTCGAAGTCGAAGACGAAGGTTTCGAGCAGCGCGATGCCGTTGCTGGCGACCGTCGGGCGCTTGCCGAAGCTGGCGACGCCCTTGTGGCTGCTGCCATCGGCGCGGCGGAAGCGCACGGCATAAATGCCGTTGCGAAGCTCGACTTCCGGCGGCAATTGCATATTGGCGGTCGGATAGCCCAGCGTGCGGCCGAGTTTCTTGCCGCCGATCACCTCGGCCTCCACCGTGTAGCGGTAGCCGAGCAGCCCTGCGGCCTGGGCAACGTCGCCCTCGCCGAGCAGGCCGCGAATATGGCTGGAGGAGATGACCGAAGCGCCTTCATCGCGAAAGGCATCGACCAGCGTTACCCCGAACCCGTTGTCGCCACCGGCTGCCATCAGGAAGGCCGGGCCGCCTTCCCTGCCCTTGCCGAAATGAAAATCGAACCCGGTGACGACGTGGCTCGCATGCAGCCAGTCGATCAGCACGGACCGGATGAAATCGGACGCCGAGAGCTCTGAAAAATTGCGGTCGAACGGATATTCAATGACGGCGGCAAAGCCCATGCCTTCGAGGATGCGCGCCTTGAGCGGCGCCGGCGTCAGCCGGAAGACCGGTCGATCCGGGCGAAAGACGCTGCGCGGATGCGGCTCGAATGTCAAAACGAGGGCCGGCACACCCCGGGCGCGGGCTTCGTCCAGGGCGCGGTCGAGCACCGATTGATGACCGCGATGCACACCGTCGAAATTGCCGATGGCAATCACGCCGCCACGCAGATTTTCAGGCAGTGGCTCGCGGGTTTCGTTGCGATGAAAAACCGTCATGTCAGTCGCATCCGTCATGCAGTGTCAGGCCTGGCATTCTTTCGGGCCCGGCAATAATTCAAGCAAGGCATTTCATCAGGCAAGGCGGGGCATCCACCATTTCGGCGTTGCGCCCTCGCTCTTCAGGAAGGCGGTCAGCTTGGCCTCGTCGGTCTTCGTCTCGATCATGTATTCCCGGGCATGGATGCCGGCGCTGATATAGAGCAGGTCGAGGCCGAAATCCTGCGCGCCCTTGACGTCGGTCGGCATGCCGTCGCCGACCGCGATAACGCGGGTGAGATCAATCCCGCCGCGCACGGCCTTGGCTTCGGACAGCGAGGCCCGGTAGATCGGGATATAGGGCTTGCCGGAAATCCGCGTTTCGCCCCCGAGATCCTCATAGACCTTGGCGATGGCCCCGGCGCAGGGGATCAACCGGTGGCCGCGCTCGACGACGAGGTCGGGATTGGCGCAGATAAAGGGGATCTTGCGCTTCACCAGGCCAGACAGCGTGACGCGGTAGTCTTCGGCGGTTTCGCCCTCGTCATCGAAGAAGCCGGCACAGACGACCATCTGCGCATCTTCGGAGGAAACCAGCTCGACACCCAGCCCTTCGAGCAGCGGCAGGTCACGCTCGGCGCCGATGAAATAGATCTTTTTCGGACCGGCAGAAATCAGCGCGCGGGTGACATCGCCAGAGGTGACGATGCGGTCATAGGCGCTGTCGGGAACACCGAGACCACGGATCTGGACGACGACACCCGGATGCGGACGCGGCGAATTGGTGATCAGAACGACCGTGACGCCTTTCGCCCGCGCTTCCGTCAGCGCATCGCATGCGTCCTTGAACGCCTCGATACCGTTGTGGAGCACGCCCCAGACATCGCACAGGACCACATCATAGCGGCTGGCGATATCGCGAAAACTGTTGATCCGAACGGCCATGCTGGCTTCCCGCAGAAGAAATGTCCGGCTGACATCGCAAGGAAGCACCGAAAAGACAAGACATAATCCTGAAATTCGCTGCGGAATTCCAAGCTTTCAGGCCTGCGCAACAGCGCAATCGGTCAAACCAGTTGCAGCAGGAAGCCTGCCGCCGCGCAGACGGCGAGCGTCGTCACCACCCCGCGTTTCAGCCGAAAGAGCAGGATGGCGGCCAGCAGCGACAGGGCAAGGGCGGCCGGCTGCAGCGTCGCCGGATCCGGAAGCGGCATTGAAATCGGCCCGGCCTCGAAGCGCCCGACATCGGCAAACAGCACATGCAGGCCAAACCAGAGCGCAAGATTGAGAATGACGCCGGTCACGGCCGCAGAGATTGCCGACAGGGCCGCAGACAGCGCCCTGTTGTTGCGCAGGGTTTCGACATAGGGCGCGCCGAGAAAGATCCAGAGGAAACAGGGGACGAATGTCACCCATGTCGCCAGCGACGCGCCAATGAAACCGGAGAGCAGCGGATCAAGCCCGACCGGCGCGCGAAAGGCGCCCATGAAGCCGACAAAGGTCAGAACCAGGACAAGCGGGCCAGGTGTGGTTTCCGCCAGCGCCAGTCCGTCCAGCATCTCGCCGGGTTTCAGCCACTGGTAGGTTTCGACCGCCTGCTGGGCGACATAGGCGAGCACCGCATAGGCGCCGCCGAAGGTGACCACGGCCATCTTGGAAAAGAACAGGCCGATGGCAGTGAAGGTATTGTCGAAGCCGACTGCGGCTCCGATGAGAATGAAGGGAGCGATCCAGAGCAGCAGCCAGGTGCAGAGCATGCGGATCATGCGTCCGCGCGATGCCGCCTCCTGCCTGAAATCAGCGCCGATCACCGAAGGCTTGTCGGCCAGCGCCGCTCGTGCCGCGGCCTCGCTCGCCCCCAGGGCCGGCTGCAACCGCGCCATGACATAACCGGCAAGGCCAGCCGCAAAGACCACCAGCGGAAACGGCACGGCGAAGAAAAACAGGCAGGCAAAGGCAAGACACGCAAGAACAAGGGCAAACCGCGTTTTCAGCGCCCGCCGTCCGACGCGGATCACCGCCTCGACGACAATGGCAAGCACGGCGGCCTTCAGTCCGAAGAACAGGCTCGTCAGCCAGTCCGTCTCCTGAAACAGCGCATAGGCCGTGGACAGCGACAGAATGACGAAAAAGCCGGGCAGGATAAACAACGTTCCGGCAATGATGCCGCCGCGCGTTCCGTGCAGCAGCCAGCCGATATAGGTCGCCAACTGCTGTGCCTCGGGGCCTGGAAGCAGCATGCAATAATTGAGCGCATGCAGGAACCGGCTTTCCGATACCCACCGGCGCTCATCGACCAGTTCCCGGTGCATCAGGGCGATCTGGCCGGCGGGTCCGCCGAAGCTGAGCAGCCCGATCCGGCCCCAGACGCGGGCGGCTTCGGCCAAGGTGGGATGGGGTGGTGCCTCTGCCGACAAATGGCGTTCACGCATCCTTGTTTCCCTTTTTCGGCACGTGCGACACCCATTCGTGCTTTTCCCGCGTCGCATCACGGGCCCAGCGATAAAAAGCATCATAAAGCAGCATGCCAGCTTCGAGTTGCTCAAGGTCATCGGCAAACATCCGCGAAAGACCGAGAGAAGCTGCGAGCAGGCCGGAGGCCTCGGGCACCAGATCGAGACTGTCGGTATCGGCGGCACGAACGATCAAAGCCAGACGCTGCAGGGCCGGGAAGAAAAGACCGAACTCCGAGATCATCGTGTCGAAAGTGCACCCCTCTCCGCGATGGCTCCAGAAGACACCCTCGATATCGAATGGCATCGCTCCAAACCGTTCCGCCACAGCCTCGACCTCGGACGACGCCACGAAGAGAATGGTCGCCTTGGGATCGACAAAGCGCCGCAGCAGCCATGGGCAAGCGATGCGGTCGATCTTCGGACGCGAACGCGTGACCCATACGGTCCCGCCAGTACTAACAGCACCCGGGATGGCCGCGACCGGTACAAGTGGCAGGCCGGCGACTTGCCAGGCACTAAAGCCACCCTCCAGTATTTCAGCCGAAGCACCGGCGTTTCGAAGCCAGGCAGCCACACCCTCGCTGAGCTTTTTGCCCTTCTGGCACAGGATGACGACCCAACGACCTCGATACTCGCCCGCCCAATCCCGGACAGTGGCATAGGGCAGCCGAATGGACGACGGAAGCAGCGCATGCCCGGCATCAAAATCCCCATCATCGCGCACGTCGATGATGACAGGCGCGTTCGGAGTTCCGATGAGGCGGGCAAGCTTTTCGATCGAGATGGAATTATACGAGGCCATGATTTACGTCCTACTTTTGAGACTGGACGCGAAATTCCGGCATGACGCCTCGTGGGGCATTCGCAGACCCCATCGGTCCGTTAAACAAAAAACACAAATCCAAGTCAACACACCTGCGCGGACAAAATTTTATGGCACGTCGTTCTTGACTCAAGCCGCGGCCATCCTTATCTCCAAGCCGCTAGCACTCACATAAGAGGAGTGCTAACATCCATCCATCGGGTCGCATATTGACGATCCGTGAAGTCATTTGATCGAGGGATTAGACAATGACAAGCACCAATTTCCGCCCGCTGCACGACCGCGTCGTCGTCCGCCGTATCGAGGCTGAAGCCAAGACCAAGGGCGGCATCATCATTCCCGATACCGCCAAGGAAAAGCCGCAGGAAGGCGAAATCGTCTCCGTCGGCACCGGCACCCGTGACGACAAGGGCACGCTCATCGCGCTCGACGTCAAGGCTGGCGATCGCGTTCTGTTCGGCAAGTGGTCGGGCACCGAAGTCAAGCTCAACGGCGAAGACCTTCTGATCATGAAGGAAGCCGACATCATGGGCGTCATCGGCTGATTTGAGCCGCTGATCTTCATCCACTATTCCAGAAAACCAATTGGGCATCAGCCCGGGAGTTTTTAACATGGCAGCCAAAGAAATTAAGTTCGGCCGCATCGCGCGCGAAAAGATGCTGCGCGGCGTCGATATCCTCGCTGACGCAGTCAAGGTCACGCTCGGCCCGAAGGGTCGCAACGTCATCATCGACAAGTCCTTCGGCGCACCGCGCATCACCAAGGACGGCGTTTCTGTCGCCAAGGAAATCGAACTCGAAGACAAGTTCGAAAACATGGGCGCCCAGATGGTCCGCGAAGTTGCTTCGAAGACCAACGACATCGCCGGTGACGGCACGACCACTGCAACCGTTCTCGCCCAGGCCATCGTTCGCGAAGGCGGAAAGGCCGTTGCAGCCGGCATGAACCCGATGGACCTGAAGCGCGGCATCGACCTCGCTGTTGCAGCCGTCGTCAAGGACCTCGTTGCCAAGGCCAAGAAGATCAACACTTCGGAAGAAGTGGCCCAGGTCGGCACGATCTCTGCCAATGGCGAAAAGGAAATCGGCCAGTACATCGCTGAAGCGATGCAGAAGGTCGGCAATGAAGGCGTCATCACGGTTGAAGAAGCCAAGACCGCCGAAACCGAACTCGAAGTCGTCGAAGGCATGCAGTTCGACCGCGGCTACCTCAGCCCTTACTTCGTAACCAACCCTGAAAAGATGGTTGCCGAGCTGGAAGACGCCTACATTCTTCTCCATGAGAAGAAGCTCTCCAACCTGCAGGCCATGCTTCCGGTTCTGGAAGCCGTCGTTCAGACCGGCAAGCCGCTCCTGATCATCTCGGAAGACGTCGAAGGCGAAGCTCTTGCAACGCTCGTCGTCAACAAGCTGCGTGGCGGCCTGAAGATTGCTGCCGTCAAGGCACCGGGCTTCGGCGATCGCCGCAAGGCCATGCTGGAAGACATCGCGATCCTGACGGGTGGCCAGGTCATCTCCGAAGACATCGGCATCAAGCTGGAAAACGTAACGCTCGAAATGCTCGGCCGTGCGAAGAAGGTTTCGATCTCCAAGGAAAACACAACGATCGTCGACGGTTCCGGCAAGAAGGCCGAAATCGAAGGCCGCGTTGCGCAGATCAAGGGCCAGATCGAAGAAACCACATCCGACTACGACCGCGAGAAGCTGCAGGAACGTCTTGCCAAGCTCGCTGGCGGCGTTGCCGTCATCCGCGTCGGCGGTGCAACTGAAATCGAAGTCAAGGAAAAGAAGGACCGCATCGACGACGCGCTCAACGCAACGCGCGCTGCCGTTCAGGAAGGTATCGTTCCAGGCGGTGGTACTGCCCTGCTTCGCGCTTCCGTCGTCCTCGACATCAAGGGCGCCAACGACGATCAGAACGCCGGTATCAGCATCATCCGCAAGTCGCTTCAGTCGCTGGTTCGCCAGATCGCTGAAAACGCAGGCGATGAAGGTTCGATCATCGTCGGCAAGATCCTCGAAAGCGACACTGACAACTTCGGCTACAACGCCCAGACCGGCGAATATGGCGACATGATCGCCATGGGTATCGTCGACCCGGTCAAGGTTGTTCGCACAGCTCTGCAGAATGCAGCTTCGGTTGCCTCGCTGCTGATCACCACCGAAGCCATGATTGCTGAAGCCCCTAAGAAGGACTCCGCCGGCGGCGGCATGCCTGACATGGGTGGCATGGGCGGCATGGGCGGCATGATGTAATAGGGCTTCTGCCTTATTGCGGAATGACAACCATTCGCATTATCTGGAAAGGGCGGGCCGCAGGGTCCGCCTTTTTCTTTGGCGGCTTGGGACAGTTAAATCGATAGGCAGTCCGACCACACCGAATGCAATGCTTCGCCCATGTCTTAAAGTGCTTCAGCGCGTCAAGCGCGCTGAAGTGGCGGCATGATGGAATAAGGCTTCTGCCTTGTTGCGGAATGACAACCATTCGCACTATCTGGAAAGGGCGGGCCGCAGGGTCCGCCTTTTTTCTTTGGCGGCTTGGGACAGTTAAATCGACAGGCAGTCCGAACACTTCGAATGCAGCGCTTCGCTCTCAGGTGGCTGCAAAAGACCCAAGCATAGTTTGCTCCCGTTCGTTTGACCCATGGTCTGGTCACAGTCTGCGCATACGCCTGCTGTTACGCACGAAGGCACGCAAAACCGGCGCGCAAAACCAGGCTGTCAGTGGCGCCCCCTACCGACGTGAAAGGTCGGCGAGGATGGAAGAAAATGGCCAGAAAATCATTGTAGAGTAAAAAAAACAACTATAAGGATAATCTCCGTACGGGGAAGACTCACGTGCACTTGCAAATGGACACACGCAATGCCCGTCCATTCAAATTGGCTGTATTAACTGTGTATCAAACTTCCCTTTGATCGGCAGGCCCAAAGCATATACGTGTTCCCAAGCAAAAAGGTCATTTTTGCCCGAACATTCTGCCTGGTCACACAACGAGAATATTTGGTTTTCAAACGTTCCGGGTTTGAATTCTGAGAATTATTTACAGTGTATTCGGCAATGCTTCCAGCAAAATCCACTGTAGTCGCTGTAACACCCCGATGGAAAAATCGATGATGCGCAAACACACTGAAAATGCTGGGGGCAACCGTGTTTAAAATTGCCCGATCCGGCATTTTCCAGCCGCCCCTGCCGTCTTTTGCCCCGGATGAAGCGGGCCGGGACATGCTGGGACAACTCTGCGTAGCAGAGAGTTGGTCCGGCGACCTGTCGAACGGTCTTTTCAAGCTGGGCGAGATGGCAACGTCGACCCATGGTCTCCAACATGCGGAGTGCGGCCTCCTGAACCTCGTCCGCTGCTATGACGCCGCCGACCGAAACCATGTGCTGGCTTTGTTCGAACAGGCGGCGACCAACTCCTCGTCCTTCTGTTTTTCCACCACCATCGTGATGGCCTCGGGCCAGAAACAACCGCTGTTCTGCATCGGCGAATCCTTCGGCCTCGAACAGCGCTATTCCGGCTCGATGCTGGGTGTTTTCTTCTTCCCCCGGTTCCAGGTGGACTCGAAGAATCAGATCCTCAACCGTCAATAGAACCGGCAAAAGCGCCGTTTCCGGAAGGATGCGGCGATCTTTGCGAGTGTCATGAAGCGCCGCTCAGGCGCTGCGCTTGAGCCCGAGGAGCGCGTGCGCATCCATTGATTGCGGGCGTCCGAGGAAATAGCCCTGTGCCTCGTCGCAGCCTTCCGACTGCAGAATATCCAGCTGGCTCTGCGTCTCGACGCCCTCGGCCAGCACGGGAACCGCGAGGCTCTGGCCAAGCGCCAGAATGGCCCGGACGATCGCCTTGGCCTGCGGACTGACCTCGACCTCGAGCATGAAGCTGCGATCGAGCTTGATCTTGTCGAAGGGGAAGGCGCGCAGTGTTTCGAGCGAGGAATAGCCGGTGCCGAAATCGTCGATGGCGATGGTCGCGCCGAGCGCCTTGATCTGGCGCAGTGTGAGCAGCGCACGATCCTTGTCCTGGATAATGGTCGATTCGGTGATTTCCAGCTCCAGGCGCTTGGCCGAAAGCCCGGTCTCCAGCAGAACCTCGTGGACGAGCGCGACGATATCGCTGTTGCTCAACTGGACCGGCGATAGGTTCACTGCAATTTTGTATCCTTCGTTCCAGCTGGCGGCTTCGCGGCAGGCTTCGCGCAGCACCCATTCGCCGATCGGCAGAATGGCGCCGCATTCCTCGGCCAGCGGAATGAACTCGCTCGGAGGTACCATGCCCCGCTCTGGATGATTCCAGCGCAACAGAACTTCGTAGCCGATGGTTTCGCCAGTCAGAACCGACTTCTGCACCTGATAATGCAGGCTCAGCTGGTTTTTCGGTATGGCGTTCCAGAGATCGTTGGCAAGGCTGCGGCGACCGCGAGCGGCCTCGTCCATGGAGACCTCATAGAAGCAGACAGCCTGGTTGAGCGCCGCCTTGGCGCGGTACATCGCAAGGTCGGCATTGTTGACGAGAACCTCCGCCGTCGCTGCATCCTGCGGGAAGACGGCGACCCCCATGCTCGCACCTGGCTTGATCTCGAAATCCTGGTAGATCAGCTCGTCGAACAGACATTTTTCGAGACGGGACAGGAAATCATTGAGCTCCGCCATTTCCGAGAAACGCTTGACGGCGGCAAACTCGTCGCCACCGAGGCGGGCGACGAACTCGTCTTCCAGCCCGGCGGACTTCATGCGGGTGGCCAGTGTCGAGAGCACGAAATCGCCGGCGGCGTGGCCATGCAGGTCGTTGATCTCCTTGAACTTGTCGAGGTCGATGCCGACGACCGCAACCTTGCGGTTGAACCAGGTCGCTGCATCGATCTCATCCTCGAGATAGGCATTGAACTGCAGCCGGTTCGGCAGGCCGGTGAGGCTGTCATGGCGGGCGAGGAAGGAGATGTGCTCCTCCGAATCGAGCCGATCGGTGATGTCCTCATAGGTGGCGACCCAGCCGCCTTCCGGCAGCGTCTTGTACTTGATCAGCACCGAGCGTCCGTTCGGGAGTTTCTCGGTCAGGTCGCCGCCGCCGGTGCGGACGACATCGGTGACATGCCGCTGATAGGTCTCGGCAACCTTGGCATTGAAGACCGCCGGCTCGCCTGCGAGCCGTTGGTAGGCGGATTCCAGCATGTCACGAAAAGTCATGCCGAGCTGCTGGATATCCTCGGGCAGACCGAAGATCTGCCAGAAACGCTCGTTGGCGAGCAGCAGGCGCTCGTCATGGCTGAACAGGCAGATGCCCTGCGACATGTTCTGGAGCGCGAGATCAAGATTTGCCGAGACCTCGGCAAGGCGGTCGGCGGCCCGTTTTTCGCATGTGATATCCTTGGTGATCTTGGCGAAACCGATCAGTGTCCCCATCTCGTCCTGGATCGCATCGATGATGACATGCGCCCAGAAGCAGGTTCCGTCCTTGCGGTAGCGCCACCCCCATGTTTCCAACTTGCCTTGGCTGCGGGCAATGGCAAGAGCCTTTGAAGGCTCGTTTTCGATCTGATCGGAGACGGAATAGAAGCAGGAGAAATGCTTGCCGACGATGTCCGCGGCGACATAGCCCTTGGCGCGCTCGGCGCCCGCATTCCAGTTGGCGACACGGCCGTTGATATCCAGCATGCAGATCGCATAATCCGTCACGCCGCGCACGAAAAGCGCCATTTGTCGTTCGCTTTCGACCGACGTCTGATTGAGATGGTTGGCAAAGGCTGCGATGGCGAGAACGGCAAACAGCAGCAAAAAGGCGAGCGCGGCGATCAGCAGCACCATGAGGTGCTGCGGCATGACGGCGCTGTCCATGACCGGCATCAGGCCGGGGGTGACCGTGACTGCGCCCATGGCGACGAAATGCAGCGAAACGACGCCGAGCGTCATCAGCGTCGTTGCCATCAGGCGATGGCCGAACCGCTTTCCTTGCCGGCGCGACGCTGAAAGGGCCGTGATGCTGAAAGCGAGCGCCCCCACAAGCGAGACGGCAACGAGGGCGGGATCCCAGGCAATGTCGCCCGGCATCTGGATCGCGCTCATGCCGAGGAAGTGCATGGTGACGACGCCGAACCCGATCAGGCTGCCGCCGATCATGTCGCCCTTGCGGCCTTGATAGAGGGTCGAGAAGAAAAGACCGGCCGCGGTCATCAGGATCGCGACGGCGAGCGACAGCACGGTGAGCTTCATCTCGAAGCCCATGACCACACCCGGATCGTAAGCAATCATGGCGATGAAATGGGTTGACCAGATTCCGAAGCCGCTGGAGACGCCGGCGACCGCCGCCCAGGCGACGCGGGCCCGTCTGGCGCTCAATCTTGCCCGCTGCAGAAGCGTTACGGCACCGTAGCTTGACAGGAAGCAGATTAGCCCCGCCAGCAACACAAGGCGCAAGTCATGCTCGACCACCAGACACGTCAGAACCTTGAACATCGAAGACCGCCATATATCCGAAGCTGTTCCGGGGCGCCTGTTGCGGATTTCCCAGAGATTTCAGCGATAGGAGATCACCGGCGGCACTTAAGGAAGGGTGAAACAACGATTTCCGACGCACAATCCGGAGCGGAACAACCGATTGTCGTTAACGCGCGGACAAGAGCCCTATTCCGCAGATTGCACAGCCGCAGAATGCAGGGTTTTCGGTTGCAGAAAAAAACCGTTACGCCAGAAGCGATTTCAGATCGATTGCCGGATCCTCGAGCGCCTTGCGGTCGGGGGTCCTGCCTGTTTCCAGGAGCTTCTTTCCGGTCACATAGGCCTTGGCATCGTTGATCGCATCGACCGCGATCAGCCGGCCCTGGCGGAAATACCAGACCGACACGCTGCCCTCGCGCTGGCCGGCCCGGACCAGAGTTTCATCGTGGCCAAGACCGAAGCCGGCAATCTGCAGCTTGACGTCGTACTGGTCCGACCAGAACCAGGGCTTCGGTTCATAGGGCACCGCGCCACCGGCCAGAATGGCGGCGACGGCTTCCGCCTGGTCGACGGCGTTCTGCACGGATTCGAGCCGGATGCGCATGTCCTGGAAGGGCAGAACGGCACAATCGCCCATGGCATAGATGGCCGGGTCGGATGTGGCGCCGAAGCGGTCGACGACAATGCCGTTGGCGACCTCGAGACCGGCATCATGGGCCAGCTGGTCATTGGCCGAGACGCCGATGCCGACGATGACGAGATCGACCGGCAGCATCGAGCCATCGGTCAGTTCGGCGGCCGTGACACGACCATCGGTTCCGACCAGACGCACAAGGCCAGCGCCCTCGCGCACATCGACGCCGCGCGACACATGAATATCGCGCACCAGGCGCGATGTCGCGGCAGAGGCGACCCGCTGCAGGATGCGATCGGCCATTTCGATAACCGTGACCTCCAGGCCGCAGGTGCGGGCGACCGCTGCGGCTTCCAGACCGATATAACCGCCACCGACGATCAGGGCGCGCCGGCCCGGCTGCAATTCGCCGGCCAGCCTGTCGGCATCGGCGAAATCGCGCACGACGAAGACACCTTCGAGATCGCCGCCGATGCTGGCCGGCAGCCGGCGCGGCGTCGAGCCGGTGGCAAGGGCGAGCGTCTCATAGGCAAGCATCGCGCCGTCACTGAGCGTTACCGTCTTTGCGGCCCGATCGAGCCCGGCAACGGTCGTGGACAGGCGGATATCGACCTTGTTCTCGGCATACCAGGGTTCCGGGCGATAGAGCAGGCGGTCGAGACCCATTTCGCGCAGGAGGTATTTTTTCGACAGCGGCGGGCGCTGGTAGGGCAGACTTGCCTCGGAGGCGATGATCGTCACCGGACGCTCGTCCTTCAGGGCCCGGAGTTTCGCCACCAGCGCAAAAGCCGCCTGACCGCCACCTGCAACAACTAGTCTTCCCGTCACGTCTGTTCCCGCCCGATGTCGCGCATTGTTCCTGGAGCCAAGACCTAGCCTGTCGGCGCGAGTGTCGTCAACTCGGGTTCCGGCAGGCGACGCAGGACAAAGACCAGCTTGCATCGAACCTTTGCGCGCCCAGGCCGTTACCCCTCTCACACGCCCATGGGAACCATCCATGGAAACCACCAAGGCAGAGGCTTCCGACGCATGTTTCCGATCGCACGTTTTCTGGCACTGGGCGCCGGCATCTTCGGCGGGCTGGTCCTGTCGCAGGCGCCGGAAATGACCCAGCAATATGCCCAGCGGATCGGCGGCGCGCTGGACGAGCTGCGCGTCATCGTCGAGACGTTCGACCAGCAGGCGGCGGAAAACAAGCTCGACCGGGACAAGGCGCTGACGCTCTACAGCGCCTCGGGCGAACCCTTCCTGCGATCGCAGGGTGCCTCCATGCAGCAGACGATCACCCGCTATGAGACCCTGGAAGCGCAGAGCGAGGCCCTGTCGACCGCCCTGCCCGTGCTGAAACCCTTCGTGCTGATCCGCGAGGCCGACAGTGCCATCCTTGGCAATGCCTGGCGCGACTTCATCCCCGCCGTGCCGATCAGCATTCCCGGGCTCGTCTGGGCGGCGATCGGCTTTATCTCCGGCTGGGCGCTGCTCCGCGTTCTGGCATTTCTATCGCGCGCAGCCTACCGGCTTGGCGCCGGACGGCGGTATCGCCTGCTGCATTGATTCAGGATGGATTGGCTGATGTCGCATTGACCCCGGGTCGCAGACGGCTCTGGCAACCCTTCGCCAAACCGTCATGGAAGCTTCAAGCCAGCATCACCCGCGCGTCATGATCGCCGCCTATCCCGTCGTTGTTTCTGCCGACGCAACAAAGGATACAACATGACACGCACCCTTCTGGCATCCGTCGCGCTTCTCGCGCTGACCACGCTTACCGCCCATGCCGCGGAAAAGGAATTTCCGGCGAAACTCGTCCAGCACGCCATCCTGCCGGCCAACACGATGATTGCCGCACCGGCGGACGCGGCCGCGCATCTCCAGACGTCGGGAAAATTCACGACGGCCGACCGCAAGCGCGCAGACGGCCTCGGCACCGTCAGGGGCAATGACGGCGTGCGCAAGACCGATCTCTCCGTGCCGTTCGACGGCCAGCCGATGCAGGGCTTTTCCGGCATCAAGGCGATGGAGGACGGCACGTTCTGGTCGCTCTCGGACAACGGCTTCGGCTCCAAGGCCAATTCCAGCGACGCGATGCTGATGCTGCACCATATCCGCCTCAACTGGGAGGCCGGCAAGGTCGAACCGGTCGAGACCGTGTTCCTCTCCGATCCCGACAGAAAGGCACCCTTCCCGATCGTCATGGAAGGTGCAGAAAAGCGCTATCTGACCGGCGCCGATTTCGACGTCGAATCGATCCAGCCGGTCAGCGACGGCTTCTGGGTTGGCGAGGAATTCGGTCCTTACCTCCTAAAATTCAGCCGCGACGGCAGGCTCACAGACGTGATCGCCACCAAGGTCGGCGAGACCGAGGTCAAATCGCCTGACAATCCGACCCTCGTCGTTCCGGCCAATCCGGCCGCGAAGATGCCGGTCTTCAATCTGAAGCGTTCGGGCGGCTATGAAGGGCTCGCCCTGTCGAAGGACGGCACGAAGCTTTATGGCATGCTGGAAGGCCCGCTCTTCAAGGACGACGGCAGCATCGAAAAGGCGGAGGATCTGACGGCGCTCCGCGTTATCGAGTTCGACATCGCCTCCAAGGCCTGGACCGGCCGCAGCTGGCTCTATCCGCTGTCGGCCGGCGGCGAGGCGATCGGCGACTTCAACATGCTGGACGAAACGACGGCGCTGGTGATCGAGCGTGACAACGGCGCCGGTACCGGCCCGATCTGCGCCGACCCAAAAGCGCCGACGCCGGATTGCTTTGCCGTTCAGGCCAAGCACAAGCGCATCTACAAGATCGAGATGAGCGAAGAGACCGTCGGCAAGGCAGTCCGCAAGATCGGCTTTATCGACCTGATGAAGATCGCCGATCCCGACAACCGCAAGCGCCAGGGCGGCGGCGACGGCTTCTACGACATGCCGTTCGTCACCATCGAGAATGTTGATCGCGTCGATGCCACCCATATCGTCGTCGGCAATGACAACAACCTGCCGTTTTCGGCCGCCCGCGCGCTCGACAAGACCGACGACAACGAGTTCGTGCTGCTGGACGTCGCCGACTTCCTCGCCGCGAAGTAACATCCGCCTTGCGCATCGGGCGTCCGGGTGAGCCGGGCGCCCGAGAGCGGTTTCGGTGCTGTTTCCAAATTTGTCAGAACTCCCAGGTCTTGGAAGCAGGCCTGACTTTACATCCGTCATTCCTGTGCTCGTCACAGGAATCCAGTCGCCCAAGTCTTTGGGTGAAAAAGTCTTTGGGCGAAAGAGTCTTTGACCCGACGGACGTCGGGTCGTTGGATCCCGGAACGGGTCCGGGATGACGAAGTGTGGAGATGCTTCTCCCGCAAAGTTTATGTTACAGAACACGAGACAACCGGCACGGCAGAAGCTTGATCGCCCCCGTTCAGCTCAGTGCTGCCTGCACCCGTGCGATGATCTCGGCAACCCGCGGATCGCCCTCATGCTCTGGCTTCCTCGCCCGCACGAGGCAGGCTTCCGATTTCAGGATGATGCCGTCGGACAGGATCTTCAGGTGGTTCGCCTTCAGCGTCGAGCCGGTCGAGGTGATGTCGACGATGATGTCGGCGGAGCCGGAGGCCGGCGCACCCTCGGTGGCTCCCAGGCTCTCGACGATCCGGTAGAGCTGGATGCCGTGCTGGGCGGAGAAGAACTGCTGCGTCAGACGCCAGTATTTGGTGGCGATCGCCAACCGGCGGCCGTGACGGGCGCGAAAATCGGCGGCGACATCGCCAAGATCGGCCATGGTGTCGACATCCAGCCAGATCTCCGGCACGGCGACGACGACATCGGCATGGCCAAAACCCAGCCGGGCGCAGAATTCGACGCGGGCATCGGCATCCGCCAGGCCTTCGCGCACGAGATCCTCACCGGTGACGCCGAAATCGACGCCGCCATTGCCGATCTCGCGGGAGATTTCAGACGCCGAGAGAAAGGCGATCTCGATATCGTCGACGCCTTCGACGCGGCCGCGATAGGAGCGCTCATTGCCGACGGCGGCGATCTTCATTCCGGCGCGCGCAAAGATGGCCGAGGCGTCGTCCTTCATCCGGCCCTTGGAGGGCAAAGCGATGGTGAGGGTCATCGGGCAGCCTTTCCCGTGGCGGACATGGCCTGTTCGATGCGGTCGAGCCAGAGCGCGAAGCCGACGGCCGGGATGTGGGTGGTCGCGCCGAGCAGCGTCATCAGCCGGTCGAAGCGACCGCCGCCGGCCAGCACGGCACTGGACCCGGCCAAGGTCACCTCGAAGACGAGGCCAGTGTAATAATCAAGCGGGCGGCCGAAGGCAGCACGGTAAGTGATTGGTGACAGATCGACGCCGGCATTGCCAAGGGCTGCGACCCGCGCATCAAACCGCGACAGGGCGCCATCAAGCGTCAGGCCGGATTTTTCGGCAAAGCGGAACAGAACGGCCGGCGCATCGGCGAGCGGCACGGAAAGCGACAGGAATTCGCGCAACAGATCGAGCGTGCGGCCATCCAGCGCGATGCGGGCAAGCGCCCGCTTTTCCTTCAGCCGGGCGGCGATTTCGCGCGGGCTGCGGCTGGCATTGGTCGAATAGCCGGTCGCTTCCATGGTTTCGTCGAGATGGGCAACCAGCGTCGCATCGTCGCCGGACGACAGCAGCGCCTCGATATCGGCTGAGAGGCCTGTCACCGGCTGCGGCGTCGCAAGGCGTGTCAGCAGCGTGTCGATCCGGGCGATATTGCCGAAGGCATGGATCAGCCGCTTCTGCCAGCCGACCGGCAGGCCGCAGGCGGCAACGACCGCCTCGAACACCGCCTGGTCGCCCAGCGTCACCGACAGCGCGGCATCCGGCAGGCGGTTTTTCAGGATGGCGACGGCATCGCTGATGGCGCGGGCATCGGCACCGGCGACATCGGTTTCGCCGAGATCCTCGATGCCGGCCTGATAGAACTCGTTGGCCCCCTCGCGCCGCTGGCGAAACACCTCACCGAGATAGGAATAGCGGCGCGGCGTGCCGGTCGCGGTCTCGATGTGGCGCAGGCAGACGGGAATGGTGAATTCCGGGCGCAGGCACAGGCTCTTGCCCGTCTCGCTCTCGGTCATGAAGATGCGCCGGCGCAGGTCCTCGCCCGCCATGTCGAGAAACGGCTCGGCTGGCTGAATGACAGGCGTATCGACACGCAGCGTGCCAAGCGTCTCGAAATCGGCCAGCATGTCGGCGGCGAAGGTCGGCAGGTTGATCAGCGGCATGGGGTCGTGCTTTCCGGGGAAGATCCGCAGGCCCTGATGTTCACGGCCTCTCCTCTTCTCCCCAGCGGGGAGAAGGTGCCCGAAGGGCGGATGAGGGGGGCCGCAGGCAAAATCCTGACGGCTCCGGCTTCGCCGAAGCCCCCCTCATCGCCTCGCATCCGCTCGGCACTTCTCCCCGCTGGGGAGAAGAGGGAGATCAACCGCCAATGCTGCGGCGTCGCTTCAGAAAACGGCACAAGGCTTGCGGTCCATCTTCCCGCTTGAGGGGGAGATGTCGGTATCTCCGACAGAGGGGGGCTTTGTGTCCGCACGCTCAGTCCTGTCCGTTCCGCGCCCGGTCATCCGCCTGCGCGGCCAATATCTCGCGGACTTTCTCGACCATGTCCTTTTCCGCAACGGCATATTGCGCCGAGCGGGCCTCGCGCCAGGCGGTGTTGTCGGTGATTTCGCCGGACAGGCGCTTGCCCTCGATCAGGTCCTTGATCTGCACTTCGTTTGCTGCCCGCTCGTCACCGCCCTGGATGATGGCGATCGGGGAATTGCGGCGGTCTGCATATTTCAGCTGGTCGCCGAAATTCTTCTTCTGGCCCTGGTACATTTCGGCACGGATGCCTGAATTGCGCAGCTCCTGCGTCAGCTTCTGGTAGCGGCCGAGGCTTTCCGTGTCGCGGTCCATGACGCAGACGACGACGGGAGCAATGACCTCGTCCTGGCCGAGCTTGCCGAGGTTCTTCAGCGCCGTCATCAGGCGCGAGACGCCGATGGAAAAGCCCGTGGCCGGCACCGGTTGACCCATGAAGCGAGAGACCAGACCGTCATACCGCCCACCACCGCCGACCGAACCGAAGACGACCTTCTCGCCTTTTTCATTGGTGACGTCGAAGGTCAATTCGGCTTCGTAGACGGGGCCAGTGTAGTATTCGAGGCCGCGAACGACGGAAACGTCTATTCTAATGCGATCCTCAGCATAGCCGCATGCAGAAAACATTTGGGCCATTGTCCAGAGCTCATCGTAGCCCTGAGAGAAATTTGCATTCAGGTTGGAATTGGTCTGAAGGTAAGAAAGGACTCGTTGATTGCTATAAACAAGTTGACCATTTTGAACGGACTCGTTGGGCGAAAACAGCAAATTATTTACAACGGTTCCCACCTTCTCATCGCTTAGTCCAGCGCCCTTAGTGAAGTCGCCGCTTTCGTCCTTTCGGCCCGGACCAAGAAGCAGCTTCACACCATCTATGCCAAACTTATCAAACTTATCCAGCGCTCTAAGCACAGCCAATCGCGCCAAGGCATTTTCGTCGCCTCCAAGGCCAATTGCTTCTAACAAACCATCAAGCACCTTGCGGTTATTCACCCGGATCACATAGTCCCCGCGCGCAATCCCGAGCGCCTCCATCGTGTCGGCCATCATCATGCACATTTCGGCATCGGCCTGGACGCCGGCGGCGCCCACCGTGTCGGCGTCGAACTGCATGAACTGGCGGAAGCGGCCGGGGCCGGGTTTTTCGTTGCGGAAGACGTAGCCAGCGCGATAGGTGCGGTAGGGCAGCTGGATGTCGTTGTAGTTCTCGGCGACATGGCGGGCGAGCGGCGCGGTCAGGTCATAACGCAGGCTCATCCACTGCTCGTCATCGTCCTGCAGCGAGAACACGCCTTCGTTCGGGCGGTCGGCGTCGGGCAGGAATTTTCCCAGCGCGTCGGTGTATTCGAACAAGGGTGTTTCGACGGGATCAAAACCGTAGCGCTCATAGACCTCGCGGATTTTCGCGGTCATTTCGTTGACGGCGCGAATATCGGCGGCGTTGCGATCGACAAAACCGCGCGGCAGGCGGGCTTTCAGCTTTTGCGGTTTTTTCTTCTTGTCGTTCATGGCGTGCGTCCGGATTCCAGGGTGCTGATCGGCCAGCGGGATTGGCCAGCGGCATAGGTGCCTGTCCCTAGCCGATCAGGGCTGGGGCGGCAAGTCTTGCGGCCAGTCTTGTGGCCAGTCTAGCGGCCATTCTGGCGGCCATTCCAGCGGTAAGGCTCCCCGCATGGGCAAGCTGCCTATTGCGGCCGTGACAGCTCATCCCAGCTGTGGCTGACGACGCCCGTGAGCATGGGCGCCTGCGCGACCGGAATGAGCAGCGAGCGGGTATCGCTGCGGATCAGGCCGCGGATTTCCGACTGGAAGGTGAAGGTCTTCTTCTGCACGAAACCGTCGGGGATGCTGGTCATCGACATGGCCGCGCCGCCGTAGAAATCGACGCTGGCGATTTCGCCGGCCTTGAGGCTGGCAACAACTGCGCGGTCTTCGATGTAGTCGTTGTAGAGGCCGGTCATGAAACGGCGGATGCTGTAACCGACGATCGCCCGCATCTGCGGCGTCTCGGCGTATTCGCCCGGGGATCCCGCCAGATAGCGGATGTTTTCCCCCTCCCAGAGATTGCGGCTGTCGCGCGCGGTCAGCACGGCGCGGATCAGTGCCTTTTCCGTATGGGCATCGGCGCGGCGGAGAAAATCGACGATGGCGCCGATGGCGCGCAGATCGGGTGTGCAGGCGCCCCGCTCCCAGCGCGAAATCGTCGGAACGGAAAAGCCGAGTTTCCAGCCGATATCGGCCTGGCTCAGGCCGACTTTCAAGCGGTAGGTCCGCAACTGCCTGATCAGTTCGCTCTGGGAAACGGCGAGAAGCGTCATACTGTACCTTTATCACAGCTTAAAGTTGATTTTCACCATAAAATGCCCTCATAAGTACAGCAAACGATCACCTGCAGACATTCCCGAAACGACGATTTTTCTTTAGAATCAAAGGGCATTCAAGCGGATTGCGCAAAAAACGCAATCACGATCCGCAGCAGATCATTCCTTTTTATGCGCCGGGTAAAGACCTTTTCGGTTCCGCCCCCGCGAATAGGGCGCGCCTGTGGATTGTCAGGGGTGACGGAATGAACAGCGAGGGCGGCGCAATTTCCATGCAGGACGCATATTGGAGAGCGGATTTCGGCATGCCGGGTTTCATGATGCCCGGTTTTGCGGCGATCCATGCCGAAGAGACGCGCGCCCATGAACACTGGACGCAGTCGCTCGTGCAGGAAAACCACAGTGTGGAAAGCTGGGTCTGCGACCTCTCGACCGGCCTGTTTTGCATCGGCGAGAAGGCACGGGCGCGCCATGGTCTTGCAGGGGAAGCGAGCGGCCTGCTCGACCTCGTGCGCAGCTACGCCAAGGAGGACCGGCAAACGATCCTCAGCATCCTGGAAGAGGCGACATCGACCTCTTCCTCCTTCTGCTACTGCACCACGATCATGCTCGGCGCCGGTCCGGCGAGCCGCATCTTCTGCGTCGGCTCCTCCGACGTCCGGGCCGCGAAAGGCCGCCTGCAGGGTGTCTTTGCCTTTCCGCAGCTGAACGGCTGATATAACCGTCGGCGCATCTTTCTTTCGCCGTGCTTTCAACCTAGGTTTTCCGGCATGCGAATGGCGAGCCTTGCCCTCTTGATCTTCTGCGCCGTGATCAGCGGCTGGACAGCCGCGCTTGCGCAGATCAGGGTGCACGATCTGCCGGGCGGCACCTCTTTCCAGCATCAGCAGCATCAGCAGCATCAGCGGACTGTGTCAGCCCACGACCACCATCCGGACGAAGCCCGCTGCAGCGGCGATCAGGCCGAGTGCCATCATGGGTCGAAAGGCATTCATCCGATGGCGTGCGCTGCGTGTTTTGCCATCGAGACGGCTGCCCTCGACATTGAGCCGCCGCGCATCGCTGGGACCGCGCCGGAGATCGTGCCGCAGCCCGCAATGATCGCGACCGATCTCAAACCCCGCTTCCCGCCGCCCAGACGGTTCTTTCATGCCTGACCGGCGCGGCACCCCGCACCGGTATCCGCAATCAGATTTGAGAGAAAAACAATGACATCGAAACGCACGATCATCACGCTCGCGCTGACACTGGCCGTGTCCCTGACCGGACCATTGGCCACGCAGGCACAGGAAACCATGGATCACGGCACCATGAATCATGGCACTATGGATCATGGCTCCATGAGCATGGACATGGGCAAGCCCAAGGGCGATGACGGACCGTCAAGCACCGCCTTTGCCGCCGCCAATGCGAAAATGCATGCCGGCATGGACCTTGAGTTTACCGGCAACACCGATGTCGATTTCGTTCGCGGCATGATCGCCCACCACCAGGGGGCCATCGACATGGCGAAGATCGAGCTCGAATACGGCAAGGACGAAACCCTGCGCAAACTGGCAGAAGACATCATCGCCGCACAGGAAGCGGAAATTGCCATGATGAAGGACTGGCTGGCCAAGAACGGCGGCTGATAGCAGGCTTGAAAAGGCCGTGCCGGCGGTCGACGCCGGCATGGCCGATGCGCCATTCCCCGGGGCGTTGACCAGGCTGCGCGTCAGTCGCATACTGATCGACATGAACGTGGGAGGACGTCATGAAGACTTTCAAGAATATCGCCGGGATCGTGGTCATTCTCATCGGCGTGGTGTGGATGCTGCAGGGTGCCAATATCATTGCCGGCATGGCCATGTCCGACAACGGGGAGTGGCTGGTTCTGGGCGCCTTTCTTCTCGTGTTCGGCATCGGGCTTCTCTACGAAAACAACCGACCGACCACACGGGTTCACTGAGCGCAGAAACCTCGTTTCCGGTACAACAGGTCCGGCAACCCCGCCGTCATGCGATGCGGCAGGCTTTTGACGTCCGGTTATGGCCGCACGAAGGCCGAGCGCAGGTTTTCAACTTTTTCGCGGCAGAAACAGCCCTCGATATGATCGTTGACCAGCCCCATGGCCTGCATGAAGGCATAGACGGTGGTGGGCCCGACAAAGGTCCAGCCGCGCCTCTTCAGATCCTTGGAGATGCGGATCGACACGGCCGTGGTCGGATTGGCCGCAATGACCTCCCGCGTCACCACTGCCGGCCGCTCTGAAGGCTGGGGCTCATAGGCCCAGAAATAGCGGGCAAGCGAACCGAACTCTGTCTTCATCGCCTGCGCCCGCCGCGCATTGTTGATTGTCGAGACGATCTTGCCGCGGTGGCGCACAATGCCGGCATCGGCAAGACAGCGGGCAATGTCATCCTCGCCGAACGTGGCCACGGCATCAAAATCGAAGCCGGCAAAGGCGGCGCGAAAGGCGTCCCGCTTGCGCAGGATGGTCAGCCAGGACAGGCCGGACTGGAAACCCTCGAGGCAGATCTTTTCAAACAGCCTGATGTCATCTGCCATCGGCAGGCCCCATTCCGCGTCATGATAGCGCCGGTAGTCGTCGAGATTGCCATGCCAGGCGCAACGGTCGCGCCCGTCCTCTCCGGTGATGATGCCATTCGCCGTCACGCCCCGTCTCCCGTTGCCATGTCTGTTGCGCGCTTTACCATTTGCCAACCATAGTCCTAAAGCCGGCGATAACCCTACCCAAAGCTTTATGGCCTCGGCGACTGTTTCATGAATGGCCGTTTACCATTCGGTGTCCGCGCGGTGCCACGATCATGTGCGAGGCGCCCGCTGTCGTGGCGCGAAAATTCCCGTCAAGTCTGCCTTCCTCCGCTTTTGCGGGGTGGGCAGCGCTTTGGCCAAGTCCCGTCGAAAGCGAGCGAGTGCGTCCGATGTTGCAGAAATCCATTCTCCTAGCCACCTCCATTCTTCTGGGCCTGACCGGCATTGCCGAAGCCCAGGACCGGTATCAGAACCGCCCGCCGGTGATCATCAGCCCGGACCTGACCGCCCCCTGGGTGCTGCAGCTCGGCGGCGCGGTCGAGCCGGTCGTCTACCGCCAGCAGATCCCGCGCGCCACCCGAAAACAGCTGGTCCGCCAGCGCATCCTGCGCCAGCGCTCGGGCGTCGCACTGGCGCAGCCGGTCGCTGCCGTTCGCGCCGAGCGTCCGGCCAGCAAGGCGCTTGACCCGCAGTTCCTGCCGCAGAGCGTTGCCTATGACACGGCGGAACGACCCGGCACGATCGTCATCGACACCAACAATCGTTTCCTCTACCTGGTGACCGGCAAGGGCCAGGCCCGCCGCTACGGCGTCGGCGTCGGCAAGCCGGGCTTCGAATGGGCCGGTGCCCACAAGGTCACCCGCAAAGCGGAATGGCCAACCTGGACGCCGCCGTCGGAAATGCGTGCCCGCGAGGCCGCCAAGGGGCACTTCCTGCCCGTCAGCATGACCGGCGGTCCGGAAAATCCGCTCGGCGCGCGCGCCCTTTACCTCGGCAGCACGCTCTACCGCATCCACGGCACCAATGCGCCCTGGACGATCGGCTATGCCGTTTCGTCCGGCTGCATCCGCATGCGCAACGAGGATGTCGTCGACCTCTACGAACGCGTCAAGGTCGGCACCAAGGTCATCGTCATCTGAAAATCGCCAGACACAGTGTTTTTCGGGCAACAGGTGTTTCCCGGGTGACAGACGCAGCGATCACATTTCGGCTATTGCGGGCGGCGTCGGGTTGCGCCGCCCGCAATATTGAATAGCCTTGCGCGCGACTGGGTTGAGAGGGAACAATACATGAGATTTGCATTGAAAAAGACGGCCGTGCTGCTGCTCGCCGCTGCCACGATCCTGCCTGCACCGGGGGCGTCCGCCTTCACGACCGGCGAACGGCCGGCGGTGCAGACCGGCAACAGCGATGTCGTCCAGGTCGCGCAGCAGAAGAAGCCGGCCAAGCAGTTCTGGCGCACCAAGGTGCGGCTGCAGACCAACGAGGCGCCGGGCACGATCATCGTCGATACCAACAACAAGTATCTCTACTATGTGCAGGGCAAGGACCGGGCCGTGCGCTACGGCATCGGCGTCGGGCGCGAAGGCTTCGGCTGGTCGGGCGTCGTCAAGATCGGTCGCAAGGCCGAATGGCCAAGCTGGACACCGCCGGCCGAAATGCGCGCCCGCGAGCGCCGCAAGGGACGCATCCTGCCGGTCGTGCAGGAAGGCGGCCCGGACAATCCGCTCGGCGCCCGCGCGCTCTATCTCTACAAGGGCGGCCGCGACACGATCTTCCGCATCCATGGCACCAACCAGCCCTGGACGATCGGCCAGAACATGTCGTCCGGCTGCATCCGCATGATGAACCAGGATGTCGAGCATCTCTACGATCAGGCTGGCGTCGGCACCAAGGTCATCGTGGTTGGGCCCGGCAACAGGCAGGGCGAAGTCAGCTTCGACGACCGCGGCGTCGATTTCCTGCGCACGCTGTTCGGCGGCTGAGACAGGCCTGATCCATCGTCAAGGCGCCCGCGTGATCGCAAGACTGCGCGGGCTTTTTCATGCAACAGGTCAGCCGACGAGGCAGGCGACCTTGCCGGTCTTCACAACTTGCGGATCGGCGGCGCCCGCAGGCGGTTCCACGCGGTAGAGCGTCAGCCGATAGTCTCCCGCATATGTACCTTCGTCACCGCCCTTGGCACTCGTCTCGATGACGAGATCAAGGGAGGCAAAGGCCCCCTTGTCCGTTTCCGCATAAATCCGCAGCTTCAGTGAATCGGCATAAAGCCAGTGATGGGGCAGATGGGTCGGGTCGAGCGTGACCTTGCGCAAGGTTTCCGGCGCGAAGCGGTCCCGCATCTCGATCGTGCCGCCGAAATTCAGCAGTCCATCGCCCATTCCGTGGCTGAAACCGCTTTCGACGTCGAGGCTGAGAACGGGGTCGTCAATCCGGCATGAGAAGCCTCCGGTGGCAAAGGCCGGACCACCGGAAAGCAGCGCAGAAACAAGGGCGATCATACCAAAAGCACGCATGCTGTTCTCCCGTGAAGTATCAGGAAAGGGCGCTGATGCCCTCGGGCTTCTCGCCGCCATAGGCCCAGTCGAGCAGTTCGACCGTGTGCAGGATCGGGATTGCCGTTCCGGTGGCGATCTGGGTGATGCAGCCGATATTGCCGGTGGCGATGATGTCGGCCTTCGTCGCCTCGATGTTCTTGACCTTGCGGGCCTTCAGCGTTGCCGAAATCTCCGGCTGCAGGATGTTGTAGGTGCCGGCCGAGCCACAGCAGAGATGGCCTTCCGCCGGGTCGCGCACCGTGAACCCGGCAGCCTTCAAAAGCAGTTTCGGGGCCATGGTGATCTTCTGGCCATGCTGCATCGAACAGGCCGAATGATAGGCAACGCTCACCCGCTTCGGTTCAAGCCGCGGCAGGTCGAGCGTCGCGAGATATTCGGTCACGTCCTTGGCCAGAGCCGAAACCCGGGCCGCCTTTTCGGCATAGAGCGGATCGAGCCGCAGCATGTGGCCGTAATCCTTGATCGTCGTGCCACAGCCGGAGGCGGTGATGACGATGGCGTCGAGGCCGCCGTCGTCGATGGCCCTTGTCCAGACATCGACATTGCGCCGGGCGGAAACCAGCGCCTGTTCCTCGCGGCCCATGTGATGCACCAGCGCGCCGCAGCAGCCCTCGCCTGCTGATACCTCGACCTCGATACCGAGGCGCGTCAGAAGCCGGATGGTCGCCTCGTTGATGCCGGGCTTCAGCACCGGCTGGGCGCAGCCGGTCAACAGCGCGACACGACCACGTTTTTCGGTCTTTGCCGGACGTTTTCCCGGACGGGTCGAGTCCGAGGCGGGTGCGGCGCTCGGTGGCGCAAGATCGAGCATCACGCCGAAGGTCTTGAGAAACGGAATGCGCTTCAGGGCGCCCGCCAACGGCTTGCCGAGACGCGCGGCGCGCATCGCCAGCCGGAAGCGCGACGGATAGGGCAGAACGGCAGCCAGCACGGCGCGCACGAGGCGATCCTTCAGCGGCCGCCGGTAGGTTTCCTCGATATGGATGCGGGCATGGTCGATCAGGTGCATGTAGTCGACGCCCGACGGACAGGTTGTCGTGCAGGCCAGGCAGGAGAGGCAGCGGTCGATATGGGTGACGACCTCCTCATCGGCGGCACGGCCGTTTTCCAGCATGTCCTTGATCAGGTAGATGCGGCCGCGCGGGCTGTCGAGTTCATTGCCAAGCGTTACATAGGTCGGGCAGGTGGCGGTGCAAAAGCCGCAATGCACGCATTTGCGCAGGATCGCCTCGGATTCGGCAACATGCGGATCGGCCAGCTGGGCGGCGGTGAAGGTGGTTTGCATCAGACTGCAGCCTCGGGGTTTGCGGGAGCGTGCCCCTGAAAGGAACAGCGGGAGTTAAAGCGCGGCATAGTCAATATCTCCGTCATCCCACCTGCCCCGACCTGAAAATTCCCTTGGGATCGAATTTTGCCTTGATGCGGGCGCTGAGCGCGGCCACCGCGTCCGGCTCCGGTTGCAGGATGGGCGTTGCCGCAAGCATAGCGGCCGGCGCGCGGATCAGCGTCGCATGGCCACCGCCGACGGCTTTCACGAAATGGCGCAGCAGGCCGGCCTCGGCATCCGCTTCCATGCGCAGCCAGACAAGGCCGCCCTGCCAGTCGTAGAAGGCATCGACACCGGTTTCGAGTCGCAGCGCGGCGACGAGCTGATGCCCGGCGGTCGGCGCTACCGAAACGCGCCAGAGGGGACGCTCTGTCTGGTCGGCATAGGGCCGGACATCGCGGATTTCGCCCCAAAGCCTGTCGGTCATGCCGGGGTCGAGCGTCGAAACCAGACCGAAGGCGGCCATGGCAGCCTGCAGTTTTTCCGACCGCACCGCAACAGAGGCCGACAATCCCTCGAGCCTGAGAACCGTCGCCGGTTGCGCCGGCAGGGCGCCGTCGATAAAATGACCGCGCACGGTTTCGGGCAGATGGGCAGCGCCTGAAACCTCGACGCTCATAGACAGGGCCGTCGCCATGGCGGCTGTGGCCTGCGCATCGTCGAGACCTGAGATCACGATGGTTGCTGATGTCTCGGGAACAGGGAGCAGCCGGAAGGTGACTTCGGTCAAGAATGCCAGGCTGCCGCGCGACCCGGCCAGCACCTTGGCCAGATCGAGACCGGTGACATTCTTCATGACCCGGCCGCCGGCCTTGACGATCTCGCCGCTGCCATTGACGAAGCGGACGCCGAGCAGGTTGTCGCGCGCGGCACCGGCAATGAAACGGCGCGGGCCGGATGCGTTGGTGGCAAAGACGCCACCGATCGTCGGCGTGCCGGTCGTGCCGAGGACAGGGCGCAGGTCGGATGGCTCGAAGGAGAGCATCTGACGCTTTTCGGAAAGAACGGCCAGGATGTCTGCAAGCGGTGTGCCGGATTTCGCCGTCATGGTCATTTCGGCCGGATTATAACTTACAATGCCGGAGAGCCGCGCGGAGGAAAGGACATCATGCTGCTCGTCGTTTGGCACCAAGCTGCGCGTTCCGCCGCCGCGAATGACAAGCGGTGCCGGGACGATTGATGCCGTGTGGATGATGCGGGCGGCCGCGTCCTCGGAGACGGGTTCATGCAGATCACTCATGCGGCAGGCCGTCCTTCCAGCGGAAAGACCTTGGAGGGGTTCATGATCCAGTGCGGGTCAAAGGCAGCGCGGACGGTCATCTGCTGGTCGAGATCGACCTGCGCAAACTGGTGCAGCATCAGGTCGCGCTTTTCGATGCCGACCCCGTGTTCGCCGGTCAGGCAGCCGCCGGCATCGACGCAGAGCTTGAGGATCTCGTTGCCGGCCTCCTCGGCGCGGGCGGCATCTTCGGGGTCGTTGATGTTGTAGAGGATCAGCGGGTGCATGTTGCCATCGCCCGCATGGAAGACATTGGCGACCCGAAGGCCATGGCGCGCGACGATTTCACCGGTCTTGCGGAGGACATAGGACAGCTGGCTGAGCGGCACCGTGCCATCCATGCAGATATAGTCGGCGATGCGGCCGGTGGCACCGAAGGCAGACTTGCGGCCCTTCCAGATCAAAGCGGCCTCGTTCGCCGACTGGGATTCGCGGATGGTCGAGACGCCGTGACGGCCGGCAATGGCGATGATGCTGGCCAGCATCGCATCCATCTCGGCTTCCGATCCCTCGACCTCGACGATCAGCAGCGCCTCGACGTCCATCGGATAACCGGCATGGGCGAAGGCCTCGCAGATCTCGATCGCCGGCTTGTCCATGAATTCGATGGCGACCGGGATGATGCCGGTGCCGATGATTTCGGCGACGCAACTGCCCGCCTCCTCCGACGACTGGAAACCGAACAGCACCGGTCGGGCGCCCTCCGGCTTGGCGATCAGCCGCACCGTCGCTTCGGTGACGATGCCGAGCTGGCCTTCGGAGCCGCAGACGAGGCCGAGAAGATCCAGGCCCGGCGCGTCGAGCGCCTTGCCGCCGAGATCGATGATCGTGCCGTCGAACAGCACCAGCTTGACGCCGAGCAGGTTGTTGGTCGTCACACCGTATTTCAGACAGTGGGCCCCGCCGGAATTCATGCCGATATTGCCGCCGATGGTGCAGGCCAGCTGCGAACTCGGATCGGGCGCATAGAAATAACCGTCGGCGGAGACGGCTTCGGAAATGTTGAGATTGGTGACGCCGGCCTGCACGGTGGCGGTCCGGTTGGCATAGTCGACATCGAGAATGCGCGACAGCTTCGACAGGCCGATGACGACAGCATCCGATTGCGGAATGGCGCCGCCGGAGAGCGAGGTGCCGGCGCCGCGCGGCACGACGGGAATGTCATAGCGACTGCAATATTTCAGAATGGCCGCGACCTGCGCCGTGGTTTCCGGCAACGCGACAGCCAAAGGCACATTGCGATAGGCGATGAAGGCATCGGTCTCGAACGGCACGAGGCCGCGCGGTTCGCTGACCAGACAGCCCTTCGGCAGAAGATCAGACAGATCGGCCACGATGATATCGCGGCGGTCGAGCACCGATTTTTTCGGCGGCAGAAATGCGATCTTGTCCGGCATGTTTTTCCTCCACCCGCCAGCTTAAACCGGAGGCCTAACTGGTATTTTTTCTTTACCACTTTCAACGGTGCGGAGCAAATGCTAAACAGTTTTTCCGTTTCAGCAAGAATGGCGACGATTGACGATGAGACCGGAATGACCAATCTCGGCGATCTCGAAGTGTTCGCGCGTGTTGTCGCGACCGGCAGCATGTCGGCCGCCGGTCGCGCGCTGGGTTTTTCGCCCGCGGTGATCTCCAAGCGGATCAAGCGGCTGGAGGATCGGCTGGGCACACGGTTGTTGCAACGCACGACGCGGCAGATCTCGCTGACGGATGCCGGCCAGGGATTTTACGACCGGGTGCTCGGCGTTCTCGCCGGCATCGAGGATGCCGAAGCCTTTGCCGCCGGGCGCTCGGGCGAGGTTCAGGGCACGCTCAGGATTTCGGCGCCGACCTCCTTTGGCCGCATGCACATTGCGCCGCACCTGACGCGTTTCATGGCGGCACATCCCGATCTCGTTTTGAACCTGACCCTGTCAGATGCCTTCACGGACATCGTTGCCGAAGGCTTCGATCTTGCCATCCGCATCGGCGAACTCAGCGATTCCAGTCTCGTTGCGCGCAGGCTTGCGCCGGTGCGCCGGGTGTTGTGCGCGTCGGTGGACTATACGCGCCGCCACGGCATGCCGCAGACGCTTGCCGATCTCGAACAGCACATCTGCCTGCCGGCGCACAATCATGAAAGCTGGAAGCTCGAAGGGCCCGATGGGGCGGTCAGCTATCGGCCGGAGGGTCCGCTGATTACCAACTCCTCCGAGGTCATCCGCGAGGCGGTGCTGTCAGGCGCCGGCATTGCGCTGCGCTCGACCTGGGACATCGGCCCGGACTTGCGCTCCGGCACGTTGCTGCAGGTGCTGCCGGAATGGGAGGGATCGCGCAACCTCAGCGTCTCCGCGGTCTATCCGAGCCGGCAATTCCTGCCGGCCAAGGTGCGGCTGTTCATCGACTATCTGGCGGGCCTCTATGGGCCCGTGCCGCCCTGGGAGCAATAGGCCGTCAGGCGACCTGGTTCCAGAAGCCGAACCGGCGGCCGTGCTTCAGGCGCAGGCTTTCGACATAGGCACCATGGGTCATCTGGCCGGGCTCCACCTCGACATGGCCGGCGAGATCGGACAGCCGCGACAGATACTGGGCGGCATCTGCATAGGCGTCGGACAGACCGGCGCGCAGAACATGGTCCAGCATGGCCCGGTAGAGAACCGTTGCTGCGGCCGGATGGTCAGCTTCGAGTGCGGCTGCCGCCGGCGCCAGCATGTCGGAGAACCGGCCGTCCCAGATATCGGCGCGGCGGGTGACATAAAGCGCGGCAAGATCGGGCCGCGGCCAGGCCAGATAGAAGGCGAGCGATGCATTGACATCGGCGTGGCGCTCGATCAGGGCAAAGGCCCGGTCCAGCGCCTCGAACTCCTCGAAATCGCCGGCCTTGGCAATATAGTCCCGCAGGATCGTCGCATCGAGACGCTCCTCGAAGGCCGCCCAGCGCACCGCCTGCGAGGCGGTCCTGTCCTTCATGCCATCCAGGATCGCCGCCTCCAGCCGCATGACATCCGGTTGCATCGGCAGGCGCCCGGTAAAGATATCGGCACGGCGCATGAACCCGATACGCGCCTTTCGCGGCTGGCGGACCCAGGCAAGCGCCTCGGCAAAGCGACCAGCCGTAAACAGGCGCTGCGCCAGGATATGCGGTTCGCGTAAGCCCTCGGGCAAGGCTTCCTCGATGCGGACGTGACCATCGATATCGCCGCGCGCATCGGCGATGGCGCGGCGGACGGGGACGATGGCCGGCAGATAGGCGCTTGCGGCCGGTATCTTCATCTTCAAGGCCAGCATCTCGTCCCAGCTTTTCAGCACATCGGCCGGCAGGCTGGCGGCAATGCCCGTGGCGAGCAGCGTATGGAAGCCGTAATAATCGGTGCCGCCGATACCCGGCATCAGAAGATGCGGAACGCGGGCGGCCTCGTCAGGCTTCAGCGCCCTGGCAAGCTCGGCGGCGGCGTCGCAGGCCTGGCCGTAGATGCTGGCAATCCGGCCGCTGGCATCATTGGCGCGATCAGCCATCGCCTCGTATCCGAAGACGAAGCGGATCAGGCGCGACAGCGCCATGCCGGCATCGACCGGCCCGAATTCCTTGACAATGGTGGCGAGCAGGCTTTCGAGGTCCTTGCTGAACAGCCTTTCTCTCTGGCCCTTGATGCGGGTGCGCGCTTTCTCCAACGCGTCGAGACGGCTGTCGACGAGCTTGGCCACGGCATCGCCGCCGCTGATCCCGGCCAAGGCTGCGCTCAACCGCTTCTTGAAGGAAACATTGAGCGCCGCTTCGTCCAGTGCGATGTCGATCAGCCTGTCGAGACCGAGAACCGTCAGACCGGCCGTATCGAGTTTGGGTTTTTTTGCCGCTTTTGCCATGGTCCTAAAACAGCGCAAATCCGCAGGGAAAACAAGAAGCCTGTCTGAAAAATCAATGCGTTTCCCGGTCTTCATCCTCATGGCGGCGGCGGATGGAGCGAACGAAAAGCCAGATCACCAGCACCGCGACCGGCACGAAGAAGCCGGTGAGCACGCTCGACTTGATCGGCAGCCCCTCGCTCTCCACCGCCTTTGCGAGATAGCCGAACAGGCCGACGACGTAATAGGAAATCGCCGCGACCGAAAGACCCTCCACCGTCTGCTGCAACCGAAGCTGCAGCTTGGCACGCCGGTCCATCGAATTCAGAAGCACGCTGTTCTGGCGTTCCAGTTCGACATCGACCCAGCTGCGCAGAAGCGAGGTGGCGCGGGCCAGCTTGCGCGACAGGTTGGCCTGCCGCTCCTCGATCGACTGGCAGGTCCGCATGGCGGGCGCCAGCCGTCGTTCCAGAAACGTACCCATGGATTCAAAACCGGGCATGCCGGTCTCGGCCAGCGTGCGGATGCGCTCCTGGACGATGCCGTAATAGGCACGGCTGGCACCGAAGCGATAGAGGCTCAGCGCCGCGCCGGCCTCGAGTTCGGCCGCCAGTCGGGTGATTTCGGCCAGCATCTGGTCGGCCTCGTTGCGCACATCGCCGCGCATGCGCTGCGTGACCGCCGTCAGCCCGTCCTCGATCCGGCGAATATCCGGCGACAGCGACTGGGCCAGCGGCAGCCCGATCATGGCGAGCGTGCGATAGGTCTCGATGTCGAGAAGGCGTTGCACCAGCGCGCCGGTACCGGCCTCCGTCATGCCGCGATCCAGCACCAGGATCTGCGTCAGGCCATCGCCATTCTGGCGGAAGTCGGTGAGGATCGTCGCCTGGCCGTTCTTGATCTCGCTGTGACAGAGACTGGTCGGATCAAAAAGCGCGATGGCCGCACGCGTCTCGGGCGTATCCGGGCGGATTTCCAGACGGATGCCCGACATCAGCGTGCCGGGTGGCGAGAAGCCGTCGCCGAACGGATGGATCGCCACCTCGCCGCCGAACTTTTCGGGCGCGACGGCATCCCAGAAATAGGTGGAGAATTCCGTGTGCCGTTCCCAGCGCAGCGTGCCCTGCCCCCAGGGCATGGCGTGATGATTGGCCTCGCGGCCGGGTGCGGCGATACCCCGGGCCCGGGACAGTTCGGACAGGACTGCGTGATCGACGATCGTACCGCCATCGGTCATAAAGGCGAGCTGGAAGATGACCCGCGGCGATGTCACCAGCGCGTAGGGTCGGGCATGGATTTCGCCCAGCGCCTGCGCGCGCAAAGGCGCGGCCGGAAATGCAAAACTGCCTTTAGCCATGAAGCGGTCGGTCCCCTCTCACGCGTCAATGTCTATTCACTTATCAACAGCGCGTGACAAAAGGAAAGGACGCTTTGACGCATCACCGGATAAATTCAACCAGCATCCGGAGAGGACTGGATAATATAATTGACCACTTTTGGCGCGGTCTTTAGATTGAACCGCCAGGAGAGACAGCCGTGACCGACGACCCGATCGACCTTTACGCCCGCATTCGCCACAGCAGGACGTCCGACGAAGTCATCAACCAGATCGAGCTTCTGGTGTTGGAAGGCATCCTGCGCGACGGCGACCGGCTGCCGGGCGAGCGCGATCTTTCCAAGCGTTTCGACGTCTCGCGGCCGATCCTGCGGGAGGCGCTGAAAGAGCTGGAAAACCGCGGCCTTCTGGTCAGCCAGCATGGCGGCGGAACGTTTGTCGCCGACGTCATCGGCCAGATCTTCTCAAACCCCTTGATCGAGCTGATCGGCCGGCATCCGCGGGCAACGCAGGACTATCTCGAATACCGGCGCGAACTCGAAGGACTGACAGCCGAGCTGGCCGCCCGCCGCGCAACGCCGTTTGACCGGGATATCCTGACCGGGATCATGGAGCAGATGCGCGCCGCGCACGGCAACGGCTCTCCCGAAACGGAACTGGCGGCCGATATCGACCTGCACAATGCCATCGGCGAGAGCGCCCACAATGTCATCCTGCTGCACACGCTGCGGGCCTGTTACCGGCTTTTGAGCAACGGCATCTTCTTCCATCGCTCCATCCTGCTTGCAGCCCCCGGCGCCAGCGACCAGCTTCTGGCCCAGCACGAGGCGATCTACGCAGCGGTCATGGCCGCCGATCCGCTCAAGGCCAGGGCCGCGGCGCAGGCGCATATCGACTATATCATCGCCGCCACACGCGAAGCGGAGCGGTCCGGTGCATGGACCCGGATTTCACAACTGCGGATACAGCAACGCGATCAGCAGGCTGGCCCGCAGGCAGCGCGACCGTTGCCCGACGCCTCGGATGGAGCCAAGCCGTCCTGACGGGCCAGAGGCATCACATCGGGCGCAAATGCGATCCGCAATGGCGCATTTGACACACTGCTGCCACCCGATGCGCCTAAATTGAGTCTGTGCGATTCCGTCGCTCTTCACCGGCGTCTGCGAAGCACTATATCTGCATCATTAAATCTGCGTGTTTTCGCGCCTGCCAAAGCGGGTATATTCAAGTGATACTGCAGATACGTGATTCTCTTTGAAAGGATGCCAAGACGTTGAAGATTCTGGATCGTATTGCCAATGATGTGCGCCTGATGTTCCGCCGGCCCGTGCGGGTTCAGTGTGCCGCCTTGTGCTACCGGTTCAAGAAGAAAAGCGCGCAGCCGGAAATGCTCGTCATTACCAGCCGCGATACCGGGCGCTGGGTCATACCCAAGGGATGGCCGATGGAAGGCAAGAAACTGCATCAGGTCGCCGCCCGCGAAGCCTATGAGGAAGCGGGCGTCAAGGGCGATGCCGGCGAAGACTCCGTCGGCTTCTACACCTATGAAAAAGGCATGGATCACGGCCTGAAAATTCCGTGCCGCGTGCAGGTCTACCCGGTTGTCGTTTTCGACATGGCCAAACGTTTTCCCGAAAAGGGCACCCGCACGCTGGATTGGGTGAGCTTCGAAGAAGGTGCTGCCCGCGTTGACGAACCGCTGCTCAAGGAACTCATCCTTGCCTTCGAACAACGGCTGTTCTCCACCATGAATACGCCGGATGGCGCGCAGAAAACAGCCTGACGCCCATCGCCACGACAGGGCCGCGCGAGCTTGACCGGCTACGCTTTGTCGTCGCCATCCTGTAGCGCCTCGAAATCAGACATGATCTAAGGCCGGGAATCATCAAGGTTACAAACGCCTGGCGATCTTGCGCATCCGAAAATGCGCGGCGCCGGACAGTGCGGTCATATCGATTGGAGACGAAACGGTGGGCAAACCACTTCCCTCCCTGGAAAAACCAACCCTCGACAAGGACTTGGACAAGGTAACCTTTGCCGAGGAAGCCTCCCACCATGTGCTGAAACCGTGGGCGGGCCTGGGGCTTGGTCTGATCTTCGTGCTGTCGAGCATGCTCTTTGCTGCAGCCTACATATCCGAGCAACCGGCGTTCCTGATGATCATCGCGGCGGCGGCCCTGGCCGGCTACATGGCCATGAACATCGGTGCCAACGACGTCACCAACAATGTCGGCGCGGCGGTCGGATCGAAGGCGATCACCATGACCACGGCGCTGGTGATTGCAGCGATCTTCGAGATTGCCGGCGCGGTCTTTGCCGGCGGCCGGGTCGTATCGACGATCGGTGGCGGCATCATCAACACTGCCGTCATGCCGACAGGCGAGGTCTACGCCTGGGTAATGATGGCTGCGCTGCTGTCGGCGGCTGTCTGGATCAACATCGCGACCTGGTCCGGCGCACCCATTTCCACGACACATTCGATCATCGGCGGCATCCTCGGCGCCGGCATCGCCGCAGCCGGGGTTTCGGCGGTGCACTGGTGGTCGCTTGCCGGGATCGCCGCCAGCTGGATGGTCTCGCCCCTGCTGGGCGGCGGGATTGCCGCCGCGCTGCTCGCCTTCATCAAGATCTTCATCACCTACCGCGATGACCGGATCACACGTGCCGTTTTCTGGATGCCGATCCTGATCGCGGCAATGACCGGCGCGTTCACCGCCTATTTCTCGGTGATCGGCCTCGAAAATGTCATCCATCTCAATCTGTCGACAGGCATCTATATCGGCCTTGCCGTGGCGCTCGCCACCCTGCTGATCACGCGCCCGTGGATCCGCCGCCAAGCCAAGGGCCTGGAAGATCGCAACCAGTCCCTGCGCAAGCTTTTCAAGGCGCCGCTGATCCTGTCGGCGGCGCTGCTCTCCTTTGCCCACGGCGCCAATGACGTCTCCAATGTCGTCGGGCCGCTCTCGGCCATCGTCGCCAGCGTCAACGGACTGGCCGTCAGCGACACCACCGCGGTCCCGCTCTGGGAGATCCTGATCGGCGCGCTCGGCATCTCCTGCGGGATCCTGCTGTTTGGCCCGAAACTCATCCGGGTCGTTGGCCAGGAAATTACCAAACTCAATCCGATGCGCGCCTTCTGCGTGGCGCTGGCCACAGCCACCACGGTCCTGATTGCGACAGCGCTTGGGCTGCCCGTATCGACGACCCACACCGCGGTCGGCGCCGTCTTCGGCATCGGCTTTTTCCGCGAATGGTTCACGCGCAATTCGAAGCTGCGGCTCGAATATGTGCGGCGCAAGACCGGCCAGACCGATTTCCAGCGCCTGATCGAGGAAAGCCCGGACGAGCGGCATCGGCGCCAGCTGGTTCGCCGCTCGCATTTCATGACCATCATCGCGGCCTGGGTCATTACGGTGCCGGCATCGGCCTTGCTTTCGGCTGGCGTTTACGTCTTATTCGCGGCGATTTTCATCTGACCATTCGTCATGGAAGGAAATGCCATGCGCGCCAATTTCCGGATGCAGCGCCTGTTCGTCGATGCACCGCTTGCAGAAGGCAATGCCCTTGCCGTGGACAAGGACCAGTTCAACTATCTGGTCAACGTGCTGCGCTATGAAGAGGGCAGCGAGGTGCTCGCCTTCAACGGGCGCGACGGCGAATGGCGCGCAACGCTTTCGCTGCCCGCCAAGAAACGCCTGGTGCTGATCCCCGTCGAGCAGACGCGCCCGCAGCCGGCACCCTGCGATCTCCACTATCTGTTTGCTCCGCTGAAAGTCGGCCGGCTCGATTATCTCGTGCAGAAGGCCGTCGAGATGGGGGCCGGCCTGCTGCAGCCGGTGATGACCCAGCATGTGCAGGGAAAGATCACCAGCATCGACCGGCTGAAGGCCAATGTCATCGAGGCCGCCGAACAATGCGGCGTGCTTGGTATCCCCGCCGTCGAGGCTCCGAAGCGGCTCGGCGATCTTCTCGACAGCTGGCCGAGCGAACGGCGGATCATCTTCTGCGACGAGGGGGATGCCGGGCAGAACCCGCTGCCGGTGCTGGCCCAGATCAAGGAGCGCAAACATGCGCTTCTGATCGGCCCGGAAGGCGGGTTTTCGGAGGAGGAGCGCGCACGGCTGCGCAGCCTCGATTTCGTCACTGCGATTCCGCTCGGGCCGCGCATCCTGCGCGCCGATACGGCAGCCGTTGCGGCCCTGGCCGTCATCCAGGCGGCGATCGGCGACTGGCGATAGGCGGTCGCAGGATCGTGAAATCCATGTGTTGAAATTTTGAACCGGCCTTGAAACAATTTCACTTGCACGCCACTTCAATCCGGTTCAAGCACCCTCCTCATGGTCTGTTTTTTCGCAGATCGCCCCACGCTGAAGAAGACGCCCATGGCCAGAGATACCACCGACCAGACGCCGGTCACCGCTGTTGCAGACCTGACTGAATACCTGGCAGAGGGCAACAAGCCCAAGGATAGATTCCGGATCGGCACGGAGCATGAGAAGTTCGCCTTCTTCAAGGCTGACAACAGCCCGGTTCCCTATTTCGGCGAGGCCAGCATCTCGGCGCTTCTGAACGGCATGGCCGCCAAGAGCGGCTGGGAGCCGATCATCGACGCCGGCAATATCATCGGCCTTGCCGAGCACTCCGGTCAGGGTGCGATCTCGCTGGAACCCGGCGGACAGTTCGAACTTTCCGGCGCGCCGCTCGAAAACCTGCACCAGACCTGCAAGGAATCCAATCGGCACCTGGCCGATCTGCGCGAGATCGCCGAACCGCTCGGCATCCGTTTCCTCGGCATTGGCGGCTCACCGAAATGGTCGCTGTCGGAAACCCCGCGCATGCCGAAATCCCGTTACGACATCATGAGCCGCTACATGCCGAAGGTCGGCAGCCAGGGGCTCGACATGATGTACCGGACCTGTACCATCCAGGTGAACCTCGATTTCTCGTCCGAAAAAGACATGCGCCGCAAGATGCAGGTGTCGCTGAAACTGCAGCCCTTGTCGACGGCGCTGTTTGCCAGCTCCCCCTTTACCGAGGGCAAGCCGAACGGGCTATTGTCCTGGCGCGGCGACATCTGGCGCGACACCGACAACCAGCGCGCCGGCGTGCTGCCTGCGGTCTTCAACGCCGATTTCGGCTTCGAGGACTATGTCAAATGGGCGCTCGACGTGCCGATGTATTTCGTCGTGCGCGACGGCAAGTATCATGACTGTACCCATGTCACTTTCCGCCAGTTCATGAATGGGGCGCTGAAGGGTGAACTGGCCGACTGGGAGCCCAATATGGGCGACTGGACCAACCATCTCTCGACGCTGTTCCCGGATGTCCGGCTGAAGCGCTTCCTCGAAATGCGTGGCGCCGATGGCGGCCCGTGGCGGCGCATCTGCGCACTGCCCGCCTTCTGGGTCGGCCTGCTCTATGACGATGCCGCGCTCGATGCGGCTGAACAGCTGACGCGCGACTGGACCTATGAGGATGTCCTTGCCATGCGTAATGCCGTTCCGGTCGAGGGGCTTTCGGCGATGCAGCGCGGCAATTCGCTGTTCGACATTGCCCGCGAGGTGCTGTCGATTTCGCACCTTGGCCTGAAAAACCGCAAGCGCCTGAACGGCGACGAGGTGGACGAGAGCATTTTCCTGGCACCGCTCGACGAGGTCATTGCCAGGAAGGCGACACTCGCCGAGGATCTTCTGGCGCGCTACAACGGCCGCTGGAACGGATCCGTCGAACCGGTCTTCGAGGACTACCAGTACTAGAGCTGGGACGGCTGACAAAAAGCGGTTTCCACCTGTCATTTTCCCGTTATAGTGCAACGACATGCGTCGTTTCGCCTGCAGGAGAGGGTTTGCCATGGTACCGCTGTTCGACATGATGATGCAGGCGCAGAACGGCAATGCCATGGATGTCCTGGCACGGCAGTTCGGCCTTGCGCAGGAGCAGGTGGCCAAGGCGACCGCCGCCCTGATGCCGGCCTTTTCGACGGCCCTGAAGCGCAACAGCGCCAACCCGTACGACTTCGGCGCCCTGCTCCAGGCAATGACCAGCGGCAATCACGCGCAATATTTCGAGGACATGACAAAGGCCTTCACGCCGCAGGGCATGAACGACGGCAATGGTGTTCTCGGGCAGCTTTTCGGCTCCAAGGAGATGTCACGGGCGATCGCTGCGCAGGCGGCCCAGATGACCGGCATCGGCCAGGAAATCTACAAGCAGATACTGCCGGTGGTGGCAAGCGCCATCATGGGCGGACTGTTCAAGCAGGCGACCGGCCAGATGGGTAATCCGATGGCAAACCCCATGGCTGGCGTCATGGGCGGCCAGATGGGCAGCATGCAGAACCCGTTTGCCAATACGCCGATGGAAGAGATGATGAAGCCCTGGATGGAAGCATCGGGGTTCGCAAAGAAGCCGGAAGCGGCAGCCAACCCGTTCGACAATCCCTTCACGCAGGCCATGCAGGGTTTTTTCACGACCAACAAGGCGCAGGACAAGCCGGCCGGCGCACCCGACATGTTTGGTGCCAACCCCTTCTTCAAAGCCTTCCAGGATATGATGGCCGGCAGCGAGCCGGCGAAGAAGGCCGCAGCCAACCCGATGGCCCCCTTCGCGGAGATGTTCTCCAGCATGTTCGACAGCGGACTGGAGGCGCAGAAGGAATATCAGAAGAGCATTGACGGGCTGTTCGATACGTATCGGAAGAATACGACGGTGTGATTGGCGGTTACCGAGGATGCCGGGCGACCTCAATGGGTGACGCTGCCCGTCATCGAGGACACACCAGCATTCGCTCAGAGCACTTGGCCCCGGACGTTTCCGCCACAGATATAACCCTGAACGAACGCACAGCCTGTTACAAAAACTGTTTTGGGTGACAGGGCGTCAAATCAGAGACCTGAAGCGCTGTACGCCCATCTGAAAGACTGGTGAGCCACTTCCGGCGCTCAACTCCCGACTTCACCGCCTCTTGTTTTCAGCTCATCAAGCGCGTCCGCATTGTCTCGGGCCCAACCGTAGAGCAGATCGATTGGCTCGACGAAGCGGGTACCGAGCGGCGTCAGCGAATAATCGACCGCCGGCGGCACCGTGCCGTAAACGCGGCGGCTGACCAGTCCCGAAGCTTCCATGCCGCGCAGGGTCTGCGTCAGCATCTTCTTGGAGATCCCCGGCAGGCTGCGCAGCAGCACGCCGCTGCGGGCGCAACCATCCAGCCGCGTGTGCAATACATGCAGGATCATGCTCGTCCATTTGGAAGAGAAGAGGTCCAGCACACGCCGCGGTGCGCAGTCTTCGCGCCATTCATGATCAGGTGAGCCGGGCTGCATGATCGATCTCCAACTGGTTACGTCAGGGTACCTATGTCCCATTCGGGTGCCTTCTGGCACGCTTCGTCTGGAAACACTAGATGAGCCGGAGAATGACAGGAGATGGTATGACAAAAAAAGTATTGATCGTTGGCGCAAGCGGCATTGTCGGCAGCGCAGCAGGGAAAGTTTTCGGCGATGACGGCTGGCAGGTCTGGGGTCTCGCACGCCGGCCGCAGCAGCAGCCAAACGTGACCCAAGTGGCGGCCGACCTTCTGGATCCGGCGTCGCTGACGTCAGCGCTGGCCGGGCTCGACCCGTCCCATGTGATCATATCGAGCTGGCTGCGGCAGGCGACGGAAACGGAGAATATCCGCGTCAATTCCGCAATGGTGCGCAATCTTCTCACGGCGCTGTCGCCGGCCGGGTCGGTCAAACATGTGGCGCTGGTGACCGGCCTCAAACATTATCTTGGACCCTTCGAGAACTATGGGAAGGGTGCGCTTCCACAGACCCCGTTCCGCGAGGAGCAGGGCCGGATCGATGTCGACAATTTCTATTACGCCCAGGAAGACGAGGTCTTTGCCGCCGCCGCCCGGGACGGTTTCAGCTGGAGCGTACACCGTCCTCACACGATCGTCGGCAAAGCGGTCGGCAACGCCATGAACATGGGCACGACGCTTGCGGTGTATGCGTCGATCTGCAAACACACAGGCCGGCCCTTCCGCTTTCCCGGCGTCGAAAAGCAATGGGAGGCTCTGACCGATATGACCGATGCCAGATTGCTTGCACGCCATCTGCTTTGGGCGTCGACGACCCCGGCTGCAGCCAACGAAGACTTCAACGTCGTCAATGGCGATGTTTTCCGCTGGAAATGGATGTGGGGACGCCTCGCCGCCTGGTTCGGCCTCGAACCTGCGCCTTTCGACGGAACCGTTCGTCCGCTCGAGGAGCAGATGGCCGGGGACGCCGCGATCTGGCGCGAGATAGCCGAGCGCTACGATCTGAGGGAGCCGGATCTGAACAGGCTCGTTTCACCCTGGCACACCGACGCTGATCTCGGACGACCGATCGAGGTCGTTACCGACATGTCGAAGAGCCGCCGCCTTGGCTTCCTTGAGTACCAGCCGACCGACGACGCCTTCCTTGCGCTCTTTGCAGAACTGCGCGCCGACCGGTTGATCCCGTAACCGGTCAGCAATCCGACGCGAAGAGACCGCTTGCAGCGTGTCCGGGCCTTCACCCAGGCACCCTGTAGCCAACAAGCGTCCGGCGCAAGCTGGTGCAGCAAATCGTCAAAAGATCACGGCTCCTCAAGACAAGAAAAAGCCCGGTGCCGATCCTTGGATCGTGCACCGGGCAAGCAGCAGGGCAATTGGCTCTGACCCTGCGGGGAAGGGTAACGCGCAGAGGCGGCTGCGCGTCCCTGTTGCGTGGTCGTCTTTCGACGGTTGGGGCACGCAACAAAACTCTGTATCCGCTGCAGTCCGTGAAACCATCCGGCTCGCGGCCTGCAGCAGGAAAGGCGTCAATCGCGGCGCGCGTTCCTGTAGAAGGTGTTGGTGCGGTGGCGCGCAGCCTGCGTCAGGTGACGGCCGGGATCATCGAAGAAGGCCGAGGTCAGGGCCTCGCGAACCTCGTGCCGGCTGAGCCCCATATCAAGCAACTGGTGGTCGTCGAGATCATTGAGGCTGCCGATGGCCTGGCGGTTTCGGAACTGGAGCAAGACCGATTTCAGCACGCCCATGAGACCCGTCTTGCGGGATGGCGTGGACTGCACCCCTGTCAGAGTGCGGTCGAGGGTGAGATCGGTCGTGCGCATGACTTGGCTCCTTTTGTGGCACGAAGCGACCGGCCCCGCGGCGTGGAGATCCACGCGGCAGGCTGGTCGAAACTTTGATAGCAAATCGCCGGGATGGCGGCTTGCTCTGGCTTGTTTGATGCGTTTTGCAGCCTCAAGGTCGCAAATCTCCATTGATCAGTCCAACGAATGTTTCTAATGATATTCATCAAACAAATTTATGTGACCACAGCCTTCCACACACCGTTCTTTCGAAACCATCCTTGGGGACCAGGACCATGTCCGCACCGCTCGATATCGACCAATTGCAGACTTTCGTGGCTATCGCCGATACCGGCAGCTTTACCAAGGCGGCCGGACGCGTCTTCAAAACGCAGTCGGCAGTTTCGATGCAGATGCGACGGCTGGAAGAGCGGATCGGCAAGCAGCTGTTTGCCAAGGACGGTCGCGGCAACCGCTTGACGACAGAAGGCGACCGGCTTTTGAATTTCGCACGGCGGATGATCCGGCTGAACAACGAGGCCATCGCCTCCTTCGACGACAACCGTCTCGAAGGCATGCTGCGCATCGGCACGCCGGATGATTATGCCGATCGCTACATGCCCGAAATCATCGTGCGTTTTGCCAAGACGCATCCGAATGTCGAGCTCTACATCATTTGCGAGCCGTCCGTGGATCTGGCCGAGAAGATGGCGAGGGGCGATCTCGACATCGCGCTGGTGACGCACAATCCGCGCGCCCGTGCTTCCGATGTCGTGCGCACGGAGCCGCTCTGCTGGGTCAGCTCCATCAACCATCCGCTTCCCGAAAACGCACCGGTGCCGCTCGCCGTCGGCAAGCGCGATTGCCACTGGCGGCAGGCGGCCTGCGCGGCGCTCGACGCCACCGGCAAGGAATACAACATCCTGTTCACGAGCTGGTCCTCGACCGTGGTCGCGGCTGCCGTTCTGGCCGGCATGGCCGTTTCGGTGCTGCCGGAATCGGCACTGCGGACCGGCATGAAGGTTCTGACACAGGCGGACGGTTTTCCGGCACTGGCTCCGGTGCAGATCGGCATCATGAAGCGGCCGGGGCTTTCGCCGTCGCTCTGCAACGCGATCACCAATCACATCACCGCCTGCCTCGACAACATCACGCCGACCGCCGTGAACGATGATCTCGACGGCGACATGAAGAACCTCCCGCGCTATCCGCGCCTGCGCCAGAGCCACATGTTGCCCGGCTGGTAGTCCATCGGCGACATTAAAAAAGCCGCGCTCCTTTCGGATGCGCGGCCTGTATTATTGATTCAATATAGATGTGCGGTCTCAACGACCAAAAATCGTGGGCAATATAAGATCGTCATTAAGGTTTCGTTCGTTCTGGCACGGCCGAAAAGGCCTGTGCGGCAATATCTTTAGTCCAAGAACGGTCGAGGCCAAAGAGGCACCACTGTAACATTTTTGGGCTGATCCGCCCGACGCCCTTCAAAAAGGCAAAAAAACCGGGCGCCGCAAGGCGTCCGGTTCTTCTTTAGGGTCTGTCCGTGGCAGTGCAGAGCGCCGACACGGATGCGAAACAATGATCAGACGAGATCGAAACGATCCGCGTTCATCACCTTGTTCCAGGCCAAAACGAAGTCCGCCACGAACTTTTCCTGCATGTCGCTCTGGCCGTAGACTTCGGCAAGGGCGCGCAGCTGCGAGTTCGAACCGAACACGAGATCGACGCGGGAGGCGGTCCATTTCAGTTCGCCGGTCGTGCGATCACGACCTTCGAACACTTCCTTTTCATCCGACACTGCCGTCCAGACCGTGCCCATGTCGAGCAGGTTGACGAAAAAGTCGTTGCTGAGCACTTCCGAGCGTCCGGTGAAGACGCCGTGCTGGGACTGGCCGTAATTGGCATTCAGGGCACGAAGGCCGCCAACCAGCACCGTCATTTCCGGCGCTGTCAGCGTCAGGAGCTGCGCCTTGTCGATCAGCAGCTCTTCGGTCGAAACCGTGAAGCTCGCCTGCTGGTAGTTGCGGAAACCGTCCGAAACCGGCTCGAGCACGTCGAAGGATTCGATGTCGGTCTGCGCCTGCGACGCATCGGTGCGGCCGGGGGCGAAAGGCACGACGATAGTGTGTCCGGCAGCCTTCGCCGCCTTTTCGACGGCAGCGACACCACCCAGCACGATCAGATCAGCCAGCGACACCTTCTTGATGCTGGTCTGTGCATCGTTGAAAGCCGTCTGGATTCCCTCGAGGGTCTCCAGAACCTTTGCCAGCTGCTCCGGCTGGTTGGCGTCCCAGTCCTTCTGCGGGGCAAGGCGGATGCGGGCGCCATTGGCACCGCCCCGCTTGTCGGAGCCGCGGAAGGTCGAGGCCGAGGCCCAGGCAGTGGACACCAGCTGGGACACCGACAGGCCGGACGCCAGGATCTTGTCCTTGAGGGCGGCGATATCGGTGGCGTCGATCAGCGGGTGATCGACAGCCGGTACCGGATCCTGCCAGATCAGTTCCTCGCTCGGCACTTCCGGTCCGAGATAGAGGGCGCGCGGTCCCATGTCGCGGTGGGTCAGCTTGAACCAGGCGCGGGCAAAGGCGTCGGCGAACTGATCGGGATTTTCGAGGAAGCGACGGGAAATCGCCTCGTAGGCCGGGTCGACGCGCAAAGCCAGGTCGCTGGTGAGCATTTGCGGCGCATGGCGCTTGTGCGGATCATGTGCATCCGGCACGGCGTCGGATGCCGCCCCGTCCTTCGGGCGCCACTGGTGGGCACCGGCCGGGCTCTTGGTCAGTTCCCATTCGAAGCCGAACAGGTTTTCGAAGTAGAGATTGGTCCACTGCGTCGGCGCCTGCGTCCAGGTGACTTCGAGACCGCTCGAAATCGTGTCGCCGGCCTTGCCTGTGCCATGGGTGCTGGCCCAACCGAAGCCCTGTGCTTCGATACCGGCTCCTTCCGGCTCGCGGCCGACATGGGCGGCATCGCCGGCACCATGGGTCTTGCCGAAGGTGTGGCCACCGGCGATCAGAGCGACGGTTTCCTCGTCGTTCATCGCCATGCGCGCGAAGGTATCGCGAATGTCGCGGGCCGAGGCCAGCGGGTCCGGGTTGCCGTTCGGGCCTTCCGGGTTGACATAGATAAGGCCCATCTGCACGGCCGCCAGCGGGCTTTCCAGATCGCGGTCGCCACTGTAGCGCTTGTCGTCGAGCCAGGTGCGTTCACCGCCCCAGTAGATGTCCTCTTCCGGTTCCCAGACGTCGGCACGACCACCGGCGAAACCAAAGGTCTTGAAGCCCATGGATTCCAGAGCGACGTTGCCGGTCAGGATCATCAGGTCGGCCCAGGAGAGCTTGTTGCCGTATTTCTGCTTGATCGGCCAGAGAAGCCGGCGGGCCTTGTCGAGGTTGACGTTGTCAGGCCAGCTGTTGAGCGGCGCAAAACGCTGCGTTCCGGAGGTGGCGCCCCCGCGGCCGTCGCCGGTGCGGTAGGTGCCGGCACTGTGCCAGGCCATGCGGATCATGAAGGGACCGTAATGCCCGAAATCGGCCGGCCACCAATCCTGGGAATCGGTCATCAGTGCGACGAGATCGGCCTTGACGGCAGCGAGATCGAGCTTCTTGAATTCCTCAGCATAATTGAAGCCCGTGCCCATAGGATCGGACAGCGCCGAGTTCTGGTGCAGGATCCGCAGATTGAGCTGGTTGGGCCACCATTCGCGGTTCGATGGACCCTTGCCCGAGCTGCTGGTCAGCGACCCGTGCATCACGGGACATTTGCCTGTCGTTTCGACCTTGGCATCCATGTTCGTCTCCTTTGAAAGGCAATATCTTTGGTTCGGCTGCACCATCCTCCAAAACCACCATAGTTTCCAATTGTATTTAATGGGATTATCGATAGGATAAACCTATCATGCTCACACTTCGACAGATGCGCTATTTCGATGCCCTCGCAACCACCCTCCACTTCGGCCGGGCGGCGAAAATGACCAATGTCAGCCAGCCGGCGCTTTCGGCGCAAATCATGGAAATGGAATCCGACCTGGGCATCCGGCTGGTGGAGCGCGGCCGCAGCGGCGTGATCCTGACGCCACATGGCGAGACCTTGCTTCCGGAAATCCGGGCTATCCTTCTGGCCGTCGACGGGCTTTATGACCGGGCGCGGCAATCGACCGGCGTGCTCGAGGGCCGGTTGCGCCTCGGCATCATCCCGACCGTCGCGCCCTATCTGGTGCCGACGCTGATCCCGATGCTGCGCCAGCGCTATCCGAAGCTCAATGTGGAGCTGCGCGAACTTCTGACGACCGGTTGTGTCGACGACGTCAAGCATGGCAAGCTCGACTGCGCCATTATCGCGCTGCCGCACAATGATGACAGCCTGCGGTCCTGCACGCTGTTCGAAGACCGCTTCCTGATCGCCAGTGCCGATGACGAGAACACGGTGTTGCTGTCACCGATGACAGAGGCGCAGGTCGACATGGACCGCCTGCTGCTGCTGGAAGAAGGCCATTGTCTGCGCGACCAGGCGCTTGCCGTCTGCGGCTCGACCGCAGGCCGGCGCGTCGCCAATTACGGGGCGACCTCGATGGCGACGCTGCTGCAGATGGTCAGTCACGGCATGGGCATCACGCTGATCCCGGAAATCGCCGTCAAGGATGAGCGCACGCGAAACCGCATGCGCATCGTGCCTTTTGCGGATCCGCAACCGTCGCGCCGCATCGGCCTCGTCTGGCGCCCGAGAAGCGGCCGCAACAACGACCAGGAGGCCCTGGCCGCGCTTATCACCGAGGCGGCGGCGGAGTTGCTGGAGGGATGACCGACCGCATATGCGGAAGGCCCCCAGCTCCGCCGGTATCAAACCACCTTGGCCTTCAGAAACTCCACCGTCCGGCTCCAGGCGAGGTCGGCGGCGGCCTTGTCGTAGCGGGCGGCGGAGGTGTCGTTGTTGAAGGCGTGGTTGACGCCGTCATAGATCTGGATGGTGAAATCCTTGCCCGCATCGGTCAACGCTTTCCTGTAGGCGTCGATACCGGCATTGATGCGGTCGTCGAGGCCGGCATAGTGCAGAAGCAGCGCCGCCTTGATCTTCGGGACATCCTCCGCCGGCGCCTGGGCGCCATAATAGGCGACGCCAGCCTTGAGGTCCGATGACGCGACGGCGAGCTTGTTCACCATGCCGCCGCCCCAGCAGAAGCCGATCGCGCCGGCCATGCCGGTTGTCGCTTCGTGGCCTGCGAGGAAAGCCACGGTTGCCACCGCATTGTCGACCGTCTGCTTGCCGTCGAGCGCACCGATCATTTCGCGTGCCTTGTCCTCGTCTGCGGGCGTGCCACCGGAGGGCGACAGGAAATCCGGGGCAAGGGCAACAATGCCCTCGAGCGCCATGCGACGGGCAACATCCTTGATATGCGGATTGAGGCCACGGTTCTCGTGGATGACGATGACAGCGGGAAGCTTGCCGGACGCATCGGCCGGCACCGCCAGATAGCCCTTCATGTCGCCGCCAGCGCCGGGATAGGTGATATCGTCAGCCTTGACGCGGGCGTCCGCTTCCGGGATGATTTCCGCCTGCGCAGTGTTGGCGGCGAGCAGCGGCGCGATCACCGCAGCGCTGGCCGCCGACCCCGTCAGCGCCGTCAGCTTGCGCATGAAGGCCCGCCGGTCGAGGCTCAGATGCGTGTATTCGTCATAGGCATTGATCATGTCCTGCGTGATGTTCGGCTTTTCCATGGCTTCCTCCTGTGATGTTCACATTACGGGAGAATGCCGCCCGCGGATCGAGGATCAAGAACAGGACGCCTGAATTGACGCGAACGTGATTGGCCGTGAGCGTTCACGGCCAATCACGCGTGGATGCACGGCCCGAAGGCCAGGCCGACGATCGGGGAAGCTAGCTGAGATCCAGCACGATGCGCCCGTCGATCGCGCCTTTTTCCATTGTCTCGAAGATGTTGTTGATATTCTCCAGCTTGTCCCAGCTGAAATGGGCTGCGACCTTTCCGTCCCCCGCGAATTCCAGCGCCTCTTCGAGATCCTGGCGGGTACCGACTATCGAGCCACGCACCGTGATGCGCTTGAGCACGGTTTCGAACACCGGCAGGGAAATATAGCCCGGCGGCAGTCCGACCAGCGCCATGGTGCCCTTGGAGCGCAGGAAGCCGAATGCCTGCTCCATCGCCTTGGGCGAGACGGCTGTCACCAGCGCCCCGTGCACACCACCGGTGACCTGCTGGACGCGCTCGACCGCATCCTTGTCCCGGGCATCGATCACCAGATCGGCACCCATCTGTGTGGCGAGCGCCAGCTTGTCCTCGAAAATATCGACGGCCACGACTTTCATGCCCATCGCCTTGGCATATTGCACGGCCATGTGCCCGAGACCGCCAACCCCTGAAATGGCGACCCACTCGCCGGGTCGGACTTCGGTCTCCTTCAATCCCTTATAGACCGTGACGCCGGCGCACAGCACCGGAGCGGCAGGGCCGAACGCAAGACTGTCGGGCAGGCGCCCGACGAAATCAGGATCGGCAAGGCCATATTCGGCAAAGGTGCCGTTGACGGAATAGCCGGTGTTCTGCTGCTGGCCGCACAATGTTTCCCAACCGGTGCGGCAGGGATTGCAGCAGCCGCAGGCCGTATGCAGCCACGGCACGCCGACGCGGTCGCCTTCCTTGATGCGCTTCACGTTCGAGCCGATCTTGGCGACGAAGCCGGTGCCCTCGTGGCCTGGAATGAAGGGAAGGCCAGGCTTGACGGGCCAGTCGCCCTTTACGGCGTGCAGATCCGTATGGCAGACGCCGGTCGCATGGTATCGCACCAGGATCTGGTCCGGGCCGGGATCGGGAATCGGCAGCTGTTCTATGGAGAGTGGCTTGCCAAACTCCCTGACCACTGCAGCTTTCATCATTGCCGTCATGAACGGATCCTCCTGTTCGCCCCAAGGGGCTGAGGCATCTGCATTGCCTGCAGATGCCGGACGACAGTGGATCGTGACGGACAGTGAAACGTTGATACAGATCAATCGCTGCGACGGGTGGACCGCATTGCAGCTTGAAACTGCATCAGAACCGAGACAGGCCGGGAAGCGTTCAGGGCGCGACGCCTCCCGGACCCGGTTCTACTGCATGTACCAACCGTGGCTGACGACCAGCGACTGGCCGGTCAGCGCATTGGTCTCGAAGCCGGCAAACAGAAGCGCCACTTCCGCGACGTCCTCGACGGTGGTGAACTGCGTGTCGACGGTGCCGCCGAGCATCATCTTCCTGACAACCTCGTCTTCGGACATGCCCAGCGCCTTTGCCTGTTCGGGTATCTGCTTTTCGACCAGCGGCGTCTTGACGAAGCCGGGGCAGATGACATTGGCGCGCACGCCGTCCGGCCCGCCTTCCTTGGCAACGACGCGAGCAAGCCCGAGCAGGCCGTGCTTGGCCGTCACATAAGCCGATTTCAGCGGCGAGGCTTCATGGGAGTGGACGGAGCCCATATAGATGATCGCGCCACCCTTCTGCGCCTTCATGTGCGGAATGCAGGCCTTGGTCGTCAGGAAGGCGCCGTCGAGATGGATGGCCAGCATCTTCTTCCAGTCGGAAAAGGCGTAGTCCTCGATCTTGTTGACGATCTGGATGCCGGCATTGGAGACGAGCACGTCCACCCTGCCCCACTTTTCGATCACAGCGGCGACACCCGCATTCACCGCGTCTTCGCTGGTGACGTCCATGGCAAGCCCGATGGCTTCGCCCGGTCCAGTGGCGGTCAGGTCCCTGGCCGTCGCTTCGGCCGCGTCGAGCTTCAGATCGGCGATGACGACCTTGGCGCCTTCCGAAATGTATTTCTTGGCGATCGCCAGACCGATGCCGCTGGCCGAACCGGTGACGATGCAGACCTTGTCCTTGAGTTTCATGGCTTTTACTTCCTATTTTGCAAGATAATCATGGACCACTTCGCCGAGGCCGAGCGTCAGGTCCGAGAGAATATGGACGGCGGATTTGACTTCGAGCACCGGTAGATCGGCGACCGGGGCCAGCGCATGCGAAAACAAAGCGAGTGCGCCCGGCCCTTCCCAGGCACCCTTGACGGTGAGATCCTCGAGATAATAGCGCACAAGTTCGCAGATGCGCGGGGTGCAATCGACATGCGGAATAATCTTCAGCATGAAATTCGGCTGCTTCAACGTTTCGAGAACCTTGTCCTTGTCGAGCGTCCGGTGCTTGAAGCCCATGGTCGCTGTCGCCACCCGCTGGCCGCCATAGTCGAGCGTGCCGACCAGTGCGTCCTTGACGGATGTCAGCGAGGGATCGCCCAGCTTTTTCGGGAACCCCCAGATCTCGCGGCCGCCGGCAATCGGCGCATCGTCATTGAGAAACATCGAATGCACATAACCACCGTGCACGCCCTCATAGGTGACCGGGATGACCTGGCCGGCCTCGGTATAATCGCCGAAGCCGGTGGAATCCGGCATACGGATGAATTCGAATTTGACCAGCGGCTCATCGAACTGCAGAGGCTCCGGGACCACGCGACGCAGCGCTTCCGGATCGGTGCGATAGGTGATGATCATGTATTCGCGGTTGACGAAGCGATAGGGGCCAGGCGGATAGGACGGACTGGCCAGCGGCATGGCAAAGGCATTGCGGATGACATCGTCTATTTTCACGACTTTTTCTCACCTCCGTGAATCTGGCAAAGGTCGAAGATCCGGATTCCATTGGTGGGCCGGGTGCGGCTCTGCCAATCCGGGTGATTGAGTGTCCTGACCACGTCGTCATGACCGGCCTTCCAGTGTTCCTCGACCGAAAGCCGCGAAAACTCGTAGTCCTTGGAATGGCTTTCATAGCTCGCCTGCCGATAGATCAGGTGGACCATGGTGACCGCGCTGTCATTGCCGATCTTTTCCAGCATCCGCGCATCCGGATCGTCCTTCAACGCATCGGGAAGCTTTTCCACCAGCCGTTTGGCGGCCATGCGGATGGTCTGGAGCTTTCGGAACTGGTCGGTGTTCAACCGCGTGCGGCTGGAGAAACGGATCTCCTTCTCGCGTGCCTCGACATCGAACTGATCCTTCGGCAAGGCACCACGAGCGCTGAACAGATCGACCTGGAAAATGCAGAAATCGCTCTCGAGCTCTTCACCGCCAAGGATGCGCTGCAACGGCGTGTTCGAGACGAGGCCGCCGTCCCAATAATAGCGGCCATCGATCTCGACCGGGGCAAAACCCGGCGGCAGGGCGCCGGAGGCAGCCACATGCTTGGCCGAAAACGGCTGATGCAGGTTGTCGAAATAATTGAAATTGCCGCTCATCACATCGACGGCACCGAGGCTGAGGCGGATGGCCCCTGAGTTGATGATGTCGAAATCCACCAGTTCGACCAGCGTTTCCTGCAAGGGCATGGTGTCATACAGGCTGATCTGCGCCATCGGATCGCCGGGGATGGCCCAGGGTGCAAAGGCGCGCGGCTTGAAGAAGCCGGGCACGCCGGTCAGCGAGCCGAGAAAGGCCGAGGTCTCGTTGAACCATTTGCGCATCATATCGCCCGGTCCCAGCGCCTGGCCGACAAGCCCCGAGGAAACGCGGTGCCAGAAGGTTCGCAGGTTGTCGATGCGTTTGTCGACCGGGCTGCCGGCGATGATCGCGGCATTGATCGAGCCGATCGAGATGCCGGCCAGCCAGTCCGGCCGGATGCCGGCCTCATGCAGTGCCTCGTAGGCCCCGGCCTGGTAGGCACCGAGCGCGCCTCCACCCTGGAATACGAGAACAGTCTTTTCGTCAGGATTGATCAAGGCGGTCGCCTTTCCGTTTATTGCATCTGCGAACAGAAACCGGACCGTACGCCCTGCTGTTCCATCAAGGCAAATTAACTTTCGGCACTGTCAAAAAGACCAGCAATTCCAGTGCTCCGCTGCCGGTTCCAACCTTAGTCATCGTCAGAACAGCGGCAGACATTGTGGCCCCTCAGAGAAGAGAGACCTTCCACCATGACGAGAGAATGACGCCGAAATTATTGCAACGCAATGTGGACGGCAAAAAGCACCCAGAGCGCAAAGACCGCCAGGAAACCAGCGGTGAACAATCGCTGCCGCAGCATCAGACGGTTGGATGTCACATGCACATAGGCGTGCACCAGACGGGACAGCAGGAAGACCCAGGCAAGGACAAGTGCGGCTATGCTGACGCCGGCCGTGGCGTAGAGCGCGAGGCAGGCGACATAAAAGAGCACGGGCAGTTCGAACTGGTTGATCAGACTGCGGGCAACAGTCGCGCTCGGCGCCGGTTCGATCGTCGGGATCTTGTAGTCATGGGCTTTTGCCGTGCCGGCCCGGACGGCGCCGAAGCGGCGCTTCATCATCAAAAAGTAGATGGCGAATGTCAGAAAGACCTGGCCGATCACGGGCCAGAAGATCGCTGTGGAAACGGGCATGGACACTCCTCCTGTTCGATGCACGCCTATCTATAGTGCCTTGCGTCGAAATCCAGCCCCGGCGGTCAGCAGAGACCAGATCCGCAGATGCCCCGTCGTATTCGCCGCTGCGCCTGCGGGACGCGGCAGAACGAAAAAGCGGCGAGATTTCCCTCGCCGCTCCATATCTCGAACGGTACCGCAGTCGCCTACATGGCGCCCGGATAGTTGGGGCTTTCGCGGGTGATCGTCACATCATGCGCGTGACTTTCGCGCAGGCCCGCACCCGAGATGCGGACGAAGGTGGCGCGCTCCTGGAAATCCTTGATGGTCTTGCCGCCGACATACCCCATCGAGGCCCTGAGACCACCGGCCAACTGGTGCAGGACGCCGGACACTGGGCCCTTGTAGGGAACCTGACCTTCGATGCCTTCCGGCACGAGCTTCAGCGTATCGCGCACTTCCGCCTGGAAATAGCGGTCGGCCGAACCGCGGGCCATGGCGCCGACGGAGCCCATGCCGCGATAGGCCTTGAACGAGCGGCCCTGATAGAGGAACACCTCGCCCGGGCTTTCGTCGGTTCCGGCCAGCAGCGAGCCGATCATGCAGGCGGATGCGCCGGCGGCGATCGCCTTGGCAAGATCGCCCGAGAACTTGATGCCACCATCGGCAATGACAGGAATGTTGGCGGCCTGGGCGGCCTCGACGGCAGCCATGATGGCCGCCAGCTGCGGCACGCCGACGCCGGCGACGATGCGGGTGGTGCAGATCGAACCCGGGCCGATACCGACCTTGACGGAATCGGCGCCAGCATCGATCAGCGCCTTGGTGCCGTCGCCGGTTGCGACATTGCCGGCCATGATGCGTATCGAGTTCGACATTTTCTTCACGATGGCGACCGCATCGAGGACGCGCTGCGAATGGCCATGCGCGGTATCGACGACGATCAGGTCGACACCGGCGTCGATCAGGCGCTCGGCCCGCTCGATGCCGTCGTCGCCGACGCTGATGGCGGCTGCGGCCCGCAGGCGACCCTGCGCATCCTTGGATGCATTCGGGTTGAGCTGCGACTTCTCGATGTCCTTGACCGTGATCAGTCCGACGCAGCGGCGATCGGCATCGATGACCAGCAGCTTCTCGATGCGATGGGTGTGAAGAAGGCGCTTGGCTTCCTTCTGGTCGACGTTCTCGGTGACGGTGATCAGGTTTTCGCGGGTCATCAGTTCGTAGATTTTCTGACCCGGATCCGATGCAAAGCGCACGTCGCGGTTGGTCAGGATGCCGACCAGGCGACCCGGTGTCTTTCCGGTCGCGTTCTCGACGACCGGAATGCCGGAGATCGAGTACATTTTCATCAGCGCCAGCGCATCGGCCAGCGTCGCATCCGGACCGATGGTCACGGGGTTGACGACCATGCCGCTTTCGAACTTCTTGACCTGGCGAACCTGCTCGGCCTGCTCGATCGGGGTCAGGTTGCGGTGAATAACGCCGATGCCGCCGGCCTGCGCCATGGCGATCGCCAGGCGGCCTTCGGTCACGGTGTCCATGGCAGACGAGAGGATCGGCAGGTTCAGATCGATGTCCTGGGCGATACGGGTGGCAATGTTCGTCTGCCCCGGCATGACTTCGGAATGTCCGGGCTGCAGAAGGACGTCGTCGAACGTCAGAGCCTCCAGACCGGTTGCCGTTTCGATGATGCGCGCCATGCCAAATCCCTTCAGTAAATGGTATCCTCCCCGCACAATCGGGTGACCGTGCGGCGGGAGACTCGCCGCGCTAGACCGGCGAGAGTTTCTTGGAAGTTGGCGAGGGCTGGTAACACGGATATGACGGGTTGGAAAGTGCAAAGGCCCGGCGAAAACGCCGGGCCTGCCAAGTTATTCCTGCAATGGTGAAGGCGGCCGGTTCAGAGCTCGAACTGGTAGCTTTCCGGCACGAAGCGATAGCCCTGGTCGAGCGTCTCGATGAAACCGACCGAGGGAAACGGCATGTGGTAACCGACGAAGGGCAAACGGTCGGTGGCGATCATGTCGAAAACCTTTTTGCGCGTGGCCGCTGCGGCCGTCTTGTCCATGTCGAAACGCACCTCCCAGTCGGGCCGCTGCAGCGACAGCACAAAGTGATTGGCGGTGTCGGCCGTCAGGATCAGCCCTTTGCCGCCCGATTCGATGCGGTAGATCATGTGGCCCGGCGAGTGGCCAAACGCCGCCATGCCAGTGATACCAGACACGACCTCGCCGCCATCGCCGACGAAGGTCATCTTTTCGGCCAGCGGCACGACCTTCTCCAGCACGCCCTTGTGACCGCCCTCGGCCGGCGTTCCGGCCCGCGCCGGATCCTTCCAGAAATCGAATTCCGCCTGACCGGCCACATAGCGGGCATTCTTGAAGGTCGGCTGACCGCCTTCCATCAAGCCACCGATATGATCGCCGTGCATATGGGTGAGGACGACGACCGTCACCTGGTCCGGCGTGTAGCCCGCCGCCTGCATGCCGGCGACAAGCTGGCCAGCGCCAGCGGCACGACCACCCTCGCCCATGCCGGTATCGAACAGGATCACATCGGAACCGGTATCGACCAGCGTCGGCGAAAAACCGTTGGCGAACTTGTCGGTCGGCAGGAAATTTGCCATCAGCAATTCGGCGACCGCTTCCGGCGTCTGGTTGGTACCGAAGGTTTCCTGCGGCTTTTCGGACGTGCGCAGGCCGTCGCTGATGACGGTCACACCGAACGTGCCGATCTTGAAGCTGCTGGTCTTCGTCGCCTGTGGTGCCATGGCATCCGTCTTCGTTTCGGTCTGCGCGAATGCGGTCCGGTTCATCAGAAACGGCACAGCCAGCGCACCGGCAGCTGTCGCGCCGAAAAGCGCACGTCGGCCAAGGGAAAGTCTATCGATCATTGGAGCCTCCAGGGGGTTCAGGGCGGAAAATGAAACTGCGTCTCCCAACGCACGGCCATATCTAGTGTCTTGACAGGCAATGGCAGGCCGTCTCACAGGGAAGTGATCGCAAGTTGAGGCGCAGGGTTCGAATTTGTCGCGCAGGCGCCTATGTCCCCCACTTCCGGACGACCGAGCAAGGCCAATCCGCATGAAACGCCCCCGCATCGACCACCCCGCATGAGCCCCTCCATGAACCACCCCATGAGCCGTATCGTCCCGATGATCCTCGCCGTGGCGCTGTTCATGGAGCAGATGGACTCGACGGTCATCGCCACCTCACTGCCTGCGATCGCCCATGACCTTGGCGTCGGGCCGATCACGCTGAAGCTGGCGCTGACCTCCTACATGGTTTCGCTGGCGATTTTCATACCGCTCAGCGGCTGGATGGCCGACCGCTTCGGGGCAAAACGCATTTTCCGCTCGGCCATTCTCGTCTTCGTCGCCGGCTCGATCCTGTGCGCCATCTCCGGCGACCTGATTTCCTTTGTCGTTTCGCGTTTCCTGCAGGGCATGGGCGGAGCGATGATGACGCCGGTGGCACGGCTGGTGCTCGTGCGCTCGACCAAGCGCAGCGAGCTGGTCAGCGCCATGGCGCTGCTGACGATACCGGCATTGGTCGGGCCGCTGGCAGGTCCACCGCTCGGCGGCTTCATCACCACCTATTTCTCCTGGCACTGGATCTTCCTGATCAATGTGCCGATCGGCATAGCCGGTTATTTCCTCTCGGGAGCCTATTTGCCGGACATTACCAGTGCCGCGCCGCCACCGATCGACATCAAGGGGTTCTTTCTCAGCGCCATCGCCGCTTCCGGCACCATGTTCGGGCTTTCGGTGATGAGCCTGCCGGCGCTGCCACCGATCATCGGCGCGGTCGCCGTCCTCATCGGCATCACATGCGGCTTTCTGTATGTGCGCCATGCCCGTCGCCACCCGGCACCCCTGCTTGATCTCAATCTGTTCAAGGACAGCGCCTTTCGCGCCGCTGCGATCGGGGGCACGCTGTTTCGCATCTCGATCGGCGCCATCCCCTTTCTGATGCCGCTGATGCTGCAGGTGGGTTTCGGCCTGTCGCCGTTCCAGTCGGGGATGATCACCTTTGTCGGGGCGATCGGCGCCCTGACGACAAAGTTCTTCGCCAAGCGCGTGCTGGTCTTTGCCGGCTTTCGCACGACACTGATGATCGCAGCCCTGGCCGGCGCGGCATTGACCTTTGTCAACGGCCTGTTCACGCCCGCCACGCCCTATCTGGTGATGGCGTTCATGCTGCTGCTCGCGGGCTTTGCGCGGTCTTTCTTCTTCACCAGCGTCAATGCCTTGTCCTTTGCCGATATCGACGATGCCGATGCCAGCAAGGCGACCGCGATGAGCGCCGTGCTGCAGCAGATCAGCCTGGCGATGGGCGTTGCCGTTGCCGGCGCGATCCTGGAGATCGAGACCACGCAGACCGGCTCTCCGCTGCAACTGCGCGACTTCCAGATCGCCTTCATGATCATCGCCGTCTTCACCCTGACAGCCATCATCCCGTTCATCACCATGGCCAGAAACGCCGGCGCATCCGTCTCGGGCCACCGCCTGGCTGTACCGGAGAGCGAGACGACGACCGGGGTGAAGTGAGCGTGGCCGACAGGCGATCCGGATCCCGACGATCGTCGTTTGCGGTGATGCCAGATCGGGATGTTTGTTCCGCCGCAGGGCATGCAGCGCGTTGAGGCATGGTCAATCATTGGGTGGCTCGATGCTCAGCAGGGCGCGCACCAATGCGGCCTGGCTGCGCACGCCGGTCTTGTCGAACATGCGCTGGAGTTGCGTGCGCAGCGTATTGACACTGACGACCAGGATTGCGGCCGCACCCGCTATGTCGTTTCCATCAACGATGAGGCGGGCAAGCCTGACCTGCGCGGGGGACAAACCGTAGATCTCCCGCGCCCGCTCGATCCTGCGCGCGACCGTCCTTGTATCGTCGAACGATACCAGCGCCTTGCCATCTTCCAGCCGGACCCAGCAGTGCATCGGTACGCCTGCCGCATCCTGCCCAAGCGTCACCGCCCAAGCCTGTTTCGGCGACAAGGTGAGCCGCGTCTGACCCTTCAGTTCAAGACAAGCCAGGCGGACGGCTTCACGCAAGGCGGGGTCGTGTTTTCGCCGTCGGGCGCGCAGGCGACCAGCAGCGACGACAAGACCCGGATGATCCCTGATCCGTTCCTGCGCGAGTTGGTTCGACCAGAGAATGCGGAGGTCCGCATCGACCTCGATGAGCGGGAAGCTCACCTGTTCGACAGCACTTTCCATCATCACCATGCAACTGATCGTCCAGACGCCATCGACACGCTGCAGAATTTTCAGCTCGCGTTTCAGATCATTGCCACCATCAATGCCGATCTGGTCATAGGTGACCCAGGCCATGGTCTCGGCGATGACGATATTGACGTTCTCCCAGCGAACATGGTCCGAAAAGTTCTGCGTCTCGGGGAAACGCTCCACGATCGTCTTCAGGCGCGCGGCAATCGCTTCCCAGCCCTCGTCAACCCGAACGCCGAGCGAGGCGTAATATTCCATCCGCCGGGCCTGTGGCGATTGCAGCCAATGGGCCGCCAAGGCTTCGAAGTCCCGCTGCAGCCATGCCTCGGTCTCGCTGCGGAGCACAGCGAGGATCTCCCGCTTGTCAGCCTCACATCCGTCCATCTCACTCCCTTCAAAATGCCGTCAGTCTCATAACATGGCCGGATGCGTGTGCCATGAGGCGGCTTCACCCCAAGGCCAGTCCGAGCATCACGATCATGCCGGCAGCCATTGCAACCGAGCCAGGCACCCCCGGCCTGAAGCATCGCATGTCGCTGTGCTTGGCGTAATAACAATCCTCGGCCAAAGCGCTCATCGGCACCGTTCGCGCCGCGGCGCGCATGTGCGCGATAACAAGGCTGTAGATCTCCATGACGTCTCTCCGGTCCCGGCACATTCATCCCGGCAACCTGGCATGGCACGAGGCGCGCAGTTGTCATGCGCGCGGACGACAGTCGACAGGTTTGACGTTTGAAGCTTGCAAGGGGAACGGAATGACCGATGGCGCCGCAGATAGGGGCGAAACGTCTTGCAAGCTTCGCGAAGGGGGCGTCTTTTCACGTCAACCGCCGCCGTCGCGGCATTGTCCGGAAATCAGGATTGCTGCGATACTGCAGCGTTCAGATGCGCAGCGTCAGCAAGTCTGATCACGGCCCTGTTTCTGAAGAGGTCGTCCTGGCGCAGATGGGTGATGCTTCCGGACTTTGCGGGGAAGCTTACGAAGCCGGTGGCATCGATCGGTATCTTCATCCATGCCGCGATAACCAGACTGAGGGTGAAACCGTGGGTCACGATGATCTGGGTGGCACAGGGCCGATCCACAATCGCCCCCACACACGGGAAGACGCGGACAGCCACGTCCCGGCGGCTTTCTGCGCCCTCAATCCCGCAGTCATGATCCAGCCGGTTGTCATCGGGGGCGGGACGATAGCGGGCATCAAGCCACTCCTGAGGCTGTCCGCCTGCCACACCATAGCTGATTTCCCGCAGATCGGCGGTTTCGACCACATCGAGACCAAAGCGTCCGGCAATTATGGCCGCCGTTTGCGCCGCCCGGCGAAGGTCTGAGCTGTAGATCTCGACCTCACCACGACCGACCAGCGCGACCAGGCGTTCGGCCGTGGCTTCCGCGTCCTGCATGCCGCGGGTCGTCAGATCAGTATCGTACCAGCCGCCGACCTTGTCCTCGACATGGTGGATGGACTCGGTATGGGTGACAACAAAGAGGTCTTTCACGCAAGCTACTCCATCCGGCCTCTTGCCGCGAAACCAGGTCTCATCGGGCGTTGGGCGGGCGTGACGTTTCCCGGCACTGTGATCTGGGCAAACCGCGGCCTGATCATCCGGCTCGCGCATCCGACATCCGCACCAAGGGGCGCTGTCGAACTTTAAACCTGGCCCGTAAGCTCGCAGACGGCCGAGAGCTTGTTGCCATCGGGATCGCGGACATAGGCGGCGTAGAAATCCGCGTGATAGGGGCGCAGACCGGGCTTTCCCTCGTCGGTGCCGCCATGGGCCATGGCGGCGGCGTAGAAGGCATCGACAAGGGCCCGGCTTTCGGCTTCCAGCGCCACCATCGAACCATTGCCGATCGTTGCGGGTTTCTTGTCGTAGGGTGAAACGATCCAGAGGCGGCAGCGGCTGTCGGCCTCTGCGCCATAGCCGATCTCGACTGCGTCCGTCACCCGTCGCACCAGCCCGAGCGGGGCAAGGGCCGCATCATAAAAAACCGTTGCCTTCGCCAGGTCGTTGCTGCCGAGCGTGATATAGAGCAGCATGGTGTCAGTCCTCGTTTTCGCCGGCCATTTCGCGATCGTCGCGCATGTCGGCATCATCTTCGGCATTGAAGTCGGGCCGGGTCGGCCTGTCGGGATGGCGGCCCTTGAAGCCCTTGGCGAGCAGGAACATTTCCACCGATTCGGCCCGCGAAGCGGCCGGCTTGACATGGATGACCTGCTTGAAGTTCTGCTTCAGCAGGGTCAGCAGTTCGCGCTCGGCCCCCCCCTGGAAGGTTTTCGCCAGAAAATGGCCCCCTTCGGCCAGAACGTCGATGGCAAAATAGGCCGCGACCTCGCAGAGATGCATGGTGCGGATATGGTCTGTCTGGCGATGCCCGGTGGTTGGCGCGGCCATGTCCGAGAGGACCAGATCTGGCGTACCGCCGAGCGCTGCCATCAACCTGTCGGGAGCCGACGGATCGAGAAAGTCGAGCTGCAAGATATGCACGCCGGCCAGAGGATCGAGCTCGAGAAAGTCGATCGCCACGACCTTTGGGTCGTCATCGGTCGAATTGGTGACCTTGGCGGCGATCTGCGACCAGCTGCCCGGAGCCGCGCCCAGATCGATGATGCGCATGGCGCCCGACATGATCTTGTGCTTCTCGTCGATCTCCAGCAGCTTGAAGGCCGCGCGGGCGCGGTAACCTTCGAGCTGGGCGCGCTGCACATAGGGATCGTTGATGTGGCGCTCGATCCAGCGCCGCGACGAGGCCTTCAGCTTGCCCTTCTTGACCTTCTGGCCAAGCTTGCGGCCGGTGCGGTTTCCGCCGATCGGGGGTTTCGTCATGACTTGTTTCCTTCATGGGAACCCTGCGGTCCCGGGATGCCGCGGGGGAAGCGACGCGGACGGCCACGCCGCCAGGCGCCGTCATCGGCCATCATATCGGTGAGCAGGCCTTCGCGCAGGCCGCGATCGGCAACGCGCATGCGCTCGGAGGGCCAGCGGCGGCGAATGGCCTCGAGGATGGCGCAGCCGGCCAGCACAAGATCGGCCCGGTCCGGACCGATGCAGGGATTGGCGGCACGGGCGGTGAAATCCCACGAGAGAAGCCGGGCCTGCATGGCGCTGACTTCATCATCCGACAGCCACAGGCCATCGACCTTGCGCCGGTCGTAGCGCGGCAGATCGAGATGCACGCCGGCGAGCGTCGTCACCGTGCCGGATGTGCCGATCAGGTGGAAGCCGGTATCCGCATCCGCGCCTGACAGCGCGTCGATCGCCGGGCATTCGAAACCCGACAGCATGGCCTCGACTTCGCGCACCATCGCCTCGAACCCATCCGGCGTGACGTCCTGGCCGCCATGGCGCTCCGACAAAGTCACGACGCCGACCGGCAGCGAGGTCCAGTGGGTGATGTGGTTGGCCAGCCGGCTGGAGCGGTTGTCGCCGATCCGGATGACGGCGATTTCCGAGGAGCCACCGCCGATATCGAAGAGCACGACCGATTTCGTGTCGCGGCCGACAAGCGACGAGCAGCCGGAGACGGCAAGCCGCGCCTCGGTCTCGCGGTTGATGATCTCGAGCTCGAGGCCGGTTTCGCTGAGCACGCGCTCGAGAAAGGCCTCGCCATTGACGGCGGCGCGCGCCGCCTCGGTGGCGATCAGCCGGCTTTTGCGGATATCGCGCAGCTTCAGCTTCGCGGCGCAGATCTTCAACGCCTCGATCGAGCGGTCCATGGCCTCCGGCGACAGGCGCCCGGAGGCACCAAGCCCCTCGCCGAGCCGGACGATGCGCGAGAAGGCATCGACCACCCGGAACTGGCCAGGCCGCGTCGGCTGCGCAATCAAAAGGCGGCAATTGTTGGTGCCGAGATCGAGCGCCGCATAGAGCGGGGCTGCAGCATCCGGTGCATGCGACTGCGTCTGCGGCACGGTGTGGCGCCATCCCTCGAACCCGGGATGGGCATGGGCCTTCCTGTCCTCCGACACCGCGGCCGGCTGAACGGCACGCGGCCGCTCGGACACAGGCGCTGCCTGCGATGCCTGTGGCTTGTCGCTGCCGGCCAGCGGCCGGCCCTGCAGGCCGCGACGGTTGCGCTTCTTCTTGCCCCTGTGCGGAGCATTGTGGGGAGTATGGTACGGGGCGCTGTCCGGA
>NZ_LSRP01000025.1 GCF_001885585.1 Pararhizobium antarcticum
TCCACGGTGTAGATCCCCAAGCCCTCCTGCATTCGTCGCAGAAGAGAAATAGGTGGCCGGATTTTACTCCGCCCGCAGCCGGACTATTCCGCCGCTACCGTGGCCGACTTTTGCACCGCCGCTCTCATCACGCGGCCAAGGCACGCAAACACCGGTCGAAGACGATCGACGACAGCGGCATCTCCACCCGCCATTATGGCAAGAGTGCCATCCCTGGCGCCTTTTTCGCCGCCGGAGACCGGAGCGTCGAGACAGGCGACACCACGATCAGAAGCCGCATTGGCCAAAGCGATTGCCGTCTCCACCGGGATCGAGCTCATCACGAGCAAAATCGATCCCGGCTTCATTGCCGCGATGACCCCATCATCTCCCATCAGCACCTTTTCGCAGACCGGGCCGGAGCTCAGCATGCAAATCACCACATCAGCACCATCCACCGCGTCAACCGCATTATCGGCAGTGACAACACCCCGAGCCTGCAACACTGATGCCTTGTCCGATGTCCGGTTCCAGGCTGTGACCTTGAATCCGGCTTCGGCCAGGCGACCCGCCATAGGTGCACCCATGATGCCGGTGCCGATAACGGCGATGGTGGGGTTATTCATCTGTCCACACCTTCCCGCTCACGGATATTGCCGTGTCGAGAAACGAACCGGGCGCTCTTCGACAATCAACGGCGGGAAAGCATCGCGGAAACGCGCCAGATGGGGCGTTTCGAGATGGGCATCGAAGTCTGCCCGACTGTCGTAGACTTCATAGAAAACAACCATGTCATCAAAGCCTTCCGGGCAGATCACGTCGAACTGTCGGCAACCCGGCTCGTCGGCAACGGAATGTTTCGCATCGTCCCGGGCCGCCTCAAGGAAAGCCGGAATTTTGCCCGGCTTCACCTGGAATTCAGCGATCACGACAAAGGCCTGACGGTTCATATCGTTCACCGCGCTCACTCTGCAGCGATCTTGACTGGGCGGAAGCGATCTTCCATGTCGCGGCGCAATGTCACCACGTCGAGGTCGTTGACGATTTCGACATCATCGAAGGACACGATCTGGTCCTTCTTGATCGGACGCTTGAGCTTGACGTTGTGGGCAAGACCGATCGGCAGCGCCTTGAGATCAAGGCTTCGGTTTGCCGGTATGGCATTGGCCCAGACGGCGTAACCGCCCTCGCCGTCCAGCATTTCGCCGGGCTGCATATCCTTTTTGGCAGTCGCCACGGCATCGCCGCGGAACTCCTTGGAGCAACCGGTCGGCTCATTGCGCAGCACGGCTGACAAGACACTGATCGACGTTTCAAGGCCGATGATGTGGAACGGACGCCACATGGATGCGTACCAGCCGGATGGATCGGTCAGCAGGCCATATTGCTTGAAGCAGGCGCGGGCATATTCGTTGTGAGCCTTGAAGGTAACGAAGACGCCATAGCGTATGTTGTTGAACACCTCGCGGCCATCCGGTTCCTGGCTTGCCGCAATATCGACCAGACCCGAGCGGGCCATGCGGCCGCCATCTGAGACCGGACGGAAGACACGCGCCAGATCATGGAGACCGGCCGGCGGGAAGGCCAGGCCATCATCAGGGCAATCCAAACCGGTTCCGTTTGCAACGGCCGCCATTTCGATCGCCGCCTTGGTACCGTCAGTGAAGGAATTGTAGAGCTTCGGATTGAGGTTGTCTGCCGCGACCTGTTCTTCGGTCCAGCCGAACAATCCCCAAACCGTATCCGGCGTGGAATAGCGGTAGCGCGGTTCAAAATTCATGCCCTTGCCGGCGGACGTGATTTCGAAGCCGGTCGCGCGCGCCCAGTCGACGAGTTCGCAGATCAGCGCCGGCTGGTCACCATAGGCCATCGAATAAATCAGGCCTTTGGCGCGCGCCATTTCGGCCAGGATCGGCCCGACCATGACGTCTGCTTCGACATTGACCATGACCACATGCTTGTTGTGCTCGATGGCGCCCAGCGCATGACGGGTGCCAGCGATCGGATGGCCGGTCGCTTCGATGACGCATTCGATTTCGCCGCACGCGAACATTGCGTTGACATCACCGGTCACAAACGTCGTGCCGCTCTTGATGGCATCGGCGCAGCTCGTGGCGGCATAGCGTTCTTTCGGCCAGCCGACGCGGCTCATCGATTCCTTCGCCTTGCCAACGTCAAGATCGACGACGGCAACCAGGTGAAGGCCCAGGATTTTCTGCGCCTGCGCCATCACCATGGAACCGAACTTGCCGGCACCGATCAGGCCGACCCTGACGGGGCGTCCATCGGCGGCACGGAGCGAAAGCAGTGAGTAGAGATTCATTTCAAAATCCTCGGCTGGGGAATACCTCTCAGGAGAGCCCGGCTGGAGCCATCGTCAGCGACATGCAACTTTCCGGATTTCGGACACAAATGCCCCTCCGTGAATACGGTGCTGACGACGATATCGTCTCCTCCCGGAGAACGCGGCAACCTGCCTGCGCCTCTCTCGGCCACCTCCCACAGCGGCCTCAGTACCGAAAATAGGA
>NZ_LSRP01000026.1 GCF_001885585.1 Pararhizobium antarcticum
TGAGAGCGGCGGTGCAAAAGTCGGCCACGGTAGCGGCGGAATAGTCCGGCTGCGGGCGGAGTAAAATCCGGCCACCTATTTCTCTTCTGCGACGAATGCAGGAGGGCTTGGGGATCTACACCGTGGAAATCTATCTGAAGGTTCGCCTGGCTGTTTCTGAAGGCATGACACAGCGTCAGGCAGCAAAGCATTTCAACATATCGCGCGACAGCGTCGCCAAGATGCTGTCGTATTCGACGCCGCCTGGCTATCAGCGACGCTCATTAATCCAGCGGCCGAAGCTGGATGCGTTCGTTTCAACCATCGATCATTGGCTGGAGGAAGACAGACAAGTGCCGCGCAAGCAGCGCCATACGGCCAAGCGGGTGTTCGACCGACTTCGTGACGAGCGCGGCTTCACCGGCGGCTACACGATCATCAAGGATTATATGCGCGAGCGGGATCAACGTCGCCAGGAGGTGTTCGTGCCGCTGGCTCATCCGCCGGGCCATGGGCAGGCCGATTTCGGCGAGGCGATGGTGGTGATCGGCGGCGTGGAGAGGAAAGCGCACTTTTTCGTGCTCGACCTGCCGCATAGTGACGGCTGCTATGTCAGGGCCTATCCGGCGGCGGTGGCCGAGGCCTGGGTCGATGGCCACATCCATGCGTTCGCCTTCTTCGGGGCCGTGCCGCAGTCGATCGTCTACGACAATGACCGCTGCCTTGTTGCGAAGATCCTGCCCGACGGGACACGCAAGCGAGCAGCGCTGTTCAGCGGCTTCCTGTCCCACTACCTGATCCGGGATCGCTATGGCCGTCCAGGCAAAGGCAACGACAAAGGGAACGTCGAGGGTCTCGTTGGCTACGCCAGGCGCAACTTCATGGTTCCGATCCCGCAGTTTCCGACATGGGAGGCATTCAACGTCTGGCTGGAAGAGCAATGTCGCAAGCGCCAGCGCGCCCGGTTGCGCGGTGAGAGCGAGACGATCGGCGAGCGCCTGCAGCGGGATCTGGCCGCCATGCGTGCGTTACCACCGTCGCCTTTCGATGCGTGTGATCAGGCAAGCGCCAAGGTGACGGCCCAGTCGCTCGTGCGCTACAAGACCAACGACTATTCCGTGCCGGTCGCCTACGGCCATCAGGACGTCTGGGTGCGGGGTTATGTCGACGAAGTGGTGATTGGCTGCCGGGGCGAGATCATAGCCCGCCATCCGAGATGCTGGGAACGGGAGGACGTCGTCTTCGACCCTGTACATTACCTGCCGCTGATCGAGCAGAAGATCAATTCTCTGGATCAGGCGGCCCCTCTCCAGGGCTGGGATCTGCCGCAAGAGTTCGCCACGCTGCGCCGCCTGATGGAGGGCCGTATGGCCAAACATGGCCGGCGGGAATATGTGCAGGTTCTTCGCCTGCTGGAAAGCTTCGATCTCGCCGACCTGCATGCGGCGGTGACGCAGGCCCTCCAGCTCGGAGCCATCGGCTTCGATGCGGTCAAACACCTCATCCTGTGCCGGGTGGAACGCCGACCGCCGCGACTGGACCTGTCCATCTACCCGTATTTGCCGAGGGCGACGGTCGAGACGACATCGGCGAAGGCCTATATGCGATTGCTTTCCGACCGTGGGGAGGAAGCAGCATGACCGTCGAAGCACCAGAGATACTGCTTGCCCACTATCTCAAGACCCTGAAGCTGCCGACCTTCCAGCGCGAGTACCAGAAACTGGCTCGGCTATGCGCCACCGAAGGCGTCGACCATGTCGGATACCTGTTCCGGCTCTCCGAAAGGGAGATGATCGAACGCGATCGCCGCAAGGTCGAGCGTCGGATCAAGGCGGCCAAATTCCCCGTCGTCAAAAGCCTTGATAGTTTCGACTTCGCCGCCATCCCGAAGCTCAACAAGATGCAGGTGCTGGAACTGGCGCGTTGCGAATGGATCGAGCGTCGCGAGAACGTGATAGCGCTTGGGCCCAGCGGCACGGGCAAAACCCACGTGGCTCTCGGTCTCGGCTTGGCCGCATGCCAGAAGGGCCTGTCCGTTGGGTTCACCACGGCCGCCGCCCTGGTAAGCGAGATGATGGAGGCGCGTGACGAACGGCGTCTGCTCCGCTTCCAGAAGCAAATGGCCGCATACCAGCTTCTCATCATCGACGAGTTGGGCTTCGTGCCGCTTTCCAAGACCGGTGCAGAATTGCTGTTCGAGCTGATCTCACAACGGTATGAACGCGGCGCGACCCTGATTACCAGCAACCTTCCATTTGACGAATGGACCGAAACCTTGGGGTCGGAGCGTCTGACCGGCGCTCTGCTCGATCGCATCACCCACCACGTCAACATCCTCGAGATGAACGGCGATAGCTATCGTCTCGCCCAAAGCCGAGCCCGAAAGGCCGGCTGAAACACCTTCAGAACATCGACGCGCACGCATGAGACCCCCGCTCGGGCTACGCCCTCCCGGAGGTCTCATGCGTGCGCCGCAAGTGGCCTGGTTTTACTCCGCCGCCTGGCCGGTTTTTACTCCGGCGTTGACA
>NZ_LSRP01000027.1 GCF_001885585.1 Pararhizobium antarcticum
TGAGAGCGGCGGTGCAAAAGTCGGCCACGGTAGCGGCGGAATAATCCAGCTGCGGGCGGAGTAAAATCCGGCCACCTATTTCCTTTCTGCAAATGACAGCAGGATGGACAGGGGATCTACACCGTGGAATTATATCTGAAGGTTCGCCTGGCCGTCTCGGAAGGCATGACCCGTCGTCAGGCTGCGAAGCATTTCAACATATCGCGCGACAGCGTTGCCAAGATGGTGTCGTATTCGACACCGCCCGGCTATCAGCGTCAGTTGCCGATCCGGCGACCCAAGCTGGATTCATTTGTTTCGACGATCGATCATTGGCTGGATGAGGATGTGAAGGTGCCGCGAAAGCAGCGCCATACGGCCAAACGTGTGTTCGACCGTCTCCGGGACGAGCGCGGCTTTACCGGCGGCTATACGATCATCAAGGACTACATGCGCGAGCGGGATCAGCGTCGCCAGGAAGTGTTTGTGCCGCTGGCTCATCCGCCGGGCCATGGGCAAGCCGATTTCGGCGAAGCGATGGTGGTGATCGGCGGCGTAGAGCGGAAGGCCCACTTCTTCGTGCTGGATCTGCCGCATAGTGACGGCTGCTATTTGCGGGCGTATCCGGCGGCGGTATCGGAGGCCTGGATCGACGGCCACATCCATGCGTTTGCCTTCTTCGGGGGTGTGCCGCAATCGATCGTCTACGACAACGACCGCTGCCTTGTCGCCAAGATCCTGCCCGACGGCACGCGCAAGCGGGCGGCGCTGTTCAGCGGCTTCCTGTCCCACTACCTGATCCGGGATCGCTATGGCCGTCCGGGAAAGGGCAACGATAAAGGGAATGTCGAGGGTCTCGTCGGTTATGCCCGGCGCAACTTCATGGTTCCGATCCCGCAGTTTGCAACATGGGATGCGTTCAACGTCTGGCTGGAGGAGCAATGCCGCAAGCGCCAGCGCGACAGGCTGCGCGGCGAGAGCGAGACGATCGGTGAGCGGTTGCAGCGTGACCTCGCTGCCATGCGTGTTCTGCCGGCATCTCCATTCGATGCCTGCGACCAGGGGAGTGCGAAAGTCACGGCCCAGTCGCTCGTTCGCTACAAGACCAACGATTATTCCGTGCCGGTCGCCTATGGCCATCAGGATGTCTGGGTCAGGGGCTATGTCGACGAAGTGGTAATCGGCTGCCGAGGCGAGATCATCGCCCGCCATCCGCGGTGCTGGGAGCGGGAAGACGTCGTCTTCGATCCTGTGCATTACCTGCCGCTGATCGAGCAGAAGATCAATTCGCTGGATCAGGCAGCACCTCTCCAGGGCTGGAACCTGCCCGAGGAATTCGCCACGCTGCGCCGCCTGATGGAAGGCCGCATGGCCAAGCATGGTCGGCGTGAGTACGTGCAGGTCCTGCGACTGCTGGAAAGCTTCGAGATCGCCGACCTGCATGCGGCGGTAAAGCAGGCCCTCCAGCTCGGAGCTATCGGCTTCGACGCCGTCAAGCATCTGATCATGTGCCGGGTAGAGCGCCGGCCACCACGACTGGACCTGTCCATCTACCCGTATTTGCCGAGGGCGACGGTCGAGACGACGTCGGCGAAGGCCTATATGCGATTGCTTTCCGACCATGAGGAGGAAGCGGCATGAGCACCGAAGTGCCGGAGATACTGCTCTCCCATTATCTCAAAACCCTCAAGCTGCCGACCTTCCAGCGCGAGTACCAGAAGCTGGCCCGGCTATGCGCCACAGAGGGCGTCGATCATATCGGATACCTGTTCCGGCTTTCCGAACGGGAGATGATCGAACGGGACCGCCGCAAGGTCGAGCGCCGCATCAAGGCGGCCAGGTTCCCGGTCGTAAAAAGCCTGGACAGCTTCGACTTCGCCGCTATCCCCAAACTCAACAAGATGCAGGTGCTCGAGCTGGCACGCTGCGAGTGGATCGAGCGCCGCGAGAACGTCATCGCGCTTGGTCCCAGCGGTACCGGCAAGACGCATGTTGCACTCGGTCTCGGCTTGGCCGCCTGCCAGAAGGGCCTGTCCGTCGGCTTCACCACGGCCGCCGCACTGGTCAGTGAGATGATGGAGGCGCGTGACGAGCGGCGACTACTCCGCTTCCAGAAGCAAATGGCTGCCTACCAGCTTCTCATCATCGACGAGCTGGGCTTCGTGCCGCTCTCAAAAACCGGCGCGGAGTTGCTGTTCGAGCTGATCTCGCAACGATACGAACGCGGAGCCACCCTGATCACCAGCAATCTTCCGTTTGACGAATGGACCGAAACCCTGGGATCCGAACGTCTCACCGGCGCACTGCTCGACCGCATTACCCACCACGTCAACATTCTCGAGATGAACGGCGACAGCTATCGTCTCGCCCAAAGCCGCGCCCGAAAGGCTGGCTGAAACACTTCAGAAAATCGACGCGCACGCATGAGACCCCCGCTCGGGCTACGCCCTCCCGGACGTCTCATGCGTGCGCCACAAGTGGCCTGGTTTTGCTCCGCCGCCTGGCCGGATTTTACTCCGGCGTTGACA
>NZ_LSRP01000028.1 GCF_001885585.1 Pararhizobium antarcticum
TCGGGCGCCATACAGAGGCAACTGTAACAGTCAGCGTCCGGTACCTGCTATTACAAATTTAAACTTGGTCGAGCCTATCCAGCCCCTGCGGCTCAAGGGAAGCTAAATTGACTGGACGTTTCCGGATCAGAGTGAGCGCGCGTGTGATGACGGTTGCATGTTATCGGAAGCATCTCGACTTGGCTCTCATTGGTGCTAGGACGCCTCGCGATTCAAATAAGCGAAACTGCAGCAGCCTTGGCGATTAAAACGACCCAGATGACGACAGCGGCAATAGCGATCATCCATTCGGGACTTTTGAGAAGAGAATGAAATTCCATAGCGGGTGCTCCTTAAATACAAGGAGCTTTAGTGGTCGGGATTGGGTTAGCGCCGCGTTCCCGCAGGAACAGAGAAAGGTTGGACGGTGGCCCGCTATAGGAGGCGCGCCGCCTTCCCGCTGCGCCTTGTGGCACTGTTGTAGTAGCTCGAAGCCTGCTGCACCGATCGATGGCGTGATTGCTCCATCGCCTCGGGGAGGGGGATGCCCCGGTTGGCAGCCTCGGTCAGATACCCCGACCGCAGCCCATGCGCCGAAAACTCCCCCGGCTCCAGCCCGGCCATTTCGGCGCGCTGCTTGACGATCGCATTGACCGCACTCGGCTCCAGCGCCCGCTTCGAAACATTGCCCCACCGATCGACCTTCCGAAACACACTCCCGCCTTCAATCCTGGCAGCAGTCATCCAGGCGTTCAGCGCATCCACGGGTCGGCCTGTCAGATAAACGACCTCGTCGTGCTCGGAACCAGACGTTTTTGTGCGACCCAGATGGATGGCGAGAGAGGGGAGGGGAGGGCCGTTTTCGACTGTGATCGGCGGCTCGACCGTCAGCTGTTCCCGACGCAACCCCGCAATCTCACTGCGACGGCGGCCGCCGGAAGCAAAGGCTGCCATCAGGATCGCACGGTCACGGACGTCCCGCAGACTGTCGGTGCTGCAGGTCGCGAGGAGCTTTGCCAAGACGTCGCCTGTTACCGCTTTTGCGCTCTTGCGTTTCCTTGGCCGCGGCGTTGCGCGAACAGCGAGGCGTATAGCGGACTTCAGCGAGGGCGAGGAGAAGACGCCGGTCAGGCCGCGCCATTTCGTCAGCGTCGACCAGCTGGCAAGCCGCCGGCGGACTGTATCGGGCGCATGCGGCCCTGGCGATCGAAGGAAGCGTTGCTCGCGCAGGCTCTGCTCGACATCAGCCGGCATGCCGTGTTCAGGATCGATGTCGCGCTGTTCCGGCTGCCAAAGGTGGTGGGCGACGAATTTCAGCAGCAAAGCCTCAGGTGCGGGCCAGGGCAGGGAGGCACCGGTCGCAGCCAGAGACCAGGCCTGCAGATAGGCAAGGTCGGAGGTGAGTGCGCGCAAGGTGTTTTCGCCCATGCCCTCGTTGACCAGATGGCGCAGCGTCTCGATATCCCGGTCGGTCAACAGTTCGGCCAGTTCGTCGCGCCGATCCATTGGAAGGACGGCTGCAATCGTGTCGAGTTGTTCGGCACGGGCAGAGACCAGGTTGGAGCGGTCAGTTGCCATGCGCGTAGGGGCCGACCACGGTTACCCCCTCTTTCCGGGCAGCACCGGCAAGTTTACGGTCGAGTGTGGCGAGGGACATGTACCTGTTCATGGCCAGGGCAAGGTAGGCCGCGTCATAGGCGCTGAGGATGTGGTTGGACGCCAGCAGCAGTATCAATCCGTCGCCGCCAATCCCAGCATCATCGAGCGGTAATCGTCGTACCCGTTCCATACCGAGCAGGGCGCCGCCTGCAGCGACCCGGCCACGCCGTTCCGACATGACCAGACTATTGCGGATCTCAAACCAAAACAGTGACGGTGCAGGGCAGGGCTCTGAAATCGAAGCGATCAGGGTCTCGGCCGCATCGCTGTACTCTTCCGGCAGCAACCAGGCCGCTGCGAGGGATGCATCTATGACGAAGGACATTACCGGCGACCTTCGTCCCTCCAGGATATAATCTCGTCATGAGTGGAGGGTTTTGCCCGGCCACGGGCGGCCCGCACTTCGTTGACCAAAAGCTGAAGATCGGTCTCCTTGCGGATCCGCGACAACCGAGCAATCGGGTCGTTGCCGCGGGATATAATTACGTCTTCGCCTGCCTCCACCCGAACAAGCAGCTCGGACAGATGGGCCTTGGCTTCGGAAACCTTGACAGTGGTACTCATGGCGCGCTCCAACAGCGGGTGATTTTCTACGAATTTAAGACAATGCAGCTAGTTGGTCAACCGGCAGATCCGATCACCACCGATAAGGGGTACTTATCGGAGGTTAGGAGGCCAACCGCCAACCGTACTATGTGAGGAACCGGAATATTCCGATAGAGTTCCTTTAATAAATCCTTTAACATGATTTCAATGGCTTACGATCTCGGTAAAATCAGCATCACAGCTCTGATGGAGGGTAAGCGGGGCAGATTGGGTGG
>NZ_LSRP01000029.1 GCF_001885585.1 Pararhizobium antarcticum
GTATGCGCATTTTACGCCCGAACCCATCATCCGGGCGATCTGGTCCGGTTTGAAGCGGATGGGCTGGCGTGGCGGTCGCGTTCTGGAGCCCGGCATCGGCACGGGCCTGTTTCCGGCGCTGATGCCGAAAGCATTTCGAGACAAGGCCTACGTCACAGGCATCGAGCTTGATCCTGTGACAGCGCGCATCGTAAAGCTCCTGCAGCCGAGAGCGCGGATCATCGAAGGAGATTTTGCGCGCACGGATCTGGCGGCGATCTACGACCTCGCTATTGGCAACCCGCCATTCTCCGATCGCACTGTGCGTTCGGATCGGCAGTACCGCGCGCTCGGCCTGCGCCTGCACGACTATTTCATCGCCCGTTCGATCGACCTCCTGAAGCCGGGCGCGCTCGCCGCCTTCGTCACCAGCACTGGCACCATGGACAAGGCTGACACGACCGCGCGCGAACACATCGCTAAATCCGCGAACCTGATTGCCGCCATCCGGCTGCCAGCAGGCAGCTTTCGTCGTGATGCCGGAACCGACACGGTTGTCGACATCCTTTTCTTCCGCAAGCGCAAGACCGGCGAGCCAGAGGGTGATGTCACCTGGCTCGACGTGGATGAGCTGCTTGGCGCGACGGAGGATGAACGTGCGATCCGCGTGAACCGCTGGTTCATTCGCCATCCGACCTTCGTCCTTGGCGAACACGGCCTGAATTCGGGTCCCTTCGGCGAGACCTACACGTGTCACCCCTGCATTGGTGCGGATCTCGATGCGCAACTGAACGCGGTGATGCGCCTCCTCCCAGAGGACATCTACGATGGCGAGCCGACGCCGGTTGATATCGATCTGGAGACCGAACTTGGCGCCGTCGTCGACCTGAAGCCCGACCATACTGACAAGAGTGGCAACACTGGGATCCGCGAGGGCAGCTTCTTCATCGACAATGCCAAAGGCCTGATGCAGATGCTTGATGGCGCTCCGACTGCGATCAAGGTTCGCAAGGCGCGCAGCGGCGAAGGGCGACCAGGCGAACATTTGTCCGAACGGCATATCCGTGTTGTCTCCAAGCTGATCCCGATCCGCGATGCCGTTCGCGCGGTGCTGAAAGCCCAGGAGCAGGATCGCCCGTGGCGCGAAGATCAGATCAGGCTGCGGATCGCCTGGTCGAGCTTTGTCAGGGACTTCGGGCCGATCAACCACACCAAAGTGTCGATCTCAGAGGACGCCGACACCGGGGAAGTTCGGGAAACCCACCGGCAGCCCAATCTCCAACCCTTCCGCGACGACCCCGATTGCTGGCTGGTGGCCTCGATCGAGGACTATGATCTTGAGACGGATACGGCGCGTCCGGGTCCGATCTTTTCCGATCGGGTGATTTCGCCACCGGCCGCGCCTGAGATCACCAGTGCCGCGGATGCGCTGGCCGTCGTTCTGAACGAACGTGGCCGCGTCGATATCGACCATATCGCCGAGCTTCTGCACAGGGACGCGCAAGCTGTCATTGTCGAACTGGAAGATGCGATCTTCCGTGATCCCGGCGACGGTTCCTGGCAGACCTCCGATGCCTATCTCTCCGGCCCGGTCCGTACGAAACTTGCCGTTGCGGAAGCCGCAGCCGAACTCGATCCGGCCTATCAGCGCAATGTCCGGGCATTGACCGAGGTGCAGCCGGCCGATCTTCGACCCTCCGACATCACCGCAAGGCTTGGCGCGCCGTGGATACCGGCGTCAGACGTCGTCCACTTCGTGCACGAGATCATGGGTGCGGACATCCGCATCCATCACACGCCGGAACTCGGGTCCTGGACGGTCGAGGCGCGACAGCTGGGTTACAGCGCCGCGGGCACATCGGAATGGGGGACGGCACGTCGTCATGCCGGCGAGTTGCTCACGGATGCGCTGAACTCCCGCGTGCCGCAGATCTTCGACACGATCAGGGACGCAGGCGGTGAGCGGCGCATACTGAATGTCATCGATACCGAAGCCGCGCGTGAAAAACTGCAGCGGATCAGACAGGCGTTTCAGGAATGGGTCTGGACCGATCCGGATCGCACCGACCGGTTGGCCCGGATCTATAATGACCGTTTCAACAACATCGCGCCGCGCAAGTTCGACGGCGCTCACTTGAAACTTCCAGGCGCTTCCGGCGCCTTTACCTTGTACGGCCACCAAAAACGCGGCATCTGGCGGATCATTTCTGCTGGTTCGACCTACCTTGCCCATGCCGTTGGCGCCGGCAAGACGATGACCATAGCCGCCGCCATCATGGAGCAGCGCCGGCTCGGGCTGATTGCCAAGGCGATGCTGGTCGTTCCCGGCCATTGCCTGGCGCAGGCGGCGCGGGAGTTTCTGGCGCTCTATCCGAACGCGCGTATTCTCGTTGCCGACGAAACCAATTTTGCCAAGGACAAACGCGCCCGGTTCCTCAGCCGTGCGGCGACGGCGAGCTGGGA
>NZ_LSRP01000030.1 GCF_001885585.1 Pararhizobium antarcticum
CTGTAAGTCTTTACGACCTCCGGATCCCCAACCATCCGTGCAGCGGATTGAAGATGTTGCATCTCATTCGACCCGCCGTATTAAACAGCGCGCTATAATGTTTGGTGCCGACTTCAGCAAAAAATGGTGGCAGGAACCTGCCCCGCTTGATCCCTACACCATTGGCAAGTCCCATAGCTTCAATACGCCCGAGGTGATTTGAACCTCCTCAACCGTTTTGCCAGTGCATAGCTAAAGCTAACAGAACCGTCATCGCCTTGTGCGGCAGTTCGTGGCTCGTCCCAGTGTCATGTGGCTTTTGACCTTGTGTGAGCGCGACGAACAGCCCACCTTTCCTTTTCTAACCAAGGCCGCGAGATATGCTCCTCCATCTACAGGAGCGGAACGGAATGATTGGAGATCGCGCTGATGCCATGCTTGAAGCCAGGCATGACGGGGTCTACCGGCGGATAGAGGTGATCACCGGGGGACTTCATCGGCGGAATTGGACTGACGAAGAGGTTAAACGCAAAGCGACCTGCCAGGATGCTGCTGATATCGCCGAAGCACTCGTCAACATCCGAACCTACTTTATGCCGAAGCGGGCAAAGCAGAAGTTCTGACCGAGCGCAGGAAACCTATTCCGTCAATCAAGAAAGCCGTGGGCCATTCGTTGCGCTCACGACCTTGTCGCCTCCAGCCTTGGGCAAGCGTAAGTCAGTATTTTCTAACACCTGGTGTCGCGTGCAGTGTGAAGGCGATATGGCAAATAGACGTCAGCGATGCTGTTGGGCGTGTCGGCTGCACCAAACATTCAACTGAAAGTTCAGAAGAACGCAAAGCTTTCGTGTAGGCGCTCTAACGGATAAATTGAGCCAGGAATGGAAAATTACGTAATGATTACGCAAATGTTGCCGTGACGCCGGTTACATAAACGAGCGCGATGCCGACCGCCGCGGCAACGACCCTCTTGCTTGCCGCAAATCCTGCCACGACGAGAAGGATGTAATAGACAAGATTGACCCCGGCCCAGACACCCACCTTTGCCATCGGCCAAGGTGCGCTGACTGCAGAGACCGCATTTGGAACCTGGGTGAGCAGATTGCTGCCAAGCACACAGAACACAACGACACGCCGGTGCTCCATGATGTGGTGGTCCAGCGTGTCCTTTTCTGTTGCCTTCGGAAAAACCTGTGTAGCGGCGAAATAATAGAGAAGGGCGACCAGCGCAACTGCAAGCGCTGCAAGATAGCTGACGTCAGGCAAATCACGATAGGCCCAGGCGTTCATCCAGAACGTGATCAGATCAACAAGCAGGAGTGCGCCAAACAGCGGCGAAACGATTCCAAGCTTGCGTTTGTGGCGCTCATCATAGGCACGAGAAAAGCCGGAAACGACTTCGGCGAAGGCAAGGCCAAGCAGCAGTCCATAGAAGGCGAACATGAAGCCAAAAGCGTCGCTCATCGAATTGTCTCCGCAGGATGGAAGAATGCTCATCGCAGATCGCCGCAAAGGCAGCAAGCATCTCACCTGCTGGAACGCCACCTTTGAACAGCACAATTGACCGATGGGTTTGAAACAGGGCTTTTTCGAATCCGTGTCGGTTGTCAGCGCCTCAAACCCGGCTTTTTTCAAGCATCAAATCTTCAGGCCAAGGTCTTGATCCATGGCCTCAGATCAAAGCCATCCCCCAGGCCAGCGCTCGCCGGGGCGTTGCGTCCTTGCCGCCTTTGCTCGAACGGTGTGATGCCGAAGCGACGGCGAAACGCCCGGCTAAAATGGGACGGATCGGAAAAACCATATTCAGCCGCGATGATCCCGATATGGCGGGTGTCATGCGGAACGCACAAGGCTTTTTGAGCATGGGCGAGCCTGCGGTCGAGCACGAAGCTTGCGATGCCCTGATACGGCTCGAACAGGCGATAAAGCGTCGAGCGTGAAAGACCCAAGTCTGCTGCCAGTGTGTCCGCATCCAGGCGGATATCGCCTAGCCGGATTTCGATCAGGCGCCGGGCGCGCTGAAACTGGGCATCGCGAAAAGGCTGCGGAGCCGTCTCACCCATTTCTTCCATCGGTTCCAGGGCCGCGTGGTACAGGGCGAGCGTTGCATTGGCCGCAGCCGCACCAACGGACCGGGGCATAGTTGCAAGCCGTTCCCTTAGAGTCCGTCCGAACACTTTCTCATTTTGAACATAGCCTTCGCAGCATGAGGCGGATGGAGGCTAATTTGAGGAAGGCAAGCGCATTTCTTGACAGGTTTTCGAGGTCCTTGGCCAGTCTACGGCATCGTCCGAGCCATGCGAAGGTTCGCTCGACAACCCATCGGCGTGGCAACAACTCGAAGCCTTTGGCCGCATCGGATCGCTTGACGATTTCAGTTGCCAGACCTGGTCTGGCCTTCTTCTGACCCTTTGCGAAGA
>NZ_LSRP01000031.1 GCF_001885585.1 Pararhizobium antarcticum
CCACGGTGTAGATCCCCTGTCCATCCTGCTGTCATTTGCAGAAAGGAAATAGGTGGCCGGATTTTACTCCGCCCGCAGCTGGATTATTCCGCCGCTACCGTGGCCGACTTTTGCACCGCCGCTCTCATTTGAAGATGCTGGGCACGTGGTGCCAGCTATCCCCTACCGGAGCATCGATCCAAAGTTTTATCGCCAGAGGGTCGTCGATCCGACGGGTGAAGCAGCCGGAACGGTGGTGGTGGATACACCTGGCAGGTTCCTTTACTTGGTCGAGCCAGGCCGCACTGCGATGCGCTATGGCGTTGGCATCGGTCGGGACGGTTTTGCCTGGCAGGGCCAGGGCATTATCCACTGGCGTCAACCGTGGCCGCGATGGAAACCGCCGGCGGAGATGATCGCGCGCCGACCGGACCTCGAACAATATTCGGTTGCAAACGGGGGCATGGGGCCCGGCATACAAAATCCGCTCGGCGCACGCGCCTTGTACATCTTCCAGAATGGGCAGGATACGCTCTATCGGCTGCATGGCAGTCCCGAATGGCAGTCTATCGGCAAAGCGGTCTCTTCAGGCTGCGTGCGCCTTTTGAACCACGACATCGTCGATCTCTACAACCGCGTTCCCTACCATGCGCCGATTGTCGTGCATCAGATGCCCCTCGTTCCCACGGCTTGAAAACCGCCGAACGATACGGTGACGAGGTTCCCGGCCCTCGAAATGCGGGCCTTCCTCAGACATGACGCAAAAAGGATGAAACATGATTGACCTCAAGGGCAAGCGCGCTCTCGTAACCGGGGGATCGCGGGGCATCGGCGCCGCAATCGCACTGGCATTGGCAAAAAATGGCGCAGATGTCGCGATTACCTACCAGAACTCGGTCGAGCGCGCCAACAGCGTCATAACCGCGATCGAGACGCTGGGACGCCGCGGCGTGGCCGTCCAGGCCGACAGCGCCGATACCGACGCGATCAAGCGGGCCGTCACGAAGACCGTCGAAACGCTCGGTGGCCTCGATATTTTGGTCAACAGTGCGGCCATCGCACTGAACGGGGCAATCGCGGATATCGATCTCGTGAAATTCCAGGCGATGATGGACGTCAATGTGCGCGGACCGGTCGCCTTTGCGCAGGCAGCGATACCGCATCTGGCAAAAGGCGGCCGCATCATCTCCATCGGATCTGGTCTCGCAGATCGCGTTCCCTTTCCGGGTGTGACGGCCTATGCCATGTCGAAGTCGGCGTTGCTCTCTTTCACACGTGGCTTGTCGCGAGAACTTGGCGCGCAAGGTATTACGGTCAACCTCGTCTCGCCCGGATCGACCGATACAGAGGCAAATCCTGCAGAAGGTGAGGCGGCGGATTTCCAGCGCAGTCTCTCGTCAATCGGACGTTTTGCGGAGCCGCATGAAATCGCCGATGTGGTCGCGTTTCTCGCAGGCCCGGCGGCAAACATGATCAACGGTGCGGTCATTGCAGTCGACGGCGGCGCAAATGCGTAGGCCACCTCAAACGGTTTTGTCGCAAACTTTTGACAAGGTCGCGGAGACGGCTACTGCTGGACGCAGTTATGCAGCATGTGCAGCGAATTGGTGAAATGCCGATTGGCCGTTCGCTGGAAATTGGTGCTTTCGGATCATATGGGCCACCTCGACACCATCCAGTGTCGCTGACGCAGACTGAAAGGATTTGAAGCCCTTCTGCAACAACAGCAACCAGTTAATGCTTTGCAAGCCTTCCAGGTTGGCCCCGCTCTTGTCTATGACAACCTTTTCGGGCCAACCGTTTTTCTCGATCGTGCGGGCGAAGAAAGCGCTGGCTGCACAAACCGTTCGCGCAAGATCATCATTCCCTATGATGAACGCGTCTACAAATACCGAAACCGGATAGAGCGCTGCTTCAACCGCATGAAGCACTTCGGCCATTTCGCAGCACGCTATGGCCGAAGAACCTTTCACTTCAAAGGCTTCGTCCATCTCGTCGCTGCGATGATCTGGCTACGATGAATGTCGATCCGACCCAGAGGCGGGCAGATGGGACGAAAGGACCATGCGGAAATTATTTCCGTACTGACCGATGAGTGGCAAGCTCAAAGTTCGATCGGGAGCACAGAGAAGATTTACAAGTCTCCGCGCCATCAGGCCCCCGCAACCAAACATCCCAATGTCCCAAAAAAGCCCCCTCAGGGGGCTTTTTGCGTTTCCAGAGCCAAAACCAAACAAAGTCAAATCGCGCAGTAATCGTAACCCGAGCCCGATCCTCGCCGGCGGCTCAGGTCAACACCAATGAACGGAACGAAAAAAGCTCAGCGATTGCGCGAGCCTTCGAAAATTACTCCGAATGGACACGCGCCCCATGAAGAGACGAACGGTCAAACA
>NZ_LSRP01000032.1 GCF_001885585.1 Pararhizobium antarcticum
CTGATATATTTTGTTTTATAATTATGAATTGGATTCACGTCTTAAGTGTAATCACTATGACTGAAGTCAAAAACTGTATTTACCATAATAATTAGTTAACCAATTTTATCAAGAGTTCATTTGAAGTGGCATCGCCGCGTTCGCATCCAAGGCCTGTAGACAAACTCCGAAAACCCAAAGAGCAGCGCCGGACGCCCAAATAGCCTCACAGATTCAATTCGTTAATATCTGGGCAGCAGCTCACCTATCCCGCACGTTGCAAGCGTTAAAGCATTCGTTTGGCTCCGCAGCATATTGAACGAAAGTGCGCTTCAATTGCCTTCGCGCCGCAAACCGGGGTCCGTATGAAAAGGTTTTGCCAATCACGCGACGAAGCCCTTTGTGAAGTCTGGATGCGCCTTCTTCAGTCCGTCTCTGCTTGTGACCGCTTACGATAGCGTTGATCGTGCTCGTCATATACGCAAACGGACCGACGGCATTGCGCTTGCAGGTCTCAATGAGCGAAGCGATGGTCGCCCGGTTCTTGGCTCCCGCATCGTCGACTGCAAACAGTGCGCTCTTCCGATGGAGGCCTGTCGACCGAATGGTCCGCTCGCCGGTGACCGTTCCTGTCGTCCAGCAAGGCGAGCCTCTGGATTCTCGCAGCTCGGCCTTGATCCGATACAAGTCACCGATCCGTTTGACACCGTCCTTGGCAATAGGTGCTGATCCGTTGCGGGTGATCTCCGCCAGCCTGCGACGAGAGTGCGCCTAGCAAGAGGCAAGCAGAATGTCTGCGCCGACACGTCCCGGTGCGATCAGCCTGTTGTATCCGGCATAGCCGTCTCCCCCGCCGGAAACAGCCGTCAAAAAGGAACATTTTGCTCCCCTGCAGACAGATCCGAAGCAAGCCTGGCGCAGTTTTCAGTGGCTAACCTCAAAGAGACTATTGAGCGTTAAAAGGTGAGAACCAATGAGTTGCCGACAATAGTGCATGGCCCAAAAGCAACATGTGAATGAGTCAAGCCGTCGCGTTTAATGCGATACTTTGTTGAGCAGGAAGAGTGATGGAACGGACAATAGTTTTACACCAGGGTCTCTATCAGGAGCCACGAAATCAATTTGACAGACTTGCGGACAATCGGGCCAGCTCAACGGTTCAATCCTTGACAATATCCGCTGCCAGCTCAAACACGGTTGCCGAGGCAGCCCTGCAATTGCACGCAATTATTATACGCGGCTTTGTCCGTCCCTACATCGATGAAAGCACGCGCAGCGAATTTGCCAATGCCATACGGTTGGGGTTGGATGGGCGTTGACGCGACCACAATGTCGAGCTGGCACTATCAATACCGGGGCGAATTTTCCAACAACTTGCCGAAGTGAAATTCGCACTCACGCCAGTGTCGAGGACATGGAGAATTGCGGATTTTTCTGCGACTGAGGTGGCTTGGTTTGTCTGAACAGTTCCGGGCTTTTCGTTAAGTGGGTTTCCGCCTCCACTATGCCGCCCTGTTGCGGACGTGGCCTTCATCTCGGATCTTGATCCGCAAGGCATCGAAGAACACCAGCGGATAGACCGGCTCCAGAGGCCGCGACGGCCATGTCGCCACCTTGTCCAGCACCGCGTCGGTGGCAACAGAGATCAAGTCTGGCGACGCGTCGATGCCGTGAAGCTCCTGGACAGGCCCGACGATCTCGCGCGTGCTCGTGCTCAGCGTAAACGCGAAGCGTTTATCGCGATCGCGCATACATCGATACGATCTTCTCGTCGAAGCCTGGAAAGCGGCGCTGATATTTGGCAAGCAATTGAGGATCGAAACTCGACTGCCGGTCGCGGGGGATGGAAAGCTCAAGCGAGCCGCTGTCCGTCAGCACCGTCTTGCGGCCGTCGCCATTGCGGCTATTTCCAGGGGCCCTGTCGCCAGAGAGGTGATGGTCCATCTCCGCGTTCAAAGCCCGTTCCGCCAGGGCCTTCTTCAACTGATCGAGCAGCCCGTTGCTGTCGAAAGTTGTCTTCGCATCAGAACCGGCCAACAGTTGTTCAAGGATGCTATCGGGAATAATAGGTGGCGGCGATACCGCTTAGAGTCCGTCCGAACACTTTCTCATTTTGAACATAGCCTTCGCAGCATGAGGCGGATGGAGGCTAATTTGAGGAAGGCAAGCGCATTTCTTGACAGGTTTTCGAGGTCCTTGGCCAGTCTACGGCATCGTCCGAGCCATGCGAAGGTTCGCTCGACAACCCATCGGCGTGGCAACAACTCGAAGCCTTTGGCCGCATCGGATCGCTTGACGATTTCAGTTGCCAGACCTGGTCTGGCCTTCTTCTGACCCTTTGCGAAGA
>NZ_LSRP01000033.1 GCF_001885585.1 Pararhizobium antarcticum
CTCTTAAGTTGTTCTTGTATTCATCGATACTTTCTCTAAATGCAAAAAAACGTAGAACTTGCTCTTCGCTTTCGCGACTATCTTTAACTTTTTCACCATTCTGCCCCATCCCAAAATTTTTAATTTCGTCAATGCCGGCGATCTCGAAGAGGAGTTCGTCCAATGTTCCAGGATAAAGTGCGTGCCTAATTTCCTGATCAGACAGCTTAACCGCGCCTTGGTTTAGTCGAGAAAAAATTTCTCTTATTAACTTCTTTGGATTTTCCTTTCGCAACACAATACAGCGTATAGTTGTTGCTTCAAGTTCAGCTTTCAGATTTCCAATCTCCGAAAATTTTTTACCTTCCAGCTCCTTAAACGTTGTTAGACCTTCCAAAGGAAACTCATTATTAAAAAACTTCATTATTGTTGTTATTCTCTGAACGCCATCAATGACTATGTGGCGAGATTGCTCATCCTCTGCGAAATAGCATGACGGAAGAGGAATTCGCATAAGGCACGATTCAATGAATTTAGATGATCTAACCCACCCTTCTTTGTCCCATTTGTAGGCGCGCTGAAAATCAGGATTTAGAATTAATTTTTTTGAGGCAACTCGAGAAACAAGTGTCTCGAATGGGTAGTCAATAGGAAAAAGATTTAGGGTTTTTCCGCCGTCCGCAAAGCCATCCATCAAACAAAGCCTCTTTCGATTCTAATTCGTTTAAGGCTTACCAGAGATTGCAGAAGCTAACGATGATATTTTCTGAAAGGGGCAAGTTTCTTTCCCTATTCGACATAAACACACTTCCCTGTAAAGACGGGCATGAGCGCTTCACCTAACACATCTGTCGTCCCTACCTGCAATTCAATGTTTCAGCATTATGTGGAGTTGCCCCATAAAAACCGGACAGGATCAGATTTCTGTTTGACGGTTTAAGAACTCGCGCGGAGACCGATATCCCAAAGCCTTGTGCGGGTGAAGCATGTTGTAATGCTCGAACCACAATGGCAGTTGGGCGATGACGGTTTCGGCGTTCGGAATTGGGTTGACCGAGACGTAGTCGCGCTTGAATGTTTTGACGAAGGCTTCGGCCATTCCGTTGGACTGAGGGCTGCGGACCGGCGTCGTGCAAGGCTCCATCCCGATATCCCGCAGCAGCGATTTCGTGTCTGCCGCAATAAAACATGATCCATTGTCGGTCAGCCATTCAATGGGCTTGGGAAGGGTATTGATACGGCCGAAGCGGTTCTCGACGGCGGTGATGACAAGGTCCTGAACATCCTCGCTCTTGATGCCTTCAGTGGTGGCGACATGGGCAATGGCCTCGCGGTCGCAGCAGTCGAGCGCAAAGGCCACGCGGACCTTTTCCTTGTTGTCGCAACCGATTTCGAAACCGTCCGAGCACCAACGCAGGTTCGAGTGCTCCACGGCAACACGACCATCGTGACGGCGGCTATCAACGGCACCTGTATGGCGTTGGAGAAGCAGGCCATGCACCTTCATCACCCGATAAACGCGTTTGGCGTTCGGCCATGGACGGCTCTCGCTGCGGGCTTTACGTCGCAAGATCGCATGAACCCGGCGATATCCATAGGTCGGCATCTCGGAGATGATCGCTTTGATTTCATCGACGAGCTCATCATCCGCGAGCGGCGGCCGACCACGGGCTTTGGAGGAATGCTGTTTCACGCGCTCTGCCATGTTGGACCGGGCGACACCAAAAGTCTCGCACACAGCCGTCATCGGGAACTTCCCCTCGGCAATGACAGCGAGCGCAACAGGTGTTTTTTTGGGCCGGTGGCAATCTCAAGCGCCTCTTTGAGAATCTCGCCTTCCATCGTCTTCTTGCCGAGCAAACGCTGCAGTTCTTTGACCTGGTTCTGAAGGGCACGATATTCGGACGCCGGAACGACATCTTCTTCGGCAGCAGTTGCCGTCAGAGCCCCTTGGGTGGCAAGCTTACGCCAGGTAAACAACTGGTTCGGCTGAATGCCGTAACGCCGAGCAACGATGCTGACGGTCGCGTCCGGCTCATATGTCTCTTGGATGATCGCAAGCTTCTCTGCCGTCGACCAGCGACGGCGGCGCTCAGGGCCTGACAGGACTTCTATCTTTCGGCTGTGACTGGTCATAATGGGCACATTACCTCGCACACTTATCAAGTGGGAGATCGTGTCCGGAGATTTATGGGGCCATTACATTATGAAAAACGGGGACGCCTTCAACATATGAAACCGTATCTTTCCGATCTCTTCTGGTTAGAACATTCATAAGAACAACATCTTACCCAGTAACTTCGCATCAAACAC
>NZ_LSRP01000034.1 GCF_001885585.1 Pararhizobium antarcticum
TCTTCGCAAAGGGTCAGAAGAAGGCCAGACCAGGTCTGGCAACTGAAATCGTCAAGCGATCCGATGCGGCCAAAGGCTTCGAGTTGTTGCCACGCCGATGGGTTGTCGAGCGAACCTTCGCATGGCTCGGACGATGCCGTAGACTGGCCAAGGACCTCGAAAACCTGTCAAGAAATGCGCTTGCCTTCCTCAAATTAGCCTCCATCCGCCTCATGCTGCGAAGGCTATGTTCAAAATGAGAAAGTGTTCGGACGGACTCTAACGCCATAGCCGCTCGACGAAGACATTATCGCGCCACGCACCTTTACCGTCCATCGAGATGGCAATCTCTGCTTTCTTCAGCACCGCCGTGAAGCCGACCGTTTTATCGTTCCGCCTTCGATTTAAAGGGATAATGCGCGTTCAAGAAATCGCTTTTAAACTTCTTGTATTGCTGATGAGATGCACTTCCACCGCCATCATTTAAGCAAAAAAAGCGGACTTTTACATATGATTTCCGGTCGAGAAATGGCTTAAAATTGGTGTGACGCACAATCAAACTATCCTCAGAAACGGGAATGCTGAACCTTCGGTTGATTGCGTAGTGGTGGTAAAGAAATGATGAGAATGAAAAATCCTCATGACTTCTAAATCTAGCCGAACGCGTAGCATCCATCTCTGCAGCGTAAGCGACTTCAAGTTCGCCATATAATGACCGGGAAAACGCGTAAGGCGCATGGCGATGAATCTGCGTTGGATAATAATTCTCTTTCATCAACATTAGTTCAGCGCCATTTACCGCTGCACACTGCCACTCTTCTGCCACACCTTCAGTCCTCAGTTCGGCAAGATACGGTAGTGTTCCGTAAGGCTCGAGGCGGCAAATCGTTTGCCCCTGTGCGGTGAAGAAGTCCGTTGGACGCACAAATCCTGATAGAAAAAAATCATCGTTAAAATAGATGAAGTTTTCCGAAAGGCCGCTGATCTGGTGCAGGAAAGTCTCGATTGCATGAGAATTAAAAGTTGGTAAATACTGTTCCGGAATAACTTTGTCATGCATCACCCACTTCACGCGTTCGCTTTCCTGAAACCATTCGGGTGGGTTGCAATTAGAAAAAACAAAAACTTTCCGGACCCACGGCGCGTACATCTCGATCGATCTGATTGAGAATTTTAACTCATCCGTCTGATCAAATCGATCGGGATCGATTTGCGAAAGATCCTTGTACTTCGAAACCATTTCACGCCAATTAGCGTCGTTGCTGTTCACCCATGTGTAGACGACATCTATCTCCGAAATAGTATTCTGGTTGCGAGCCCGGGCAGAGGATTTTATCGATTTTTCAGCCCTAACCTTCTTTAACGGAGCAGTCTGGCTGCGTGACTGGATAAAACTCTGATGCTGGGTCCAAAGGTGGATGGAGTGGCGTGATACCAATGCTCGGGAAGCATCAACAATCGCCAGCTCAACCGCGCCACTGCTGGTGGGCTTTTGTACCCACGCCTTGAACCGGGCGTTATTAAGGTTTTTCCATAAACCATCACTCCCGTAGATATACATCGTTTGGGCGCTGGCATCTGCTAATCTCACCATCGCTTCAAATATGAACGGAAACGACGTCGCGCCCAAGTCAACATCGGACTTAAGGCCACTGATAGGCCGCGTCAAACTAAGATTGATCGACTCAAGCACGTCGCCGACACCCGCTATCGACTTTCCCGCGAATATTTTCTCAAAGGTTGCATCCCAGGAATTTGCCTGTTTTCTGGCAAGCAGCATGTGCCTTACGGGATAACGATTATTCAAATAATCTCTGATTTCAATCGCCAATTTATCGATAAATGAACGTGGAGATAGCATTCCTGTTTCCGTATATTTTGAGACGCCTGAAGCTGACTAGCTTAGCACAAAGTTTCAGTTTTTTTGCTTCGAATTTGAGGATTGGACAAACACCCATCTACGTCATCGCCTTCTAAGGGGAATTGGCCACCCTTCCAAACTCAATTGAAAAACGCCCCTCTGCGCCAATCGGTAAATGACATTTAGTTATTTGATTTGCCATGCCGTCTGGCCAGGAAAACGATTTTATGCCATTTATGTGGCAATAGGCAAGTCATTGCCGTGGTAATCCCTGATCTCCTCATCGGGTTGACGCAGGCAAAGAAGAGCTGGGGCTTCGGTAATCCCCCCGTTTTTAACGGGGCTCAGCAGTAGAATTCACGCGGCCATTTTCAGTTTCTGTGCGGGCGTTATGCCGCCGATGCCCATATTGGGCCGTTCGTTGTTGTACGTCCATAGCCACT
>NZ_LSRP01000035.1 GCF_001885585.1 Pararhizobium antarcticum
GCCTTTCGCGCCTCACGGTTCTGGGACTGCTGGCGCCGAATTGCAACGGCCATTCTTGACTTTCCTGTCTCGCAAGGTGTGCCGGGGACCGCGTCGACCGGGGACGGGTGGTCGCCGGACATTGACTCCTTGCGACGGGTTCCCAATTATCCCGACACTCTCAGATCCAGCGCGGACAGGTTTCATGAACCACGACACATATCCCGACTATTACATCGCCGACATTCTGCGTGCGACCAAGACCATTGCGCTGGTCGGTGCGTCTCCCAATGCCGAGCGTCCGAGCTACCGCGTCATGGCCTTCCTGCTGCGCAAGGGCTACAAAGTCTATCCGGTCAATCCGGGCCAGGCGGGCAAGGAGATCCAGGGGCAGACCGTTTACGCGTCGCTGGCCGACCTGCCGGAACCGGTCGACATGATCGACGTGTTTCGCGCCGCCGAAGCCCTGCCGGCATTGATTGCAGAAATCCTCGAATTGGAGCCGCTTCCGAAGACGATTTGGGGGCAATTGGCCGTGCGGGACGACACGGCGGCAGCAAGTGCGGAGGCCCGTGGCATCAATGTGGTCATGGATCGCTGCCCGGCGATCGAATATCCGAGATTGATCGGCTGAAGGCAGCGTCGCCAGCGCGAACGTCGATAAAAAAATTGCCGCGTATTTCGCGTGCAAAAGAGAAAATCAACCTTTGCGGATGGGTTGGGCGTCTGAAATAGTGCCGCCATCTTGGTCAAGGGGAGGACACGTCCATGAAGAACAATCCTGGTTTCAATACACTTGCCATCCATGCCGGCGCGCAGCCGGATCCAACCACAGGCGCGCGCACCACGCCGATCTACCAGACGACGAGTTTCGTTTTCAACGATGCGGATCACGCCGCCTCGCTGTTCGGTCTTCAGGCGTTCGGCAATATCTACACCCGCATCATGAACCCGACGCAGGCGGTTCTCGAGGAGCGGGTCGCAGCGCTCGAGGGCGGAACGGCGGCCCTTGCGGTTGCTTCCGGCCACGCGGCGCAACTGCTGATCTTCCACACGATCATGAGCCCCGGTGACAATTTCATCGCCGCGCGGCGCTTGTACGGCGGGTCGATCAATCAGTTCGGTCATGCCTTCAAGTCGTTCGACTGGCATGTGCGCTGGGCCGATACGGCCGACATCGACAGCTTCGAAAGCCAGATCGATGACAAGACCAAGGCGATCTTCATTGAAAGCCTTGCCAATCCCGGCGGAACCTTCGTCGATATCGCGGCAATCTCGGCCGTGGCGAAGAAACACGGCCTGCCGCTGATCGTCGACAACACCATGGCAACGCCCTATCTGCTGCGCCCGATCGAGCACGGTGCCGATATCGTCGTGCATTCGCTGACCAAGTTCATGGGCGGCCACGGCAATTCGATGGGCGGTGTGCTCGTCGATGGCGGCACGTTCGACTGGTCGAAATCCGGCAAATATCCGATGCTGTCGGAGCCGCGCCCGGAATATGCCGGCATGGTGCTGCATGCCACTTTTGGCAATTTTGCCTTCGCGATCGCCTGCCGCGTGCTGGGCCTTCGCGATTTCGGACCGGCCATCTCGCCCTTCAACGCCTTCCTGCTGTTGACCGGCATCGAGACCCTGCCGCTGCGCATGCAGCGCCATTGCGACAATGCAATGGCCGTCGCCAAATGGCTTTCGGCCCATGACAAGGTCGCCTGGGTCAACTATGCCGGCCTCGAGACGGATGCCAACAATGCCCTGCAGAAGCGCTATTCGCCAAAGGGGGCCGGTGCCGTTTTCACCTTCGGTCTGAAGGATGGCTACGAGGCGGGCAAGCGCTTCGTCGAGGGGCTGGAGATGTTCTCGCATCTGGCCAACATCGGCGACACGCGCTCGCTGGTCATCCATCCGGCCTCGACCACCCATCGCCAGTTGAGCCCGGAACAGCTGACGGCCGCCGGTGCAGGCCCCGAAGTGGTCCGCCTCTCGGTCGGCATCGAGGATGTCGCCGACATCATTGCCGATCTCGAGCAGTCGCTCTCCAAGGTTTGATGAAGTTCGCCATCTAGGTCCGCATTTGAGACCAACTACCTTCGCACTAGCAGGCTGATTCGCAACCCTAAGACGACTATGAACGGTGCCGGGACGGCTTAAAATCACAATTTTTGAGAAATTGGCTTTTTCTCAAAAATAATGCGCGCCCAATGACGGTAAATTTTCGAGACGTTTGAGGGGCCGAATAGCAATATTCGGCCCCTCAAACGTACGCCTCTTACCGAAATCTCATGGAAAAATCGGGTGATTTTCGTAGTCGAATCTCACGGGGGGACAGGCAACTTTTCACTGTTTGCTCGGTAGCATTTCCACCGATCGGCGTTCCCTTAAAGGACGCCTCTTTTGAAATTAAATGCCACCTAGTTTTCGGATTAAGTGGTCAATGGCGGCGCGCCCCTGAACCGAAATATGGGGAGATAGGCGTGCCTGGGATGAGGTTCAGACGTTCACGCAGCTGCTGATGGGCCCGCATATCAAAGCTGATAGAGCAGATTTTTTGCCTTCAATAATTGAAGAACTCACTGTTGGTGCTGGAACAGCGGAAATAGTTTTCGTCCTCACCTTCACGACTCCAAACCGCGGAGTTTCCGCGTCGAAATTGTTGAACTTGCGATACGACTAGAAGCGCCGGGTGGTCCCACGTAGCCCTCGAACAGTTTCCACCGATGCCAAACACGGGAACCTCGCTTAGACATCGATCGCATTCGAAGTCTTCGGAAACGCCCTTTCGAAGGTTCCAACTTAATCGTGGCATTAGATCGGGATCATCAGAATGGCATTCGGCCGAAGTCGATCCGTGACCGTCAGAATACGGTCGACGGCCCGACGTGTCATATATGTGGAAGGCGTCCTGCGCCCGGTGAAGACCTGTCATAAAATTGCAGACACCAAAGGCCAACATCGAGCGCCTTATCGCGAGCTATCCGCCCTTTCTCTTTGGCGAAGCACGATCAAAATAGAGGGCGGCATGAGGAAGGGCTTTCGCTCGTGGTCTCGCTGTATTGGGTCGGCAACTGCCCAACCAGTTTTTCTGGATGTCCGAAATCGGGGCAGTCAAATATCGCCAAAATGACGAGAGTGCTGACGATCCGTCGGTTGGACCGATCCGCATCCTTTGGTTCTAAAAGTTCGTTTCAGGTATCAGCTATTGGTGCGATTTGGAGTGACGACTGCCACCGCTATTAAGGGGCAGCTAACGGGTCGAAACGTCGTTCTAGTGAAAAATTACGTTTACCGACCGTTAATATCTGAGAGCCAAGCTTGCCTCATCGAAACCGCGACGGGTTCTGCCGCTGGAGTAGGGGCAAAAGAAAAGAGTCGCCCTTGGAAGCGACCCTTTCATCGAAATGGTATAAAAAGAAGAAACTGCTCGACGTTACAACCAGAGAGCCAGTTATTCCACCAAAGCCCCACAGCCACTCCAGCTGCAGAACCCCTATCGCCTCACAGAGGAGGAGATGCTGATGATGCTGACGTCAATCAGTTACCAATAGGTAAACAACACCCTGCATCGGCAGAATTTTGAGCCCATTTCCGCGTATCGTCCGGAAATCGTTTGACATTCCGTGTGCGTTCTTTATTTGTTCCCGCTCTCACTCCAGGTAAGGAATGCCAGTTGCGCTCCTCCGGTTGAACAAGGGTGACCTCATGAGGCACACGGCAAGTCGAATCGCTCGAATATAACTCCCTCCGGGAGAATGCCGCCGCTCGCCCTTGTTTAAACCATCACCATTTTAGGTGCGCCATGAAGCGATCAAGTCAGAAGCAGCAGTTCCGAATAGGACGCTGAAATTCAGTCATCCTTCGTCAAACCCTATCGCGCCGGTCGTCACGCCGGGCAGGAGTGCTATCCCATGTTCAATCGCAACAGCATTCACACCGCGCAATCCATCAGTCTCTCGGACCTCGTTACCCTTGGCGTTCCAGCCTCCTCGGTTGCTGGCCTGATGGAGGAGTTCGAGACAGATCAGCTCTTTCCAATCAGCCGCCGTTTCGATGACGACCTGATGGAAATCTAAACTCCCACTTCCACCGCTGCGCAGGACCACCGACGACCCCTCGTACGGGCGAATGGCGGAGCCATGCCCGAAGAAAGGATACCCAATGCCTCGCAATTCCAGAGTAGTTCCGGGCTTCGACCCCGATCACAAGCCTGTCTACGACGTACCTCGGCGCAAGAAGCACCAAGCCATCCCCCACGTCGTTCCGACCCGGAAGTCTGTGAACAGAAGCTACGTTCGCGTCTCCCAGCCGTTGTCCGCCGAGCTCATGATGAGACTGGAGACCGATCCGAGGGTCGTCCTTATCTCTCCGTTCCCGACCAAGGTCGAATGCGTGGTCTACGACCGATACGGCCCTGTTGGCCACAAGTGCTACAACCCCGAGATCGGGGTCATGATGGTAGACGGCTCCTACGTCTACATGGATGTCGTTCCCCGGGCCATCCAGCTGGAAAGGCCTGGGATTGCCAGGAGAACCGACGCACTCAGACGCGCGTGCCGTGAAAAATGGGGCATCCACTACGCCGTCCACAACGAACTCAGCCTGCGCATCGAGCCACAGTGGAGCAACATCCAGAAGGTTTGGCGGCATCTCTGGGTCGATGATCTCAAGGCCTTGATGGCCGTGCGGCAGGTAATCGACCAGGTGGGGCCCTGGACGACAATTGGCGAAGTGCGCAGGAAGGCAAAGCTGGCTTGCCCAATCTGGCGAACGGATGACCACGACACCCGCCTCGATGACGTAGACCGCAGTTTCAGCGCGCTCATGCAGCTCTATGCGCGGGGACACATTCGTCTCGACCTCAGTCGCCCGTTCTCCGACGACACCGTCGTCAGCCTGAGAATGAAAAACGCCCTTACTCAGATGAAAGGAGCCGCATGATGGCTATCCAGAAGCACTCGGACTTCCTCAAACGCGAAAACCTGCCGATCGCGCTGTCTGCCTCTGAACTTGGCATTCCGTCGGGCACGGGCGGTCCTGTCGCAGTTCAGGGCTACGACTTCGCGTCGGGGTTCCGGTTCTCGATCCTCAACGAGATGAGGGCGAAGATCGCGCCGATGCAGGTCGTCAGCTACGACGAACATGACGGCCTCGGCGGACGCTTCACCGTGCAGAACGTCGTGAGTAGCAATATCACCCACCTGTCGCACGAGCAGATTTCGCTGCTGGAGCAACAGGGTCGGTTCATTCCACAAGAGTCTTTCCGGCTCGGGAAAACCGTTGGAAGCTCCACGGCGATGGAGCCTGCCGACGAGGATATCGCCAGGCGCAAACTGGCTTTCGTGGTGGCGGCGCTGGAGGCGAACGAGTGGGTTCTTGAAGTCCCTTCGAAGTCGGTCATTCAGCGTTCCGCCGGAAAACTTGCCGCCAACATCGGATGCAAGACGCCCGGATACAGGCAGGTGCAGGGCGATATCGAGCGGTATCTTGAAGCTCCTTTCGACCGTCTGGCCGCATTGGTACCCGCTAAATCGAGCGGCAACCGCATCCGGAAATTTTCGGACCGTTTCGAGGAAGTTCTCCGCGTAGCCGTCGAATACGCTTGGAGACAACAGAAGGGCACCTGGAAGAACGCAAAGACGCACTTCGCCAGCCTCCTGCTTTTCCCGGAAAACGCGGACGTTCGCGAAGAGGCGACCAACGCCAAGGATGACCTCATCGAACCCTCCGACCGCACGATCCAGCGGCGGATGAGGTCGGTCGACCATTTCACCCGCGACCTTCTCCGTAAAGGACCGGAAGCGGCCCTTCGCATCCACGGGGTGAAAATCCCTCAGATGCTTCCGACCGCTCCGCTCGACATCGTTGAAATGGACTACACGCAGCTCGATGTCGTGGTTTTCCACGAGAAGTATGGTTTCATTTACGGTCGCCCAGGCATTGCCTGGTTCAGGGGCCGCATGAGCGGCTCCATCCTCGGGTACGCCGTGTTCTTCGGAAAGCCGAACATGGAGACCTTTCTCCTCGGGCTGAACCACGCGATCTACCCCAAAGATATGCGAAAGCATCCGTGGTTGAAGTGGGAAATGTACGGCGTGCCGCTGGTTCTGGTCGTCGACTGCGACCCGCATCTTATTTCCGACGCCATGCACGAGGTCTGCCAGCGGCTGGGTATCATCCTTCGTGAGCTCCGCCCCGCAGAGCCTAACACCAAGGGTGCGATGGAACGGTTCATTCGGACCGCTAACGACGGTCTTTTCCACAATCTGCCGGGTTCAACCCAGTCCAATCCTTCACGGCGCAAAGAAGTCGACCCCGAGCAGGAGGCGGCCGTTCCCAAGCTCACCATGGACGAGCTGAACGGCTACATCGCGGCTTTCGTCCACGAGTACAATCATTCCAGCCATGCCGGACTGGGCGTGCTCCGAACGCTGAAGGAGGTTCCAGCGAAGCTGTGGGAGAGGGGCATCAAGGACGCACACCAGCGTCGTCCGATCAGTCCCGAGGTCTTGGCTCACGCTTCCGGCGACTTCCACTGGGTCGCCATCAATCAGGGTACGTTCACCATCGAGAAGGTAAGGTATTACGATGCCGCGCTTGCTGTCCTGGCTACGGACCCGCAGGCCACGCCGCCCGCCAAGAGCGGCGACGGCAGGAAGCCCAGAACGACCGTCACCAAGTACAAGGCCTGGCGGAGCCCGACCAATATCGGGAAGGCAAGCGTGGTAGTTCCCGAACTCGGGCGGACGGTCATCGCGGAAGCCCATGGGGACGACCGTCGGTATGCCCGTGGGCTTACCCTGTCACAGCATCGGCTCGCCATGGCGGAGTTCCGCAAGAACGAACACCGTCCGGTCACGAACCTCGCCGAACTCGAGGCCTCTCTGGGAAAGCACCTCGATAACCTCAAGTCGATCTACGAGGACCGCAAGAGCTTCGGAACCGCCGAGAAGTTCGCAAGCTTCTACCGCGGTGTCAGCCGCAGGGTCTCCCGCAGCGAGGTGGTGGACGTCGTCGTGAGCGAGGCGGCCAGTGCCGAGGACTACAACTACGCCGAACCGTTTGCACCCAACCCCTTCAGCCGGGTCCAGGATGACCCGCAATACCGCCCCGCCGACACTCCCTACGGCACTCTCGCGAGGGACGAAGACGGCCGCCTTGTTCCAGGCGATGCACTTCTCGGCATGGTTCCCCACTACGAGGCTCCGGACATCGACATCGGCCCCGACACGTCGGACGAAAACCTGCCCACCAGGGCAGGCGCATACGAAGACCCCGACAGCATCGAACACCTGCTCGGAGAGCAGGAAAACCAGGAGAACGACGAATGAGAGTGTTTCCAGAATTTCATCGTACCCAGTTTCTCACCGACGAGCAGCGGAGGGCGGCTTCCGAGTTGTCTCCCGCAGCGAGGCAGGCCATGGTCACCAATCTCGTAGTGCCATCCAGTCAGTTCAAACGCCTCACGGAGAGAGTCGCACGGTTTCACAGGCCTGTTGATGACGGGATTGCGGGCCCCGGCTGGGTGGGAGGTCTGCTTGGCGACTCTCGAGCGGGCAAATCTACCATCCTACAGTCCTACGCCAGCAAGTTTTCGGCCGTTCTCGGCGAGAACGGTTACATCGTTCCGGTCCTCTATATCGAAGCCCGTGACGACTGGGACCTGCTGGAATTTGGCCGCCAGATTTATCTTGAGACGGCGGCATCCTCCATCCCTCGGTTGTCGACCGCGTCGGTAAACACGCAGGCCGCCAGGCGGGTGGCACTCTTTGGAGTCGAGCTCCTTATCATCGATGATGCCCATCGCCTCTTCGCCAAAATGCGCAAGACTCCGTATTACGTTTCGCTACTGACGGCGATTGCGAACGCGAAGAACTGCAACATCCTGTTGGCAGGGCTGCCATCGATCCGGGAGAGCGTCGAACTCATTCCGCATCTCAAGAACCGGGGAGGTTTTCCGCACGACACGGCCTATGACTTCGATGCCGACATCCCTGACGACCGCGAGCAGTTCCGGGTCTTCCTGGAAGGTGTCGATCGTCGGCTGCCGTTCCTGCGAAAGTCCGGCCTCTCCTCCAAATCATACGTCGCGGACTTTCTCCACGTCAGCCGGGGATCGATTGGCAACGTCATGAACATCGTGATCGATGCCGCGTACATGGCCATCAACGAGAAGCGCAACTGCATCATGCCGAGCCACCTCCGGACCGCCGCGCTCGAACGGATGAAAGACGGCGCCAAGGTGGCCAAGGAGGGGAAACAATATATTCCCTTCAACCACATCTCTGACGACGGACCGGAGGTGGCAGATGCCGCTTGAACCAACCTTCATGATGTTTGCCCGGTGGAATCTTCCACCGGGCATGGGCGAGCCTGCATTTGGCTTCATCCTGCGTCTTGTTCGAGAGCAGGGCATCCCCAGCTTGCTGACCTTCAATCTCTGGAACGAGGTCTCCGGCGGCCATTGCGTGGAGTACGAGAAGGCGCTGAATATCATCGAACAGCATCCATTCCCCGAGGAGTGGAAGCTCAAGTTGCGGCACGCCACCCCGAAAACGGTCGGCAAATGCGTCGAAATCGGAGGACAGGCATTTCGCAGAATCCAGCTTACAACGCAGAAGCGGCGATGGTGTCCGGCCTGTCTCGCCGAGCAGGCCTATCATCGAGTCTGGTGGGATGTCGTCCACGTTCGCCGATGCCCCTATCACGGTCTGGAACTCGAGACCCGTGATGTTGGCGGCGGGCCGGTATCGTGGACCTGGACCGATTTCGAGACGTCGCGTAACGGCTATATGCTCGCCCGATACGGTACGCCGCCGTATTCGGAGGAAACCTTCGCACGTTACATGATCGGACGGATGGGCTTCGATACCCCGATCCCGCATGAGTTGTTCGACCGATACGATATCAGCACTGCTATTCGCTTCTGTGAAATGTACGGCCGTCTGCTGTCGAACCCATTTCACAAGCGCGTCCCCGACCTCAGGACTGACGATATCGATATCGGGTTCAGGGCATCTAAAAGCCGAGAAGTCCTCACGGACAATCTCCGCACCTGGATTCGCGAGAACGCTCGGTTCAAATCCACATCGAGGGGGCAGGACGACGTTTTCGGATGGCTCCGCGGTTACCACTTCCTACTGAAAAACCGCGATTTGGAGGCGGTAAGCCGCGCGATCTGCCGGGAGGCCAGTTCGCTCGAATATCAGGGCATCACGCGACCAACGAGCGCAAGCGATTTCGAGCGAAAACATACGACCATCAGACGACTTGCTCCGGAACTGAAGATGTCGGAGAGGGGCGTGCAGCGTATCGCCGACGAACTCGGACTTATCGATCGGGCACGATTGAAATCCGTCCTGTCCGAGGATTCCGCAGTCCGTATCGCCGAATTCGCGCGCGAGCTTCTCACCGCCTCACAGACACGGAAGCTCCTCGGAATCTCCCACCGCGGACTTCCGCAACTCGTCGCGGCCGGACACTTGAAGTCATTTGTCGGACTTGCAAAAGGCCGACGCAACGGTGGGAGTTTCGACCTCCGCAGGATCAACGCGATCCTCGACAAAATCCAGCACATCGAGACGGGCGGAAACAAGGACCATGCCGTCTCGTTCTGGAAGTACTGCAAGCAAACGAAGGTATCCATGGGGCAAGCCGCAGTGGGCATCCTCGACGGCCGGATCAAGGTCCTTGCCAAGGCAGACCCTGCACGCGGTTTTTCGGGATTAACCGTCGAGGGACCTTACCACATTCAGAGGCGGCGTGCGAACGCGAAGCCTGTGGAGAGACGGCGGGTCAAGCTCCCGGACTACGTGAACTCGAACGAGGCTGCCGCGATCCTGAGTCTTTCGAGCATGACCGTCTGCGCGCTCAGAGAGGCAGGCCACCTCGGTCTGCCGAAAAAGGTCGCCCAAGAATTCCTTCTTCCACGGCAGGCAGTCCTGGAATTCGCTACCTCGCACGCGCGAATCTCCCTGTTCGAAAACGTCCTCCGTGTGCATCCGACTGTCCTAAACGACCAGATGCTGAACGACGGGGTAGTTCCAGTGATTTCGGGACAGCGAGGACGTCACAGACTCGAATCCGTCTACCGAAGAAGTGACATGCTACGCGTTTTCGGTCTTGAGACAGACACGAGCATGGTGACGGACAGTGATTTCCAGCGACTATGGGTCAAACTGCAAAGGGGCGTCGAGGACATGTTACTGACAATGTACTTCCCGCCGTTTCTGCCACGGAGGGGCCAACGCGTCTGGGCTTCGTCGTCCTGCATGTCGGTCCTGTTCGAATACGACGATACCACCAGGGAGCTCTGCGCCCGCATCGTACCGCGAAAAGGGCAGGGGACAGACTATCGACTTCCCCTCAATATTACCGAAGACTGCTTGATGCAGTTTCTTCTGGACATCAAAGGGACGGTCGCCGAGGCGAAGGCGCGCAAAAGCCGTTACGAGAGGATCAAAAGACAAAGCCCGACGTAACGCGTGATAAACTCGGGGTTGTTCGGTAACCTCGTCTTGGCAGACACCGAAACCTCTGCCTATCATTCCTGCATGGCAAAGAACGTTACCCAGAATCAGATCGTCGGCGAGATCGGTGAAACGGCGGCGAAGCTCCAGTTCCTGAAGATCGGTTTCCAGTTCGACCCACGGTCGCGGCTCGAAGCGGGCATCGATGCTATTGTCGAGGTCATGGACCACGGAAAGCCGCTGGCCAAGATGATCGCCGTCCAGGTCAAGACCACCGCAGCGGGAAAATATCCGGGCGAGGACGACAGTGGCTTCCATTACCTGCTCAGGAGCGAAGACCTCGCCTACTGGCGCGGCAGCAACCTGCCGATAATCATCGTCCTTCACCGTCGCTCGGACAACACCTTCTACTGGAAGGAAATCCCGAGGGGAGAGGAGTTTCAGGATCGACGTCTGAATTTCAGCAAGGCCATCGACACCCTCGGTGAAGGAGCGGTAGACCGCCTTGGCGCACTCACCGTCCCGAAGGCGGGGTTCGGGTATTTCGTGCCGCCTCTGGGTGGCGGCGAGGAGGCCCTCGTAAACATCCTGCCCATCAAACTACCAGCCGAAGTCTTCGTTTCGACGACGGCCTATTCCCGGCAGCAGGCATCCGCGATCCTATTCGACGCAGATGAGCCGACACGTTTCGACTGGGTCATCAAGGGAGATACGTACTGGTCGTTCCATGATCCGAGGATATCCGTCTGCAGGCACATCGTCGATACCGACCAGGTGGAGGCCATAGATGTCGGCGCGCTAGCTTTCCACGACGACGTCGACGAGCGCAACAACTTCGCCTTCCTGCTTAGACAGCAGCTGTCGCACCAGGTCTGGCCCGAGCTTTCCTGGGACAAGGAGAAGAAGCTTTACTACTTCAAGGCCAAAACACGGAACATGCCCCGGACGTTCAAATACGAGTCCGCGAAAAAGGCGACCGAAGCCGACGTCGTCAACGTCTCTAAGAGCAAGGGCGATAAGGAGCGGGTGGACTTCGTGAGACACCACGCGTTCGTACCGCGTTTCGAAAGCTTCTATGACGAGTGGTTCCTCGTTATCGAGCCGACCTACCACTTCACGTTCGACGGGTTCATCGCACACACCCATCCTGACGCGCTCCTGTCGGGAAAGAAGCGGCTCGACAAGAGCGCGGCGCTCCGAGGCCAGGTGATTATGTGGCATCGTTTTCTTGCCACCCTCGAACCCAAGTCGGACGACCTGTTCGCGGTTGCCTCAAACGAACCCTGGCTTTCGTTCGGATTCCCACCATCGCTGGATTTGCCGACAAGGGTTCCTGAAGACGTATGGGGTTCACCGAAGAAGGACGAGACCGGGGACGAGAAGGACTTGTTGAATTGGGCATGAAGTTCACATCAACCATATTCGAAGAGCCGCTACTCGAGTTCGGCGGACAGCACCAAGACCCCGATCCGCGGCGCGGCCTGGTCGTCGCCGGACCTTTGCAGACTACGAGCAGCGATGCCATCAAGATCGCAGTTGTTGGCAGCGCGAAGACAGTCGAGGACTCAGAGAAGTTCCTCGCAGCCGCCTCGATCGGCTTTCTCGGGAAATCCGAGAAGCATCCGAACATGCACCCGGACTTCCCGGGTCTTGGCAACCAGAACCCCTACCGATGCAAGTTCGAGATCGCGCCGGACGCGACTGCGGCTATACCGCAAGCCAAGATCGACAAGATCAGGAAGGAGCCACATCACGGCAAGGCCGTTGAGATGGCGGTCGACGAGATCATGCAGTTGCTCACTGCTATCGATGAAGGAAGCAGCCGTCCAAATGTAGCCATCGTTGCGCTTCCTGTTACTCTCATAGAGCGGGTTTGGAATGCCAAGGTCGATTCCGACGGCACGGTGGAAAAGGAAGACAGTGGCGGTTCCGATGCCCCTAACTTCCGCGGCCTTCTGAAGGCGAAGGCGATGCACCTCCGGTTCCCGATCCAGATAGTATGGGAGGATGTCCTCGACGAACGTGCCGTCATCCCTCGCAAGGTCAAGGAAAGCAGCGCTCGCAAAATCCAGGATGAGGCCGACAGAAGCTGGAACATCATGACCTCGCTGTATTACAAGGGGTCTGGACGCATCCCATGGCGGCGTATGCCTCAGGAGGGCGAGTTTTCCGCATGCTACATCGGCATTAGCTTCTATCGCGAAGTCGGCGGACAGCAGCTCTTCACGAGTGCCGCGCAGATGTTCGACGAGCGGGGACGTGGCTTCATCCTGAAAGGCCGTCGGGCACAGACTGAAAGCCGGGGCCGTCACCCCTATATGACAGAGGACGACGCGAAGGGCCTAATCTCCGAAGTCCTGAACGCCTACAAAAGCCATCACAAGAATTTCCCCGCTCGCGTGATCGTCCTCAAGACATCGCGCTTTCGGGACGAGGAGGCTGACGGGATTATGGAGGCGCTCGACGAAGTTGGTACTGAGATGAAGGACCTCGTTTGGGTCCAGGAATCGTCGTCAATCAAGGTCATGCGAGACGGCAATTATCCCGTGATGCGCGGGACGTTTGTCGAACTCGACGGGAAGGGACTCCTTTATACCAACGGCAGCATCCCGTACTATGGGACCTATCCAGGAATGTACGACCCGCGGCCGCTCCTGCTTTGTCCGCACAAATCGAGTGACAGCACGGTGGCCCAGATCGCCAAGGAGCTCCTTTCGATGACGAAGATAAACTGGAATTCCACGCAGATGAACCAGAAGCTACCGATCCCGATCCGCGCGGCTCGCAAGGTGGCGGAAGTCCTAAAGTATGTCGGGGACGGCAGGGTTAGTACGGATTACACGAGGTATATGTAACCGGAGATGCCGAGCGCGGAGACCGATTATGCAGCCGTTAAGGTGTTGTTGCTAATTCCTTCCGAAACCGGAGGGTAAAATGAGCGTTGAAGTTTTCGAAATCCGTAAGCCAGGCAGTGAAGTCGCTAGCATAAAGGTGCGGGTCGACGGCGTACTGATTGGCAGCTTCTCAAGCCTTAGCGCAGCTCGCCAGTACGTCGGCAATCCGGCTAATGGGTTGGCAGTGAGAACTCTACCGTCAGGCATAGCAAAGACTCGCCTGATTGCAAGCTACGGTAATTCTAAAAGCCACTCGGTGTTCGCTGTCTTAGATGAGAACGGTCGCCACGCCTTTTATATCCTGACGGGGCCGAACGGCTTTATGAACACCGGGCGGCTTACGGCTGAAAAGGCCCGAGAAATCGCCGCCACATCCGCCGACGATTTTGATGCTCACTCTTCCCCACCAGCGGCTGTAATCGATTGATTGGGGTAACGGTTCTTGAATGCTCCAGCGGAGAGCATTTCTTTGTTGAATGGGTGAGACCAGTCCATTAGGGAACCTTTGCCGTCGATCACCTCCTGTCCCGTCGCATTGAGATGCGTTCTCATGGTCGAAAAATCACCACGCTCTTCGCACTGCTTCATCGCCGATATAGCGGACATAGGAAGGTTACTCATTCATCGTCTCCGTTTCACCCAGTGTGAATCGGAGCTCGAGCCGGCGCAACCCATACCATCATCGCCGACCCCGTTTACGATCGCCGGCCACGAACACCTCCAGGACCTCAAAACATCTAGCGAGCGTCTTCTCGTCCATGCAGTAATCGACGGGTTTGACCCCTCCGAGAGTGGGCCAGCGCTGGCTTAACCACAGGTCCGCGACCTCACGGCGCAAGATGCGCGAGTAGGCCCGCTCATGTAGCTTGTCGACCATGCGTTTTTGGAGGTCTTCGGCGCGGCGCGCGTTTGCACTGTCATCTCGCATCTTCCATATGAGACCCTGAACCTTGATCAGGCCATCAAGGCTTTCGGCGGCAAGCTCGCGAGGTGTCTTGCCACCGAAATCGGGTAGGTGCCTATTCCGATATCAAGAAAGTCATGTGACCACGGTTGCCGTGCCGTCGTCTCTGGCGGCACGGCAATTCCTGCTTTGGCCGGTTTCTGAAAGGCTCGACCATCGCGCGGGGCGACCTAGAAAAAGCTGTAGTTTTGATCTTGACCGACCTTATCTTTAGTTTTGACTGGTTATAGAGCTGTACGGGAATCCATGTCGCCCAGTTGAATTGGTGCTATGATGTTTGCCTCTCATACCTTGGGAGGGGTCAATGTGGAGCCGCAAGATTTTGATACTACCGTTCGCGATAGCCGCTTCGGTCATTCAGGCCCGGTCGGCAGAACGTCCACCATTTCATGTCTCGCATTTCCAGGACGATGTTACCGTCAATCTGACTGTGACCTCGCTGCAGGCATCACCCGTCCAGGACTACGACTTCGATGTGACCATCGGCCTGACGGAATTCGATAGCGCGGGTTCGATCAGGTACATTGACCAGGGAAGCCACGACGTCCGTGTGAAATGTGATAGCCCCGGCAAGGTCTTCATCGGTGGTGCGGTTTATGTTCCAACGAGCGGTGTTGCCGGAAGCGATTGGAAAGAAGACCTCTTGATATCGGTATGCATGTCCCCGGTCTCATAGTCGACAGGCGATGCGAGAGTGGCCGCACGACGTATATAGGCGATGTTGAGCGACGCTTTCCTGCCTGGGATGCTGACACTGTTTGTGTACACCCAATTATTGGCCCCGAACATGCTCGGGACCTCTTCGATCATACGCTCTGAAACAACCAGCGGCGATTTTAAAAGGCTGGCCAAAGACTCCAGGCGTTGGGCGACATTGACCGCGTCACCGATCACGGTGAACTCGTCATGGAAACCGCTTTCAATGACCCCACCCAGAACGGTGCCATAGTGAAGGCCGATCCCCGCGTCCAGACAGGGGCCGCCCCTTTCGATGTTGTCGTTGCGCCACTCGTCGAGTGCAGCAGTCAAAGACAACGCGCAGGCCATTGCCCGCTGGGCATCGTCCGCCTTCGGCTTCGGTTGTCCGAATACCGCCATCACACCGTCTCCGATGAACTTGTCAACCGTCCCGCCGTAAGCGAACACCGTGCCGGCGACGACGTGCCGATACTCACCGAGGACACGGGCAAGCTCGCGGGCAGAAGCGGTTTCCGCATATGACGTGAAGTCGCGGATATCGACGAACATGATCGCCGCGTCACGCCGCTCGAGGTCAAGGCTGGCACTGGCAGTCTGAAGATCGGCGACGACCGTTGGCGAGAAAAAGCGTGAAAGGTTCATGCGTTTCTCCTCAATCCTCAAAGCCTGTCTGATGGTGCGATCGTGATCACGCGCCAACAGATATACGGCCAGCGAGGTGAACGCGAAACTTATGGTCAGACCGAGGTCCTCGTTGAAGAAATTGGTAAGCAATGTTCCGTGTGCGCTGGCATGATGACTGAACGCCATCAGGGCAAGCATAAGCACCCATGCTAAGACCACGATGGTCGAAAACAAAACGATCAGCCTACGCTCGAGCTTCAACGCAACGTGGTTCAGCAGGATGAATGACACGACCAAGCTCGATGTCGTAAGGGCGTGGTCTTCCGTGATCGGACTAGCCAGGATGTGTTCATAAAGGATCGCCACAACCAATGCCGCATCGAGCGTCACGAACAGTGCGCTGAGGTGCCTTTGTGTCGGGAAATAGACAGCCACCGCCACAGATGCCACGCTGACGATCAAATAGACCGAGCTGACTATGACATGGGTCGTAAAGCTGGCGAAGCCATCACCGAAAAGAAGATTGGCGAACAGGATTGAAAGGACAACGAACCGCAGCGAGGCTGACCGCATCTCCCGGGTGGAAGCGCTGTTGGTGAAAGGCGATGATTTTTGATCCATTGATCCAGGTCGGAATGATCGACATATCTCGATCCAAGGGGAGGAGGTCGGAAGGGCCGAGCCTTGGAAGGCCCGACCCTGTCGCGTTACTTGAGGTCCGTGACCGTGATTTTGCCCTCGACGCGCTCTGCGACGAACTCGATGCTTGCGCCTTCCTTCATCTTTTCGAGCATGGCGTCGTCCTTGACGCGGAATACCATGGTCATTGCGGGCATCTCGAGGGATTTGAGTTCCTCGTGGATAATCGTGACTTTCTTCGCTTTGGCATCGACTTTCTTGACGGTACCCTTGGTGAATTCGGTAGCGAAAGCACCGGACGCGAGGGCGACTGCGAGAAGGGTTGCCGAGGCGAATCTGATGATGGATTTCATGTCATGTCTCCTTGCTTCGGATTATTTCTTGGCCACGGTGACGTCGCCGTGCATTCCCGCGTCGTAGTGGCCGGGTACAAGGCAAGCGATCTTGAAGGTGCCGTCATTGGTGAACTTCCAGACGATCTCGCCAGCCTCTCCGGCAGCCAGGCGGATCGCGTTCGGGTCGTCATGTTCCATCTCCGGGAACTTCTCCATCACGACCTTGTGCTCCATGATCTTGTCTTCCTGGTCGAGGATGAACTCGTGGTCGAGCTCCCCCGTGTTCTTGATGGAAAACACTATTGTCTGCCCCTTGCGAACCTTGAAGGTGTTCGGGGTGAAGATCATCTTTCCGTCGTCCGTTTCCTTCATGGAAACCCGGATGGTCTGGGTGGCCTGCGCCTTCTTGCCGGGTTCACCGACAGCCATGGCACCGTGATGGCCGCCTTCGTGAGTGCCGGAGGCGAGGGCGGGTGTGGCGAGCGCCGCCAGAAAAAGGGCGATCATCGCAGTTTTCATGATGTATTCCTTCGGTTGTTCGATTGGATAGAGATGAAGATCAGCCGTGCTTCATGGGCTTGGGGGTGATCTGGGTCTTTGCGTCCTTGGCCTTGGTCGTGTCGGGCAGTTCCCCCGTCCACTCCCAGGCTTGCGTGCCGGGTGGGTTTTCGTACCAGCCGGGATCGGTATAATCGTCCGCCGTGATGCCCTCGCGGACCTTGACGACGGAAAACATGCCGCCCATCTCGATCGGGCCATGCGGCCCCCATCCGGTCATCATCGGAACTGTGTTCTCCGGAATTTCCATTTCCATCTCACCCATGTCCGCCATGCCGGCGGTTCCCATGGGCATGTATTCCGGCTGGAGTTTCCGGATCTTTTCGGTGACGGATGTCTTGTCGACGCCGATGAAGGTGGGCACGTCGTGGCCCATGGCATTCATTGTGTGATGCGACTTGTGGCAATGGATCGCCCAGTCGCCTGGATACTTTGCGTCGAACTCGTAGGCGCGCATCGCGCCGACCGGGATATCGATGCTGACTTCCGGCCAGCGGGCTTCCGGCCGCACCCAGCCACCATCGGTACAGGTCACCTCGAAGTCGTAGCCGTGCATGTGGATCGGATGGTTGGTCATCGTCAGATTGCCGACACGGACGCGCACCCTGTCGTCCTTCGACACGACCAGCGGACTGATGCCCGGAAAGATACGGCTGTTCCAGGTCCAGAGGTTGAAGTCCGTCATCTCCATGACGCGCGGGACATAGGTACCCGGATCGATGTCGTAGCCGCTGAGCAGAAACACGAAATCCCGGTCGACGGGCATGAACGTCTCGTCCTTGGGATGGATGACGAAGAAGCCCATCATGCCCATCGCCATCTGCACCATCTCGTCCGAATGCGGGTGGTACATGAAGGTGCCGGACTTCACGAGATCGAACTCGTAGACAAAGGTCTTGCCGACGGGGATGTGGGGTTGCGACAGTCCGCCGACGCCATCCATGCCGGACGGCAGGATCATGCCGTGCCAGTGGACTGTTGTGTGCTCGGGCAGCTTGTTGGTGACGAAGATGCGGACACGGTCGCCCTCGACCGCCTCGATGGTCGGTCCTGGCGACTGGCCGTTGTAGCCCCAGAGATGGGCTGTCATGCCCTCGGCCATTTCGCGCTCGACGGGTTCGGCGACAAGGTGGAACTCCTTGACGCCGTTGTTCATGCGATGGGGCAGGGTCCAGCCGTTGAGGGTGACGACCGGGGTGTAGTCCGGCCCGGACGAAGGACGAACCGGGGTCTGGGTTTCCGCGTTTTCCATGATGGCCGCTTCCGGCAGCCCCATGTTGGAGGTCTTCGCCCAGGCGGCAGTCGAAACGAGGGCTGCGCCCGCACCGAGCATCTGTCTTCTGTTAAACATGTCCTTGTCCTTTCTCAGTGACCACCGCCGCCGCTTTCGGCAGCCGCTGCGACTTCCGTTTCACCACCCGCCGAACCCGCGCCGCCGCCGTAAATGGCAGGCGCGAGATTGGCTTCGGCCACCCAGAAATCGCGTTTTGCATTGACGGCAAGGAGGATCGAGTTGACCTTTTCCCTGTTGTCGGCGAGCAGTTCGAACGTGTTGGTGATCATGCCGTTGTATGTGAGGAGGGATTCTTCCTCGATCTTGGTCCTGAGCGGCACTACGCTGTTGCGGTAATGCCGCGCGATGTCGTAGTTCGCGCGGTAGGCCTGATAGGCAGAGCGGGCTTCCGAACGGACGTTCACCGCCTTTTCCGCAAGCAGGTTTGCTGCCCGCATATAGGCAAGTTCCGATTTCCGCATCCGGGCCTTGCCGCTGTCGAAGATCGGGATGACGAATTCCAGCTCGACATTGCCGGTCGTCTCCTTTTTCTTCTCGCCGTCTTCCAGTTCCCGCTCCGTTTCGAACCCTGTCAGGATTTCGAGGTCGGTGACGTAGCGCGTTGCCTCCGTCAGCTTGTAGGACTTGGCCGTTGTCGCGAGGTCGAGCTGCGCTATCCGCAGGTCGACCCGACGCTCGAGCGCTTCTGCTTCGATCAGATCGCGCTTGACGAGACCCTTTGGAAGTTGGGGCAGACGGTTTGGAATCTGGTAGTCGATGTCCGATCCCCAGAGGCCCATCAGCCGCGTGAGTTCTTCTTTCGCGAGACGGGCTTCAAGCCGTGCCTTGGCGGTCTGCCCGGTCAGTTCGGCGTAGAAGACGTGCTCGCGTGCCTGGCCGCCCTTTGTGAGGGAACCGGCTTCGCCGATTTTCTGGGCGAGTTCAGAAGCCGCATCGGCGGCCGCCTGCGCCTGGTTGAGCTGAGCGACCGTTTCCCATGAGCCGACGGCGCTGATCCACGCGCGACGGGTATCGGCGGCGAGCTGTAAGGTTCGCAGGGCGGCATTGAGCTGCGCCTTTCGGAACCCGCCGTCGGCGATCTCGACGTTCCGCTTCTGGGTGGCAAGCGCGAGGATGTTGGTGGCGATCACACCTTCGATTGCCTTGTAGGCTTCAAGACCGGGAGTGCCGATCCCCGTCAGGCCGATACCAACAGTCGGGTTTACGAGCATGGTCGACTGCCAGGCATCCGCCGATGAGTCTCCGAGATCGGCGTAGGCCGCCTGCAGGCCCTTGTTGTTCAGAAGGGCGACCTGAACAGCCGTTTCGACGTCCACGGTTTTCTTCGCCAGCAAGGTCTTCACCCGGCCTGAGACAACCTGGGCATCGTGGCGGTTCTGCACCCAGACGGTGTCTTTCCCCGTCGCCTCGGCTGTCTTGTTCGCAACATTGGAAAACCCGGCGGTCGCCGCGGAGTATTCCGCAGAGGATACGCATCCCCCGAGAACGAGCGGAAGTGCGACAGTCACGGCACATTTGAGAGTGAAAAAGCTCATGACGCACCTCCGTCCGGAGCCTGCGCGTCATTTTGATTGCGCCACGGTTTGGGATCGACCGGGACGCGGTGCGTGTAGCCCGTAACGGGGTTGTGATAATGGACGGGACGAACGTTGATCGGGAGGTCGGCAAGGTCGCCCGAAGCAATGACTTCAGGAGGCAACGTGGCAGCACAACCGCTTGCGAAGAGCGGTAACGCAACCACCAGAAATATAGGTTTCATGGTGTAATCCGAATAGGAGATGGCAGCGGCGCAGCGGGCCAATAATGCCCGTAGACGCATGTTCAGACCCGCAAGGACGGGCGTGTCCTATTCAGATATTCGGGGGGCGATGAAGTGTCGGGATTTCACCGAACGAGCGCTGATCGTCAATCAGCGTGTGGGTCGACGAAACCACGGGGCTGTCTAAAGTGTCCATAGTCGCTACGATTGCGAAACTTATACAAAAGTCGTTGCAACAATCCTGATCGACGACCTTTGACGCATCGTCGTCCGTAGAAATTTGACCGTGGTGATCGTGCTCGCCCATATGAGCGTCGGTGTGCTCCATGGTCTCCGACGCGACTGTCGCAGCATTTAGAGCGTCGCCGTGCATGGCCGCCGTGGCATTCGACAGCGAGTACCCTGCCAGTGATACAACGATCACCAGTCTGATCAGAATCAGCAATTTCTTGCATTTGATTCGATACATCGCGCGCATCTTTCAACAGCTACCTTCAGCGGAGCCAAATTTCAACAGAACAAATATGCCAGGAAATTCGCGTCGTTTATGTGGCGACAACCTTCTCCATGATTTGACGATAAGGGTTCCAACGTTGGTAAGGTCAAGTGCCGCAGCCGATTGCTCGGACATTATATCTGGCCTTTGCCGTATGGGCTAAGGCGGAACCGATTAAGAGTTCGGGTGTTACACAGGGTCATACACCGGGCACCAGAGGCGATTTTAATCGCAAGCCCAGGGAAACTCAGCGATGTACACTCGCACCATCACAGACGTAACGTGTCGAGTTCTGGCGATACTTTTCATCCTGGCCAATATCCATGGAATGGCGGTGGCGGCTCGCGCATCTGCCGATCACTGCCCCTCGATTTCTACATCGTCGTCTAATCACTATTCTGAAGGTTCTATAGGACGCGCTTGCTGTTCCGGCATGGCCTGCTGTCCCATCGTAACGCTGGGTGACGTGTTTGTCGCTCCGGATAGACGAAAGATTGCGGTGTCCGTTGCTGTCGAACAACCAGTCAGGTCCCTCTCTCTGCAGCCGGACTATCCCCCTCCAAAGCTCCTGAACTGAGTGTCGATTTACGAAAACGAATCCAATCAGGAGAACTGAAATGAAAACTCTCGTACGAATCTCGCTCGCCGCCGCGGGTGCCTTGTCATTACTAGCCGTTATGCCAGCCGCCTCTTTCGCGGAGATGGCCTACCCAGAAAAATGTAAGTCCGAAATGGACATGTCGAAAATGGATATGATGTCGGACGGTATGTCCGGTGACATGGGCATGGGCGACATGATGACTGACTATCAGAAGGCATCGATGGAAGGCATGAAGATGATGCACATGAACATGATGCAGGGCATGATGAAGAAGGACGCAGACGTCGCCTTCGTCTGCGGGATGATCGCCCATCACATGGGTGCGATCAGCATGTCCGAGGTGGAGCTGAAATATGGTGACAACGAATGGGCCAAAAAGACTGCCCAGAAGATCATCGACGCGCAGACCAAAGAAATCGCCGAGATGAATGAGTGGCTCGACAAGGAAGCGAAGTAGGAACGCGGCATAGGCGCGTATCTCCGCCACGATCGCATTGAAATCAGTATCCAGAAGACTGCGAGCGTGGCGGCAACATAGAGTTGTTGTTCAGTCTGGCCATATAGCGTCTGGGGGAGAGTGGTCCAACCTTCACTTCCCCAGACACACAGTTCCATCAGATGACGCCGAAGAAGTGTCCGGCTCTAGTCCCATATCATAATCGAACGCGCTTCAGTCTAAGGGCATTGCCAATCACGCTTACCGACGAAAGCGCCATGGCGGCCGCTGCTATGATCGGCGACAGCAAAAGCCCGAACGTAGGGTACAGAACGCCCGCGGCAATCGGTACGCCAGCTGCGTTGTATATGAAGGCGAAAAACAGGTTCTGCCTGATATTGCTCATTGTCGCGTGGCTGAGTTCTCGAGCCCGCACGATCCCCTGAAGGTCGCCCTTCAGCAGTGTTACGCCAGCACTCTCGATTGCGACATCCGTTCCTGTCCCCATGGCGATTCCGACATCCGCCGCAGCCAGGGCTGGGGCATCGTTCACCCCGTCCCCGGCCATAGCCACGACCCGGCCTTCTTCCCGCAAACGCTTGACGATCTTGCTTTTGTCTTCCGGCAGGACTTCGGCCTCGACCTCGGTGATCCCGAGCTTGCGTGCGACCGCGTCGGCCGTCGTCTTGTTGTCGCCCGTCAGCATGACGACCCGGACCCCCGCCTTCAGCAAAGCTTGAACTGCATCTGGCGTCGTCGTTTTTATCGGGTCGGAGATCGCCAAAAGGCCTCCAACGCGGCCGTCTATTGCGATGAAGATTACCGTTGCGCCTTCACCCCTCATCGCTTCCGCCTGGCTGGTAAGAGCAGAGACATCGATATGAGCCTCCTCCATGATGCGGTGGCTGCCTATGATGAGCCTGCGTCCGTCGATACTGCCCGTGACCCCTTTGCCAACCGGGCTATCGAAATCTTCCGCGACGCCGAGAACCAGCTCCCGTTCCGTCGCCGCATTGACAATGGCAGTTGCCAGTGGATGCTCGCTCGCCCGTTCCAGTGTTGCCGCCAGGCGCAGCAGTTCGGATTCTGTGAACCCATTTATCGCTGCCATCGACGTTACCTTGGGTTTCCCCTCGGTCAGGGTTCCGGTCTTGTCAACGACCAGGGTGTCGACTTTCTCGAAACGCTCCAGGGCTTCGGCATTCTTGATCAGGACACCAAGGCCCGCACCCCGGCCGACGCCAACCATGATCGACATTGGGGTCGCAAGGCCCAATGCGCAGGGGCATGCGATGATAAGCACTGCGACTGCGCCTACAAGGCCGTGAGCAAAGCGCGGTTCTGGACCCCATATCATCCATGCTGCGAATGCGACGATGGCAATCCCGATCACCACGGGGACGAACCAACCGGAAACTTCGTCGGCAAGGCGCTGGATGGGCGCTCGCGAGCGCTGAGCGTCCGCAACCATGCGAACGATCTGCGACAGCATGGTATCCCGGCCGACTTTTCCAGCTTCCATGACGAAGCCACCAGTTTGGTTCATCGTGCCGCCTATCAGCTTTGCACCGACCTCTTTGGTGACGGGCATCGACTCACCTGTGATCATCGATTCATCAACCGAGCTGCGACCTTCGATAAGGCTGCCATCGACAGGGATTTTTTCACCGGGGCGAACCCGAAGCCGATCCCCGACGACAACCATTTCCAGGTCGATGTCCTCGTCAACACCATCGCGGACCCGGCGTGCCGTCTTCGGGGCAAGGTCAAGAAGTGCGCGGATGGCTCCACCGGTCTGTTCACGGGCTTGCAACTCCAGCACTTGTCCAAGCAATACCAGGACCGTGATTACCGCTGCAGCTTCGAAATAGATGGCGACAGAACCGTCTGCGGAGCGGAACGTGGCTGGAAACAGGCCTGGTGCAAGGGTTGCGACGACGCTGTAAATCCACGCGACACCCGTCCCCATGGCTATCAGTGTAAACATGTTCAGGCGCATAGTGACGAGCGACTTCCATGCTCGCTCGAAGAATGGAAAGCCTGCCCATAGGACAACCGGTGTAGCAAGAACGAGCTGAATCCAATTCGAGGTCTGGGCACCCAGCACCATGTGAAGATTGGTGAGGTGGCCACCCATCTCCAGCATCAGCACCGGCACGGACAGAACGAGCCCGATCCAGAAACGGCGTCTCATGTCGAGATATTCGGCGCTGGGTCCGGTTTCTGCCGTGACCACTTCCGGTTCCAGAGCCATCCCGCAGATAGGGCAGTTCCCAGGCCCTGTTTGCCTTACCTGCGGATGCATAGGGCAAGTGTAAATCACGCCTTCGGTTAGAGCTGGCTCGGTTTGTGTGGTCATCGAACTTGTAGCACCATTCCCCTCCGCGTGACCCTCAGTTGCATGATGGTGGTGGTGATCTTTGTGTTCATCCATTGGGAAAAACTCCTCGGGTACGTCTCTATCGGGAAGCATAAGTTGTCCTGGCTCGTCCAAGACGTCGTGGGGAGCGCGGCGCGGCTTAGGCTCTGCGCGCGACGCGCGACTTCGACGGCAAATGCTTAGCTTCCGTCCCGATAGGCGACGAACGACATCATTCCGGACGCCATGTGGTAGAGGTGATGGCAGTGGAGGGGCCAACGACCGGGATTGTTCGCATCGAAAGCAATTACAACACTTCCCATCGGCGGAACCAGAACGGTGTCCCGCACCGCGCCCTGAATCGTGTTGCCGTTGATACCGATTACCTGGAAATGATGACCGTGCAGATGCATCGGATGCGCCATCATTGACATGTTCTGCATCGTAACCTCGACCCGGTCGCCGTGCCTCACATTGAGACCATCGCCTCCATCGATTTGCCAGGTGTAGGCCGCCATGTCGCCAGTCAGGGTGAGAGCGAAACGATGATCTGAGGGACGCGTTGGAAGGGGCTCAACGGCCCTCAGTTGCTGTTCCAGTTCCAGCCCGAGAACAGGTCCATTCGCCGGTCCACGCGAAGCAATCTTGGCAATATCGGCACCAGGCGAGGCGAGGATGATCCCGGTCCGCTCAAGTGATCCTTCACGTAGGGCCAGGATAGGATGGACTCCGCCAGCTTTGGGAAGTTCCAGTCGTATATCCAGGCGCTGGCCCATTGAAATCGGAAACTGATTTCCCGAAATCGGGTGGACCAACTGTCCGTCTACCGCAAAAAGACGCCCTGCAAGGGCCCCCGTGTCGATGGTGAACGCCGTCGCCGTCGCACCGTTGATGATGCGAAGACGGACCAGGCCGCCTTTCTCCGTCGAAACCACCTGTGGATCGTCGAGCGTGCGATCATTGGCGAGATACGCATCGTACTCGATGTCGTTCAGGTCCATGGCTGCCATTCCTGGCATCGCCATGCCGGACATATGTCCTCCGTGCATCCCGGCTGCCATGCCCTGCATCATGGCACCATGGTTCATGGCCAGGCCGCCCTTGGAGCGGGAGCCTTTGAGCCTGGCGAGCAATTCCTCGGCGGGGGTGAACGAAAAGTCATGCAGGAGAATGACGACTTCTTGCTCATCACGCCTCGCGTCATCGGCAGTCCTGACAATTAACGGGGCGGCCAGCAAGTTTTGCTCCTGAAGCGTGTGCGCATGCATCCAGTGTGTCCCCCCGGCACCGACGGGAAACGTATAGCGACGGGCTTCGGCCGGACCTAAAAGGGCAGATGGATTGTCCGGCACGCCGTCCATTTCCCAGGGAGGCGTCAGACCGTGCCAATGGATGAGCGTGGGATCGTCGATACTATTGGAAAGGGTGACGTCAAATTGACTATTCGCTTCCAACGTGATGCCCGCTGTGCCGTCAGGCTGAACCAACCCGAAGACGCTAGCGGCCTTCCCATTCACTTCGATTACCCGCTTCCCAATGGAAAGCGAACGGGTTCCGATGTGCGGCAACGGTTGTAATTTACTGGTTGTCACTTGCGGCCGGGCGCTCGTGGGAAACAATGCGGAAGCCGAACCAGCGACCGCTACACCCGTCAGTAGTCTTCCTAAGAATTCACGACGATTCATCTCTTTGCCTCATTTTCTCGTGTCGGCCTTGCCGACGAAACGGCGCCGCGTGGAGATCACGGGCAACCGACGATCATCCGCCTTGGGGCGGGAGCGATCAAACGAGGGATCGAGGGGGCGTGAAAGGGGGGAGACAGGTGGAGCCAATGAAGGACGCCTGCGGATCAAGGTATCGCTGAGAGCCGGAATCCAGGTGAAGAACGACAGGGTTCCAAACCGAAAGAATGACGTTGCACAGGCTGCATACGCTTTTGCAGCAAGCCTTCTGCTCGACAGGGTGGTGATCACCTTGTTTCGCTACGTCGCCCTTTGGTGTTTCGATATGTTCAACTTGAGATAAGTCGTTGTTGCAAATAGTGGGAGCAGCCTCGGCCATCGGCGCGACGAGGAACATAATTGCGACCAAAACGGCCAGCAATTTTGTCGCGCATCTTCGAATGGTTTGGCTTACGGCGAACATGTTTTCGCTGGGACCTTGTTATCGTGTTCAAGCACAGTGCCGTGCCGTTGCAGGAGCTGCGTTGATCTTGATCAACCGCGAGGTCGTTTCCAGGTCCAGGTTGTGCCTCCGTCTGCTGGGGGGCAAAACTAGGAGGACCAGGGTTTGTGAAATGGAGTGTAGCATGGGGGTGAAAGCGAGCGTGGCGAAACTAGCTGTTCTTACACTTCCGATAGCCGTTTCCGCGATGGTGATTTCGGTAGCAACCGCGCAGACGGCACCACCCAGCAACGTTATTCAAAGACAGGACGGTATGAAGGCGATGGCAAACTCCGCCAAGACCATCAACGCCATGTTCAAGGATACGTCGCCCTACGACGCAAACGCGTTCAAGGCGGCAGCCGAAACCGTCCGCGCTCATTCGGGAGCTGCTCTGTCTGCGCTTTTCGAAGGCCTTGTCACAACGCAAGGCTCGAAAGCCAGCGCAAACATCGAAACCGAGCGCCAACAGTTTGACAAGTTGGCAAACGACCTTGGCATCTATGCGTCCGCGCTGTCTGCCGTAGCAGATAGAAATCCCCATGCTCTCGGCCCCGAAACGCGAATGCAGGGGGGCGAGGCTATGGGAGGCGGACCGCTCGCAAGAAAGGTCGATGCGGCGAGAGATGTAGCATCAATGCCCGCAGAACATGCTTTTCACATGATGCTTCAAACTTGCACGTCGTGCCACGTCAAGTTCCGGATCGAGGCCAAGTAGCGGAATCCCAACGGGTGCCTGTAAGTGTTATCGGGTCGAGGCTTGTGGTTTCGGAATTTCGTTCAACTGCCACCCTTTCTCCAGGTATCCCGAGCGACGGAGCGGCTTGCTTGTTTTTCCCACAATGTTTGCAACACCTTTCGTCGGAAGTGACGAAGGCAGGATAGCCGAGTCCTCATTTCATAGCGCTAACCCCAAACCGGGCATTGATCTCCGGTGTATCCTTTTCCGAGGCATTCGCGATTTCTTCAATGATCGGGCAATCCGGTCGGCCATTGCCTTGGCAATTGTTCGCCAGGTGCTTGAGGGTCTTGGTCATGGCTTGTATTGCCGCAGCCTTGCGCTCCAGTTCGGCGATATGCTCAAGCGCAATTGCTTTGACGTCTGCACTCGCTCTCGACCGGTCACGCCATAAGGTCAGCAGCGTTTTCATCTGCTCCACCGAAAAACCGAGGTCCCGGGCTCCCCGGACAAAGCGCAATGTATGAATGTCGTTGTCGGTGTAGGTGCGATAACTCGCCTCCGTTCGAGGCGCGGGACTGATCAGCTTGATCTGCTCATAGTAGCGGATCATTTTTGTCGAAACGCCGGTCGCTTTTGAGGCTTGCCCGATATTCATTCTCGTATCCTACTCTGAGGGAAAGGGCGTCCGGCCAGAACCGGACGCCAGATTTTTCAAGCCGGAGTTGCCCGCCGAAGACGGAGCGCATTGCCAAGTACAAACACACTCGACATTGCCATCGCAGCCGCTGCGAATATCGGCGACATAAGGGGGCCGTTCACGGGGTACAATACGCCAGCTGCGACCGGAATGAGCAGGACGTTATAGGCGAAGGCCCAAAACAAGTTCTGCTTGATGTTCAGGATCGTGGCCTTGCTGAGGGCGATGGCCTTCGGCACGCCGTTCAGGTCTCCGGACATCAGCACGACATCGGCACTTTCAATCGCGATATCGGTTCCTGTGCCGACCGCCAAGCCAACATCGGCTTCGGTCAGGGCCGGGGCGTCGTTGATGCCATCACCGATGAAGGCCACCATTCGGTTGTCGTGTCGAAGTCTCTTGATCGCCTCGACCTTACCCTCCGGCAAGACCTCGGCGATCACCTCGTCGATGCCAAGCTGCCTGGCAATTGCCTCGGCCGTACGACGGTTGTCTCCGGTGATCATCGCCACCTTCAGGCCGAGGTTATGCAAGGCTTTGATCGCCTGCGGCGTGGTTTCCTTGATCGGGTCGGAGACAGCGATGATGGCTGCCAGACGTCCATCGATCGCTGCGTAGAGCGGAGACTTGCCGTTATCGCCGAGCTGCTCGGCTTCGCGGGCGAACGTCGAAACGTCGATCTTGTGCAGATGCAGGGCGCGGTCGGCACCAACAAGGATGTCCGATCCGTCCACTGTGCCGCGCACACCGAATCCAGGTTTCGCCTCGAAATTCGTCACAGTGGCTAAACCGACGCCCTTCGCCTTCGCTGCGGATACAATGGCTTCGGCAATCGGATGTTCGGACAACGACTCCAGGCTGGCAACCAGAGCCAGTACCCGGTCGGCATCGAAACCGTCGGCGATGATGAAGTCCGTCAGTTCAGGGCGGCCCTTGGTCAGGGTTCCGGTCTTGTCAAGCGCGACGACAGTGGCCTCGCGCAGGCTTTGCAAAGCCTCGCCCTTGCGGAAGAGGATGCCGAGTTCGGCTGCGCGACCAGTGCCGACCATGATCGAGGTCGGTGTTGCCAGACCCATCGCACAGGGGCACGCGATGATGAGAACCGCGACCGCGTTGACCAGCGCGAATGTCAGCGAGGGGGAGGGGCCGAAAACGTACCAGGCTGCGAACGTGATCACAGCCGCGAGGATAACGGCCGGAACAAACCAACCGGTCACCTTGTCGACCAAGGCCTGGATCGGCAATTTCGAACCCTGTGCCGTCTCGACCATCTTGATGATCTGTGCGAGCAGCGTGTCGCTGCCGACCTTGGTGGCCTTGAAAGTAAAAGACCCTGTCTTGTTGATGGTACCACCAACAACCTCGCTATTTGCAGACTTCTGAACGGGCACAGGCTCTCCTGTGATCATGGATTCGTCGATGTACGAGTTGCCATCCACCACAGTACCGTCGACCGGAATTTTCTCACCGGGTCTGATCCGGATGACGTCGCCGACGACAACGTCGCTGATCTGGATTTCGACGAATTCGCCGCCGTGCGAGACGAAGGCCGTCTTGGGCTGCAGTCCAACAAGGCGCTTGATCGCCTGGCTGGTCCGTCCCTTGGCGCCGGCCTCGAGATATCGGCCGAGCAGGATCAGCGTGACGATGACGGCCGCAGCCTCGTAATAGACATTCGCGGTCCCTGGCGGCAGAAGGCCAGGTATAAAGGTAGCAACGACCGAATAACCCCAGGCCGCAGACGTACCAAGGACGACAAGCGAATTCATATCCGGCGTCCAGCGCAACAGGTTTGGCACGCCCTTCTGGAAGAACCTCAGGCCCGGACCAAACAGAACCACGGACGCCAGCACGAACTGCAGATACAGATTGTTGCGCATTCCGATGGTGCCCATGATCAGTTCGTGGACGCCGGGAATGAAGTGGGAGCCCATTTCCAACAGAAAGAGCGGAAGTGTCAGCAACGCCGAGAAGACCAGCATATTCTTCAGGGTGCGTGTTTCAGCGGTGCGACGATCTTCACCTTCATCGCCGATGTCAGCTGCGACCACCTTGCGAACGTCATATCCGGCACCCCGGACGGCCGCCTCAAGCGCCGTGATCTCAGTCGCTCCGGAAATCAGGCGAACGGTCGCCTTCTCTGTTGCAAGATTGACTGAAGCGTCGATGACCCCGGGCACAGTCTTCAGCGCCTTTTCGACACGCGAAACGCACGAGGCGCAGGTCATTCCTTCGATGCTGAGCTCTTGGGTGACAATCTTGGGCTGGTATCCGGCCTTTTCGATTGCGCGGAATACGCCATCGGTGTCCGGTGCTCCATCGAAGTGAACCGTTGCGCGTTCCGTAGCCAAGTTGACACTGGCGGAAGCCACGCCAGGGACGGCCAGAATCGCTTTTTCCACGCGCGAAACGCAGGAAGCGCATGTCATTCCCTCGATGCCAAAATCGGTCGCGACGGGTATGGGAGAGGCTGGTGTGATCTTTGATAATGCAGTCATCGGATAGTGTCCTTTTCCTTAACTGTATAGATAGATGCACCTTCCCAGCATGGTAAGGTCAAGCGATCTTTTGTAAGCGGGTGGATGAACCGGGTGAAGACGTCGGTGATTTGTGAAGACGAATTGCCTGGTCCGTTGCTCGAAAGGGCGACCGGGATCGAAAACATGACCCGAAGAACTTTTTTCGGAACATGGCTCGTTTGATACGAACTGTTCCTCGACGGTCGATGCGACACGTCGATTACACGCGCCGTCAAGACGGCGCGTGTTTGTTGGTGATTGCTGAGGACGAAGATTTAGGCGACGTGGCTGCAGCAGGATTTCTTGAAAGATGCCCCGTATCCGGCGCCCGCAATCGATGCAAGGAATGCTTCGGATGCCACTTTCGACTCAATCGATACGGTCTTGGTGCCCAGATCGACGGCCACTGAAGCGCTCGGATCGACGGTTTTTACAGCCTTTTCGATGGTGCTGACACAGTGACCACAGGTCATGTCGGGGATGTTGAGATGATACATTGGAAGTCTCCGATTGATGTCTCTGATGCAATGTGGGGCTTCCAACGATGGGAGGGTCAAGGCCCTTCTGATCGAATATGGAATTCGCTTTCACCAACCGGTGGGCCACTTGGCTCGCCCGTCACACCGTGAAGCGGACAGAGCCGTCGCAGCAATGATATCGGATGCATGGTGGATGATCGCACGGTTGTCTCGTGAGGCTCTGCTCACACATCTGCGTGTACCCACGTCGTTTGCCAGGTGCCCATCGTTGGGCATCTCCTTTCTGAAGTCCTCCCGCAGGCTGTTGTTCATTGCCGCCTGCTTGGGATCATCCTTGGTCCCTCTGGCATAGGTGCACCCGCCGCAGTGAAGCATGGTTCGCACATCCCGAAGCGGAAACAATCCCGACGCAAGACGCCCAACCTTGAGATGTTCTGCGGTACATGGGATTTTGTCGACATGCCCCATTGGGACATAGGTTCGGGGACATAGGTTTATATCGATGCTTGCGGAGACATCTGGCTGGCCTTGATATAGTCATCACAAAATCAAATATCCAGACAACCGATGTTGATGGCCAACCGCATCTGATTCCGGCCATCGACCTTTTCCGGAGCGTCCATGTCCCACGTCGTGAAACCCCATGTCCTGAAATTCGACCCGGCCACCGCCATTCCCGAAATCGGCGCGCCTGCGCCGGATCGCCTGATTTCAGGCGACCCACGCTTCACCACCTGGAACATCGAGGAAGCGGACGGCGGTATCTATGCCGGCATCTGGCAGTCGACGCCGGGCAAGTGGCGGATCTCCTACGATGAATGGGAATACTTCCACATTCTCGAGGGTCACTCGGTCGTCACCGAAGACGGCGGCGAGCCAACTCACCTGAGAGCCGGCGACCGCCTGATCCTCAGACCCGGCTTCAAGGGAACCTGGGAAGTCCTTGAAACGACTCGCAAGGACTATGTCATCAGGCTCTAGCTCGCGGCCTTCATCCGGGCCGCCGCCGCTTCATGACCGGCAACCATGGCAGCATCTTCGGCCATGACCTTCTGGATGCTCGCCCGGCTGTTGATCCGTTCCATATAGGCCTGGAAGGCGGGGCGCGCTTCGACGAGCCCGATCATCGTCGTCCAGTGCAGTGCGATCCCCCAGAGAAGATCCGCAGCTGTCAATCGATCGCCGAGAAGATAGGGGCCGGCTTTCAGGGCATCGTCCAGCATGTCGATGAGCGCATCATAGCTTGCATAGGGCGTCTCGTTCATCGAGCCCGGCTCGCGTTTCATGTAGCGATCGACCACTGCCGGTTCGAAGCAGCTGCCATAGATGAACAGCCAGCGGACATAGGCGCCGCGCTCGGGATCGGTGAGGGCAGGGGCCAGACCCGGCTCCGGAAACAGGTCGGCGAGATAGAGATAGATGCCCCCCTGTTCTGTGACCAGCGTCTCGCCGACACGCACCGCGGGCACTTTGCCGAGCGGATTGACAGCAAGATAGGCCGGCTGCCGCTGCTCGCCCGCCTTCATGTTGAGCACATGCAGTTGATAGGGAACCTTCAACTCTTCGAGCAGCACGCGTGCGCCCGCAGCGCGGGTCTGGGGCGAGTAGTACAGGGTGATCGGCTGGTCTTTGGTCATTCTCTGGTCTCCCTTTCAATGGTTGTCGCCCTGCGGCGATGACGGGAGAATGCGCCGGCATACCTGTCAGATTGTGTCAGGTTGGTTTAGCATACTCCTCGACAGGAGGATTTTTCCAATGCGCGCGAGCCGGCTGATCAATATCCTGACGACCCTGCAGGCAAAGGGACTGGTGACGGCGGAGGCGTTGGCCGCGGAGAACGAGGTGTCGGTGCGTACGATCTACCGGGACATCGACGCTCTCTCTTTGTCCGGCATCCCGGTTTACAGCGAACGCGGCTCCGAGGGGGGCTACCGTCTTCTCGATGGCTATCGCGTCCGCCTGAATGGCCTGACTCCTGGCGAGGCGGAGGCGATGTTTCTCTCGGGCATCCCCGGGGCCGCTGCCGATCTTGGCCTTGGCTCCCTGATGGCGGGCGCCCAGAAGAAGCTGACGGCGGCCCTGCCGGAGGACTTGAGGGAAAGTGCGCGCCGCCTGCAGTCGAAATTCCATCTCGACGCACCCGCCTGGCTCGCCGAGGGCGAGCAACCGCTCTATCTCCAGGCGATCGCTGATGCCGTCTGGAATTCCAAGCGCATCCACATGCGTTACCGCTCCTGGAAGGCGGAGAAGAACCGCGTCGCCGAACCACTTGGCATCGTCATGAAGGGCGGCGCCTGGTATCTCGTCGCTCGGGTCGACGCCACCAAGCGAACCTATCGCATTTCCAGGGTGCTGGACCTGATCGTCACCGAGGAGCACTTCGACTGGCCCAAGGACTTTGATCTCTCGGCCTATTGGGACGAAAACACGCGGCGGCTGGAACTGGAGCTCTACCCGAATTGGGCGACAATCCGCCTCTCGCCCTGGGGGCTGAAAGAGATCGAACACATGGCGCCACCCTATGTCCGCGCCCATCTGGAACTCCTCGGCGAGCCAGACGAGCGTGGCTGGTGCACCGTCCGGCTGCCGGTGGCGCAGGAGCGCATGGCTGTGTCCGAAATGCTGAAACTGGTCTCGGAGGTCGAGGTCATCGACCCGCCGGAATTGCGCCTAGCGATGCGTCGGGCCGTTGAAGGCCTGATGACGCGCTATGCACCGGTGGCCGACCTCACCAGGTGAGGTCGAGCCGCTCCAGCCCGTGAAAATGATAGCTGTCCCTGACAACAGGCGGGCGGGCGAGGCGCAGGCCGGGCAGGCGCTGAAACAGGATCGGCAGGGACAGTTTCAGCTCGAGCCGCGCCAAGGGAGCGCCGATGCAGAAATGCAGCCCGGCGCCGAACGAGACGTGCACACCCTCGTTGCGATCCGGACGGAAGCTCAGGGGATCGGTGAATTTCTTGGGGTCGACATTGGCCGCCGCCAGCAGCAGGCCGATCTTGTCGCCCTTCTTGAGGTGGATCCCGCCGTCAAGCGTGATATCCGACAGCGCGTAGCGCTGGAAGATGTGCAGCGGCGCGGCGTAGCGCATGGTTTCCTCGATCGTGCGTTCGGTCGCCTGATCGTCCGCAAACAGCATCTCGGGGCTTTCGCCGGTCTCAAGGATCGTGTGCACGGCATTGCCCAGCTGGTGCACGGTCGCCTCGTGGCCGGCATTCAGGAGCAGCACGGCGGTCGATATCAGCTCCGCATCGGACAGGCGCTCGCCATCCTTCTCCGTGGTGATCATATGGGTCAGCAGATCGTCGCCGGGAGACTGGCGCTTGGCGGCGATGATGCCGGCGAGATAGGCGCTGAATTCGGCAGACGCCCGGTTGGCGTCGTGCTCGGTCTCCAGCGTCGGATTGAACATGTACATGCGCACCATCCGGTGCGACCAGTCGAGCAGCAGCGGGCCGTCTTCGACCGGCACGCCGAGCATGCGGGCAATGACCGTGACCGGGATGATTTCGGCATAGGTCTTCAAGAGCTCGACATGCCCGTCCTTCTCGAAGCCGTCGATGATTCTGTGCGCCAGTGCCGCGATCTCCGGCTTCAACTGCTCGATCTGGCGCGACACGAAAGCCCGATTGACGAGCGTGCGCAGACGCGTGTGGGCCGGTGGCTCCAGCTCCAGCAGCGAATAGGCCTCGAGCGCGTCGAAATCTTGAAGGTGCGGCTTGGGCGCGGGCATGCCAAGTTCCTCGCGCGTTGCGACATGGAGAATCTGGCGGCCGAACCTGCGGTCTCGCAGAAGCCCGTTCACCTGCTCGTAACCGGCAAAATACCATTGCGCCTGCTCCGTCCAGAAAAACGCCGGACACTGCGCATGGATGGCGGCATAGGTGGCCAGCGGATTTCTGTAGAAGTCCGGATCACGAACATCGAGGCTGACGTGGCGATTGGCCGGATCAATCGTCAGGCTGGCGGGAAGGGAAACGGTTTTGGACATGGCAGGCAGTCTCGCAGATGGATTGGAAAACGGGGGGCAGCAACCCCATCTATGGGGTGTATAAGGTGCCAGCCAGGGATGCCACAAGGCGGATTCGTCCTTCTGCATGCCACGATCGGTCATTCTTCATTTCGGAGTGACCGCCTTGCCAACGCGTTGCGAAAGTCTATGTCATCGGATGAACATCACGGGATTGAAAACTGACACCATGACGGCACCGCGCAGCAGACTTACCGCCGGGATCTTTGCGGCCATCCGCGGCAATCGTGTGCCTTTGCCGGGCAGGGAGCCGGCCGGCGTGCGGGGCGATACGGTCATCGCCTCCTACAATATCCACAAATGCGTCGGCACCGACAAGCGGTTCGATCCCGGCCGCATTGCCAGCGTGATCGGTGAGATCGGCGCCGATATCATCGCTCTTCAGGAGGCTGACCAGCGTTTTGGCGAGCGCGCCGGCCTGCTCGATCTGGAACGTCTGCATCGTGACAGCCATCTGGTGGCGGTGCCGATCGAAGCCTTTTCGCCGAAGGGGCATGGCTGGCACGGCAATGTGCTGCTGCTGCGCGAAGGCGCTGTCGCCAAGGTTCACCAGTTGAAGCTGCCGGGTGTCGAGCCGCGCGGCGCGCTGGTCGTTGATCTCGACCTCAAAACCGGCCCGCTCCGAATCATTGCCGCCCATCTTGGTCTCCTGCGCCATTCGCGGGCACAGCAGGCCGAGGCCATCCTGGCGGTGATCGAGGAAGCGGAGCACCGGCCGACGCTGTTGATCGGCGATCTCAACGAATGGCGCATGGGTCGTCGTTCGGCGCTGAAATTCCTGACCCCCGTCTTCGATCCGTCTGCAACCGCCGTGCCAAGCTTTCCGTCGCGGTTTCCAATCCTGGCACTCGATCGTGTCATGGGCAGCCCGCACAGTCTGGTGACGGGCGTTGAGGTTCACAACACGCCGCTGGCGCGGATTGCATCCGATCACCTGCCGATCAAGGCGTTCATCGACATGAAGGCGGTGGTATCCGCTGGCGCGGAGACGCTGCCTGCCGAGCAGGGTTGATGCGCCGTTGACACTCCTGCAGATCCTCACAGTCGTGCTGGTTATCGCGCTTGCGGCGATTGCCGGCATCTATGCTTGGGGCCGGTTCGGCCGTCGCCCGCATGGTGCTGAAAGCAATGCGCTGCCGCCTCTGGAGGAGGAAACGGTCCTTGACCGACGGGGGCGCTCGCTGCGCTTGCAGCATGCCGGGGAAAACGGCCTTTCGCTGATTTCCGGAAATGTCGACGCCTTCGTCGCCCGGGCGCTGTCCGCCCGCCAGGCCGGGCGCAGCCTCGATTTGAAATATTACTACTGGAAGAACGACCTGACCGGCAGGCTTCTGACGCGTGAGGTGCTGGACGCTGCGGACCGCGGCGTTCGGGTGCGGCTGCTGCTCGACGACATCAATGCCGGGCTGCACGACCGCATGTGTCTGGCACTGGACGCGCATCCCAACATCGAAGTCCGGCTGTTCAATCCAAGCCGGGCGAGGACCGATCGGTTCAAGCGCGGCGTCGAAATGGTGCTGCGTGCCTTCAGCGCCACCCGCCGCATGCACAACAAGGCCTGGATCGCCGATGGACGCGTGGTGATCACGGGCGGTCGCAATATCGGCGATGCCTATTTCGACGCAGCGGACGATTCGAACTTCCATGATCTCGATGTCTGGATGCTCGGGCCGATCGCCGAGGAAGCCGGCGTCGTCTTCGACCAGTATTGGAACAGCCAGGTGGTCCTGCCGATCGGCGCGCTGCGCACGCCGCGCGCCCACTATCTGCCGGCCTTGCGTCGCAAGCTGGAAAAACGGGTGCAAAGCCAGGCAGGCAGCTTCTACCGGTCGCAGGTGGATAAGGCGGCTGCGGTCGATGGTCTCTGGCATGGCAGCCGGCCGCTGCACTGGACGGGGCAGGCGCGGATCGTCGCCGATCCGCCGGAAAAGGCACATCTGCAGAAACGCCAGAACTGGCTGATGCGCGATCTGCTGCCCGTGCTGCACGGCGCGCGCAAGGAAATCCGGATCATTTCGCCCTATTTCATTCCCGGCCGCAACGGCACGGCTGAATTTGCGCGGCTGGTGGCGGCCAAGGTCGAGGTCTCGATCCTGACCAATTCTCTGGCCGCCACCGATGTCGCTGCCGCCCACGGCGCCTATGCGAATTATCGAAAGGGCTTGCTGAAAAGCGGCGTTGCGCTGTTCGAACTCAAGGCCGACACGGTGGTCGCCGATCCGCAGCGCCTGTCGCTGTTTGGATCCCGCAGTGCAAGCCTGCACACCAAGGCGTTTATTGTGGACGGCAGGATCGGCTTTGTCGGTTCGCTGAATTTCGACCCGCGCTCGGCCTCGCTGAACACGGAAATGGGCGTGCTGTTCGAACATGCGGGATTGCTGGCAGAGGTGCGTGCGGTCTTCGACGATGAAACCGCACCGGCAAACAGCTTCCGGCTGTCGTTGAGCGAGGGCCGGTTGCGCTGGCACGACGAGGTCGAAGGCAAGCCGCGAACCCTGAAGCGGGAACCGGAAGCTGGATTTCTGCGGCGCGTGACCGCCGGCATCATCGGTATCCTGCCGATCGAATCCCAGCTCTGAACGAACAGTCTTTACCGTTCGTTCACTGTGTGCGGTTCAAACCCTGTATGGAGGGTGTTTTAGCTGATGCTATTCTCGCGCGCAGATGGCAAAGCGAGGGTAACGGACAGCGCATTGCCGGTTGCCCGGGCGCAATTAACGTTATCAACGTTGGCGACTTGAAGTCGGGTACTTGGACACTCTATGTATGGGAAGAGATATTTTCGATGATTCCCGGAGCGCAAAAGGGTTTGCGATCCAGATTGACAAAGGTTTGACATGAGAAATCCCGTTGATACCGCGATGGCCCTGGTGCCGATGGTTGTTGAGCAGACCAACCGCGGCGAACGTTCCTACGATATTTTCTCCCGCCTCCTGAAAGAACGCATCATCTTTCTGACCGGTCCGGTCGAAGACCACATGGCGACCCTGATCTGCGCGCAGCTTTTGTTCCTGGAAGCGGAAAACCCCAAGAAGGAAATCGCGCTCTACATCAACTCGCCGGGTGGCGTCGTTACCGCCGGCATGGCGATCTACGACACGATGCAGTTCATCAAGCCGGCCGTGTCGACGCTCTGCATCGGCCAGGCCGCATCCATGGGCTCGCTGCTTCTGGCTGCCGGCCACAAGGATATGCGCTTTGCAACGCCAAACGCCCGCATCATGGTTCACCAGCCATCCGGCGGTTTCCAGGGCCAGGCCTCCGACATCGAGCGTCATGCCCGGGATATCCTGAAGATGAAGCGCCGCCTGAACGAGGTCTATGTGAAGCACACCGGCCGCACGCTTGAGGAAGTCGAGCAGACGCTCGACCGCGATCACTTCATGACCGCGGACGAGGCTCTGAGCTGGGGCGTCATCGACAAGGTCATCACGTCGCGCGAGGCCATGGAAGCCGCGCAGCCGGCGTGAGATCAAGCTTTTGTGTGCGGATAGATGCAATTGTGACACATTTGTAATCGTAATTGGGGTTTATCCGCTCGCCAAAGCCGTTAGTATCTGCCGTTAATGCTATGTTGAAGTTTGAGGCTCTAGCATTCGGTATTCGGTGGGAGTTCTGTTGCCGCCGGACGTCAGACAGGTTGTTTGAGGCCGGCTCGTACTCCCAAAAGCCATGCAGTTGCAGGCGCAAGCAGCGGCAGTTTCTGCAAGGCGGGTTGAGTGGTCCGTTGTATCCTTCAGGGGTGCACGGCGTGCTGGAAGGACATTGAAATGAGCAAGGTCAGCGGTAGCAACGGCGGTGACTCCAAGAATACGCTTTATTGTTCGTTTTGCGGCAAGAGCCAGCACGAGGTCCGCAAACTGATTGCCGGACCGACAGTGTTCATCTGCGATGAATGCGTCGAATTGTGCATGGACATCATCCGCGAAGAGAACAAGACCTCCATGGTCAAGTCGCGCGATGGCGTGCCGACACCGCAGGAAATTATCAAGGTTCTCGACGAATACGTCATTGGCCAGCAACAGGCCAAGCGCATCCTGTCGGTTGCCGTTCACAACCATTACAAGCGGCTGGCGCACTCTACAAAGGGTAGCGACATCGAGCTGGCCAAGTCCAACATCATGCTGGTTGGTCCGACCGGCTGCGGCAAGACCTATCTTGCCCAGACGCTCGCCCGGATCATCGATGTGCCCTTCACCATGGCCGATGCAACGACGCTGACCGAGGCCGGCTATGTTGGCGAGGATGTCGAGAACATCATCCTGAAGCTTCTCCAGTCTGCCGACTACAATGTCGAACGGGCTCAGCGCGGCATCGTCTATATCGACGAAGTCGACAAGATTTCGCGCAAGTCCGACAATCCGTCGATCACCCGTGACGTCTCGGGCGAGGGCGTGCAGCAGGCACTCCTGAAGATCATGGAAGGAACCGTCGCTTCGGTACCGCCGCAGGGTGGCCGCAAGCATCCGCAGCAGGAATTCCTGCAGGTCGATACGACCAACATCCTGTTCATCTGCGGTGGTGCCTTTGCAGGCCTCGACAAGATCATTTCGGCGCGTGGCGAAAAGACCTCGATCGGCTTCGGCGCTTCTGTCCGTTCGCCGGAAGATCGTCGCGTCGGCGAAGTGCTGCGCGAACTCGAGCCGGAAGACCTGGTCAAGTTCGGACTGATCCCGGAATTCATTGGTCGTCTGCCGGTTCTGGCAACGCTGGAAGACCTCGATGAGGATGCGCTGATCCAGATCCTGTCGGAGCCGAAGAACGCGCTGATCAAGCAGTACCAGCGGCTGTTCGAGATGGAAGACGTCGAACTGACGTTCCACGAGGATGCGTTGCGCGAGATCGCCAAGCGGGCCATCACCCGCAAGACCGGTGCCCGCGGCCTGCGCTCGATCATGGAAAAGATCCTGCTCGACACGATGTTCGAACTGCCGACGCTGGAAGGCGTTCGCGAGGTCGTCATCTCCGACGAGGTCGTCAAGGGCTCCGCCCGGCCGCTCTACATCTACTCGGAACGGTCGGAAGAGAAGGCCAACGTTTCGGCCTGATCGACCAGGAAGACATATCGAACACTGGAAAGGCTCGCCGCAAGCGGGCCTTTTTCTTGCGCTATTCTTTCAGGGAAAAGGCCTGCCGTGCCGATCGCCAGCAGAATCTGCGATTGCCAAGGGCGGCCAAGAACGCGATGATATGACGATTCTATGTCGCGTGTTCGGAAATGCGACGCTGCGTGGCCTAACCCCAAGGCAAGGTCCGCAACAGTCCGGTGCCGTATATGTCAAAGACCCTCTGTTTGCGATGGCCGGTGTTGGTCGAAGGGTTGAAATCTGAGTTGGCGCACTCCACTTCTATCGTGGAAAAAATGACGGCCGGCGGCGCCTTGAACGCAGCCGGTAACGGGCCCGGAAACGGGACGGAAAGGAAATGACATGACGAACAAAACGTCTTCGACAATCGAGAGCGCGACGTATCCCGTCCTGCCGCTGCGCGATATTGTGGTGTTTCCGCACATGATCGTGCCGCTCTTCGTCGGACGTGAAAAGTCGATCCGTGCGCTGGAAGAGGTCATGGGAACCGACAAGCAGATCATGCTTGCCACCCAGATCAATGCCAGCGACGACGACCCCGAGCCTTCGGCCATCTACCAGATCGGCACGATCGCCAATGTCCTGCAACTGCTGAAGCTGCCCGACGGTACGGTCAAGGTTCTCGTGGAAGGCCGCTCCCGGGCCGAGATCGATGGCTATACGCGCCGCGAGGAGTTTTACGAGGCGATGGCGCATGCCTTGCCGGAACCCGCAGACGATCCGGTCGAGGTCGAGGCGCTGAGCCGGTCCGTGGTCTCGGAATTCGAGAGCTACGTAAAGCTCAACAAGAAGATTTCCCCCGAAGTGGTCGGCGCCGCCAGCCAGATCGAGGATTATTCGAAGCTCGCCGATACGGTCGCATCGCACCTCTCCATCAAGATCGTCGAAAAGCAGGAAATGCTGGAGACGACGAGCGTCAAGATGCGGCTTGAAAAGGCCCTCGGCTTCATGGAAGGCGAGATCTCTGTCCTTCAGGTGGAAAAGCGCATCCGCTCGCGCGTCAAGCGCCAGATGGAAAAGACCCAGCGCGAGTATTACCTCAACGAGCAGATGAAGGCGATCCAGAAGGAACTTGGCGACGGCGAGGAAGGCCGCGACGAGATGGCCGAGCTGGAAGACAAGATCGTCAAGGCCAAGCTCTCCAAGGAGGCCCGCGAAAAGGCGGATGCCGAAATGAAGAAGCTGCGCCAGATGAGCCCGATGTCGGCGGAAGCCACCGTCGTGCGCAACTATCTGGACTGGCTGACGGGCATTCCGTGGAACAAGAAGTCGAAGATCAAGACCGATCTCAACCACGCCGAGAAGGTGCTGGAAGTCGATCACTTCGGTCTCGACAAGGTCAAGGAGCGCATCGTCGAATATCTCGCCGTGCAGGCCCGCTCGACCAAGATCAAGGGTCCGATCCTGTGCCTCGTCGGTCCTCCGGGTGTCGGCAAGACATCGCTCGCCAAGTCGATCGCCAAGGCGACCGGCCGCGAATATGTGCGCATGGCGCTCGGCGGCGTCCGTGACGAAGCCGAGATCCGCGGTCACCGCCGCACCTATATCGGCTCGATGCCCGGCAAGGTCATCCAGTCGATGAAGAAGGCCAAGAAGTCCAACCCGCTCTTCCTGCTCGATGAAATCGACAAGATGGGCCAGGACTTCCGGGGTGATCCGTCGTCAGCTCTGCTCGAGGTGCTCGATCCGGAACAGAACTCGACCTTCATGGACCACTATCTGGAGGTCGAATACGATCTCTCGAACGTGATGTTCATCACCACCGCGAACACGCTGAACATCCCTGCACCGTTGATGGACCGCATGGAGATCATCCGCATCGCCGGTTACACCGAAGAGGAAAAGAAGGAGATCGCCAAGCGTCATCTGCTTCCGAAGGCCATCCGCGACCATGCGTTGCAGCCGGCCGAGTTTTCGATGAGCGACGAGGCGCTTGAGGTGACGATCCAGACCTACACCCGCGAAGCCGGTGTGCGCAGTCTTGAACGCGAACTGATGAAGGTCGCACGCAAGGCTGTGACCGAGATCATCAAGGGCAAGACCAAGACGGTCGAGGTCACCAAGGCCAACCTGAGCGACTATCTCGGTGTTCCGCGCTATCGCCACGGCGAAGCGGAAGGCGAGGATCAGGTCGGTGTGGTCACGGGGCTCGCCTGGACGGAAGTCGGCGGCGAGTTGCTGACGATCGAAGGTGTCATGATGCCCGGCAAGGGCCGCATGACGGTCACTGGCAACTTGCGCGACGTGATGAAGGAATCGATTTCGGCTGCAGCATCCTATGTGCGCAGCCGGGCCATCGACTTCGGCATCGAGCCACCATTGTTCGACAAGAGCGACATCCATGTGCACGTTCCGGAAGGTGCTACGCCCAAGGATGGTCCGTCGGCCGGTGTTGCCATGGCAACGGCGATTGTGTCGATCATGACCGGCATCGCGATCGACAAGAACGTCGCAATGACGGGCGAGATCACCTTGCGCGGCCGTGTCCTGCCGATCGGTGGCCTGAAGGAAAAGCTGCTTGCGGCCCTGCGCGGCGGCATCAAGAAGGTGCTGATCCCGGAAGAAAACGCCAAGGATCTGGCGGAGATTCCGGACAATGTGAAGAACAACATGGAGATCATTCCGGTCTCCCATATTGGCGAGGTGCTGAAGCACGCGCTGGTACGGGCACCGGTTGCGATCGAATGGGATGCTTCCAAGCAGGCGACAACGATTCCCGCATCGGAATCGGCGGATGATGCCGGTGCGTTGATCGCGCACTGAAATTGCTCATATACGTGCCGTTTTGTGGTCGTCGCATCACGTTGGCACAGAAAACACTGGAGACCGGCACAATTGCCGGTCTTTTTTATGTAAAACGTTACGCAAAGCCTTGCATTGCCGGGCATTCAGGGCGATTGGGTTTGCCAAGGCGAGGGCAATGCGTATGCTTCCCCCGGCTTTAAGATTAATTCGTGTCGAACCAGTATGAAAGGGGTGGAAACATGAACAAGAACGAGCTCGTGTCGGCAGTAGCCGAGAAGGCTGGCCTGTCCAAGACCGACGCATCTTCCGCAGTTGATGCTATCTTTGAAGTTGTCCAGGCAGAACTGAAGAATGGCGGCGACGTCCGTCTCGTTGGTTTCGGAAACTTCTCCGTCAGCCGCCGCGAAGCATCCAAGGGTCGTAACCCGTCCACCGGCGCAGAAGTCGACATTCCGGCACGCAACGTGCCGAAGTTCACTGCCGGCAAGGGTCTGAAGGACGCTGTCAACTAAGTTTCATGTTTCATCTGCGGCACGTCATGCTTCTGGCATTTTGTGGATCGCAGGTTGTACGGAGGCCCGGGTTTTCCCGGGCCTCTTTGCGTTTGGCTGTGGCCTGTCATTCGCCTGTTACAAAGCCGGACCAAAACCCCACCATCGTTCCAAACGTTCCGGAGGGGCTATCTCATGAAGACGATTTCCATTTCGGCGGCATTGCTCACAGCGCTTGCCGCATCCACCGTTTCACCGGCGCAGGCCGAGCCCGTTTTCAACCGCGTTGCGTCCTTCGCGGTTGCCGGCAACCTGCCGTCCGATAAAGACCAGAAGTCGGTCACCTCTGCCGAAATCATCACGGCCACGCCGGATGGTATGACGCTGATCTATTCCGACAGCCCGCTGAATGCGATCGGCTTCATCGACATCACCGACGCCAAGGCCCCCAAGGCAGGCGGCATCGTCGCGTTTGACGGCGAGCCGACATCGGTTGCGGCTGTCGGCGCAAAGGTGCTGGTCGGTGTCAATACAAGCGAAAGCTTCGTCAAGCCTTCCGGCGTTCTTGCGACGGTCGACGTCGCCTCGCGCAAGGTCGATGCGACCTGCGATATCGGCGGGCAACCCGATTCCGTTGGCGTCAGCAAGGATGGACTCTTTGCTGCAATCGCCATTGAAAATGAGCGCGACGAGGATCTGAACGACGGGCAGATGCCGCAATTGCCGGCCGGCGATCTCGTCATCGTTTCGCTGAAGGATGGTTCTCCCGATTGCGCTTCGATCAAGCATGTCAGCTTGACCGGGCTTGCCGATATTGCCGGCGACGATCCGGAGCCGGAATTCGTGGCTTTCAACGGTCTCGGCGAAATCGCGCTGACGCTGCAGGAAAACAACACCATCGTCATCATCGACGCGGCGACCGCAACCGTGAAGGCGCACTTCTCGGCCGGTACTGTCGATCTGAAGGCAGTCGATTCCAAGCGTGATGGCGCGTTGTCCTTCACGACGGATCTCGATGCCGTCAAGCGTGAGCCGGACGCCGTAAAATGGCTCGATGACAACCGCCTCGTTATTGCCAATGAAGGCGACTATGAAGGCGGCTCGCGCGGTTTCACCATTTTTGACAAGGCGGGCAAGGTCCTGTTCGAATCGGGATCGAGCTTTGAGCATGCCGTGGCCGCGATCGGCCATTACCCGGAAAAGCGCTCCGCCGCCAAGGGTGTCGAGCCTGAAGGCCTCGAAGCTGCGACATTCGGAGAAGACAAGCTGTTCTTCGTTCTGGCCGAACGCGCATCGGTCGTCGGCGTTTACAAGGACACCGGCGCAGACCCGGAACTCCTGCAACTGCTGCCCTCGGGCATTTCGCCGGAAGGCGCTGTTGCCATTCCTGCCCGCAACCTGCTTGCAACCGCCAATGAAGTCGATCTCGTCGAAGACGGCGGCGCGCGCTCGCACGTCATGATTTACGAGCGTGCCGAAGGCGAAGTGGCCTATCCGCAGATTGTCTCCGCGCAGACGGACGGCATTCCGCTGGGCTTCGGCGCCTTGTCCGGACTGTCGGCGATCAAGGACCAGCCCGGCATGCTGCATGCGGTCAACGATTCGGTCTACGCTTCGCAGCCACGCATCTTCACGATCGACGCCACACAGAAGCCTGCGATGGTTACGGAGGCCCTTGCCATCACCCGTGACGGCCAGCCTGCGCAGAAACTCGATATCGAAGGCATCACGGAGGATGGCGAAGGCGGCTTCTGGCTGGCATCCGAAGGCAATGCCGACAAGCTCTATAGCCATGCCATCCTGCATGTGAACGCCAAGGGCGCGATCAAGGCGGAAATCGCCATTCCCGAAGAGATGCGTGCCCATGAAATCCGCTTCGGCTTCGAAGGCATCACCAGCGTTGGCGAAGGCGATGACATGACACTGTGGATGGCGGTGCAGCGCGAATGGAAGGATGACGAGAAGGGCTTCGTCAAGCTCGTTTCCTACAAGCCGTCGTCCAAGGAATGGGGTGCCGTGCGCTACCCGCTCGAAAAGACGCAAGAGGGCTGGGTCGGACTTTCCGAAATCACGGTTCACGGCGACCATGCCTATGTCATCGAGCGTGACAACCTGATTGGGGATGCCGCGCGACTGAAAAAGATCTATCGCGTCGCCCTTGCCGAGCTGAAGCCCGCCAAACTGGGCGCCGATCTGCCGGTGGTCAAGAAGGAAGAGGTGCGTGACCTTCTCCCCGACCTGAAGAAAACCGGCGGTTATGTCGTTGACAAGGTCGAGGGCTTTGCGATCGATGCGGCCGGTATCGGCTATGTCGTGACCGACAATGACGGGGTCGACGACTCCTCCGGCGAGACACTGTTCTTCCCGATCGGCAATATGGACGCCATGTAAGCGTCGCAAGACATTGCCCTATCTCCAAACGAAAGAGGCCGGGCGTTATGCCCGGCCTCTTTCATTGAATTGCTTTCCGGCTCCCGAGCCGTCCATGACTACTGCGCGGCCTCGGCCGGCGTCAGCTCGGCGTCTTCCTTGCGCTTGCGGATTTCGTCCGCCTTGACGACCAGGCGGCTGACGATGTCGTACATCTGGTCGAGCTGCTCGTCGTCAAGCGCCGAGAAGATTTCCTCGATCAACTGCTTGCGCGGATGTTCGGCTGCCTCCAGCACCACGCGGCCCACGTCAGTAATCGAGACGATCTTTGCCCGGCGATCTTCCGGGTCGGGCTTGCGCTCCACCAGCTTGTCGCGCTCCAGGCCATCAATGGCCTCGGTCACGGTGCGCGGGGCGAAATTCAGGGCACAGGCAATATCGGTCGACCGGCAGGGACCAAGCTTGCTCAGGAAGAAAAGAAACTTGCTGCGCGCCAGCGAAACACCCTCTTCCGTCATGGATTCGTTCACCAATCGGTGAACCCGATGGTAAAGCTCAAAGAGTTTGTCTGAAACGTCAAATGTGCTTTTCATTACCACGATATGGATATTGTGAGGGGCCATGTCAAACGGCGGTAACACCGTTGTTGCTATGACATTCTTCTCAATGTCAATAAATTTCTGCCTGATTGCAGCCAAAACGCGCCATCCCGGTCTTCGGACGCACTTGTCGGCGGAAAGGCCTGCATAGCATCCCCCACACCGTCACCTGCCATTGACGCAAAGCCGCCGGGCGGGTCATGTTCAGCCATGCCCTTTCGTTTTGTCCATACCGCCGATCTCCATCTCGATTCGCCGCTGCGCAGCCTGGCCCTGAAAAACCCGGAGCTTGCCGAGCTTGTGCGCGGCGCGACCCGCAAGGCGCTGGAGGCGATCGTCGATCTCTGTCTTGCCGAGGCAGTGGATGCGCTTCTGGTGGCCGGCGATCTCTATGACGGATCGCAGACCTCGATGAACACCGCGCTTTATCTTTCCGGCGAGCTTCGCCGTCTGGAGCAGGCCGGTATCCGGGTGTTCCTCATTCGCGGCAATCACGATTCGCAGTCGACCATCAAGAAAGAGCTGACGCTGCCTGCCAACGTGCATCTCTTTTCCGGCCGCGTGAAACCCATGCTGGCAAAAATCCTCGACAGCGGGCGCGAGGTCTATATCCACGGCGTCGGCTTCGACAATCCGCATGCGCCGGACAGCCTGCTGTCGTCCTTTCAGGCGCCGGTCGTCGATGCGGTCAACATCGGCATGTTGCACACGAGCCTTGCCGGTGCGCCGGGCCATGACCCCTACGCGCCCTGCAGCGTCGCCGAGCTTGCACGACACGGGTTCGACTACTGGGCGCTTGGACATGTGCACCAGCGACAGGTGCACAGTCTCAAGCCGTTGATCGTGATGCCCGGCATGCCGCAGGGCAGGGACATCAATGAAGCGGGCGGCAAGACCGTCACGCTGGTGAGCGTCACCGATGATGGCCAACTGACGGCCGAGGAACGCGCCATCGGGCAGGCCGTGTTCGAACGCTTGACGATCGACCTGAGCGACCTTGCGGAATGGCCGTTGATGATCGAGGCAGCGGGCCAGGCAATCGCCGCGATCCGACAGGCGACCGGGGCAGAACAACTGATCCTGCGCCTGCATCTGGTTGGCACGACACCGCTGGCCTGGAAGCTGAGGCGCGATCCCGAATTCCTGCAGGCGGAAATCACAAATCTGGCGGCGGGCCATCCCGGTTGCTGGATTGAAAAGGTCGAGGTGTCCTGCGCCGCGCCCGGGACCGAAACGGCGCGCGGCGGCCCCGACCCGGTCGAGGAGGTGGCGGATCTCGTGCGTGCCGATGTGCTCTCGTCGTTTTCCTTTCGCCAGCAGATCGGCGAGACAGTGAAGGAACTGATGGCCCAGTTGCCACGGGAAGTGCGCGAGCGACTGGAGAAGGACGAGGCGGCGATCGAGGCATTGCTGACGCGCGTCGGGCGCGAGGGGAGCGATGACGTGCTGGCCCGTCTGCATGGAACGTCCCAAGCGGAGGGGCTGCGCTGATGCGGCTCAACCGGCTTGATCTCGTTCGCTACGGCAAATTCACCGGGCGCAGCCTCGATTTCGGGCTGGCAAAGCCGGGAAGCCCCGATCTGCACGTTGTCTACGGACCGAACGAGGCCGGAAAGTCGACGCTGTTCTCGGCCTTTCTCGATTTCCTGTTCGGCATCGAGCATCTGAGCGGCTACGGTTTTCTCCATCCCTATCCGACCATGCGCGTCGGTGGTGAGATCGAGGCCGGCGGGCGGCTGCACGAGGCCTACCGGGTGAAGCGCAAGCAGAACACGCTGCTTGGCGCCGACGAGCAGACCTTGCCGGACAATCTGTTCTCCGGCGCGCTCGGCTCGATCGACCGCACCACCTACAAGATGATGTTCTCGCTCGACGATGACAGCATCGAGAAGGGGGGAGAGAGCATCCTGAAAAGCGAGGGTGAACTCGGCACGCTGCTGTTTTCCGCCAGCTCTGGCATGCCTGACAGCAATGCGATCCTGTCTGCCCTCAAGGGGGAGGCGGAGAGTTTTTACAAACCAAGGGGACAGAAACACCATCTGGGTGAACGCAAGGCCGAGCTGGAGGCGCTGAAGGACGAGAAGGCCGCGATCGACACCAATGCGCGCGACTATGCGATGCTGCGCAAGGCCCGTGATATGGCCGCCGAGCGACATGGCAAGGCCTCGGAAGCACGAACCGATGCGCGGCTTGCTTTGGAATTTGCCCGCGACAAGATCGGCGGGCTGGCGCTTCTGGAGCGTTTGCGGAGCCTGCGCAGTGAACTGGCGATCGGCGACGACGATCGCGATCCGCCGTCGGCCTGGCATGCCCTGTTGCCGCAACTTTTACAGCGGGATGTCGAGCTGTCGACGCGCCTGGCGCAAATCGAAACGGATGTCCGTCGCCGCGAGGCCGAACGCGACGGTGTCGTCATCGACGCAGCCGTGCTCGCCGCAGAACCGCTGATCCGCGATCTCGAACAATCCGATCTGGAGGCTCGCCACCGAACGGCCCTCAAGGACATGCCCTCGCGTCTGGACGAACGCGATCGGGCTCAAAGCGAGATCGCCCGCCTTCTGGTGCGGCTGGGGCGTGATCCGGACGAGGATCCCTTGGCTCTTGTCCTGCCGGCAGCCATCACCGGTCGGCTCCAGGATCTGGCGCAGCGGCATTCCGGGCTTGCGGAAAAACTTTCGGGCGCACGATCGGAGCTTCAACAGGCGAGGCAGGATAACGGCGAGGCGGTCGCGGCGCAGGCCAGGCTAAGCGATGATGACGAAGGCGATATCGAAACCGATCCGTCCAGTCTTGCCGACCTGTTGCGGCTCGCTCGTCAGGATGACTGCATCCGGCGGCAGAAGGCTGCTCGTCGGCAGATCGCGGGGCTGGAGGACCAGCTCGACGAGCGCCTTGCAGCGCTTTCGCCGTTTTCGGGGAGCGCCGATGACCTCGTGCACATGCCGGTCCCGGTTGCTGTCGACGTGGAGGAGTGGAAACGCCGTCTCGCCGCGCTTGAGGGGGCGGGCACACGCCTGCTGGAGCGAATCGCCGACGAACGCACCGGGATGGCAGCCGAAAGCGGCCGGCTGGACGAACTGACACGGCTGGGCGGTTTTGCCGGCGACGAGGATGCTCTAGTTCTGCGCGCGGCGCGCGACGAGGCGTGGAGCCGGCACCTTGAGAACTTCGACCGCCCGTCCGCGGCCTTCTTCGAAAGCGCCATGAAGCGCGATGACGAAGCGTCCGCCTTGCGGCTGGCGCAATCGGAGCGTCTGGCGCAAGCGCGCGGGCTGTCGCTGACGCTTGCCGAGCGTAAGGCGCGGCTGGCGCTGTTTGAGGTGCAGGCGCTCGAAAACCGCACCGCACTTGAGGCGCTTGTCGCAACGCTTGCCGCTGCTGCCAGCCTTTGCGGCCTGCCCGACGCGACGTCCGTGGCGCAACTGGAGACCTGGTTGGCAAAGCGTCTTTCCGTGCTCGACGCCAGAACCGAATTGCGCGCCGCCCAGCGCGAGCTGGAAGCGGCCGTCGATGACGAACAGGACTTGCGCCGCCGGCTCGCACTCCAGCTCAATCAGCTCGGCGCCGAGGATGCGCCGGACAGTCTGGACGATGCCATCCTCTTTGCCGATGCGCTTGTGGTGCGGATCCAGGCGCTTCGCAGCCGAAAAGACGCAGCCGCGGCGGCCGTGGAGCGAACGACGCGGGCGCTTGAGGCCCGCAGCGAGGCGCTGGCCGCAGCCGAAGACGCTATGGGCAACTGGACGCATGATTGGGCGGACTCCACGGCGCAGACCTGGCTTGGCGGTCAGGACCGGCAGGTCGCGGCTTCCGAGATTGGCCCCGTGCTCGCCGTCCTTCAGGATCTCGACAAACTCCTGCAGCGTAAGTCCGATCTCGACCATCGTATCGACGGCATGCGCCGCGACCAGACGGCCTTTTGCGCCTCTGTCGACGGGATCGCCACGCAGATGGAGATCGCAGCCGCGGATCCTTTGGCGGCCTTTGTCGAGGCAAAGGTCCGTCTGTCTGCCCTCCGCGACAATCAGACCTTGCTGACGAGGCTTGCCGACGAAAGCGCCGAAAAGCAGCGCGAGCGCCAGGGTCTGGTTGACGATCAGGCCAGCCATGATGCGGCTAAGCAGGACATGCTCGCGTTTTTCGGCTGCGAGACGCTGGGGGAGGTCGATATCCGGCTGGAGGCAGTGAAGGCACGCGACCGACTGCGTGCGCGAATCGACGAGACGGGCCGCGATCTCTTGACCCGGCTGAAGGTCGCAACGACCGAGCAGGCTGAATCGATCCTTGCCGCCGTGGATATCGGCGAGCTTGAGCGGGACGTTGTGACGCTCGAATCACGTCTGGAGGAGTGCGACCGCGATGCGGCGGACGCCCATGCCGAACGTCGCGAGGCGGAAAAGGCGCTCGCGACCATCGGCGGTGACGATCGGGCTGCGCATCTGGACGAGCAGCGGCGCACGATCCTTCTCGATATCGAGGAAAAGGCGATGACGTACCTGCGCCTGCGGGCCGGCATACTTTCCACTGAAATGGCGCTGAGGCTCTACCGCGAGCGCCATCGCAGTGCGATGATGCAGCGCGCCTCCGCCGCGTTCAACCGGATCAGCGGCGGCGAATATGCGGGCCTCTCGACGCAGAGCGAGAATGGCAAGGAGTTCCTGATTGCCAATGCCGCAAGCGGCGCTTCCAAGGTCGTTGGCGACCACACACTGTCCAAGGGAACGCAATTCCAGCTCTATCTGGCGCTGCGCATGGCCGGCTATCATGAAGTTGCCGCGACGCGCGAAAGCCTGCCTTTCATCGCCGACGATATCATGGAGACATTCGATGATGGGCGCGCCGAACATGCCTTCGGGCTGATGGCGGATATGGCCAAGGTCGGACAGGTGATCTATCTGACCCATCACCAGCATCTGTGCGATCTCGCGAGGCGTGCCTGCCCGGACGCGACAATCCATACGCTTTGACAGCGATTCCAGCGCGTACAGCGCTATTTAAGCGCAAGTGCACCGTCTCCGGGTGAACAAAACAGGGATGGGGGAATTTAAGGAGAAAAATGGTGGGCGATGACGGACTCGAACCGCCGACATCCTCGGTGTAAACGAGGCGCTCTACCAACTGAGCTAATCGCCCCCCGTGTTGGTGGCTGTGATCTATGCGTATCTCGATGAAACCGCAAGAGCGAACGCAAAGATTTTTCGATTTTTTTTGACAGGCACGCAGCAACGCCCCTGCAGGCTGGACATGCCCCCCACAGGCCATTGCACCGAGCCCGTTCCAAAAGCCCAGAGGGGCATGCACACACGCGACGGCCGACAGAATGCAGATCGTGTTGCTTTCGATTCTCAGCGCAAGTCATTGAAATCTAGGCGCATGGGGCAAGTCCTGTGGATAAGGGCGCGTTGCCGGAAAAAACTTCTGACAGCCAATGCCTGCATTTGCGGGACTTGCGGGAAAGAATTTTAGAAATGTCATGATTTTGTTTTTAACGCGCTTGACACTCCCGATTTAACCCCTTAATCAGCCGCTCATCGAACGGCGCAACACGCTGGTTCGATACGGAAGACGCCTCAGGGTGGTCTTTTAGAAAAATGCGCGGGTGTAGCTCAGTTGGTTAGAGTGCCGGCCTGTCACGCCGGAGGTCGCGGGTTCGAGCCCCGTCACTCGCGCCATTTTTCTTCTTCTTATCTCCTCCATAGACATGGTCGAAAATGCGCACATTGCGCATTGCGACCTTATGTCCCGGTTACGGCAAGCTGTGCGTCCTGCGCGCTTCTGCCCTGCATCCGCGGGTGTTTTCAATCGTTTTAAGGCGTTTGCGCCTGCGGGTCGGAGATGCTAGCTTTTACAGGCATTTCATTCCCGCGAAGGAACGGGTTGAAAAGCCGCTTCAAGGGTTGCGCGCCGACGCTGGCTGCGCTAACCACTTTGGCGTTGCAACATATTTTTCGGCTTGCATGGCTTCGGTTTCGGCGCTCTTCTGCGCCCCTTGCGGGCAGGGACGGACACAATGACAGACCTTCTCGGTTCCTATCTCCCGATCGCGATTTTCATCGCTATTGCTCTTGTTATCGGCCTTGCGCTTCTGGTCGCGCCGTTCGCGATCGCGTTCAAGGCGCCCGATTCCGAAAAGCTTTCGGCCTATGAGTGCGGCTTCAATGCTTTCGACGACGCGCGCATGAAGTTTGACATTCGATTCTATCTCGTGGCGATCCTGTTCATCATCTTCGATCTGGAAGTGGCCTTCCTTTTTCCCTGGGCTGTGGCCTTCTCGGAAATCGGCTGGTTCGGTTTGTGGTCGATGATGGTGTTCCTCGGCGTTCTCACCATCGGCTTCATTTATGAATGGAAGAAGGGAGCACTCGAATGGGAGTAGCAACCACACCGCTCGTTGCGCAGGCGTCCACGGGCATCCTCGATCCCTCGACCGGCAAGCCGGTTGGCAGCAACGACGCGTTTTTCGGCGAGATCAACAACGAACTCGCCGACAAGGGCTTTCTTGTCACGTCTACGGATGAGCTGATCAACTGGGCGCGCACCGGCTCGCTGATGTGGATGACCTTTGGTCTGGCCTGTTGCGCCGTGGAAATGATGCAGATGTCGATGCCGCGCTACGACGCCGAGCGTTTCGGCTTTGCGCCGCGCGCCTCACCGCGCCAGTCCGACGTGATGATTGTCGCGGGTACGCTGACCAACAAGATGGCGCCGGCGCTGCGCAAGGTCTACGACCAGATGCCGGAGCCGCGCTACGTGATCTCCATGGGCTCCTGCGCCAATGGCGGCGGCTATTATCACTATTCCTATTCGGTGGTGCGCGGCTGCGATCGCATCGTGCCTGTCGACATCTACGTGCCGGGCTGTCCTCCCACGGCAGAAGCACTGCTTTACGGCGTGCTCCTGCTGCAGAAGAAAATTCGCCGCACCGGCACGATCGAACGGTAAGGGCAGGGGACCTGATCAATGAGCGAAGCCCTGAACGAGCTTGCCACCTATATCACCGAGACACGGGGTCCGCTGGTCTCTAAGAGCGTCATGAGTTTCGGCGAACTGACGCTGATTTCGACGGTCGAGAACATCATTCCGCTGCTGACCTTCCTGCGCGATGACACGCGCTGCGGTTTCATCAATTTCACCGATATCTGTGGTGTCGACTGGCCGCAGCGGGTCGATCGTTTCGATGTTGTCTATCACCTGATGTCACCGAAGCAGAACCTGCGCATCCGTATCAAGGTGGCAACCAACGAGGACCAGCCGGTCCCGTCGGCAACGGCCGTCTATCCCGGTGCCGACTGGTTTGAGCGGGAAGCCTACGACATGTACGGCATCCTGTTTACCGGCCACCCGGACCTGCGCCGAATCCTGACTGACTATGGTTTCGAAGGCTATCCGCTCCGCAAGGACTTCCCGACGACGGGTTTCGTCGAGGTTCGCTATGATGATGAAGCAAAGCGCGTGGTCTATGAGCCGGTCGAACTGAAACAGGAATTCCGCAACTTCGACTTCACGTCGCCCTGGGAAGGAACAGACTACGTTCTGCCGGGCGATGAAAAGGCGAAAGCGCAGTAGTTAAGGCGTTAGCCAGTAGGCAGTAGCCAATAGAGAAGGAAATGGGGACGATAAATTCCTACAAGGATCTCATAGTATGGCAGCGGGGAATGGATCTCGCGGTGGCCTGTTATGAGATCACGAAGGATTTCCCCAGGGAAGAAGCGTACGGACTTACCTCGCAAATTCGCCGTGCGGCAGCATCGGTTCCAGCGAACATTGCGGAGGGGCACGGACGGGATGGCACCGGAAACTATGTGCAACATCTCAAAATCGCCCAGGGTTCGCTAAAAGAGCTTGAGACGCATTTGATACTTTCGGCACGCGTGGGTTTGCTGGATGCTGTGAAGGCAGATGTTGTTTTGATGAAGAGTGATGAAATCGGAAGAATGCTCAGGGCGTTAATTCGAAATTTGCAGGACGGAAAAAAATGAGAGTAAAGAAGCTTCCAATTCCTACTGCCTATTTCCTATTGGCTAACCCCTGCAAGCGCGGAGCGCGTAGCAAATGAACGAACACAACGTCCGCAATTTCAACATCAATTTCGGACCGCAGCATCCGGCGGCGCATGGCGTTTTGCGTCTGGTTCTCGAGCTCGACGGTGAAATTGTCGAGCGCGTCGATCCGCATATCGGCCTTCTGCATCGCGGCACGGAAAAGCTGATCGAGACGAAGACCTATCTGCAGGCGGTGCCCTATTTCGATCGGCTCGACTATGTCGCGCCGATGAATCAGGAACATGCATTCGCGATGGCCGTCGAGAAGCTCACGAAGACGGAAGTGCCGATTCGCAGTCAGTTGATCCGCGTGCTGTATTCCGAGATCGGCCGGATCCTGTCGCATTTGCTGAACGTGACGACGCAGGCGATGGACGTCGGCGCGCTGACGCCGCCGCTCTGGGGCTTCGAAGAACGCGAAAAGCTGATGGTGTTCTACGAGCGGGCCTGCGGCGCGCGCATGCATTCGGCCTATATCCGACCCGGCGGCGTGCATCAGGATCTGCCGCATGAACTGGTCGAAGACATCGGCAAGTGGATCGATCCGTTCCTGAAGACCGTGGATGATATCGACGAGCTTTTGACGGGCAACCGCATCTTCAAGCAGCGCAACGTCGATATCGGCGTTGTCACGCTCGACGACGCCTGGGCCTGGGGGTTTTCCGGTGTCATGGTGCGCGGTTCGGGCGCGGCCTGGGACCTGCGCAAGTCGCAGCCTTATGAATGTTATGCAGACCTCGATTTCGACATCCCGATCGGCAAGAACGGCGACTGCTTCGACCGTTACCTGATCCGCATGATCGAGATGCGCGAATCGGCAAAAATCATGCGCCAGTGCGTTGATCGCCTGCTGGGCGACGCCAAGATCGGTCCGATTTCGTCGCTTGACGGAAAGATCGTGCCGCCGAAGCGCGGCGAGATGAAGCGCTCGATGGAAGCGCTGATCCACCATTTCAAGCTCTACACCGAAGGCTATCACGTGCCCGAGGGCGAGGTTTACGCAGCCGTCGAGGCGCCGAAGGGCGAGTTCGGCGTCTATCTGGTGTCGGATGGCTCCAACAAGCCCTACCGCTGCAAGATCAAGGCACCGGGTTATGCGCATCTCCAGGCAATGGATTATATCTGTCGCGGCCACCAGCTTGCCGACGTATCCGCGGTGCTGGGCTCGCTCGATATCGTTTTCGGTGAGGTGGATCGCTGATGCGTCGTCTTGCTGCTGCAGTCCTGGGTCTGTCGCTTGTTTCCTGCCCCGCAGTGGCGCAGGAAACGAATGACGAGACTGGTGTGCGGGATACAGCAAGCGCCACGTCCGGCGGCAGCATGAGCAGCCTTCTCGCCAAGGGCTACGAGATCAAGGCAGCGGTGCCGAATGGCGCGCGCTACATTGTATTTTTGCAGAAAGACAAGTCAGCCTTTGCCTGCGAATTCGTCACCCTGACGAAATCGCGGTGCGGTTCGATTAACTGATAAGGTGCGGGAAGAATGTCCGTTCGTCGACTAGCCGAGGAAAATGTCCAGCCACAGAGCTTTGCCTTCAGGGGCGAGAATGTGGCCTGGGCTGAGGCAACAATCAGGAAATACCCGGAAGGCCGCCAGCAGTCCGCCGTGATCCCGCTTTTGATGCGGGCGCAGGAGCAGGATGGCTGGGTAACCAAGGCGGCGATCGAGAGTGTCGCCGACATGCTCGGCATGGCCTATATCCGCGTGCTCGAAGTTGCGACCTTCTATACGCAGTTCCAGCTGAAGCCGGTCGGCACGCGCGCCCATGTTCAGGTCTGCGGCACCACGCCCTGCATGCTGCGCGGCTCGGAAGAGTTGATCAAGCTGTGCAAGAAGCGCATTCATCCAGAGCCGCTGACCCCGAACGAGAGCGGCACGCTGTCCTGGGAAGAGGTCGAGTGTCAAGGCGCCTGCGTCAACGCGCCGATGGTGATGATTTTCAAGGATAGCTACGAGGACCTGACCGTTCCGCAACTCGATTACATCATCGACCGGTTCGACGCAGGCAAGGGCGCAGACATCAAGCCCGGCCCACAGATCGACCGCATCTTCTCGGCGCCGGTCGGCGGCGTAACGACGCTGTCTTCTCCTTATGTGCGCCAGCGCAACCAGGTGACGGACGCAGAACCGACACCGGCCAACTCGGATGAGGCCTCCGTGCCACCGGCAAACGCCGGTCGTGTGAAGACGGATGCCGCCGAGACCGATCCGACCTTGAAAACACCGGCCACTGCGAAGGCTGCTTCTGCGGCCAATGCCAAGGTCGAAGGCGACAACAAGGACACCGGGATCGTCGAGAAGGCGCCTGCCAAGGCTGCGGCCGTGAAGCCGTCGCTCGACGACAAGGACCGTCCTGCCGGAATCGCAAAGCCCGCCGCTTCGGACGATCTGAAGCTCGTTTCCGGTGTCGGTCCAAAGATCGAGGCCATCCTGCATGAACTCGGTATCTTTACGTTCACGCAGGTCGCCGGCTGGACGAAGGCCCAACGCGACTGGGTCGACGGCTACCTGAATTTCAAGGGCCGGATCGACCGCGACGACTGGGTCAGACAGGCAGAGGCGCTGGCCAAGGGCGGCGAAGCCGAATACATCCGGGTTTTCGGCAAGAAGCCGCGATAGACAGGTGAACCATGCTGGACGATAAAGATCGCATTTTCAACAACATCTACGGCCTTCATGACAAGTCGCTGAAGGGTGTGATGAGCCGTGGCCATTGGGATGGCACCAAGCAGATCCTCGAAAAGGGTCGTGACTGGATCATCAACGAGATGAAGGCGTCGGGCCTGCGCGGTCGCGGTGGCGCCGGCTTCCCGACCGGTCTCAAATGGTCGTTCATGCCGAAGGAAAGCGATGGCCGGCCACATTATCTGGTCGTCAACGCCGACGAGTCCGAGCCTGGCACCTGCAAGGACCGTGACATCATGCGGCACGATCCGCACACGCTGATCGAGGGTTGCGTCATCGCCTCCTTCGCCATGGGCGCCCATGTCGCCTATATCTATGTGCGTGGCGAATACATGCGCGAGCGTGAGGCGCTGCAGGCGGCGATCGACGAATGTTATGACGCCGGTCTTCTCGGCGTGAACAACAAGTGCGGCTGGGACATGGAGATCTTTGTCCATCACGGCGCCGGCGCCTATATCTGCGGCGAAGAAACCGCCCTTCTGGAAAGCCTCGAAGGCAAGAAGGGCCAGCCGCGCCTCAAGCCTCCATTCCCGGCGAACATGGGCCTCTACGGCTGCCCGACGACCGTCAACAATGTCGAATCGATCGCCGTTGCCCCGACCATTCTGCGCCGCGGCGCCGGCTGGTTCTCGGCCATCGGTCGCCCGAACAATGTCGGCACCAAGCTGTTCATGGTTTCCGGCCATGTCAACAAGCCGTGCACGGTCGAGGAAGCCATGGGCATCCCGTTCCGGGAATTGATCGAAAAGCATTGCGGCGGCGTTCGCGGCGGCTTTGACAATCTTCTGGCCGTTATCCCCGGCGGTTCGTCCTGCCCGGTTGTCACGGGCGCGAACATCCTCGACGCGCCGATGGATTTCGACGGCATGCGCGACGTGAAGTCGTCCTTCGGAACCGCCGCGGTGATTGTCATGGACAAGTCGACCGACATCATCAAGGCGATCTGGCGCCTCTCGGCTTTCTACAAGCACGAGAGCTGCGGCCAGTGCACGCCGTGCCGCGAAGGCACGGGCTGGATGATGCGCGTGATGGAGCGCATGGTTCAGGGCCGCGCCCAGAAGCGCGAGATCGACATGCTGTTCGACGTCTCGAAACAGGTGGAAGGCCACACGATCTGCGCGCTCGGCGACGCAGCCGCCTGGCCGATCCAGGGCCTGATCCGCAATTTCCGCCCGGAGATGGAGGCGCGCATCGACGAGTATACGCGCAATTCCTCATCGCATGGTGCGGTTCTGGAAGCGGCGGAGTAAACGGATGGTGCGGCCGGTGGATCATAAGGGTGCGGACAAGCAGACTGGATCCTCCGGCACTGCATCCGCGTCGGTTGACGCCGGGCGCGATCCGTTCGGTCTGGCGCAATGGATGCCGGGCGCTTCGCTGCATCCGCTGATGGCCAATCCGACAGCCGCCGTTGTCGCGGCAACCGCTGTCGGTCTGGGTATGACCAGCCAGATGGCCGGTTTCATGCTCGGGGCGATGCAGGGTTTTGTCGACGCGACGCAGAAGTCTGCGCCGCAATCCGAAACGCCGCTGGTGCCTGTGGATGCTGTAACGCCAGAGTCTTTGGCACCGGTCGAATCACCGGTTGTCGAGGCCAAGGCGCCAAAGCGACCGCGCGCCGCCCGCATCGTAAAGACGCGGGCCGACGACCTGAAGCGGATTTCGGGCATCGGTCCGAAGCTGGAGCAGGTTCTGAACGGCATGGGCATCCGGCAATATGCCGATATTGCCCGCTGGACGGCAAAGGACGCACAACGTGTCGACGAGCAGCTCGGATTTTCCGGGCGGGTCGGACGGGACGAGTGGGTCGCGCAGGCAAGGGCCTTGATGAAGGCCTGAGAGTGAATTGACGATGTCCGTTCGTGGGCGTCGTGCCAAAAGGTTGGTTTGCCTAATAATATCGGTTCGTCGCCTCCGGGACGGCGAACACCAGACAGGATTGAGTGCGAAGATGGCAAAGCTGAAAGTCGACGGAAAAGAGATCGAGGTCCCGGATCACTTCACGCTGCTGCAGGCATGCGAGGAAGCCGGCGCCGAAGTTCCGCGCTTTTGTTTCCATGAGCGGCTGTCGGTTGCCGGCAATTGTCGCATGTGTCTGATCGAGGTGAAGGGTGGGCCGCCGAAGCCGGCTGCCTCCTGCGCCATGGGCGTGCGCGACCTGCGTCCCGGACCAAACGGCGAAGCGCCGGAAGTCTTCACGACCACACCGATGGTCAAGAAGGCCCGTGAAGGCGTCATGGAATTCCTTCTGATCAACCATCCGCTGGATTGCCCGATCTGCGACCAGGGTGGCGAATGCGACCTGCAGGACCAGGCCATGGCGTTTGGCGTCGATTCGACCCGCTACAATGAAAACAAGCGGGCCGTCGAAGACAAGTATATCGGTCCGCTGGTCAAGACCGTGATGAACCGCTGCATCCACTGCACGCGCTGCGTCCGCTTCACCACCGAAGTCGCCGGCATTGCCGAACTCGGCCTGATCGGTCGGGGTGAAGATGCCGAGATCACCACCTATCTCGAACAGGCAATGACCTCGGAACTGCAGGGCAATGTCGTCGATCTCTGCCCGGTCGGTGCCTTGACGTCCAAGCCTTACGCCTTCAACGCGCGTCCCTGGGAACTTGGCAAGACCGAATCGATCGACGTAATGGACGCGCTGGGCTCGGCGATCCGCGTCGATACCCGTGGTCGCGAAGTCATGCGCGTCATGCCGCGGGTCAACGAGGACATCAACGAAGAGTGGATTTCCGACAAGACCCGGTTCATCTGGGATGGCCTGAAGACCCAGCGTCTCGACCGCCCCTATGTGAAGAAGGACGGTCGCCTGCAGGCTGCCAGCTGGAACGAGGCGTTTGCCGCGATCAAGGCTGCGGTCGCCAGGACCAGCGCCGACCGGATCGGTGCGATCGCCGGTGATCTCGCCTCCGTCGAGGAAATGTACGCCCTCAAGCAACTGATGGTCTCGCTCGGTTCGAAGAACCTGGATTGCCGGCAGGATGGAACGGCGCTCGATCCGGCACTTGGCCGCACCAGCTATCTCTTCAACCCGACGATCCAGGGCATAGAGAATGCCGATGCGCTGCTGATTATCGGATCCAACCCGCGCTTTGAAGCCTCGGTGCTGAACGCGCGTATCCGCAAGCGTTTCCGCATGGCGAACTTCCCGATCGGCGTCATCGGCGAGCCGGGCGAGCTTCGTTACGATTACGACTATCTCGGCGCCGGAACCGATTCGCTGGCCGAGCTGGTCGCGGGCAGGGGCAAGTTCCTGGATGTCCTGATGAATGCGAAACGTCCGATGATCATCATCGGCCAGGGCGCGATCTCCGGTGGCAACGGTGCATCCGTGCTCGCGGCTGCTGCCAAGCTTGCCGGTGCTGTGAGTGCCGTGACGGAAGACTTTAACGGCTTTGCCGTGTTGCACACGGCCGCAAGCCGCGTCGGCGGTCTCGACCTCGGTTTTGTACCGGGCGAGGGCGGCAAGACGGCGGCAGAAATGCTGACCGCAACGGATGTTCTGTTCCTGCTGGGCGCCGACGAGATGGATTTCTCCGGCAGGATCGCCGGCTTCACCGTCTATATCGGCTCGCATGGCGACGAGGGTGCCCATGGCGCCGACGTCATTCTGCCGGGTGCGGCCTATACCGAAAAATCCGGAACCTGGGTCAACACCGAGGGTCGGGTTCAGATGGGCAACCGTGCCGGCTTTGCGCCGGGCGATGCGCGCGAAGACTGGGCCATCCTGCGGGCGCTGTCCGATGTGCTGGGCAAGAAGCTGCCATTTGATTCGCTCGCGGACTTGCGCCGGAAAATGTATGCGGACTATCCGCATTTCGCCGATATCGACGGTATCCTTATGGGCGAAAGCGGTGAAATTGCCGCACTTGCGCAAAAAGCCGGTGAGATGACGAAATCGGCGTTTGCGTCTCCGGTCAAAGACTTCTATTTGACGAACCCGATAGCACGCGCCTCTGCCGTCATGGCCGAATGCTCGGCTTTGGCACGCAACAATTTCAAAGCTGCGGCGGAATGAGCGCGAGGGAATAAGACACAATGGACGCCTTCATTTCGACCTATGTCTGGCCAGCGGCCATCATGATCGGCCAGTCGCTTCTGCTTCTGGTCGCGCTCCTGATTTTCATAGCCTTCTTCCTGCTGGCAGACCGCAAGATCTGGGCAGCAGTCCAGTTGCGTCGCGGACCCAACGTCGTTGGTCCGTTCGGCCTGTTCCAGTCCTTTGCCGACCTCCTGAAGTTCGTCTTCAAGGAACCGGTCATTCCGGCCGGTGCAAACAAGGCCATCTTCCTTCTGGCGCCGCTCGTTTCGGTGACGCTGGCGCTTGCGACATGGGCCGTCATTCCGCTCAACAATGGCTGGATGATTGCCAACATCAACGTCGGCATCCTCTACGTGTTTGCGATATCTTCACTCGAAGTCTACGGCATCATCATGGCCGGCTGGGCGTCGAACTCGAAATACCCGTTTCTCGGGGCGCTTCGTTCGGCGGCGCAGATGGTGTCCTACGAAGTCTCGATCGGCTTCGTCATCGTCACCGTGCTGCTTTGCGTGGGATCCCTGAACCTCAGCGATATCGTCATTGCGCAGCAGGATGGTCTGGGAACGCGTCTTGGCCTGCCACCGTCCTTCCTCGACTGGCACTGGATTTCGCTGTTTCCGATGTTCATCATCTTCTTCATCTCGGCGCTGGCTGAGACCAACCGTCCGCCGTTCGATCTGCCCGAGGCCGAATCCGAACTGGTTGCCGGCTACATGGTCGAATACAGCTCGGCGCCATACATGATGCTGATGCTGGGTGAATATGCGGCGATCGTTCTGATGTGCTCGCTGACGACCATCCTGTTCATGGGGGGCTGGCTGCCGCCTGTGGATGTCTGGTTCCTCAACTGGGTTCCGGGGATCATCTGGTTCCTGCTCAAGGCATCCTTCGTGTTCTTCATGTTCGCCATGGTCAAGGCCTTCGTTCCGCGCTACCGCTACGACCAGTTGATGCGTCTCGGCTGGAAGGTCTTCCTGCCCCTGTCGCTCGCCATGGTCGTGATCGTCGCCTTCACGCTGAAGCTGATGGGATGGGCATGATGTCTATGCATAGTTCAAAGGGTTTTGCCGGCTTCTCCCAGGCTGGCTTGGTTGGAGGTCGATGATGGCAAGTCTGTCACAAGCCGTCGGTTCGCTGTTCCTCAAGGAATTCGTTGGCGCTTTCTTTCTGTCGATGCGCTACTTTTTCGCACCGAAGGCAACGCTAAACTATCCGTTCGAAAAAGGCCCGGTCAGCCCGCGTTTCCGCGGCGAACACGCGCTGCGCCGCTATCCGAACGGCGAAGAGCGCTGCATCGCCTGCAAGCTGTGTGAGGCGATCTGTCCCGCCCAGGCGATCACCATCGAAGCCGGTCCGCGCCGCAATGATGGCACTCGCCGCACCGTCCGTTACGATATCGACATGGTGAAGTGCATCTATTGCGGCTTCTGCCAGGAAGCCTGCCCGGTCGATGCGATCGTCGAAGGCCCGAACTTCGAATTTGCGACCGAGACGCGCGAAGAACTCTACTACGACAAGGACCGGCTGCTGGCGAATGGCGACCGTTGGGAGCGCGAACTCGCCCGCAACATCGGTATTGACTCGCCGTACCGGTAGGTCGCGGAAACAGGTTGCACCGGGTCGCCTGAAATGGGCGGCGGGTGCGGAACAGATTTGGGGCGAGGGCCGGACAGTGTCCGGTGCGCCAGTGGGGAAGGTGGCCGCCCGGCCATCGGATCCGGGGAAGACAAAAAGGCACCGATCATGGGTCTGCAGGCTCTTTTTTTCTATCTTTTCGCCTTCGTCGCCGTGGCGTCGGCCTTCATGGTCATTTCGGCCAGGAACCCGGTTTATTCCGTGCTGTTCCTGATCCTGACATTCTTCAACGCCGCAGGCCTCTTCCTGCTGACCGGTGCTGAATTCCTGGCGATGATCCTGCTGGTCGTCTATGTCGGCGCGGTGGCGGTGCTCTTCCTCTTCGTCGTGATGATGCTCGACATCGATTTCGCCGAGCTTCGGTCCGGCGCGCTCGAATATGCGCCGGTGGGCGCGCTGATCGGCCTCATCCTGGCCGCCGAACTGATCATCGTTGTCGCCGGCAGCACGTTTTCGCCGGAGATTGCCAAGACTATCTCGATGCCGATCCCGGCGCTTGCGGATCGCACCAACACCGCGGCGCTCGGCGACGTGCTCTACACGCATTACATCTACTACTTCCAGATTGCCGGCCTTGTGCTTCTGGTCGCCATGATCGGCGCCATCGTTCTGACGCTGCGTCACCGCGACAACATCAAGCGCCAGGATATTTCCAAACAGGTTGCCCGCACGCCCGCGACCGCCGTCGAGGTGGTCAAGGTCAAGTCGGGGCAGGGCTTATAGACGGACGCGAGGTCAAGGAACAAACATCATGGAAATCGGTATTTCCCACTATCTGACCGTCAGCGCCATCCTCTTCACGCTCGGCGTCTTCGGCATCTTCCTGAACCGCAAGAACGTCATCGTCATCCTGATGTCGGTGGAACTCATCCTGCTTGCGGTGAACATCAACATGGTGGCGTTCTCGGCCTTCCTGAACGACATCACCGGACAGGTTTTCGCGCTGTTCATCCTGACCGTCGCAGCCGCCGAAGCGGCCATCGGTCTTGCAATTCTCGTCGTCTTCTATCGCAACCGCGGCTCGATCGCCGTGGAAGACGTCAACATGATGAAGGGCTGAGGGCTCCATGGATACGATTATCAAGGCTGTCGTCTTTCTGCCGCTGATCGGCTTCCTGATCGCCGGCCTGTTCGGAACGTCGATCGGCGCCAAGGCCTCGGAATACGTCACCACCGGCTTCATGATCATTGTCGCGATCCTGTCCTGGATCGTCTTCTTCGATGTCGCGATCGGCGAGACAGAGATGATCAAGGTCTCGGTCATGCGCTGGGTCCAGTCGGGCAGTTTCGACACAGAATGGGCGTTCCGCGTCGATACGCTGACGGCCGTCATGTTTGTCGTCGTCAACTCCGTGTCCTGCCTGGTGCACATCTATTCGATCGGCTATATGCACCATGATCCGCATCGCCCGCGGTTCTTTGCCTATCTCTCGCTGTTTACCTTCGCCATGCTGATGCTGGTGACGTCCGACAACCTGTTGCAGATGTTCTTCGGCTGGGAAGGCGTCGGTCTGGCGTCCTATCTCCTGATCGGCTTCTGGTACAAGAAGCCGGCTGCTTCGGCTGCGGCGATGAAGGCGTTCATCGTCAACCGCGTCGGCGACTTCGGCTTCGCGCTTGGCATATTCGGCGTCTTCGTGCTGTTCGGCTCGGTCAGCTTCGAGACGATCTTTGCTGCGGCATCCACCTATCTGCCGGCCGAAGGTGCCGCTGAAGGCGGCGAGGCCGTGATCAATCTCTTCGGCCTGCATCTCGACAAGGCCGGCGCCATCACCGGCATCTGCCTGCTCCTGTTCATGGGTGCCATGGGCAAGTCGGCGCAGTTCCTGCTGCACACCTGGCTGCCGGACGCCATGGAAGGCCCGACACCGGTGTCGGCGCTGATCCATGCCGCAACCATGGTCACCGCCGGTGTCTTCCTCGTCGCCCGCATGTCGCCGCTGTTCGAACTGTCGCCGACGGCACTCCTTGTCGTCACCATCATCGGCGCGATCACCGCCTTTTTTGCAGCAACCGTCGGCCTAGTGCAGAATGACATCAAGCGCGTCATCGCCTACTCGACCTGCTCGCAGCTCGGCTACATGTTCGTGGCGCTTGGCGTCGGTGCCTATGGCGCGGCCATCTTCCACCTGTTCACGCACGCCTTCTTCAAGGCACTGTTGTTCCTGTGCGCCGGCTCGGTCATCCATGCCGTCGATGGCGAACAGGACATGCGCCACATGGGCGGCCTGCGCAAACACATCAAGCTGACCTATGCGATGATGATGATCGGCACGCTGGCGATTACCGGTGTCGGCATTCCCTTCTCGGGGATCGGTCTTGCCGGCTTCATCTCCAAGGACATCATCATCGAGGCAACCTATGCCGCGCATTCGCCGGTTTCGGGTTTTGCCTTCGCCCTGCTGGTGATTGCCGCCTGCTTCACCAGCTTCTATTCCTGGCGGCTGATCTTCATGACCTTCTACGGCAAGCCGCGCGCGAGCCACGAGGTGATGCACCATGTGCATGAATCTCCGATGGTCATGCTGGTCCCGCTGTTCATTCTTGGCGTCGGCGCTGTTTTCGCCGGTGTGGCATTTGCGGGCAATTTCTACGGTCACCATTATGCCGAATTCTGGCAGGGTGCCCTATTCACATCGGCTGAAAACGAGGTGCTGGAAAACTTCCACCATGTTCCGGCGCTGGTGGCCCTGAGCCCGTTCATCGCCATGATCCTTGGCTTCGTCACGGCCTGGTACATGTATATCCGTTCTCCGGAGACGCCGAAATACCTAGCCGAGCAGCATCGCGGGCTCTACCAGTTCCTGCTCAACAAGTGGTATTTCGACGAGCTCTATGACTTCCTGTTCGTCCGCCCTGCCAAGCGCATCGGTACCTTCCTCTGGAAGGAAGGTGATGGGCGCGTCATCGACGGCTACGGCCCGAACGGCATTGCCGCCCGGGTCATGGACGTCACCGACCGCGTCGTTCGCCTGCAGACCGGTTACCTTTATCACTATGCGTTCGTGATGCTCATCGGCATCGCCGCGCTCGTCACCTGGATGATGCTCGGGAGTTCCTTCTGATGACCGATTGGCCCATTCTCTCCGCGGTCACCTTCCTGCCGCTGGTTGGCATCGTGCTGCTGCTCCTGACCAACGAGAACAGTGCTGCCGGCCGCCGCAATGTCCTCGGCATCTCGCTGGTGACGACGCTTGTGGTGTTCGTCCTGTCGCTGATCGTCTGGTGGAAGTTCGATGCCGCCAATCCGGGCTTCCAGATGGTGGAGAAACACGCCTGGCTCGGCACCGGCATATCCTACCACCTCGGCATTGACGGCATTTCGATGCTGTTCGTGGTGCTCTCGGCTTTCCTGATGCCCTTCTGCGTCGTCGCGAGCTGGCTGACCATCGAGAAGCGCCTGAAGGCCTACATGATCGCCTTCCTCATGCTGGAAGTGTTCATGATCGGCGTCTTCGTTTCGCTCGACATCGTGCTGTTCTACGTGTTCTTCGAGGCCGGCCTTATCCCGATGTTCATCATCATCGGTGTCTGGGGCGGCAAGGATCGGGTCTATGCCTCTTACAAGTTCTTCCTCTACACGCTGCTTGGCTCGGTTCTGATGCTGCTGGCCATCATGGCCATGTACTGGCAGGCCGGCACGACCGATATCGCCCAGCTGCTGGCCTATGACTTCCCGGCCCAGATGCAGACCTGGCTATGGCTGGCCTTCTTTGCCTCGTTTGCGGTGAAGATGCCGATGTGGCCTGTTCATACCTGGTTGCCGGATGCGCACGTGCAGGCGCCGACGGCCGGTTCCGTCATCCTGGCAGGCGTGCTTCTGAAGCTGGGCGGCTACGGCTTCCTGCGCTTCTCTCTGCCGATGTTCCCGCTGGCGTCTGACTACTTTGCGCCGTTCGTGTTCACGCTGTCGGTTATAGCGATCATCTACACCTCGCTGGTGGCGCTGATGCAGTCGGACATCAAGAAGCTGATTGCCTATTCGTCGGTTGCCCATATGGGCTATGTGACGATGGGTATCTTCGCTGCCAATGTGCAGGGCGTCCAGGGCGCGATCTACCAGATGCTGTCGCATGGCATTGTCTCCGGCGCGCTGTTCCTCTGCGTCGGCGTCGTCTATGACCGCACCCACACCCGCGAAATCAGCGCCTATGGCGGCCTCGTCAGCAACATGCCGAAATATGCGGTCGTGTTCCTGATCCTGACCATGGCCAATGTCGGCCTGCCGGGCACATCCGGCTTCGTCGGCGAAATCACGACGCTGCTCGGTGCCTTCCAGGCCAATACCTGGGTCGCGTTCTTCGCTACGACAGGCGTCATTCTTTCGGCCTGCTATGCGCTCTGGCTCTATCGCCGGGTGATCTTCGGCACGCTCGACAAGGAAAACCTGAAGTCGCTGCTTGATCTTTCGGGCCGTGAAAAGGTGCTTCTCTACCCGCTGGTCGCGCTGACCATCTTCTTCGGTGTCTATCCCGCGCCGGTGTTCGATGCGACCGCCGCATCGGTGGATGCGCTGGTAAACAATTACTCCGCAGCTGTGCAGGCGGCGCATGACGTTGCGCTTTCGGTGAAATGACGACAGGATCCTTTGGACATGACCGCTGAAACAATCCTTGCAAGCCTGCATCTTTCGACACCGGAACTGATCCTTGCGGTCGGTGCGCTGGCGCTTTTGATGATCGGGGTGTTTGCCGGCGAAAAATCGTCCGGCATGGTCACGGGTCTGGCCGTCGGTGTGCTTGTCGTCGCCGGCGCCTGGCTGGTGCTGATGACCGGTGACGGCGTTGCCTATAACGGCGCCTTCATGTCGGACCCCTTCGCGCGCTTCATGAAGGGGCTGGCCCTGATCGGGTCGGTCGTGGCGCTGGTCATGTCGGCGGGGCAGGCCCGCTCGGCCGGTATCGATCGTTTTGAATATCCGGTGCTGATCGTGCTTTCGACGCTCGGCATGTTGCTGATGATTTCGGCCAACGACCTGATGTCGCTTTATATTGCGCTCGAACTGCAGTCGCTGGCGCTCTACGTTGTTGCCGCGATGAACCGCGACAACCTGCGCTCGACGGAAGCCGGCCTGAAATACTTCGTCCTCGGGGCGCTGTCGTCTGGCATGCTGCTCTACGGCATGTCGCTGGTCTACGGTTTTACCGGCCACACCGGCTTCCAGGAGATCGCCACGGCTCTGACAGCGGACGGTCGTTCGCTCGGTCTCGTCTTCGGCCTCGTCTTCATTCTGGCCGGCATCGCCTTCAAGATTTCCGCCGTGCCGTTCCACATGTGGACGCCCGACGTCTACGAGGGCGCGCCGACGCCGGTGACCGCCTTCTTTGCGGCGGCCCCCAAGGTCGCGGCCATGGCCATGCTTGTGCGTATTGTCATTACCGCCTTCGAGCCGATCATCAACGACTGGCAGCAGATCATCGTCTTCATCGCGATTGCGTCCATGTTGCTCGGTTCGTTCGCGGCCATCGGCCAGAACAACATCAAGCGCCTGATGGCCTACTCGTCGATCGGCCACATGGGCTACGCTCTTGTCGGCCTCGCGGCAGGCTCGATCGCCGGTGTGCGCGGCGTCGTCCTGTACATGCTGATCTATATGGTCATGACGCTCGGCACCTTTGCCTGCATCATGGCGATGCGTCGCAAGGAAGGCGCCCAGGTCGAAGAGGTGAATGATCTTGCCGGCCTGTCGCAGACCAATCCCTTCATGGCGACCGTCTTGACGATCCTGATGTTCTCGCTGGCCGGCATTCCGCCGCTCGCCGGGTTCTTCGCCAAGTATTTTGTCTTCATCGCCGCCATCGAGGCTGATCTCTATGCGCTGTCGATCATCGGCGTTTTGGCTTCGGTCGTGGGTGCCTATTATTACCTGCGGGTCATCAAGCTGATGTGGTTCGATGAACCCAAGGGTGAATTTGCCCGTCCGGCTGGCGAACTGCGGCTGGTCTATGGCCTGTCCGGTCTCTTCGTTCTCGGCTATGTTCTGATCGGCGGACCGATCGGAACGGCTGCGGAAGTTGCAGCCCGGACGTTCTTTTGACCGGCCACGCCTTTACCGGGCGTCTTAAGCTTGAGGATTTCCGGCATACGGCCCTTGGCGATACCGGATCCACCAATACGGAGGGCCTGATCCGCGCCCGGGCCGGTGATCCCGGGCTTCACTGGATCACGGCTGCGCGCCAGACGGAGGGGCGCGGCCGCCGCGGTCGCCCCTGGGTCTCCGAGCCTGGCAATCTCTATGCCTCGCTTCTGTTGATCGACCCGGCACCGATGGAGCGTTTGCATTCCCTGCCGCTTGCGGTGGCCGTGGCCGTGCAACGGGCGATTCAGAGCGTCATGCCGCCGGGCGCCGATCCGGTGACCGTGAAGTGGCCGAATGATATTCTGATTGCGGGCAAGAAGACCTGCGGTATCCTGCTCGAAGGCGAGGGGTTGCCAGGCGGCCATCATGCGCTGGTCATCGGCTGCGGCATTAATGTCGCTTTTGCCCCCGACCACGGGCTCTATCCGGTCACGAGCCTGCATGCGGAAGGGGCGACCGTATCGCCGGACGAATTGTTTGCCCACCTGTTCCAGACCATGGCCGAGGCGCTGGATCTTTGGGACGGGGGCAGGGGAATTGCAGCGATCATCGCCGAATGGCGGTCGGTTGCGCGTGGAATTGGTGAGAAGATTACTGTCAATCTGCCGGATCGCTCCCTGTCGGGACGCTTTGCGGGGATTGATGAAGACGGCCGCCTGTTGCTCGACCTAGGGTCGGGCACGATGCAGCATATTGCTGCGGGCGATGTATTTTTCGGATGAAACAAGGCACAACCCAAGAATGACCAAACCAGAAGAACTTGTCTTTCTCCCACTCGGCGGGGTCGGTGAAATCGGCATGAACCTTGGCCTCTACGGCTATGGTGCGCCAGGCCACCGCCAGTGGATCATGGTCGATTGCGGCGTGACATTTCCCGGTCCCGATCTGCCGGGCGTCGACCTGGTTCTGCCCGATATCCGGTTCCTTGCGCAGGAGCGCAAGAACCTCAAGGGCATTATCATCACGCATGCGCATGAAGACCACTATGGCGCGCTGGCCGATCTCTGGCCGGGCCTGAACGTCCCGGTCTATGCCTCGCCGTTTACGGCCGGCATGCTCGAGGCCAAGCGATCCTATGAGCGCTCGCGCGCCGAAGTGCCGATCACGATCTTCAAGGAAGGCGATCGCATCAATATCGGTCCCTTCGAGATCGAGGCCATCGGTGTCAACCACTCGATCCCCGAACCGATGTCGCTGGTGATCCGGACGCCGCTTGGCAATTTGATCCACACCGGTGACTGGAAAATCGATCATGCACCGTCTCTCGGACCGTTCACCGATGAGGCACGCTTCCGTGCTGTCGGCGACGAGGGCGTTCTGGCGCTGATGTGCGACAGCACGAATGCGATGCGCGATGGCGTCTCGCCGTCCGAGGACGAGGTTTCCAAAAGCCTGACGAAGATCATCCAGGATGCCAAAGGCCGTGTCGCAATCACGACCTTCTCATCCAATGTCGGCCGCATTCGTTCGATCGCCAAGGCCGCCTCGGCCGCCGGTCGTGAAGTGCTTTTGCTCGGCAGTTCGATGAAGCGCGTCTGCAACGTGGCGCGTGACGTCGGCCTGATGGAAGGTCTCGATCCCTTCATCGCCGAGGATGAGTTCGGTTATATCCCGCGCGACAAGGTGGTGGTTATCCTCACCGGCAGCCAGGGCGAATCGCGTGCGGCGCTCGCCAAGATCGCCCGCGACGAAATGCGCAACGTGGCCTTTTCGGCCGGCGATACCGTGGTGTTTTCGTCGCGCGCCATTCCCGGAAACGAGAAGGCGATCAACGACATCAAGAACGGCCTCGTCGAGCAGGGCATCCACATCATCACTGACAACGAGGCACTCGTGCATGTGTCCGGCCATCCGCGCCGCAACGAGTTGCAGCAGATGTACGAATGGACGCGGCCACAGATCCTCGTGCCCGTGCATGGCGAGGCCGCGCATCTGGTCGCGCAGGGCGAACTTGGCCTGCAGTCGGGCATCAAGACTGTGCCGCGCGTCCGCAATGGCGACATCCTGCGTCTGGCGCCCGGTCCGGCTACGGTGATCGGTACAGCCGAGCATGGCCGCATCTTCAAGGACGGCAGCCTGATCGGCGATTTCGAGGAAATGGGCATCGGCGATCGCCGCAAGCTCTCCTTTGCGGGCCATGTCTCGGTTAATGTCGTGCTCGACAGCCGTCTCGACTTTCTCTCGGATCCGATCGTCGTGCCGATCGGCCTGCCGGAGTTCGACGATGAGGGCGAGGATATGAACGACACGCTCTATGACGCGGTCCTTGGTGCCGTCGAAAGCATCCCGCGCGCCAAGCGCAAGGATCTGGCTCTCGTGCAGGAGGCCGTGCGCCGCGCGGTCCGCGGTACGGCCAACGAAGTCTGGGGCAAGAAACCGGTCGTCACGGTTTTCGTGACCAAGGTCTGAGCAAAAGCGCCTGCCGCTTTCCACCGGACTGCGGCAGGCGACGCACAGCACTCAGTGCGTCGGGCGATTTCAGGAACGCGAGGGGGGACGACTATGCTGGGACGTGTCAATCATATCGCGCTGGCTGTGCCCGATCTCGCCGCTGCCGTCGAGACCTATCGCACGACGCTCGGGGCGACGGTCACCGAGCCGCAAGCGCTGCCCGAACATGGCGTCACCGTCGTCTTCGTCACCCTTCCCAATACCAAGGTGGAGCTTCTCGAGCCACTCGGCCCGCAGTCATCGATCGCCGCATTTCTGGCCAAGAACCCGGCCGGCGGCATGCATCATATCTGCTATGAGGTAGAGGACATCATCGCCGCGCGCGACCATCTGCTGTTGTCCGGCGCCCGAGTGCTCGGCGACGGCAATCCCCGGATCGGCGCCCATGGCAAGCCGGTGCTCTTCCTCCATCCCAAGGATTTCTGGGGAACGCTGATCGAGCTTGAACAGGTGTGACAGAAGGGCGCGAGCAACGGGTTTGTGCCATCTGCGCCAGCGCTGTATAAGGGCGCTCGGTCGCTGATTTTTGATAGCGCCGGACAAGAGCGAGACAGTCATGCCCGTATTTTCAACCTTCGCCATCTATTTCATCATCTGGTGGCTGACGCTTTTCGCGGTGCTGCCTTTCGGCTTGAGAACGCAGGCCGAAGCGAAAGAGGTTGTTCCCGGTACCGTCGAGAGTGCGCCGGCCCGTTTCCGGGCAGGGCGTGTGTTCTTGATGACCAGCGTGATCGCCGCCGTCATCCATATCGCCTGGTATGTCGTCTCGGTCCGACTCGGCTATGGAATCGATTCCATTCCGCAGTTCGCGCCAAATTTTTACTGACGGCTCAAATCACGCATTTCAGGCCTATTGTTGACCGGCGTATCGCTGGAGAGAGCGGTCTTTTGCTGGCCAATGTGGCACATTATGAACCAAATCGAGGTATCTGATGTGAAATGCTTGGGCTGCAGGGAAAGAAAGAGCAAAAAAAAACAAGGCTAAAAGCCTTGTTTATTAAAGTATCGCGTGACCCTTATCCGTTACCGGTGGCTGCGTATAAACGCGCCTAAGATCTTATCCTCCCAAGACTTGACCGCGAAATCGACAAGAATTTAATCTCCCTGCCTCTTTTCTGAGCCAAAACTAGCCCAAAGAATGTGCGTTGTCATCTGATTTTTTTGCATTTTTGTTACACTCTGAGTAAATTTTTCCATTGACAAGCGTGCTGACGATCCTGTTAGTACCGTGCCTTTTTGACGCGGCCCCGGAACGGTAATTTTCCATGGTTTTCAGGGCTTGCGCCTCTGGAGTCGCTGATCATGACGGGTTTTCTTCCTGCTGCGAAGCGTCTATGAACGCACAGCGCGACACGGATTTTTTGTGCGGGAAAACCGCCGGAATGAAACGTGGGTGCAGCGAAATGCACGGCTTTCTTCACCGATCCCGTTTCGCACAAGACAATTTTGCTCAACGTTATTTCGCCCGAATCCGACGATAGGGCGAGGTCATTCAATTCTGGAACCCATCCATGCGCCTGTCCCGCTTTTTCATGCCCATTCTGAAGGAAAACCCGAAGGAAGCGGAGATTGTTTCGCACCGCCTGATGTTGCGCGCCGGCATGGTGCGCCAGCAGTCCGCCGGCATTTACACCTGGCTGCCGCTCGGCAAACGCGTGCTCGACAAGGTCACCAAGATCATCCGCGAAGAGCAGGATCGCTCCGGCGCCATCGAGCTCCTGATGCCGACGCTTCAATCGGCCGAGCTCTGGCAGGAAAGCGGTCGCTACGACGCCTACGGCGATGAAATGCTGCGCATCAAGGATCGCAACAAGCGCGACATGCTCTATGGGCCGACCAACGAGGAGATGATCACGGACGTGTTCCGCTCCTACGTCAAGTCGTACAAGGACCTGCCGCTCAATCTCTATCACATCCAGCTCAAGTTTCGTGATGAACGCCGGCCGCGGTTTGGCACCATGCGCTCGCGCGAGTTTTTGATGAAGGATGCCTATTCCTTCGATCTCGACCGCGAAGGCGCCGTCAATTCCTATAACCGCATGTTTGCGGCCTATCTGCGCACATTCTCCCGGCTTGGCCTGCGCGCCATTCCGATGCGGGCCGATACCGGCCCGATCGGTGGCGATCTCAGCCATGAATTCATCATTCTCGCCGACACCGGCGAATCGGAAGTGTTCTGCCACAAGGATTTCGTCAATTTCGACATACCCGGGATCGAAACCGATTTCGACGATGCCGAAGGCCTGCGCGCAATCTTCGAGAAATGGACGTCTGTCTATGCGGCGACGTCGGAAATGCATGATGCGGCCGCATTCGACGCGATCCCCGAAGGGGAACGTCTGTCGGCGCGCGGCATCGAGGTCGGCCACATCTTCTACTTCGGCACCAAATATTCGGATGCCATGGGTGCCAAGGTGCAGGGACCGGACGGCAAGGAACACGTCGTCCACATGGGCTCCTACGGCATCGGGCCGACCCGTCTCGTGCCCGCGATCATCGAGGCGTCGCATGACGAGAACGGCATCATCTGGCCGAAATCGGTCGCGCCGTTCGATGCCGTCGTGATCAACATGAAGTCCGGCGACGCGGCCTGCGATGCCGCCTGTGACACGATCTATGCCAGCCTCTCCAAGGCGGGTTTCGACATGCTCTACGACGACACCGACGACCGGGCCGGCACCAAGTTTGCCACGGCCGATCTGATCGGCGTACCCGTGCAGATCATTGCCGGACCGCGGGCCGTGGCCAATGGCGAAGTCGAGATCAAGGATCGCACGACCGGTGCGCGCGAGACGATGACCATCGATGCGGCCATCAACAAGCTGATTGCATCGAAGTAGGGGAGAGACGATGAGCGCCGCGACCGTAGACCAGGCAGAGGCGGCAGAGGCCGGTTCGCAGAAGAGCCGTCCGTTCTCCGCATTCGAACGGATGGTGGCCTGGCGCTACCTGCGCTCGCGCCGCAAGGAGGCGTTCATTTCGGTGATCGCCGGCTTCTCCTTCATCGGCATCATGCTTGGTGTCGCCACGCTCATCATCGTCATGGCCGTGATGAACGGCTTCCGCACGGAACTGATCTCGCGCATTCTCGGTATCAACGGCCATATGATCGTCCAGCCGCTGGATGGTCCCCTGGACAATTATGCTGACCTCGCGACGCGTTTTTCCGGCATCAAGGGCGTGACCATGGCGATCCCGATGATCGAGGGACAGACACTCGCCTCCGGACCCGGGGGCGCCGGTACCGGTGCTTTGGTGCGCGGCGTGCGCGCCGACGATTTCACGAAGATGAAGGCTGTTTCCGACCACATCCAGTCGGGCGGCCTGGTCGGTTTTGCCGCCGGAACCGGTGTCGCGATCGGGTCGCGCATGGCAAGCCAGCTCGGCATTACCGCTGGCGGGACGATCACGCTCGTTGCGCCCGAAGGCGACGTCACGCCAATGGGCATCAATCCGCGGGTGAAGTCCTACACCGTCTCGGCGATCTTCGAGATCGGCATGTCGGAATATGACGCCACGATCATCTTCATGCCGCTCGAGGAGGCGCAGCTCTATTTCAATGCCGAAGGCATCGTCCAGTCGATCGAGCTGTTTGTCGAAAATCCCGATATGGTCGATGACCTCAGACAGCCCGTCGAGGATGCCGCCGGTCGGCAGGTGCTGATCAGCGACTGGCGTGACCGCAACAAGACGTTCTTCTCCGCGCTTCAGGTGGAGCGCAATGTCATGTTCATGATCCTGACGCTGATCGTGCTCGTTGCTGCTCTGAACATCGTTTCGGGCCTGATCATGCTGGTCAAGGACAAGGGGCGCGACATCGCCATTCTGCGCACCATGGGTGCGCCGGCCGGATCGATCATGCGCATCTTCTTCATGACGGGGGCCGCCATCGGCATCGTCGGTACCTTTGCCGGCGTGGCGCTCGGCGTCATCGTCTGCCTCAACATCGAATCGATCCGCAGCTTCTTCTCATGGATTTCGGGAACGACGATCTTCAACCCGGAACTCTATTTCCTCAGCCAGCTTCCGGCCGACATGAATCCGGGCGAGACGGCTTCCGTTGTCGCCATGGCGATCGGCCTGTCCTTCCTCGCCACCATCTTCCCGGCCTGGCGCGCGTCGCGCCTCGATCCGGTCCAGGCCCTGCGGTACGAATAACAAGGATAACAAGAACAATGAACGCGCGCGTGGCATTGCAGCTTTCCGGCGTCGACCGCCATTACAGCCAGGGCGATACATTCCTGTCGATCCTCAAGGGCGCGGATTTTACCCTGCGCGCCGGCGAGACGGTGGCGCTTGTCGCGCCGTCGGGCACGGGCAAATCGACGCTTCTCCACATTGCCGGCCTGCTGGAGCGCCCCGATGCCGGGGAGGTCCTGATCAATGGCCGCTCCTGCGGCACGATGAACGACGAAGCGCGCACGGCTGTTCGCCGCAGTGACATCGGCTTCGTCTACCAGTTCCACCATCTGCTGCCGGAATTCACGGCGCTTGAAAACATCATGATGCCGCAGCTGATCGCCGGCCTCGGCAAGAGCGAGGCCAAGGAGCGCGCCGCAGCCTTGCTCGACTATATGCGGATCGGCCATCGCGCCGAGCATCGTCCGTCCGAGCTTTCGGGTGGTGAGCAGCAGCGCGTGGCGATTGCAAGGGCCGTCGCCAACGCACCGCTGGTGCTTCTGGCCGACGAGCCGACCGGCAATCTCGATCCGGAAACCGCAGGCTACGTGTTCGAGGCGCTGAAGGCGCTGGTCCGCCAGTCCGGGCTTGCGGCGATGATCGCAACGCACAACCATCAGCTTGCCAGCCTGATGGATCGGCGCGTCACCATCGAAGACGGCAAGGTTGTCGAACAGGCCTGACATGCGCGCGCAGCCGTGTTGTTTGCCAAAGATCAGGAATTGCAGGCAGCCGTTCCCATTGCGTCGTTCCACTCTTCGATGGTGGTGAAGACTGGAGCCACCGAGAACGCGATGCCATCGCGCTTGCCCTTACCCGTCAGCACATTCAGATCGCAGGCATCAAAGGTCTCGACGCCGTTGTCATCGCTTCTCGTGAAGGTATATCCGGCGACGACGAACTGGAAGTTGCGGTAGGCAAGCGTGAGCTTCTGTTCGTAGTGCCGCTGACCTTCGGCGCCGTTTCTGGTCGTCACCAGAATGGATCCGTTCGGCAGGGCGGAAATCACAGCGTCGTTGCCGACATGGATGAAGTCGCCCTCGACCTTGTCCCTTGCCAGCGTCTGGACCTGCATGCTGCCCAACAGGGGGTCGCTTAGCAGTATATAGATCGCGTTCTTCTCCGTCCCGTCCTGCGGGCCCGGCCGCACCAGCATTGCCAAATCAGTATCCCCGTCGCCATCCCAGTCTCCGCTCGTCGCGGAGGCAATCCTGTCCGGATGGATCGGTTCGGCAGCAAGCGCCGTCGTCGCGATAAAGCCGGCGATCAAGGTGGCGACGACCCGTTGCATCATGTGTTCCTGTCTCCGGTGAACTGCCTTTGGGCGCCACGATAAAGTGCGTAGGCCGCAGCGTAAAGCGATTGCAGGGCGATTAACCACGCTGGCGAGCGGCCCGCAACTATTCAAAACTGTTTCTTGACGCATGAACAAAAATAGAACAAAATGGAAACATAACGGAAATAGGAGCATTCTCATGACTGACTTCATTCGTGATCTCGCCGCCCTGGCCTCGATCGGCATGTTTATCGCCAGTCTCTCCATCATCGTGATGGGCATGTGAAGACACCGGGATCATCCATGGATGGTTCATGAGTTTTTGTGCCTCTTTGCCGTCTCTCTGTGCATAACGCGTGGCGGCGGGAAAATATTCCGGTAGCAGGCTTTCGAAACTGGACTCCGTCGTCCGGAAACGGTCTATCCTCGGTCCCTCACGGAATCGGGATGCGCATCATGGCGGATGGTAGGGACAGCAAGCAGAACGTGTCGGCAGGCGGCAGCGCGACCACGCCGCAGTTCGTGCATCTTCGGGTGCATTCGGCTTTCTCGCTTCTGGAGGGCGCCCTGCCGATCAAGAAGATCATCGGCAAGGCTGTCTCTGACGAACAGCCGGCGATCGGCATTGCCGACACCAACAATCTGTTCGCGGCGCTCGAGTTTTCGCTGAAGTGCATGGAGGACGGCATCCAGCCGTTGATTGGTTGCCAGCTTGCGATCGACATGGAGGACGAGGTCGAGGGCGAGAAGCGCGGCCATGCCCAGCATCTCGCCAAGCTCCCGGCGATCGTTCTGATTGCCGCAAGCGACGAAGGATACGCCCACCTCGTCAATCTCGTCAGCCGCGCCTATCTCGATGGCCAGGGAAACCAGTCTGTCCGCATTTCGATGTCGTGGTTGCGCGAGGTGGGCGCAGACGGCCTGATCGCGCTGACGGGGGCCTCTGGCGGGCCGGTGGACATGGCGATGAAGTCCGGCCACATGGCGCAGGCGGAGACGCGGGCAAGAGCGCTGGCCGAACTGTTTGGCGACCGGCTCTATGTCGAGTTGCAACGCCACGGCAAATATGATCGCCGGCATGAGGGGCGGATCATCGATCTCGCCTACAAGCTCGACCTGCCGCTGGTTGCGACCAACGAACCGTTCTTCCCGTCTCCGGCGGAATTCGAGGCGCATGATGCGCTGATGGCCGTGGCACACAACGCCATGGTTTCGGACGACAGCCGCTTTCGCCTGACGCCGGATCACTATCTGAAAAGCCGCAAGGACATGGCAAAGCTGTTTGCCGACCTTCCCGAAGCGCTTGACAATACGATCGAAGTGGCCAAGCGCTGCACCTTCGTGTTGAAGACGCGGGCGCCGATCCTGCCGCGCTTCACCGGCGCCTCCGACGATCCGGCCGAGGCCGAGCGCGCCGAAACGGCCGAACTGCGCCGCCAGGCTCTCGAGGGGCTGGAGGAGCGGATTGCCAAGCTCGGCATTTCCGCCGGATACACCGAGACCGATTATCGCGAGCGTCTGGATTTCGAACTCGGCGTCATCGAAAAGATGAAGTTCCCGGGCTACTTCCTGATCGTTGCCGACTTCATCAAATGGGCGAAGCTGCAGGACATTCCGGTCGGCCCGGGCCGTGGTTCGGGTGCGGGCTCGCTGGTCGCCTATGCGCTGACCATCACCGATGTCGATCCGCTGCGCTTCTCTTTGCTGTTCGAGCGCTTCCTCAACCCGGACCGCGTGTCGATGCCCGACTTCGACATTGACTTCTGCCAGGACCGCCGCGAAGAGGTGATCCGCTACGTGCAGCGCAAATATGGCCGCGAGCAGGTGGCGCAGATCATCACCTTCGGATCGCTGCAGGCGCGTGCGGCGCTGCGCGACGTCGGTCGCGTGCTTGAGATGCCGTATGGCCAGGTCGACAAGATCTGCAAGCTGGTGCCGAACAATCCGGCCAATCCGACGACGCTCGCCAAGGCGATCGAAGAGGAGCCACGCTTCCAGGAGGAGGTCGACAAGGAACCGGTCATCGGCCGGCTGCTCGACATTGCCCAGAAGATCGAGGGCCTTTACCGCCACGCCTCGACCCACGCCGCCGGCATCGTCATCGGCGATCGGCCTTTGTCGCAGCTGGTGCCTATGTATCGCGATCCGCGTTCGGACATGCCCGTCACCCAGTTCAACATGAAATGGGTCGAGCAGGCCGGCCTCGTCAAGTTCGACTTTCTCGGCCTGAAAACCCTGACCGTTTTGAAGGTCGCCGTCGATTTCCTGAAGAAACGCGACATCACGGTCGCGCTCGAAGCGCTGCCGCTCGACGACCAGAAGACCTATGAGATGCTGTCGAAGGGCGACACGGTCGGCGTCTTCCAGGTGGAAAGCGCCGGCATGCGCAAGGCGCTGATCGGCATGCGGCCGGACTGCATCGAGGACATCATCGCGCTGGTGGCGCTCTATCGCCCGGGCCCGATGGAAAACATCCCGGTCTACAACGCCCGCAAGCACGGCGAGGAAGAGATCGAATCGATCCATCCGAAGATCGATTACCTCCTGAAGGAAACGCAGGGCGTCATCGTGTACCAGGAGCAGGTGATGCAGATCGCCCAGGTCCTGTCGGGCTATTCGCTCGGCGAGGCCGATCTTCTGCGCCGCGCCATGGGCAAGAAGATCAAGGCCGAAATGGACATGCAGCGCGCCCGCTTCGTCACCGGATCGGTGGCAAATGGCGTGTCCAAGCCGCAATCGGACCTGATCTTTGATCTGCTGGCCAAGTTTGCAAACTACGGCTTCAACAAGTCGCATGCGGCTGCCTATGCCATCGTCTCCTACCAGACGGCCTATCTGAAGGCGCATTATCCGGTCGAGTTCCTCGCCGCATCGATGACGCTCGACATGTCGAATACCGACAAGATCAACGACTTCCGGCAGGATGCGATGCGGCTCGGCATCGAGGTCATCCCGCCATCGGTGCAGACCTCGTTCCGTCCGTTCGAGACGGGCGATAACCGCATCTATTATTCGCTCTCGGCCATCAAGGGTGTCGGCGAGGCGGCGGTCGATCATATTGTCGCAGTGCGCGGCGACGAGCCCTTTGCGAGCCTTGAGGATTTCTGCCTGCGCATCGATCCGAAGCTTCTGAACCGACGCGTCTTCGAAAGTCTGATCTGTGCCGGCGCCTTCGATTGTTTTGGCTTTGACAGGGCCGAGCTCGTCGGCGGGCTTGATCGCATTCTCGGCTTTGCCCAGATCGCCCAGGCCAACAAGGTCAGCGGCCAGAGCGACATGTTCGGGGCAGGGGCGGCCACCGGGCCGGAAAAGATCAGCCTGCCGGCCTATGCGCCCTGGCTTGCCTCCGAAAAGCTGCACCGCGAATTCCAGGTGCTCGGCTTCTATCTGTCGGCGCATCCGCTCGATACCTACAACGAACTGCTCGCCAAGATCCGGGTGCAGACCTTTGCCGATTTTTCAGCCTCGGTGAAGAAGGGGGCGACCGCCGGCCGGCTGGCCGGAACGGTGACCTCGAAGCAGGAGCGCAAGACCCGCACCGGCAACAAGATGGGCATCGTCGCCTTCTCCGATTCGACCGGCCAGTTCGAGGCCGTGCTGTTTTCCGAGGCGCTCGCCCAGTACCGCGATCTTCTGGAAGCCGGCAAGTCACTGGTGATCACCGTTCAGGCGGAAGAAAGGCCTGAGGGCATCGGCATGCGCATCCAGACGCTGCAGTCATTGGAAGAGCGGTCCTTGCAGATGCAGAAGGCCTTGCGCGTCTATGTCCGGGATTCCGGCCCGCTGCGCTCGATTGCCGCCCACCTCAATACCCGTGGCGACGGCCTCGTCTCCTTTGTCGTCATCAAGGAGAACGGCCAGCGTGAAATCGAGGTCGAACTGAACGAGAAATACCGGATCACCCAGGAAATTGCAGCCGCACTGCGAACCGCCCCCGGCGTCATCGACGTCGAGCTGGTCTGAGACGCCAGTCCGGAAATCATGCTCACTCCTCCCAGGACCGCATCGCACTTGCGGCGATGCGGGTGAGCTTGTCACGGTTGGCGCCGTCGCGGGCGAGCGTCGACATGCCCTGAATCACGGCCATGACATGCCCTGCCAGCATCTCCGCGTCGGTATGCGGTGGCATCTCGCCGGTCTCGATAGCGCGGCTTATCCTATCCCTGAGGCACGTCTCGATCGTTCCCCGAAGGCTGGCCAGTTCGGCCTGAACATCGGCGGCGGCGGCAGAGCAGCTCTGGGCCGAACTGGCCAGCAGGCATCCGGGCGGCGTATCGTCACCGGTATCGCCGAGAACCGCGGCATTTAGCAGGTTTTCGGCGGCAGCCCTTGCCGTCGGCGCGTCGTTGATGATCTGCGCCGGTGTCAAGGGGCCTGACAGATAGTGCGCGACTGCCTCCAGAAACAATTGCTTCTTGTCACCGAAGGCCGTGTAGACGCTTGGGGGTGTGATGCCCATGGCCTTTGTCAGATCGCTGAGCGAGGTTGCCTCGTAGCCGTGTTTCCAGAACAGCAGCATGGCCTGGTGCAGCGCGGTCGCGCGATCAAACGACAGCGGACGGCCGGTTTTGCGGGGCGGGTTTAAATTTCCGTGTTTCATAGCGATCAATATAAAACAGTTGACCGGATGCTTCAAGCGCCCTAGTTATTTCGTAACGATCACTAGGAAATTCAAATTGACCTTTACGGATTATCGAACTCTGGGCCGGTCCGGCCTCGTCGTCAGCCCGCTTGCCCTTGGCACCATGACCTTCGGGGCGGCGCGCTGGGGATCTGGCGAAGAAACGTCGCGCGCAATCTTCAACGCCTATGTCGAAGCGGGTGGAAATTTCGTCGATACTGCGGATGTCTATTCGAGCGGACGCAGCGAGACGATGCTGGGCACGTTTATCGCAGAGCGGAACCTGCGCGACCGGATCGTGCTGGCGACCAAGGCGGGCTTCGCCGCCGGGAGCGGCGTGCAGGCCGGGGGCAACGGCGCCAAGCCCATGACTGTCGCCCTGGACGGTTCGCTTCGCCGTCTGAAGACGGACTATGTCGATCTGTTCTGGGTTCATGTCTGGGATGGCGTGACGCCCGCCGAAGAGCTTCTGCAGACGATGGCGTCCTTCGTCCGCTCGGGCAAGATCCGGTACTGGGGCATATCCAATACGCCTGCCTGGTACGTGTCCAAGCTGGCAACGCTGGCAAGCCTGCGCGGTCTGCCGGGCCCGATCGCGTTGCAGTATTTCTATTCCCTGGCGAACCGCGACATCGAGGACGAACATGTGCCTTTGGCCGCAGAGTTCGCCATGGGCATCCTGCCCTGGAGCCCGCTCGCCTACGGTTTGCTCACCGGCAAGTATGATCGGGCAACAGTCGAGGCAGGTGCGCCAAGGCAAGGCGGTCTGCCGCGGGAAGCCGCCGCGACGGAGCATGTCCGGCCTGATGACGACAAACGTCTCGACGGTGCCAATCCTTTTGGCGATACGCTGTTTACCGAGCGCAACTGGGCGATTGTCGACGTGCTGCGCCGGGTTGCCGACGAGGCTGGTGAAACGCCGGCGCGGGTAGCGTTGTCCTGGGTATGCCGTCGCAAGGGCGTCACATCGACACTGATGGGTGTCAGCCGCGCCGAACAGGTTGCCGACAATGCCGCCGCGCTCGGCGTCATGCTCTCTCCGGAGCATCAGAGCGCACTGGATACCGTGAGCGCAACGGATCCAAGGCTTATCTACAGCCTTGTGACGCCTTCGCTTCGCCAGCATGTTGTTTTCGGCGGTAGCACCGTCAAGGGCTGGCTCGAGTGAGAGGCCAATCCGCTGTCTATTTGGGCTTAGGACTTCGGCGCATGGGTGACGGTGATGAAATCCGTGCCCAGCCCGGTTTCCTGGGCAAGCCCCGTATCGGCAATCGTCAGGGAGGAGCCCTCGGCGAGAAGCGTGCCGATCCGCTCGCGCAGATCCTGCGGCACGGTGATGCGGTCGAGGGTGCGCTGCAGTGTGTTGAAGGCCAGTGCGTCCTCCTCGGCGGTAATACCGAGACGCTTTTTCGTGGGTTTGGAAAGGGCATTCTCAAGCGTCACGCCGAACCACTCGCCCTTTTTGGACGTCGCGTCGATATCCTGGAACTGCAGGAAATGGGTTCCCAGCGCCATCTCGGGCTTTGATATGACGACGGGAGCCTCGAAAAGCGGTTTGAACGACTGGCGAACCATCAGCTGGCCATTCGGCGGTGCGCCTTTTCCTGCCTTTCGATAAAGCGCGTCGGTCAGGGCAGGGGTGATGACGCCATCCGGTGTCAGGCCCTCCGCTGTCTGGAACGACCGGATAGCCGCATTTGTCTGACTTCCGGCATAGCCGTCCGGCACGCCGGCATCGTGACCGAGCTGGCTGAGCAATGCCTGGATGTCGAGCAAGGTTTCGCGTTCGCCGCGGCGGGTGATGAGGATACGGATGGGGGGCTTGGGGTCCTCTTCGGTCGCGGCAACCGGTGCCGGCTCCGTCATCGCCACTTCGACTGCGCCCGTGGCGATACCCGGCTGGGTCATGGAGGGCCGCAGTTGCACATCCGAGAGCAGCAACGGGTCGGCAGCATCGCGGACGGGCTGGAAGAGCACCGGATCATCGACCTTGACGGGCGTCACCTGCCGGTCGGAGATCAGCACATGCAGGCCACGACCGGTCATCTTGAAAAGCTCGGCTGCAAAATCGTTGGGCAGGCGCACGCATCCATGCGAGGCGGGATAGTCCGGAACATGCTTTGCGGCATGCAGGGCAATGCCGGACCATGTCAGCCGCTGCATGAAGGGCATCGGCGCGTTGGAATAGATGTTTGATTTGTGGTGGCGGCGCTTTTCCAGGATCGAGAAGATGCCTGTCGGTGTCGAGTGGCCGGCCTTGCCGGTCGAAACCTTCGATGTCGCGATCACAGTGTCGCCGTCATAGACGACAAGCGACTGCTGGTCCTTCGAGACGAACACCTGCAACGGGGTCTGCTTGCCGGCGGCAAGGGCCGTGCTGGACGACAGGGCCAGGGTGAAAAGGCCAATTCCAAATGCGAAACGCGAAACCATGGGCAACATCCGGACGCTACAAATTGAAGGCAAGCCTATCCTGATAGATTTAAGGAAGCTTTGACTGTTCCCGGTGGAGCACATGCTTTTTTTTTGAAGGACGCTTCGTCGCCGTCTGTCGGAAAGCGCGGGCCTATTTGCGCCGCTTGTCCTTGCCGAACGTGTAGCCGGTCTCGACGCTCGCCTTGCCGAACTTGTCGTGCAGCAGATTGATCGCCGCTTCCGCAGCCGCCCTGCGCCCAGCCTTTGCATCGACCAGATCGGGCGGGTCGGCAAGGTCCGGCGCAGACAGGTCGCTGACGCCGATGCCGATCAGCCGGAAGCGTGTTCCGTCCGTCTCCTTTTCGAGAAGCTGCATGCCCGTCCTGAAGATCCTGTCGGCGAGCCGTGTCGGGCTTTCCAGCCGCCGGTTTCGCGTCCGGCTCTTGAAGTCCGCCGTCTTCAGCTTCAGCACCACCGTATGCCCGGCGATATCCGCCTTGCGCAGCCGCAACGCCACCTGCTCGCTCAGGCGGCGCAGATGCGTGACCAGATCCCCATAGTCGCAGAGGTCGTCGTTGAATGTCGTTTCAGACGACACGCTCTTGGCCTCGCCATCGATTTCCACCGCCCGATCGTCCAGCCCCCGTGAAAGGCGGAACAGGCGCTGCCCCATGGCGCCATAACGGCGCATCAGGTCCGTTTCATCTATGCTCTGCAACTGTCCGATGGTCCGGATGCCGTCGCGCTCCAGCGTCGCTTCAAAGGCCTTGCCGACACCCCAGATCATCGTCACCGGTCGTTCCTTCAGGAAACGGGTCGCTTCCTCGGCGCCGATCACCGAAAAGCCACGCGGCTTCTGCAGGTCCGAGGCGATCTTGGCGAGAAACTTGCAGTAGGAGAGACCAACGGAAACGGTGATGCCGATTTCCTGTTCCACCCGACGCGCGAACTTTGCAAGGGTGCGGGCTGGCGGATCGTGATGCAGGCGTTCCGTTCCCGCCAGTTCGAGAAACGCCTCGTCGATCGACAGCGGTTGGACCAGTGGCGTCAGGTCCTGCATCAGGGCGCGGATCTGCCGGCTGACCCGAACATATTTTTCCATGTCCGGCTTGATGACCACCGCCTGCGGACAGGCTTCGAGCGCCTTGAACATCGGCATGGCGGAGCGCACGCCGTGGATGCGGGCGATATAGCAGGCGGTGGACACGACGCCGCGCTTGCCGCCACCAATGATCACCGGCCTGTCGGCAAGCTCAGGATGGTCGCGCTTTTCAACCGATGCATAAAACGCATCGCAATCGATATGCGCCAAGGTCAGCTGATACAGTTCGGGGTGATAGACGAGCCTCGGGCTGCCGCAGGCCGAGCAGCGCCGCATGCCGGCACGCTGACCGGTCAGGCAGTCGCGGCAAAACCCAGGATGCTCGACAGGATCGTTTGACATTGCTCGGAACAAAAGTTGAACATCTGCACGTTAGCCCGTAAGCTGGGTCTTCTCAAGCGAGGAATCGCCGCCATGTCTGATCGATCATGATGTTTTTTCCGCGATACCGGTCCCCAACTTCCGGGGGATCAGCGCGCAAAATGGCTGCGGATGATGCGGGCGACATCCGTCCAGTCCGCCGCTTTGACAATACCGTCGTCCGGTTCGGGCGCGAAAACCCGGAATTCGGCATTGGCCATGACGTTGACGAGCAGGCATTGCGGGGCATGGCTGCGCACGGAATGAAGATTGCGCAGGATGTCATCGACAAAGGCGACGGGAACGTCGCGGGAATCATGCAGTCGCTGGACGACGGGTCCCTTGGGCTCCTCCGTCGCCAGCAAGGGATAATGCAGGCGATGATGGTCGAGGAGGCTGCGGCGTACGGCGGCATGGCGAGGCGGCATCGCGGTCAAAAAGACCAGGTCGGCTTCGTCGGCAAGGCTTTCCAGCGTTTCGACTGCCAGCGTGGCCGGCGTCTGCCATTGGTCTTGAAGAGTGAAGAACTGCTCGAGGAGATCATCGACCAGGCCATCGTCGATCGGCAGTCCATCGGCACTGAGCACGATGTTGCCATGCAGGCGGAAGGAGCGCGCCAGCAGGTCATGGCCGGACGACCGCAGGAAGTTGCGGAAGGGGGTAAGGAACTCCAGGACCACCTCATCGATATCGCAGATGATCAGCGGCCGGTCCGTCAGCGTCACATGGTCGAAATTCAGGCTTGCGGTCATATTCAGAAATCCCCTGGATTGTCGGGGCCGGACAGAACGGCATGGGCATACACCACATCCTGCGGCGACGTTCCGGTCGCATCGCAGAAGGCGAGCAGCGTCGGCTCGTGGCCCATCAGGAAATCGACGACGCCAGCCAGAAAGCCGGGATCAGCGGCGGAATGGCGCAGGGACGAGATCTCCGTTCCTGTCAGCGCCAGGAACCGGCCAAGCAGGTCAGGCTCGTTCGCCAGCCAGCCCAGGATGGCAATCGCTGTCTCTTCGGCGGATTTCAAGAGCCCGTATCCTTCTTCGCTTATTCGTGCTGTTCCCGCGGAAAATTACCTGTTTTTCAACCAAATAGCTTTAGCCTCTGGTTTCCGGGAAGAGCTGTGCCCGCTCGTGGCGCAACTTATAGACATGCAATGTGGTTGCAAGCCGGAACCGCGAAACAAGGTATCAAAATGCCCAAGCAGGTGATGATTGTCGAGGACAACGAGCTGAACATGAAGCTCTTCCGGGATCTGATCGAGGCGTCGGGATACACGACGATCCAGACCCGCAACGGCATGGAAGCCCTTGATCTTGCCCGGAAACACCGTCCGGACCTGATTCTCATGGACATCCAGCTGCCGGAGGTTTCGGGACTGGAAGTGACAAAGTGGCTGAAGGAGGACGACGAACTCCACGTCATCCCGGTCATCGCCGTCACAGCCTTTGCGATGAAGGGCGACGAGGAGCGCATCCGCCAGGGCGGTTGCGAGGCTTACGTTTCCAAGCCGATATCCGTTCCGAAATTTATCGAAACCATCAAAACATATCTGGGCGACGCCTGATTTGTCGGGAAGAACTGAATGACCGCGCGTATTCTTGTCGTCGATGACATTCCGGCCAATGTGAAGCTGCTCGAAGCCCGGCTGGTTGCCGAGTATTACGACGTGCTGACGGCCGAGGACGGCTACACGGCACTTGCCATCTGCGAGAAGACGCCGGTCGATCTCATCCTGCTCGATATCATGATGCCCGGCATTGACGGCTTTGAGGTTTGCGAGCGACTGAAGGCGAACCCGCGCACCGCCCATATTCCCGTGGTCATGGTGACGGCACTCGATCAGCCATCCGACCGCGTCCGCGGGCTGAAGGCCGGTGCCGACGATTTCCTGACCAAGCCGGTCAACGACCTGCAGCTGATGTCACGCGTCAAAAGCCTCGTGCGGTTGAAGAATGTCAGCGACGAACTGCGCCTTCGCGCCGAGACCGCCCACACCGTCGGGCTCCAGGATCTCGACCGGGCCAGCCGCCCGGATGAACCTGGCAATATCCTGCTCGTCGATGCGCGCGGCAGCTCCCAGGAGCGCCTGTCGCGGGCCTTGAAGCCGATTGCCGAGATTACCTCCATGCCGGATCCGCAGGCGGCATTGTTCGAGGCCGCCGAAAACAATTTCGACCTCGTCATCGTCAACGCCAATTTCGAGGATTACGATCCGCTGCGGCTCTGCTCGCAGCTGCGCTCGCTGGAACGCACCCGCTACATCCCGATTCTGCTGATCGCCGAGCAGGGGCAGGACGAGATGGTGGTACGGGCGCTGGATCTGGGCGTGACCGACTACATCATGCGGCCGGTCGATCCGAATGAACTGGTGGCACGTAGCCTCACGCAGATCCGCCGCAAGCATTGCAACGACCGCCTGCGCATGAGCGTCAAGCAGACGATTGAGATGGCGGTGACCGACGGCCTGACGGGCCTCCACAATCGTCGTTACCTCGACAGTCACATGAAACTGCTGATCGAGCGCGCAACCGCCCGCGGCCGGCAATTGTCCGTCTGCATCACCGATATCGACCGCTTCAAGAGCGTCAACGATCTCTACGGTCATGACGCCGGCGACGAGGTGTTGCGCGAGTTCGCCCATCGCATCCGCTCGACGGTGCGCGGGGCCGATCTGGCCTGTCGCTATGGTGGTGAAGAGTTCGTGGTCGTGATGCCGGACACGCCGCCGGATGTTGCAGCCGCGATTGCTGAACGCCTGCGCAGCATCATCGAGGGCCAGCCATTCCGCCTGCCGAATTCCGATACGATGCTCTCCGTGACGGCCTCCCTCGGAATTTCGACCTTGAACCCGGGTGGCGACACGCCGGAGGCCCTGCTCAAGCGGGCCGATACGGCGCTGTATCAAGCGAAAAACAATGGCCGGAACCGTGTCGTTGCGGTCGCGGCATAGGCCTGGAGCACCACTTCTTCGGTGATGCCCGGCGTTTTCCACAGAAAACCACCGGCTGTAGGCGCAGCCATCCGGCGGGCTTGTAGCCCGTGGCCGCGTTTCCGGCGCTCGGGCGTGTCGAAATTACGCGCGCTGCATCGCATTTTGTCCATTTTGCTTTGGATTCAGCGATTTATCGTATTTACCTATCTTGGGTTGCAGGAGTTTTCGGCCCGCGCGCGGCGCCGGCCGCGTCTCTCAAACACACAATATCTGCTCATTCTTTGCGCTTTTGCATCTGGGTTTTCTTTGCAAGGGAGCCCTAAAATTAACCATGTTCCCACTGGCATCGGCAGTTTGGTTAAGAATTCGTTGATTCTTTTTTCTTTTCAGGCAATCCTTACTTACAAGGAAGCCGTAACTTCCTCAGTCTTCAGTTACCCCATGATGCTCAGGTCCGCCGCATCTCCTGGGTCGTGGGGTTTGTCGACTGGTCTACAACACCTGCGGTTCCTCGTGCCGCCGTTGCCGGCCAGTCGACACCCTTTCCAGCGCCGCTTCCGCAAGGAGGCGGCGTTTTTGATTCCCGACCTGACGATACCCCGTCGGAATACAGAGGCAATAAAAAAGGCGCCTGGCTTTTCAGCCGGCGCCGTTTCTAAAATCTGCCGAAGATCAGGATTACTTGATCTTGGTTTCCTTGAACTCGACATGCTTGCGCACGACCGGATCATATTTCGTCATGGCCATCTTGTCGGTCTTGGTGCGGCTGTTCTTGGTGGTCACGTAGAAGAAACCCGTGTCGGCCGTCGACAGCAGCTTGATCTTGATTTTTGCAGCTTTCGCCATGGTCGTCCTGCCTTTATGAAAAAACAAAGCCGCGAACGTCCGTTAAGGGTCCCGGCAAACTTGGCGCGAAACTACAAATCGCGCCCGAAAAGTCAAGTCCGTTTTGGGTTGAAAACCAGTCTGAACACCGAAAGAGCCACATAAAGCCCGAAGAAGCCGGCGATCGACCAGGCAAAACCGTCATTGCCGGTCACATCCATTGCGGCACCGATCGCCTGCGGACCGGCAACCGTGCCCACGGCATAGGAGAAGATGAAGGCGGCATTGGCGGCTGCGAGGTCCGCGCCGGTCAGACGGCTTCCCAGATGGCTGAGGCCGACCGTGTAGAGGCCCGAGACGCATCCGCCCCAGAACAGCAGCACGACGGCCATCAACCACCAGCTGTGCTGCAGAAGCGGCAGGCAGAGTGCGCCGATCAGCCCGATGACGGTCATCAGCGCGAGAAGATTGCGCCGGTCCTTCATGCGGTCGGAGAGCATGCCGAGCGGTATCTGGAAAATGACATTGCCGAGGCCCATCACGGTCAGCAGCAGTGCCGCCTCTGATTCGGTGAAGCCCGCCCTTGTGCCGAAGATCGGGAACAGCGACAGACCGCCCGATTCGACCGCGCCGAAGATGAAGACGGCCGCCGTTGCCGTCGGCACCAGGAAGACGTAGCGCATGAAATGCAGTTCTGGCTTTGCGTCCAGGTCCGGACTTTCGTTCCGCGCAAGAAAGATCGGAATGGCCGCCAGAAGAATGACGCCGGCACCGACGGCGAAGGGCAGGATGCCGTCACTGCCGAGGATGGAGAAGAGCAGGGGCCCGGCTGCGAATCCAAGCGACAGCACGGTCCCGTAAATGCCGAGAACAAGCCCGCGGCGCTTGGGCGGTGCCGTGGCGTTGATCCAGAACTCGGAAAGCACGAACAGCACCGTGATCGCCCCGTGAAACACGACGCGCAGCGGAAACCACATCAGGAAGTTCTCGATGTAGTAGAAGCCAAGCGCGCTCAGGGCCGAAAGCAGGACCGCCCACAGCATCGTGTTGGCGATGCCGTAGCGATGCGCGACCTTGGTGGTGAACGGCGCGACGGCCATGGAGGCGAGCCCTGCCATCGCCGAGTTCAGCCCGATCATCGTCGAGGAGATCCCGCGCTTTTCCATGATGATGCTGAGAAGCGGCAGGCCAAGGCCAATGGCAATGCCGACGGCCGAGATAGCCGAGACGGCCGCGATAAGCGACGGCCAGTGAATATCATCAACCGGCGCTATCGTGCCAGACGGCGGCTGTGCCATGCAATCGAATTCCTTAAAAGACATCCCGGATAAAGCGTCCGTGACGGGTATGAAAGAAGGGAACCGGCCGCCCGAAAGGCAATGACGGGTCTTGCGCGAGGTTTTCGCGCAACGCATCGAGAATGATGCCGGTAATATCAGGCATCGTTACAGACGAGACATCGTTGACGTCAATCCATCGCAAGTCCTCAAGCTCACGGCTGTCCCGAATATCCATCGGGTCGATGCCCGCTTCATCGACGAACACAGCAAAAAAATGTGTGTCGAAGCGGCGGGGATAGCCCGGAGGTGTGATCGCTCGAGCGATATAGCGCAAGTTTGCGAGATCGGGAAGGAAGGGTAACGTCGTGTTTGCAGAGGAGACACTGCCGATCGCGATGCTGGCCTCTTCATGCAATTCGCGCAGTGCAGCCAGCGCAATGGCGCGCAGGCGCGATTCCGTTGCACGCGGTCCGCAGCCGGCCTTCAACCTGTCGAGCACGGCCGGGTTGATGTCGCTGTTCCAGCGGATCAGGCGATCGCCGGCGTCCCGTCGTCCACCGGGGAAGACATGCACGTCCGGCATGAAAACATGGGCGCGATGGCGCCTGCCGACAAGAACGCGGACATCGGCGTTGGAACGATCGAGCAGCATGATCGAGGCCGCGTCGCGCGGCCGCAAGGTCCGTTCCGCTTTTGCAGATACAGGCGGCGCCGCGGTTTCCGGCTGCATCTGAGGCGCCTGCGTCAAGCGGACGTGTCCCGGGCAGGCAGCGGCGGCAATTCGTCTTCGGGTTCATCGTCATGCCCCCCGAATCCGTGCATGCGCAGCGCCCATTGCAATCCGATAACGCCGCCCTTGACCGGCGTAAGCAACGCCAGCGAGCCGATGATGGTGATCGGCACCCAGATGGCCAGATGTCCCCAGTTCGACAGGGTCAGAAGCATTTCCGTCATCATGAAACCACCGAGCACCAGATGCCCCATGATCGTCACGACGATATAGGGTGGAAAATCGTCGGCGCGGTGATGATCCATGCGTTCGCCACAGGACGAGCAGGCGTCGACCGATTTCAGAAAGCTACGGAAAAGGCGCCCCTCTCCGCAGGCCGGGCAGCGATTGAGCATGCCGCGCCGGATCGACCGACCCACAGGGCGCTCGACCGCGTCCGTTTGTTGAAACCGGATGGTCTCCGGCGTGCTCTGTTGTCCGTGCATATCCCTATCCTTTTGTGGACGTCGGGCGATCTGCTGCCGACCGACTAGCGCCGGCCGCGCGGCGGGCGCGTTCCGGGCTGGTTGCGGGCCCCGCTGCCACGTCGCCCCGCCTTGTGAAAGGAACGGGTCGCCGTCGGCATCTTGCGCCCTTCACTGATCATTTCAAACCGCAGGGCACCGGCAAGCGGCACGGCCTCGACCAGCTTGACCGTGGTTTCGTCTCCGAGGCGGTAGCCAAGGCCGGTCTTTTCGCCCGACAGCGACTGGTGGGATTCGTCATAGACGAAATAGTCCCGCCCCAGCGTAGATATAGGCACGAATCCGTTGGCACCATAGTCCGGAAGAGTGACAAATAGTCCGGCCTTGGTGACGCCGGAGACGCGGCCCTCGAATTCCTCGCCGACACGGCCGGAAAGATGGTGGGCGATCAGCCGGTCGACCGTATCGCGCTCGGCCGCCATGGCGCGCCGCTCGAAGGTCGAGATCTCTGCGGCAATATCGTCCAGTTCGGCCTCTTCCGCCGGCGTGATGCCACCTTCGCCGAGACCGAGAACGCCCACCAGCGCGCGATGCACAATCAGGTCGGCATAGCGGCGGATCGGCGAGGTGAAATGGGCGTATTTCATCAGGTTGAGGCCGAAATGGCCGATATTTTCCGGACTGTAGACGGCCTGGCTCTGCGAGCGCAGCACCATTTCGTTGACCATGGTCTCGTAGGGCTTGTCGACGGCGGTGGCGAGGATGCCGTTGAAATGGTTGGAGCGCAGGTTGCCGCCCTTCATCAGGGAAATGTCGAGTGTCGCCAGGAATTCCCGCAGCGATTCCTGCTTGGCCAGCGACGGCGCATCATGGATGCGGTAGATCAGGCGCTGGCGCTTCAGTTCCAGCGTCTCGGCGGCGGCAACGTTTGCCTGGATCATCATTTCTTCGATGAGCTTGTGTGCATCGAGCCGGTCCGGCACGAAGACGCGGTCGACGGTGCCGTCACCCTTCAGGATGATCTTGCGCTCGGGCATGTTGAGCTCGAGCGGCTGGCGACGGGTGCGGCCCGCCGTCAGGGTCGCATAGGCGGCCCAGAGCGGCTTCAGGATTGGCTCCAGCAGCGGGCCGGTCTGGTCGTCGGGCTTGCCGTCGATCGCCGCCTGTGCCTGCTGGTAGGAGAGCTTGGCCGCACTCTTCATCATGATCCGGTGGAAGGTGTGGCTCGCCTTGCGGCCTTCCTTCGAAAAGCGCATGCGCACCGCAAGCGCCGGACGGTCGACCCCCTGCTTCAGCGAGCACAGTTCGTTGGAAATGCGCTCCGGCAGCATTGGAACGACGCGATCGGGAAAATAGACCGAATTGCCGCGCTTCAGGGCCTCCCGATCGAGCGCAGACTTTGGCCGCACATAGTAGGAAACGTCGGCAATGGCGACGGTGACGATGACGCCGCCGGGATTGTCGGGCGAGGGGTCCGGTTCCGCATGAACGGCGTCGTCATGGTCCTTGGCGTCTGCCGGGTCGATGGTGATCAGCGGCAGGGATCGCCAATCCTCGCGATGCGCCATGCTGGCTGCACCGGCGGCATCGGCCTCCTTGGTCACCGCCTCCGGAAAGATATAGGGAATGCCATGGGCGTGGATGGCGATCATCGAGATCGCCTTTTCGGTCGCCACCGAGCCGATGATCGCCTTGACCTGCGCGCGCGGCAGGCCGAAGCGGCCGATGCGCGAGATCTCGACCTCGACCAGGTCGCCGTCCGCAGCCGTAATCGTTCCACCGGATTCGACCAGCAGTTCCTCGCCGCGTTTGTCGATCGGCATGATCCGGCCGCCGCCGCCCGGTGTGGCGCGGAAAACGCCAAGGGCTGCGTTGTTGTTCACCCGCCGGTCGAGGACCTTGATGATGCGGGCGGTATAGGCCGGGCCTGCGCGGTCCTTGGCCGGGAATATTTTTGCGAGAACGCGGTCGCCGAGACCGCCGACGGGCGTCTTGCCCTTGGATTTGCCGACCGTCGACTGGCGGATGGACACAGCCGGCGCAACACCGGCGTCTTCCGGCCATTCCGCCGGCCGACCGATCAACTCGCCGTCCTTGTCGCGGGTGGTGATGTCGAGCACGGTGACCGGGGGCAGGGCGCCCGGGCGCACCAGCGCTTTGCGTTTCTTTTCCAGAAGTCCGTCGGCCTCAAGTTCGCGCAGCAGAACCTTGAGTTCGACGCGCGCTTCGGTCTTCAGGCCGAAAGCCTTGGCGATGTCGCGTTTCGATGCCTTGTCGGGGTTTTCGGCGAGAAAGCGCATCAAGATGTCGCGCGGTGGCACGGCGCCGTGGATGATGACGGTCTTGTCGCCGGATGCGGGAGCGGATCTGCCCGCGCGCCCGAGGCGGGCTGCGGGTTTACCGGGCCGGTCGGTGGGGTCGCGCGGGATTTTGCTCACGGTCAGTCCTTCTTGGCCTTGGTTGTCGCCTTGGCCTTTGGCTTTGCTGCTGCCTTCGATGGTGCTGCAGATTTGGGTTTCGCTGCCGCCTTCGGCTTGGCTGCTGCCTTCGGCTTTGCGGACTTTGTGGCTCCGGCGGCCTCGGCCTTTGTCGTTTTCGGCTTTGTCGTCTTTGCCTTCGAAGGCTTGGCGCCGCCGCCCTTGGCAATACGCTCGGCGATCAGCAGCAGCGCATCCTCAAGGGTCACCTCTTGCGGATCCTTGCCCTTTGGCAGGGTGGCATTGACCTTGGCCCAGTTGACGTAGGGCCCGTATTTTCCGTCCTTGACGGTGATCGCGCCACCGTCGGGGTGGTCGCCGATCTCCTTCAGCGGCGCGGCAGCCGCACCCCGTCCGCCAGGCCCCTTCGCTGCCTTGTCGGCGAGCACCGAGACCGCACGATTGAGGCCGATCGAGAAGACGTCCTCGATGGTTTCGACATTGGCATATTTGCCGTCATGCAGGATGAACGGTCCGTAACGGCCAAGCCCGGACGAAATCATCTTGCCGCTTTCCGGATGCGCGCCGATATCGCGCGGCAGGGACAGAAGTGCGAGCGCCTTTTCATGATCGATGGAGGCCGGCGTCCAGCCCTTCGGCAGGCTCGAACGCTTGGCTTCCTTGCCGTCACCGCGCTGCACGTAGGGGCCGAAACGGCCCGTGCGCAGGGTAATTTCCTCGTCGGTATGCGGATCCTTGCCCAGCGCCTGCGGCTCGCTGGAGGCGGACGCCTCGGCGCCGTCCTTGCTGTCGGAGGAGAGCTGCCGGGTAAAATTGCAGTCCGGATAGTTGGAGCAGCCGACGAAGGCGCCGTATTTGCCGAGCTTCAGCGACAGCTTGCCGGTGCCGCAGACCTGGCAGATGCGCGGATCGCTGCCGTCCTCGCGCTTCGGGAAGACCAGCGGTGCCAGTTCCTCGTTGAGCGCATCGAGAACATTGGTGACACGCAGTTCCTTTGTATCCTCGATCTGTGCGAAGAAATCCTTCCAGAAGTCGCGAAGCACGTCCTTCCAGTTCAGCTCGCCGGCGGAGATCTGGTCGAGCTTTTCCTCGAGCGATGCCGTGAAATCATATTCGACATAGCGTGCGAAGAAGCTCTCGAGGAAAGCCGTCACGAGGCGGCCCTTGGCTTCCGGGATCAGCTTGCGCTTGTCGATGACCACATATTCGCGGTCGCTGAGCGTCTTCAGCGTCGCCGCATAGGTGGACGGCCGGCCAATGCCGAGCTCTTCCATCTTCTTGATCAGCGTCGCTTCCGAATACCGCGGTGGCGGCTCGGTGAAATGCTGCGTCGAGTTGATCTTCTGCTTGGCGAGGTTTTCGCGTGCATTGATTTCCGGCAGGCGGCCATCCTCGTCGCCGTCATCGCTCTGCTCGCCGTCTTCCTTCTGGTCGGTATAGGCGGCGATGAAGCCGTCGAAGCGGATGACGGAACCGACGGCGCGCAGGCCAGCCTTCTGGCCACCATTCTCCGCCGTGATCTCGGCTGTCGTGCGCTCGATCTCGGCCGAGGCCATCTGGCTGGCGATGCCGCGCTTCCAGATCAGGTCGTAAAGTCGGATCTGGTCGGCATCGAGAAACTTGCGGACATGGTCCGGAATACGGTTGAAGTCGGTCGGCCGCACGGCCTCGTGGGCTTCCTGGGCATTCTTCGCCTTGGTCGAATAAAGGCGGGCCTTGTCCGGAACGTAGCGGGCGCCGAACTGGTCGCCGATGGCGATGCGGGCGGCGTCAATCGCTTCCGCCGCCATCTGCACGCCGTCGGTACGCATATAGGTAATGAGACCGACGGTCTCGCCACCGATGTCGATGCCCTCATACAGCTTCTGCGCCACCTGCATGGTGCGCGACGCCGAAAATCCGAGCTTGGAGGAGGCGGCCTGCTGCAAGGTCGAGGTCGTGAACGGCGGCGACGGGTTGCGCTTGACCGGTTTTGCCTCGACGCTGTCAACGGTATAGGCGGCGCCGTCGAGCAGGCTCTTCAAACGGCCGGCATCGTCGCCATTGCCGATCGATCGGGCCTGCAGGCGCTTGCCCTCGGCCGAAACCAGCCGGGCCTCGAATTCGTCACCGCGCGGTGTCTTCAGCAGCGCCGAGATGTTCCAGTATTCTTCGGAAACAAAACGTTCGATTTCGGATTCGCGGTCGCAAACGAGCCGCAGTGCGACGGACTGCACCCGTCCCGCAGAGCGCGCACCCGGGAGCTTGCGCCAGAGCACCGGCGAAAGGTTGAAGCCGACGAGATAGTCGAGTGCACGGCGGGCGAGATAGGCATCGACCAGCGGGATATCTATATCGCGCGGATTGGCCATGGCGTCGAGTACGGCCTTCTTGGTGATGGCGTTGAACACCACGCGGCTCACCGGCTTGTCGCCGATCAGCTTCTTCTTGCGCAAGAGATCCAGCACGTGCCAGGAAATCGCTTCACCCTCGCGATCCGGGTCGGTCGCAAGGATCAGGCCGTCGGCCGTCTTCAGCGCGTCACTGATGTCCTTCATGCGCTTGGCCGACTGGCTGTCGACTTCCCAGAGCATGGCGAAGTCCTCGTCCGGCAGGACCGAGCCGTCCTTGGCCGGCAGGTCGCGGACATGGCCGAACGACGCCAGAACCTTGTAGCCGGGGCCGAGATACTTGTTGATGGTCTTGGCCTTGGCAGGCGATTCCACGACGACTACATTCATGGTCATACTTCAGAGCAACCGTTCAAATGCGTGCCCTACCGGCAAAACGGTGGCACGCCCGGAAATATCGATGCCCCGACATGGACAGGGATTCGTCCGTGGTCAAGTGCCAGCGTTCAATTTAACCATGCACAACGCGATACAACCTATAAGAGATTACGTCAGTATTGCAATTAAAGATAAATGCGTTATCGTCTCGGAAGTGTAAAATCGTGCCCCGACAGATTGATTGAGGATGCGGTCAGAGATGACCGTGGCCGCTGGAAAAGCGACGCCTTTTCGCGGCATTCTCTCCGATCATTCCCATCTGGGCGCACGCAGGCGAGATGTGCAACAGGAAGTGAAATGATTGCGACCATGAATGGCGCCGGCAAGACCAACAGGCAGACACAAGACAACATCGCCTATATCCGCCAGATGCTCGGCGAACTGCGCGGTGTCGCCAGCAATGAGGGCGCCGACATGTTGTGTTACCTGATCGAGATGGCCTTCGTCGAGGCCGGCGACATCCAGGAGGGCAAGCGCCAGCTGTCAATCCAGCAAGCTGAGCGAAACAAGCCCGCCGGCATGCCGGTGAAGCCGCCCGGCGAGATCCAGTTCTAGCAACACGAGATAGATTGCAGAGGGCGTCAGGCCGGTGTGGCGGACAATGTCGTCGATCTCAACCGGCGTCGGGCCGAGCGCATCGGTGATCCGGGCGCGCTCGCTGTCATTGGGGGGTGGGGCCATGATGCCGTCACCTTCCGGTTCTTCGGCTTGCGGCTGCGAAAACAGATCGATGCGGCTGAGGGGAGCGAGCGCTTCCAGAATGTCCTGCGGGCTCGTGGTGATGGTGGCGCCGTCCTTCAGCAGCCCGTTGGTGCCGTGGCAGCGCGGGTCGAGCGGCGATCCGGGCACGGCAAAGACTAGCCGTCCGAAATCGGCCGCATAACGTGCGGTGATCAGCGATCCCGAACGCGCCGCAGCCTCGACCACGGCAAGGCCCAGGCTGACGCCGGCGATCAGGCGGTTGCGGCGCGGGAAATCCCGGGCACGCGGCTCCCAGCCGAACGGCATCTCGCTGATGGCAAGGCCATTGCCGCCGGTGATCTCGTCCAGCAGGCCGACATTTTCCGGCGGATAGGGCTGGTCGAGCCCGCCGGCCAATGCCGCGATCGTGCCGGTTTCAAGGCTGGCGCGATGGGCGGCCGTATCGATGCCGCGGGCAAGGCCGGAAATGACCGCATAGCCGGCCCGCCCGACGTCGCGGGCGATCATGGCTGCGAATTTTGCGCCGCTGATCGAGGCATTGCGCGAGCCGACAATGCCGACCGAAGGCACGGTCGCAACCGACAGCCGTCCCTTGACGGCAAGGAGCGGCGGTGCCGCATCGATCTGGCGGAGTGCCGGTGGGTAGTCGGGTTCGCCGATGCCGATGAAGCGCGCGCCGAACCGGTGCGCCAGTGCCAGTTCCTTTTCCGCGTCGGCAAGCGAGGCGACACGGATCGCCCGGGTCGAGCCGCCGCGCCGCGAAAGCTCCGGCAGCATGTCCAGCGCCGTTTCGGCCGAGCCGAAATGATTGATCAGGTCGCGGAAGGTGGCGGGGCCGACATTGTCGCTTCGGATCAGCCGCAGCCAGGCAATTCTCTGTCGTTCCGTCAGCGCGATGCCTTTTCGTCCTGCGCTGGCGTCCGGCATGTCTTCTATCCCTTTTCGCCGATCCGGCCTTCGGTGCCGGCAAGCAGCCTTTGAATGTTCGCCCGGTGCTTGATCCAGGTGATGACGCTCATCACCACGAACAGCAGCCCGATTTTCCCGTAGCCCGAGGCCAACAGTACAACCGGAACGACAAGCGTTGCAACCAGTGCCGAGAGCGAGGAGTAGCGGCTCAGTTTGGCCATGACGAGCCAGACAGCGGCAAAGACCAGCACGATCAACGGCGCAAGGCCAAGCAGCACGCCGATATAGGTCGCGATGCCCTTGCCGCCCTTGAAGCCGAGCCAGACGGGATAGAGATGACCGAGGAAAGCGGCAAAGCCCGAGGCAATGCCCGCCTCGATGCCGAAGACTGAGGCGGCGATGGCCGCAGCCGCCGTGCCCTTGAACGCGTCAAGCAGCAGCGTCGCTACGGCGAGTTTCTTGTTGCCGGTGCGCAGCACGTTGGTCGCGCCGATATTGCCTGAACCGATCTTGCGCACATCTCCGAGCCCGGCCATGCGGGTGAGGATCAGGCCAAAGGGTACGGAGCCGAGCAGATAGCCGAAAACCAGGCAACCCAGCGTTAGCGGCAGCGCAAGCTGCCAGTCGAAAATATCCACGGGTTACCCTCCCTCATTCCATCTGCCTAAAGCGAATGGACCAGTTTTCCCGCAACATAGGTTTGAACCGCCCGGCCGGTAAAGCGGGCATTTTCGAAGGGCGTGTTTTTCGAACGCGAGACAATCGTCTCCTTCGAGACGATCCAGGGCTCGTCGAGGTCGATGACGGTGATGTCCGCCTTGGCACCGGGTGCAAGCGTTCCGGCATCCAGACCGAAGATCCTTGCCGGACGGCTGGACAGAGCATCGAACAGTCGCATCAGCGAAACCTGGCCGCTGTGATACAGGCGCAAGGCCGCCGCCAGCATGGTTTCCAGCCCGATCGCGCCATCGGCGGCATCGGCAAAGGGCAGGCGCTTGGTATCGACGTCCTGCGGATCGTGAGAGGAAACGATGATGTCGATGTCGCCGTCCGACAGGGCCTGAACCATCGCCATCCGGTCGTCCTCGCCGCGCAGCGGTGGCGAGAGCTTGAAGAAGGTGCGGTATTCGCCGATGTCGTTTTCGTTCAGAGTCAGGTGATTGATCGAAATGCCGCAGGTGACGTTGGCTCCCCGCTTGCGGGCGGCAGCGATTGCTTCCACCGATTCGGGCAGCGATATCTTGGCGGCGTGATAGGCACCGCGGGTCAAAGCCGCGATGCGCAAGTCGCGCTCCAGCGGAATGATTTCCGCCTCGCGCGGAACGCCCGGCAAGCCAAGCCAGCTCGCCAAGAGGCCCTCGTTCATGACGCCGCCGGCACCGAGATATTTGTCGCGCGTCTCGAGCGCAATGACGGCGCCGAACTCGCGGGCGTAGGTCATGGCGCGGCGCAACACGAGCGTGTCATGCACCGGCCGGCGGCCATTGGTGAAGCAGACGGCGCCGGCTTCGCGCAAAAGGCCGAATTCTGTCATCTCCTCGCCGTCGAGATGTTTGGTCAGCGCCGCCGCCGGATAGACATTGACCAGCGCCTTGTCGCGCGCCGTCTTCTGGACGAACTGCACGAGCGCGATGTCGTCGATCACAGGATCGGTATCCGGCATGGTGATGATCGAGGTGACGCCGCCAGAGGCCGCCGCCCGTGAGGCCGATTCGATCGTCTCGCGGTATTCGCCGCCGGGTTCACCGACAAAGACGCGGGCATCGACAAGGCCGGGAACGGCGAGCAGGCCGCTGCAATCCTTCACGGTCGCACCGTCGGGCACGCCTTCATTCTGGGCTGTCTTGCCTGCCGCCAGAATGATGCCATTTTCGATGATGATCGTGCCGGTTTCGTCCAGATTGCGCGAGGGATCGATGATGCGGAGGTTCTTGAGGACGAGCGTACCGGTCATGCGCGCGGCCCCTGGTTCTGGGATAAGAGGAGCGTTTCCATCACCGCCATGCGCACCGCAACCCCCATTTCCACCTGTTGTTCGATGACGCTCTGTGGCCCGTCGGCAATTTCCGAGGCGATTTCGACGCCGCGGTTCATTGGCCCGGGATGCATGACGAGCGCATCCTCCCTGGCGGCCTTCAGCTTCTCCGCATCCAGTCCGAAATAGCGGAAATATTCGCGGACCGAGGGCACGAAGGACCCGGCCATGCGCTCGCGCTGCAGGCGCAGCATCATCACCACGTCCGCGTCCTTCAGGCCTTCCTCCATCGAGTGATAGACCTCGGCGCCCATCTCGGCGATGCCGGCCGGCAAGAGGGTCGCGGGGGCGACCACGCGCACGCGGGCACCCATCTGGTTGAGCAGCAAAATGTTGGAACGCGCGACGCGCGAATGCAGCACGTCGCCGCAGATGGCGACGATGATGCGCGACAGCTTGCCCTTGGCGCGCCGGATGGTCAGCGCGTCGAGCAGCGCCTGCGTCGGATGCTCGTGCTGGCCGTCGCCGGCATTGACCACGGCGCAGGAGACTTTCTGCGCCAGAAGGGCTGCGGCACCGGCCGAGGAATGGCGAACGACCAGAACGTCGGGGTGCATGGCGTTCAGCGTCATCGCCGTATCGATCAGCGTTTCGCCTTTCTTGACCGAAGAATTGCTGACAGACATGTTCATGACGTCGGCGCCGAGCCGCTTGCCGGCCAGTTCGAACGAGGCTTGCGTGCGGGTCGAGGCCTCGAAGAACAGGTTGATCTGCGTCAACCCCCGGAGCGTCGATGTCTTCTTTTCCCGCTGCCGCGAAATCTTCACGGCCTCGTCAGCCCGGTCGAGCAGAAGCGTGATGTCCGGTTCTGTCAGGCCCTTGATGCCCAGCAGGTGCCGATGCGGAAAGAAATCCATGAAAGACCCGCCCCAATTTGTGATATGGCTGGTCTATAATCCGTGCATCCCCGACGGGCAAGGCGGCGGCACGGCAATCCTGTGCCATCCCCACGCTTTTGTGCCGGATTTGCAGCGTTGGGGAAATAGTTGCGGGAAGCGCTCGATATCGCAATCGGCGACAGTTTCGTCTCTCCGGAACTTGCGCTAGAACCGCCCCATGACTCAATTGACCCGGACTGAACAAAAACTTGGCGAACTGAACCAGCCCAAACCCTGGTCCGGCATCAATGCCTATCGATCCGACCCTTTGGTGGTCGACGTGACGTCGTCGATGCCACGGTCGTTGCGGGACGAATTCGAGACCATCGGCCGCTACGTGACCTCGCCGGAAGCGCAGGATCTGGCGCGCATGGCCAATCAGGGCGTGCCGCATTTGCGCACGCACGGCCCGCGCGGCGAACGGCTGGATGTCGTCGATTTCCACCCGGCCTGGCATGCGCTGATGCGCCGGTCGATGGCATCGGGTCTGCATGCCTCGGCCTGGGAAAACCTGAAGGACGAACAGGGCCGATCGCACAAGGCGCGTGCCGTGCGCTTCTTCCTGACCGCCCAGCTTGAGTGCGGCCATCTCTGCCCGCTGACCATGACCAGCGCATCGGTTGCGGCGATTACCGCTTCACCCGTCGTCCAGAAGGAATGGGCGCCAAAAATCCTGTCGCGGAAATATGATTCGGCAAACAAGCCCTGGATGCAGAAATCCGCCGTCACCATCGGCATGGGCATGACCGAAAAGCAGGGCGGCACCGATGTGCGTGCCAATACATCGACGGCCGAGCGGGTGGGCGAGGGGATCTACCGCCTCAACGGCCATAAATGGTTCATGTCCGCGCCGATGAGCGACGCCTTCGTCATGCTGGCCCAGACCCGCGACGGTCTTGGCTGTTTTCTGGTGCCGCGTCTGCTTGAGGACGGTGCCGCCAACGGACTGAAGTTCCAGCGTCTGAAGGACAAGCTTGGCAATCGATCGAATGCCTCTGCCGAAGTCGAATTCGCCGATACGTTCGGCTTCCTGCTGGGCACGCCGGACGGAGGAACGCGCACGATTCTCGACATGGTCACTCTGACCCGGCTCGATTGCGCGCTGGCCTCGTCCGGCATGATGCGCGCCTCGCTGGCCGAAGCGGTGCACCATACGCGCGGTCGCAGGGTCTCGGGCAGGCCGCTGGTTGACCAGCCGATGATGACGCGGGTTCTCGCCGACATGGCGCTGGATGTCGCCGCCGCCAGCGCGCTGTCGCTTCGGGTCGCGGAGGCCTTCGACAGGGCGCGCGACAGTTCGGAAGATGCGGCCTATGCCAGGATCATGACGCCGGTGGCGAAATACTGGACCTGCAAGATTGCCCCCGGCCTGATCTATGAGGCCATGGAGTGCCTTGGCGGCAATGGTTATGTCGAGGAACGGCCGATCGCCCGCCACTACCGCGAAGCGCCGGTCAATGCCATCTGGGAAGGCTCCGGCAATGTCATGGCGCTGGATGTGCTGCGCGTTCTTCAGCGCGGCAAGGACCTGTTCGAACTGCTGTTCCAGGTGATCAGCCGCGATCTCGGTCCGGCAGCCAAGAAGACCGTCGATGTGCTTAGGGCGGCCATGTCGCTTTGCGAGCGTGACGAGGGGGCGGCGCGCATGCTGATCGAACAGCTGGCGCTGGCCGCCGCCGCCGCAGAGCTCTACCGTCTTGGGGCCGGCAGGATTGCCGATGCCTTCCTCGAATCGCGCCTTGCCGGCGGCTGGCGCTCGACCTACGGCATGCTCGATTCGCGTTTCGATTCGGCATACATCGTCGACCTGCTCTATCCTGCGGCGATATAGGCGGTGACGGTCAGGACCAGAGGGATGGTGAAGAAGGACAGAACCGTCTGCACGGTTGCAACGGCGGCATAAAGCGGCGCGTCGCCCCCCATCTGCTTGGCGAGCAGATAGCCATTCATGGCGGTCGGGACGCTCGCACCGAGCGCGATCACCAGAAGCGCTTCCCCCCGGATCCCGAGCAGGTAGCTCGCACCGACCATGAAAACCGGCATCAGGATCAGCTTCAGGAAGACCGCAAACAGGGTGATCAGGCGGGGCTTCAGGGCATCCGACACCTTGAGCCCGGCACCGACCATGACAAGGCCGAGGCTGAGCGAGGCATTGCCCAGCATCTCGATCGCGCCCAGCACCGGGGCGTAGACGCGGATGCCGAAGAGATTAAGCAGGATGCCGAGCGCCGAGGCGACGATCAGCGGGTTGGTCGCGATCTTGAAGGCGAAGAATTTGAAGCCGCGCGATCCGCCGCCGAACCAGACCAGCACGCCGACATTGTAGAGATTGATGGGGATGATCACCAGCGTCATCACCAGCGCCGTCAGGCTGAGCCCGATCGGTCCGTAGAGCTTCTGGGCAATCGCCAGTGCCATGAAGCCGTTCCAGCGTGTCGCCGTCTGGAAAACGGAGGTGAAGGCGGGCGCGGAGACATTCCTGGCCCGCAGCAGCGGCCAAAGCGCCAGCAGGCAGGCGCACATCAATGTGATGCTGCCGATCGTGGCGATCGCCGTCGCATCCGCCCTCATGCCGGAAAAATCCCCCGTTGCCAGCGTCGAGAACAGAAGCGCGGGAAACAGGATGAAATAGCCGAGTTGCTCCAGGCCTTCCCAAAGCGTGCGATCGATCAGCGGTGATCGCTTCAGCCAGACGCCCAGGAGGACGAGCAGGAAGATCGGCAGGATGCTTTCGAAGATAATGGTCATGGGGGACTCGGGGAGGCGGGACGGCCACCGATAGCGGCTCACAGCGGTTGCGGCAACCCTTGGCCGGCCTGTGCAAATTAACCTTAACAAATGGTTTACGTTGCACCGTGAGGGTTAACGGGCAAAATGGGACGGTAAAGAAAAGTTTAACGCCATGCGGAACGGAGCGGTTCGGTGAGAACTGGCTTGATAATGATCATGATGATGTTTTTTGCAGGGCTGCCGCTCGATATCGAGATGCCGGCGGTGGTTCTGGTCGGCGCTATGGCGCTCGACTGGGCAGCCTTCCGTCTGATCGGCCGCCTGTCGCAAGAGAGGAAAGCCGCATGAAATGGTTTCTGATCCTGTGGGCTTGCCCGGTGATCCTTCTGACAGGCTGGTACGGGCTTTCCTATTACGACATGAGCTTCGGCATCTTCATGCTGACACGCCAGGCACATGATCTGGTGTTTGCGGTCTATGGCAATGTGCTTGGCATTCCGCCGGAAACCATTCCGCCGCTGGTGGCCCGCGCCATCGCCTTCGACAGTCTCATCGTCTTTGCGATCATCGCCTATCGCAAACGGCGCGCCATCGCCGCATGGTATCGCCAGCGCTTTCCGGCCGTTCAGTCGGCCGCTGCAGGCGGGACGGCATTCGCCAAGGACAGCAGCCTGTCCAGCGCGCCCTGAAGAATGAAGGAGGCGGCGGCCGAATCGATCCGGTCGGCCCGCTTCTTGCGCGACACGTCCATCTCGATCAGCACCCGTTCGGCCGCGACCGTCGACAGACGCTCGTCCCAGTAGACGAAGGGCAGGGCGGTCTTTTGCTCCATATTGCGGACGAAGGCGCGGGTTGCCTGCGCGCGCGGGCCCTCGCTGCCGTCCATATTGATCGGCAGGCCGATGACGAAGGCCAGGATCTTTTCCTTTTCCGCCATGGCGACCAGCGCCTGGGCATCAAGACCGAACTTCACCCGGCGGATGACCTCGCGCGGCGTCGCGAACCGGCGGCCGAGATCCGAGACTGAAATGCCGATCGTCTTGGTGCCGAGATCGAGCCCGGCGATCGCCTGTCCGCGCTGAAGCGTCGCGGCGAGTTCTTCGATGGAGACAACAGCCATGTGATTTGCCGATTCGATCTTTTTTTGTTGTGTTGGCCTTCCATATGCTGCCCCAGCGGATAAAGCATCCCGCACCGTCAACATCAGGAGCAATTCCATGAAAATCCAATGGCTCGGCCACTCCGCCTTTCACATCGAAACGGCGAAGGCCAAGATCCTGATCGATCCGTTCTTCACCGGCAATCCGTCCTTTCGCGAGGAAGGCCGCAAGGATGCCGCGGCCGGCCTGACCCACATTCTCCTGACACACGGGCATGGCGACCATGTCGGCGACACGATCGCGCTTGCCAGGGAAACCGGGGCGACCGTTGTCGCCAATGCGGATCTGGCCGCATGGCTCGGGTCGAAGGGGGTGAGCGCGCTTGAGATGGGCAATACAGGCGGCACGATTCACCTCGATGGCTTTTCCACGACCTTCGTCAATGCCTTGCACTCGTCCGCGCAGATCACGGAAGACGGCGTCTCGCATGCGCTCGGCAGCGCCAATGGCCTGGTTTTGCATTTCGACGACGAGCCGACCCTGTACCACATGGGCGATACCGACATTTTCTCCGACATGGCGCTGATCCAGGAACTGCACCAGCCGGAAATCGGCCTTGTTCCGATCGGTGACCGGTTCACCATGGGCGGTGCCGTGGCGGCGCTCGCCTGCCAGCGCTATTTCAAGTTCGGTACGGTCTTGCCCTGCCATTACGGCTCGTTCGGCATCATCGACCAGACGCCGGACCTGTTCATTGCCGGCATGGATGGCGCCAAGACCAAGGTCGAAGCGCCCGCCGTTGCCGCTCTCCTCACGCTCTGAGGCCAGCAAACGACATTCCCCCGTTGCGTGGCCGCGTTCCGGCCATTATAGCGGGGGAAAGTTTTAAAGACCGGAGACGACCATGTCCGTAGATCTCGCCACCGTGAAGCGCGTCGCGCGCCTTGCCCGCATCGCCGTGTCCGAAGAAGAGGCACAGCGCATGACCGGCGAACTCAACGGCATTCTCGGGTTCGTCGAGCAATTGTCCGAGGTCGATGTAACAGGCGTCGAACCGATGACCTCGGTGACGCCCATGGCCATGAAGAAGCGTGTCGATGCGGTAACCGACGGCAACAAGGCCGATGATATCGTGGCCAATGCGCCGAATTCGGAACGCAATTTCTTCCTTGTCCCGAAAGTCGTCGAATAAGCGGCTGCCGAACACCTGCCGCGTCCGTTGCCACCGTAGTGCCGTTACCACCGAATTTGAAAGCCGCTTTCCGTCATGACCGACCTCACACGCCTGACCATTGCCGAAGCCCGCAGCAAGCTCACAGCCAAGGAGATCACGGCCGTCGAACTGACGCAGGCCTATCTCGGTGCGATCGATGCTGCAAACGGCGCGTTGAATGCCTATGTCGCGGTGACGCCTGAGAAGGCGCTGGCAATGGCCAAGGCCTCGGACGAGCGCATTGCCGGCGGCAAGGCAGGCACGCTCGAAGGCATTCCGCTGGGCATCAAGGACCTTTTCTGCACCGAGGGCGTACACACGCAGGCAGCCAGCCATATTCTCGATGGTTTCAAACCGCAGTATGAATCGACCGTCACCCAGAACCTTTGGAATGACGGTGCCGTCATGCTCGGCAAGCTCAACATGGACGAGTTTGCCATGGGCTCGTCGAATGAAAGTTCCTATTACGGCCCGGTGAAAAACCCCTGGCGCGCCACTGGCTCGACCATGGACCTGGTGCCCGGCGGCTCGTCTGGCGGCTCGGCCGCAGCCGTTGCTGCCTTCCTCTGCGCCGGCGCCACGGCAACCGACACCGGCGGCTCGATCCGCCAGCCGGCGGCCTTTACCGGAACCGTCGGCATCAAGCCGACCTATGGCCGCTGCTCGCGCTGGGGCATCGTCGCCTTTGCCTCCTCTCTCGATCAGGCAGGCCCGATCGCCCGCGACGTCCGCGATGCGGCGATCATGCTGAAGTCGATGGCATCAGTCGATGCCAAGGATACGACCTCGGTCGATCTGCCGGTGCCGGACTATGAAAAATCGCTCGGACAGTCGCTGAAGGGCATGAAGATCGGCATTCCCAAGGAATACCGCGTCGACGGCATGCCAGGCGAAATCGAAACCCTGTGGCAACAGGGCATCGCCTGGCTGAAGGACGCCGGCGCCGAAATCGTCGATATCAGCCTGCCGCACACGAAATATGCGCTGCCGGCCTATTACATCGTTGCGCCCGCCGAAGCCTCGTCCAACCTTGCCCGCTATGACGGCGTTCGCTACGGCCTGCGCGTCGACGGCAAGGACATTGCCGACATGTACGAAAAGACCCGTGCGGCTGGCTTCGGCACCGAGGTCAAGCGCCGCATCATGATCGGTACCTATGTGCTGTCGGCCGGCTATTACGACGCCTACTACCTGCAGGCCCAGAAGGTGCGCACGCTGATCAAGCGCGATTTCGAGCAGGCCTTCCACGCCGGCGTCGATGCCATCCTGACACCGGCCACGCCATCCTCCGCCTTCGGTATCGCCGATGCGGAACTGGCCGCCGATCCGGTGAAGATGTACCTCAACGACATTTTCACGGTCACGGTCAACATGGCCGGCCTGCCGGGCCTGTCCGTTCCCGCCGGCCTCGACGCCAAGGGCCTGCCGCTCGGTCTGCAGCTGATCGGCAAACCGTTCGAGGAAGAGACGTTGTTCAAGACCGCGCATGTCATCGAGCAGGCGGCCGGCCGTTTTGCGCCCGCCAGGTGGTGGTAAACGCAGCACCGCTGGTCAACAGGTGATTCTGGTGCTTAACTGCAGCGGAAAGGGTTCGCTGCATGATTTTTGTCCGCACTGCGCGTGAAGTCGAAGTGCAGCTGTTAAGCGCCATCGGCCTGCGTGCATGGGAGCAGGCGGTCTTCGGTTTGGCCGATGTGGAACGCATGCGTCGCGTTGCCGAACTGGCGTTTCTCTCCTTCCTGCGAAGCCATTGGGCGGTGACCAGCGTGATCGAGAGTGGTGGAACACCCGTCGGCTGGGGCGCATGCGAGGACCAGGATGGGGCGATCTCCGACCTGTGGATCGATCCCGTCGTTCAGGGCGCCGGCATGGGTTCACGCCTGCTTTTGCATGTCGAGGCGGAGATCGTGCGGGCCGGCTTTGACGACGCCACGACCAAGACCCACGCGCAGAATGCCCGCGCGATCGGCTTCTTCAGAAAACATGGCTATTCGGTCAACTGGCTGTCGACGACCTATTCGGCCAAGCTCGACCGCGATGTGGAATCGATCGGGCTGACGAAACGGCTGGTGGCCGACGAACCGCCGGGTTACGGCCCCGGCATGGGTGTTTGATGCGCGGCCGGTTTTGTCTGCTGTCGGTTTTCTGTTTCGCGCGACCATGCAAAACGCCGCGTTGCGCAACAGCGACCGGTCGAGCCGGTCTTATGTGATCCTGACCTTGAGCGGCCGGAAGACGGGGGAACACATCCTCGGACGGGCGGTGCTCTGACAGCGCCTAAGGGTTCGTCAGGGCTGCGGCGCTTCGAACATCAGTGACTGATGAAGCCCCAACGCTGCCACAACGCCATCGGCCGAGGAGAGCGTGATGTTACCAAAGGCGCGCGCGATGTCGCCGGCGGCATAGACGCCGGCAATGCTGGTGGCCTTTGCCGGGCTGGTGGCGATGATCCTGCCGGCCGGGCTCTCCTCCAGAGCACAACCGAGATCATGGACGATGGTGCCGCGGATCTGCAGGTCCGGGCCGACGAACAATGCCTTGACGTCGAGCGTTTTGCCGGTCTCCAGTCGAACGAATAGCCGGCCGTCCGGAGCGTCACCGACAGCATCAACCTTGCCCGCCTGCAGCGTTACGTTGCGCCTCTCAAGCAGGTTTAACGTTTCCTCCTCGGGGTCGGGCGTGCCATTGGTGAACAGGGTGACATCGCCCCAGTCGGCGACGACAGCGGCCTGATGCGCAGACATCGGATGCGAGGCAAGGACGCCGATCGGGCCGCCGCCGATTTCATAGCCGTGGCAATAGGGGCAATGCAGGACGCTTTTGCCCCACCGCTCTTTCAACCCGGGAATCTCGGGCAAACGGTCCTCGACACCGCTGGCTAGGAGGAGCCGTCGTGCCGACAATCGGGAGCCTGAGGATAGGCGAATAGAAAAATTGTCGATTGCACCTGCCGCAGAGTCAGCCTCTCCGCTCAGCAGGGTAACGGTCGGATAGGCTGCGAGTTGGTCTCTTGCCCGTGTGAGAATTTCGCCGCCGGACAGGCCGTCCATTGCCAGCACGCCATGCGCGTGGGCGGCGAAGCGGTTGCGCGGCGTGCCGCTGTCGATGACCGTCACATGGCGCCGTGCGCGGCCGAGAATGTAGGCCGCGGAGAGACCGGCAAAGCCGCCGCCGATGATGATTGCATCCTGGTGCATGATAGGTCCTTTCAAAGCTTCGCCGATCCGATGCCGCGATGGGTCTCGGTTTGCCGGGATGGGGGGCGGGGTGGTGGTTTTGCTCAGCCCTTGTTTTGGTAAAGAGCGCGGTGTTCGGCAAAGCGCCGTTTGAAGTCCTGTGCAAGCATGGCAAGGGTAACCTCGCCAAGGCGCGCGATCAGCATTGCCTCGGCGTCGCGAAAGGCGTCGTCAAGCGCGTGGTTGACCGCCTGCTCGACAAGGCAGCCGGGGCTTTCGGTGGCGTTGCCCATCTGGAAAAGCATGGGCTCGCCGAGTGCCGAATAGATGTCGCGCATGGTCACGGCCTCCAACGGGCGGGCAAGCGCCCAGCCACCGCCGTGACCGCGACCGGACGTTACCAGTCCGACATCGCGCAGGCCGGCCATCGTTCGCCTGACGACGACCGGATTTGTTTGCAGGCAGACAGCCAGTTCGTCCGAGGTCATCGGCGCGCCGCGTTCGGCCATGTGCAGCAGCGCATGCAGCACTGCAGAAAGTCGACTGTTTCTTTTCATGTAATAATAATAGTTACGAATTCACGGAGCTGTCAAGTCGCGTTGATGCAGGCCGCGATGGGGGCGGTCGTTCAGGGGGCGAGGGTCGGCAGGTAGGTCAGCCACAGCGGCGCTGAAAGCCAGAGAAAAAATGCCGTGATATGGATGACGATAATGAACCGCAGATGGCTGCGAAACGGCTCCTTTTGCGTCTTGTGCCGGAGAAGCTTTTGCGCCGCGACTGCCCCGAGGCTGCCGCCGAACAGGGCAAACTGCAGCAGCCTGGCCTCGGAAACACGCCAATCCCAGTCACGGGCCGCTTCCTTGTCCCACCAGTAGACGCAGAAGGTGACGACGTTGAAGAGCGCGAGAATAAGGAGAATGGCCTGGGTGTTTGTCATGCGCCCACCCTGGCACGTCCGGATTGCGCAAAGCCTAACTTTGGCTCCGGAATAGGGCGCAGCGCGCGACAACCCTTGCACCGGCTGCCCAGATGTTTTACCGAGACACAGGAAAATTCAGCAGTTCAAGAGCATCCCATGACCCTCGTCGACGTCCGCATCTCCGAACCGAAACGCTATATTCCAGGCGCCACTGGCGACTGGGAAGTGATCATCGGCATGGAAGTCCATGCCCAGGTGACGAGCCAGTCGAAATTGTTTTCCGGCGCGTCGACGACCTTTGGCAATGCGCCGAACTCCAACGTCTCGCTGGTTGATGCCGCGATGCCCGGCATGCTGCCCGTCATCAACGAGGAATGCGTCAGGCAGGCCGTGCGCACAGGGCTCGGCCTGAAGGCGCAGATCAACAATCGCTCGATCTTCGACCGCAAGAACTATTTCTATCCGGACCTGCCGCAGGGTTATCAGATTTCGCAGTTCAAGGATCCGATCGTCGGCGAGGGCAAGATCATCATCTCCGTCGGACCCGACCGTCAAGGCCAGTTCGAGGACGTCGAGATCGGCATCGAGCGCCTGCATCTGGAGCAGGACGCCGGCAAGTCGATGCATGACCAGCATCCGACCATGTCCTATGTCGACCTCAACCGGTCCGGCGTCGCCCTGATGGAGATCGTCTCCAAGCCGGACATGCGCTCGTCGGACGAGGCCAAGGCCTATATGACCAAGCTGCGCTCGATCGTGCGTTATCTCGGCACCTGCGACGGCAACATGGACGAAGGCTCGATGCGCGCCGACGTCAACGTCTCGGTGCGCCGTCCGGGCGAGGATTTCGGCACGCGCTGCGAGATCAAGAACGTCAACTCCATCCGCTTCATCGGCCAGTCGATCGAGTACGAGGCCCGTCGCCAGATCGGCATTCTCGAGGATGGCGGCACGATCGACCAGGAAACCCGCCTGTTCGATCCGCACAAGGGCGAGACCCGCTCGATGCGATCCAAGGAAGACGCGCATGATTACCGCTATTTCCCTGATCCGGATCTTTTGCCGCTCGAATTCGACGATGCCTTCGTTGCTGCCCTGAAGGCAGACCTGCCGGAACTGCCGGATGACAAGAAAGAACGGCTGGTCCGCGATCTCGGCCTGTCGATCTATGACGCCTCGGTGCTGGTCTCGGAAAAGGCGATTGCCGACTATTTCGAGGCGGTCGCTGCCGGCCGCGATGGCAAGATCGCCGCAAACTGGGTGATCAACGACCTCTTGGGCGCCTTGAACAAAGCCGGCAAAGCCATTGAAGAGACTCCGGTTTCCCCCGCCCAGCTCGGCGGCATTCTTGACCTCATCAAGTCCGAAGTCATCTCCGGCAAGCTCGCCAAGGATCTGTTCGAAATCGTCTGGACCGAAGGTGGCGACCCCGCCGAGATCGTCGAGGCGCGTGGCATGAAGCAGGTGACCGACACCGGCGCCATCGAAAAGGCCGTCGACGAGATCATCGCCGCCAATCCCGATCAGGTCGCCAAGGTGGTCGCCAAGCCATCGCTTGCCGGCTGGTTCGTCGGCCAGGTGATGAAGTCGACCGGCGGCAAGGCCAATCCTCAGGCCGTCCAGGCACTGGTCAAGGCCAAGCTCGGGATCGAGGAATAATGTTCTTCGTCCGCACCGCCTCGGAGCGCGATCTGGCTAAGGTCAGCGCGCTGCTCGTCGAGACCTGGCATGCGACCTATGACGGCATCTACGGGGTCGAGAAGGTCGCTGAACTGACCGCCAAATGGCATTCGGTGCCGGCGCTGAAGGCAAGGCTTGCCCGCAAGGATGCCGAATTCGTCGTTGCCGACAATGGCCGCGATATTGGCGGCATGGGCTATGCCGCCATGTCCGAAACGCACAAGAAGGGCGCTGTGCTGCACCAGCTCTACGTCCTGCCGAAATTCCAGAAACAGGGCATCGGCCGCGATATGTTCGCCGAACTGGAAACCTGCTTTCCCGATGCCGAGTTCATGCAGCTCGAAGTCGAGCCGCAAAATCGTGCGGCGCTGGCCTTCTATGAGGCCCATGGTTTCGTGAAAATCGGTGAGACCGCCAATTGCGGCGACGGCCAGTCCGGCATCGCCGCGCTCGTCATGGAAAAGCCGCTGGGCTGATCATTCCACGGCCATTCTCTGCCTCCTTCGTCGGGACGCGTCGCCGTGACGTCGAAGGCATTGAACCCGGAAACGCTGCGTTGCTGCCCTCAATCGAACGGGGATTCCACGGGAATCACTGGACAATCCGCTGACTGCGCGGCATAAGCGGGACAGATATGTTGTGCATCCCGCCACGCATTCGACGTGGTGCGGTTCAAGGACGGTGCTCATGAAATTTCTGCTGCAGATTTTCACCTGGTGGAATGGACAGACACTCGGCACCCGGCTTCACACCTGGCGCTTCGGCACTCGTGTCGGCCAGGACGAGGCCGGTAATATCTACTACCAGGGCGGCAAGGATAGCGAAGGCCGTACGCGCCGCTGGGTCATCTACAACGGCTATGCCGACGCCTCGGCCATCCCGCCCGGCTGGCATGGCTGGATGCACCACCGCACAGACGTCTCGCCAGCCGATGAAACCTATTCGCCCCGCGAATGGCAGAAGCCGCACAAGCCGAATGGCACCGGCTCGATCAACGCCTATCGCCCGCCAGGCTCGATCAGCGCACCTGGCGAACGTCCCCGGGTCACGGGCGACTACGACGCCTGGACGCCGCGTTCCTGATCCGGTTTCGGCAAAGCCGAATGTCCCGCCTGTGATCGCGCGTTGGCGCATCATGCCTCGGCCACATTTCAAGTTTAGCGCCTGATATCAGGGCAAGGGTGTCCGGATGTTGTGTGGGAGACGAGCGGTAATGGTATTTTCAAGTCAGCGGAATGCAATGCGGCGGCTCCTGCCGATCTCCGCCCTGTGTCTCGCGGCGGCGGCAGCGCTTCTTTCCACGGCTTCAATTGTGAAGGCCGAACGCATTTCCAATGCGGTGGCCGTGTTTTCCGGCATCGACAAGATCACCGGGCGCATCACGACGTTCGACGTCTATATCGGCGAAACCGTCCAGTTCGGCGCCCTGCAGGTGACGCCGCGTGTCTGTTACAATCGCGACGACACGGAAGCGCAGAAGACGACAACCTTCGTCGAAGTCGATGAAATCACGCTCGACCGCAAGATCCGCCGCATCTTTACCGGCTGGATGTTTGCCGACAGCCCCGGCCTCAATGCCGTCGAGCATCCGGTCTATGACGTCTGGCTGCAATCCTGCAAGGCCACGTCCGACCTGCCGGCGCCAGACGAAGCGGCCACGCAGTAAAATCCCCCATGTCTGTCTAGAATTTGAGATGCGGCGAGGCGATCGCAGCCGCGAGCATGACCTCGTATCTGGCCTTGGGCACATCGATTGCGCCGAAACTCTTCAGGTGCTCGGTCGTAAACTGGGTGTCGAGCAGCCGAAAGCCCCGCTTTCGCAGGCGCTCGACCAGATAGACGAGGCAGATCTTCGACGCGTCCGTGCGTCTCGAAAACATGCTTTCGCCGAAAAACGCAGACCCCAGCGAGACGCCGTAAAGGCCCCCGACCAGTTCGTCACCGTCGAAAGCCTCGACGGAATGGGCGTGGCCCATCGCATGTAACGTGGTGTAGAGCGCCCGGATCTTGCCGTTGATCCATGTTGTCGGTCGATCAGGGGCGGGCGCAGCGCAGCCGTCCATCACCGCCTCAAAGCAGCTATCGAAGCCGATTTCAAAGGGCATACGGCGAACGGTTTTCGCCAGGCTTTTCGAAATGTGGAAATCATCAAGCGGGATTATGCCGCGCAGTTCCGGTTCGACCCAGAAAAGCTCCGGATCGTCGGCGCTGTCAGCCATCGGGAAAAGCCCAATGGAATAGGCGCGCAGCAGAAGCTCCGGGGTTATTTCCGGCTGCCTGCTGCGCGTTCCCCTCACAGTCGTCGCCTCATTCCGCCGGATCGGCGGCCGGTTGCGCGAGATAGTTCTCCAGCCAATGGATATCGTAGTCGCCATTGGCGATATCCTGATTGTTGATCAGGTCCTGAAACAAGGGCAGCGTCGTCTTGATGCCATCGATGACGAATTCGTCGAGCACGCGGCGCAGGCGCATCATGCATTCGACACGGGTGCGTCCGTGCACGATCAGCTTGCCGATCAGGCTGTCGTAGTAGGGCGGGATCTTGTAGCCCTGATAGGCACCGCTATCGACACGAACGCCAAGGCCGCCGGGCGCATGGAAATGCGTGATCGTGCCGGGCGAGGGCACGAAGGTCCGGGGATCCTCGGCATTGATCCGGCATTCGATGGCATGGCCGGAGAAAACGATTTCGTCCTGCGTCACCGAGAGGCCGGCGCCAGAGGCGACACGGATCTGCTCATGCACCAGGTCGATGCCGGTGATGGCCTCGGTGATCGGATGCTCGACCTGCAGGCGGGTGTTCATCTCGATGAAGAAGAACTCGCCATTCTCGTAGAGAAATTCGACGGTACCGGCACCACGATATTTCAGCTTGCGCATGGCATCGGCGCAGATTTCGCCGATCTTCATGCGTTGCTCGACATTCAGCGCCGGCGAATTGGCTTCTTCCCAGACCTTCTGGTGGCGGCGCTGCAGCGAGCAGTCGCGTTCGCCCAGATGAATGGCATTGCCTTCGCCGTCACCGACGACCTGGATTTCGATGTGCCGTGGCTTGCCGAGATACTTTTCCATGTAGACGGCGTCATTGCCGAAGGCTGCCAGCGCCTCCGAGCGGGCGGTCGAGACCGCCTCGGACAAATCGTCCTCGTTTCTGGCCACCTTCATGCCGCGACCACCGCCACCGGCTGTCGCCTTGATCAGTACCGGAAAGCCGATTTCTCGGGCGATCTCAAGCGCGTTCTCGGGCTTGACCTCGCCGGCTGAGCCCGGAACGACGGGAATGCCGAGCGATTTTGCCGTTTCCTTGGCCGTGATCTTGTCACCCATGATGCGGATGTGATCGGCGGTCGGACCGATGAAGGTGATGCCGTGCGCGTCGAGAATATCCGCGAACTTGGCGTTTTCAGACAGGAAGCCGTAGCCCGGATGCACGGCGTCGGCGCCGGTGATTTCGCAGGCTGCGACGATCTGGTGGATGTTCAGGTAGCTGTCGCGCGAGGGTGGCGGGCCGATGCAGACACTTTCGTCGGCAAGGCGCACATGCATCGCATCGGCGTCTGCCGTGGAATGGACGGCGACCGTGGCGATGCCGAGTTCCTTGCAGGCGCGCAGGACACGAAGGGCGATTTCGCCGCGATTGGCAATGAGGATTTTCGAGATCATGGGTCTGTCGCCTTATTCGATGACGATCAGGGCTTCGCCATATTCAACCGGAGCGCCATCCTGAACAAGGATTTCCGTGACCTTGCCGGCGCGCGGGGCCGGGATCTGGTTCATCGTCTTCATGGCTTCGATGATCAGGATGGTCTGGCCTTCCTTGACCATGGCGCCAACTTCGATGAAGGCACGCGAACCGGGGGCCGGCGAGAGATAGGCGGTGCCCACCATCGGCGAGGTGACGGCATTCTTCGACGCCTTGCCGGCGTCGGTGACGGCAGAGGCGCTGGCGGCACTGGCGAACTGGACCGGGGCTGCGACAGGAACCGGAGCGGAAACATATTGCGGCGTTCCGGCGCGGGACACGCGGATGCGCAGATCGTCCTGCTCGACTTCGATTTCGGTCAGATCGGTTTCATTCAGGATGTTGGCGAGATCGCGGATCAGCGTCTGGTCGATGCCGGGTTTCTTGTCAGCCATGGATGTGAGCCTCTTGTTCTTCTTATCGCGTAGGATGTGTGAGTGTCTTTAGCGCATTGAGCGCAAGAATGTAACTGTCCGCGCCGAAGCCGCAGATCACGCCCTTGGCCGCCGGGGCGAGCAGGGAGGTGTGGCGGAATTCTTCGCGCGCATGGACGTTGGACAGATGCAGTTCGACCACCGGGATGCCGATGGCTTTTGCCGCATCGTGAAGGGCAATCGAGGTGTGGGTATAGGCGCCGGCATTGACGGCGATGCCAGCGGCCTTTTCGCCGGCTTCGTGAAACCAGTCCACCAGGTCGCCCTCATGATTGCTTTGACGGAAGACGATTTCAAGGCCCAGCCTTGCGCCTTCGGCAACGCACATGGCTTCGATGTCGGCCAGCGTCAGGGCGCCGTATATTCCCGGTTCACGTTTGCCCAGCGCATTGAGATTGGGGCCGTTGAGCACATAGATCGTCGAAGGCATAGGCAGGTCCGTGCGATTGTCGGGGGTTACCTATAGACCGATGACAACGCAAGGAAAAGCCCCTTGGAACTCAAGGGGCTTTGTCCACAAGCGATGTGCCTGTCCGGCCGCAAAACGGCGATGTTCAGCAGATGGTGCTGCCGCAACTGCGCATGTTGGTCACCTTCGTCTCCAACTCCTCGGCGCCGACCGCGCCGAACACCGCCTCTTTGCCGATCACATAGGAGGGTGTGCCTGTGATGCCCAGCGTATTGGCCAGCGTATAGGCTTCCTTGACGGATTCGTCGGTGGCGGGATCGACCATCTTTGCCCGCAGGTTTGCCTCCGCGACACCCAGACGGCCGGCGACGGCAATTGCCGTCTCTTCGGTCGCCCGGTCTTCCCCTGTCAGCAGGGCGCGGTGAAAGTCGCCGTATTTCTCTGGCGCAACCAGCCGGAAGGCGGCACTCACCTTGTGTGCGGCGAGCGAATCCGGCCCGAGGATGGGCAGTTCCTTCAGAACAAACCGGACATTCTTGTCCTTCTCGAGGAGAGCATCCATGTCGGCGAGGGCCCGTTTGCAGTATCCGCAATTGTAGTCGTAGAACTCGACGACGGTCACATCGCCCTTCGGATTGCCGAGTGTCACATCATGGACCGACTGGAAGATGGCATCGCTGTTGTCGTCGATTGCTGCTTTGGCCTGTTCGAGCTGGGCCTGTTCCTGCTTCAGTTTCAGCGACTTCTGTGCCTCCAGCAGGATCTCGGGATTGGCGACCAGATATTCCTTGATGAAGGCGCCGATCTCTTCCTTCTGCTTGTCGTCAAGCGCATTGGCCAGGCTCGGAAGCACCGTTGCGGCCGTCAGGAGCGCCAGTGATCCGGCGATGATCGTGCGAAGTTTGAATGCCATCTTGTCCTCGTTGTCCTTGTTTGCCTCAGTCTGTCGTTCAATTGGAACGGTCGGGTCAACACGCTTGTTTGAAAGACAACAGAATAGTCCGCACATCGGTGCAGCCTTGTCGCAAGCATAGGGGCGCGCGATCGCAAACGAAACGGCAAAATCGGCGTAAGTGAGACGCTCGCGCACTTGTGAAGGCTTTGCCAATGGGGCAAACCGCAAAGCGTGACATTCTCAGAGGGGTCTACCGTTGAAATCGCTTTCCGCACGCAGCGCCGTCGAACCGTTTCACGCCATGGATGTTCTGGCCGAAGCCACGAAGCGGCGCGAGGCCGGCTATCCGGTTATTTCGATGGCGGTCGGCCAGCCGAGCCATCCGGCGCCGACGGCCGCGCTGGAAGCGGCGCGCCGGGCGCTCGAGCACGGACGTCTGGGCTATACCGACGCGCTCGGCACCCTGTCGCTGCGCACCGCAATCGCCCACCATTATCGGACACGTTACGGCATCGACATCGATCCTCAGCGTGTCGCGGTGACGACAGGATCGTCGGCCGGCTTCAACCTGGCATTCCTGGCCCTGTTCGATCCGGGTGACTGCGTCGCCATCGCAAGGCCTGGCTATCCCGCCTATCGCAATATCCTGGCGGCGCTCGGACTAACCGTCATCGAGGTCGAGGCCAATGCGGAAACGGGTTTCACCCTGACGCCTGACAGCCTCGAGGCTGCAGCCGAAAAAGCCGGCAAGGTCATCCGTGGCGTGCTTCTCGCAAGCCCCGCCAATCCGACGGGCACCGTCACCGGCAAGGCCGGACTGAAGGCGCTGGCGGATTATTGCCGCGACCGTGACATCGCCTTCATCTCCGACGAGATCTATCACGGCCTGACATTTGCCGGCGAGGAAACGACGGCACTGTCGGTGACCGACGATGCTGTGATCATCAACTCGTTTTCGAAATATTACTGCATGACCGGCTGGCGGATCGGCTGGATGGTGCTGCCGCAGGAACAGGTGCGCGGCTTCGAGCGCATCGCCCAGAGCCTCTATATCTCGCCACCGGAACTGTCGCAGATCGCGGCGGAAGCCGCGCTCGGGGCGTCCGCCGAACTCGACGTCTATAAGGCGTCCTACGGCGCAAACCGCGACCTGCTGCTGAAACGCCTGCCCGAGATCGGTTTCACCATAGCCTCGCCGATGGATGGGGCATTCTACGCCTATGCGGATGTCAGCCGGTTCACCAATGACAGCATGGATTTTGCCCGGCGGATGCTCGCTGAAATCAGTGTCGCAGCGACGCCCGGACTGGATTTCGATCCGCTCGAGGGACACCGGACAATGCGCTTCTCCTATGCCGGCGCGACAGACGACATGCTCGCCGCGATGGACCGGATCGCCAGATGGCTCGCATGATCGTCTAGCATTAACAAAGGCTCGGCGCGTTATTCGGAATCAGCTTCGCAGGCAGTTGAATCAATCTGTGAGGCTATGAACTGCCGCAATGGTCTGATGAGGTGATGCCGGCCTGTAGCCTTTGCCTGCGAATGACACGCCGCCGGAGCCATCGCCGCTGTCCGCCCCGCTGGCGGATGCGCCATGCGAGCGGTAGCGATGCGTCAAACGTGCTGTCCACAGCGATGGCGACCAGAGTCCAGTGCCCAGAGCCCGGCTGGGCTAACCATGTCCAGCATGCAATCTGCCTTGCAGGCACCCCGAAGATGTCCCTCTTCTCAACGAAAAAGGCCAGCCAGATATCCCTGGCTGGCCTTTTTCAATTTTCAGGCGCGTCTCGCGCTGGCGATCAGAAGAAGCCGCGCTTCTGCCACCAGCCACCCTTTTTGGGTTTCGCCGGCTCGCTATCGTCCTTTGCCTCGACGGCAGACGACTTGATCACCGGCGGGCTGGCAATGGTGTCGACATCACGGTTGGCGCGCGCCGGCTTGGGCTCGTCGAGCGCAGCGGCTGCTTCTTCCACGACCGGTTCCGCCACGGGCTCGGCCTTGACCGGCGTTGCTTCGATGGAAGCCTGCGCATCCGTGTCGGCGGTTTCGGCAGGCGCCTCTTCGACGACAGCCTTCTTGCGGCTGCGCTTCGGCTTGGCTGGCTTTGCTTCGACAACGGCTTCGACCGGTTCATCGGCAACGGCAACAACCGCTGCAGCTTCCTCAGCCGCTTCAGGTTCGTCGTTGACGACGGTTGCAGTGGCAGCCGTCAGTTCGGTGTCTGGCTCTTCTGCGTCGTCGTCTGCGGCAACGTTTTCACCATCTTCCGGACGATTGCGGCGGCCACCGCGCTTGCCGCGACGGCGGCGCTTGCGCTTCTGCTGTTCGTCGTCGCTGAGCGCCGTTGCCTCGATGCCGTCGACGTCGGTGTTCGCCGTCGTATCGTCATCGCCTTCATCGCCATCATCATCAACGCCGTTGTCTTCGGCCTGGCCCTCGGCATTGCCAAGCGGCTCGCCATTCGGACCCGTGCCGCGACCGCCACGCCGCCTGCGGCGACGCTTGCGCTTGCGATTGCCCTGGTCGTCACCCTGTTCGGCGGGCGCGCGTTCGCTGCGCTCGGTCCGCTCGGCGCGTTCCGGCTTGGCTTCCGCGACGACATCATCATCCTCTTCGACATCATCCTCGATGACGACATCATCGTCCTCTTCGGGCTCGGGTTCGAACTGGATGATCTGATCGATCTGCACGGGATTTTCCACGGCTTCGCCACGATCAATGGCGAAATGTTGGGCGCCGACATGGGCGTCCGCCTCGATGATGATCTGAACGCCAAAACGCTCTTCATAATCGATGATCGTGCCACGCTTGTGGTTGAGCAGGTAGAGCGCGATATCCGGTGTCGCGCGAACCGTAATATTGTGCGTCGTGTTTTTCAGCAGGTATTCCTCGACGCCGCGCAGGACGTGAAGCGCAACAGAGGACTGCGAGCGAACATTGCCCGTGCCGTTGCAGTGCGAGCAGACCTGCATGGTCGATTCGAGAACCGAGGCGCGGATGCGCTGGCGTGACATTTCGAGCAGACCGAAATGCGAGATGCGTCCGACCTGGATGCGGGCGCGATCGTTTTTCAGATGGTCCTTGAGGCGCTTTTCGACCGAACGGTTGTTGCGCTTTTCTTCCATGTCGATGAAGTCGACGACCACGAGACCGGCAAGGTCGCGCAGACGCAGCTGGCGGGCCACTTCTTCGGCGGCTTCCAGGTTTGTCTGGAGCGCGGTGTCCTCGATTGAATGCTCGCGGGTCGAGCGGCCGGAGTTGACGTCGATCGCCACCAGCGCTTCCGTCTGGTTGATGATGATGTAGCCGCCGGACTTCAGCGTTACCTGCGGCACCAGCATGCGGTCGAGCTGGGCTTCGATGCCCGAGCGCGAGAAGATCGGGTGCACGTCACGATAGGGCTGAACGACCTTGGCGTGGCTCGGCATCAGCATCTTCATGAAAGCCTTCGCTTCCTTGTAGCCTTCCTCACCGGCAACGATGATTTTGCTGATGTCCTTGTTGTAGAGGTCGCGGATCGAGCGCTTGATCAGCGATCCCTCTTCATAGACGAGGCAGGGGGCTGTGGACGACAGCGTCAGCGTCCGGACGTTTTCCCACAGGCGCATCAGATATTCGAAGTCGCGCTTGACCTCGACCTTGGTGCGGTTGGCACCGGCCGTGCGCAGGATCACGCCCATGCCCTGCGGCACGTCAAGTGCGCGGGCAATTTCCTTGAGGCGCTTGCGGTCCGGCAGGTTGGTGATCTTGCGGGAAATACCGCCGCCGCGCGCCGTGTTCGGCATCAGCACCGAATAGCGGCCGGCAAGCGAAAGATAGGTTGTGAGCGCCGCGCCCTTGTTGCCGCGTTCTTCCTTGGCCACCTGGACCAGCAGGATCTGCCGGCGCTTGATGACTTCCTGGATGCGGTACTGCTTGCGCGGACGACGATTGACCTGGCGTTCCGGCACTTCTTCCATGGCGTCTTCGGCGCCGACGGATTCGATGACTTCCTTTTCCTCGTGATGACCATCGTCATCATCGTCGTCATCATTGGAACGGCGACCGCCACGGGTATCTTCCGAAATCGAATCGGTATCGACCATCGCAGCCATTTCGCCACCGGACGAACCGTCGTCGGCATCGCCGCCGTCGGAGGATTCAACGACCTCGGCCGCTGCCTTCTTGGTCCGGCGCGGACGCTTCGGCTTGGCCTTCGGCTTTTCTTCGGCAACCGCCTCAACCGGCGCCTCGACGGCGTCAACCGCATTGGTCTCATCAGCGGCGAAAACGCTTTCCTCGTCAGAATCGTTTCCAAGATCGGTCCCGGTCTCGACGGATTCGATATCGTCGTCGCGACGCGCTTCTTCGGCTTCCTGGCGCAGCAGGGCCTGACGGTCGGCGAGCGGGATCTGGTAGTAGTCTGGGTGGATTTCCGCGAACGCCAGGAAGCCGTGGCGGTTGCCGCCGTAATCAACAAAAGCTGCCTGAAGCGAAGGTTCGACGCGGGTGACTTTCGCGAGATAGATATTACCGCGGATTTGTTTCTTGTGTTCGGATTCGAAGTCGAATTCTTCTATGCGACTTCCGCGAACAACAACGACGCGCGTCTCTTCAGCGTGAGACGCATCGATAAGCATTTTCTCTGCCATTTAAGCTGTGCTCCTCGGCGTGAGCGCGACACGGCAGAGATAATGCGACCCGGAGGTGAATTTCCCTGCAGTTGGCGTTCTGCGCCGAATGTGAATGTTCTCGCTTGGCTTGGGAGATGGGGCAGGGGCCAGACGGCGCCAGGAACGATGTCGCTCCGGGGCCTGTTTACTTCTGACTGATACTGCTGTGACAACATCAATGACCAAACAAGAATGCCAAAGTATTAGGCCGAAACGGCCCGATGAATGTGCCCGATCACGGGCTAGCGGTGTGTGCCACCATAAACATCCCGGCCACCGCCGGATTTTTTGCGATCCAGTATGCGGAGAAAAAGTGCAGCGACGGCGGATGAAGAGACGACTGCTTGCGGACGCATGACCGGGTTTAAACAGGTTTGAACCTGTCTGGTCATGGCTTGGCGCCAGGGGTTTTTGACCCTATGGCAGCCGGTCGTTGATTCTATCCCGTCAACACTTTCTCCCTGCTGACGCTTTTATGTTTTCTATGTCACAATGGCAAGGGAAAAGCCGAAAACGCCATAATATTGATTGATTCGCTGGCACCTGTGTGCTGCGCGGTTGCGCTTGTGCAGGCCGTTTCCAGCAATAGAATTTTGGTGGCGAAAGCTTTGGTTAACCATGAGGCGTCATTGATTGGGCTTGCAGACCCGATGCGCTTTTGCGCCGACAGCGTCCGTTTGGGACCGAACAGGAACAAGACATGCGGAGCATGACGTGACGCGGCAGGCCGGATCTCGCGCCTTGAACTTCCAGGATGGTCAGCGACGTTCCGGCATTGCGGGGCTTTTTCGTGTCGTCCTGCTTTCGCTCGCCGCACTCTGCGGTGCACAGAATGCCTGTGCCGAAGATATCGAACCGCTACTTGCCTATGGCGCCCGCATTGCCGGCGACGACGCCCGCACGCGCGTCGTCATCGACTTTGACAAAAAGCCGGTCTTTTCGATTCACTACGTCGCAAACCCTGTGCGGATCATCATAGATCTGCCCGAGACCGCCTTTGGTCTGAAGCCGGAGGATCTCGAGGCGAGGGGGCTTTTCAACGACATCCGCTATGGTGGCATGGGGGCTGGCAGTTCCCGTATCGTCTTGACGGCCAGCAAGCCGGTCGGGGTCGCCCTGGCGGAGGTCAAGGCAGACGAGAGCGGCAAGGGGTTTCGCCTTGTCGTCGATGCGGAATTCGTCACACAGGACCGGTTTTCGAAGCTTCTCGAGAAGCAAAAGTGGACAACTGTCGCCACCACGACAAAAACCGGTCGCCTGGCGGAGGCGGCCACCAGTGATGGCTCCTTCGTCATCGCCGTCGATGCCGGACATGGCGGGATCGACACCGGTGCGATCGGGGTCGTGACGAAGACCGAGGAAAAAAAGGTCACTCTGGCCTTTGCCGAGGAAATGGCGGCGGCCCTCAACAAGGAAGCCGGGGTAAAGGCTTTCCTGACGCGCTCGAAGGATGAGTTTCTCTCGCTGTCCCAGAGGGTGCAACTCGCCCGGCAGAACGGTGCCAATCTTTTCATCTCCATCCATGCCGACACGCTGAAGCAGAAGGATATTCGCGGCGCCACCGTCTACACGATTTCAGACAAGGCATCGGACCATCTGGCGGCCAATCTGGCGGAACGCGAAAACCTCTCCGACCAGATCGCCGGCGTCGCCCTTGAAACGGAACCGGCGGATGTCGCGGACATCCTGATCGACCTCACGCGGCGTGAGACGCAGGCCTTTTCCGTCAATCTCGCAAGGTCTGTTGTGTCGTCTTTCGAAGGCCAGATAAAGCTGATCAACAATCCGCATCGGTATGCAGGTTTCCAGGTGCTGCGCGCGCCCGATGTGCCATCCGTGCTGCTCGAACTTGGGTTCCTCTCCAACAAGGAGGATGAAAAGCTGCTTCTGGATCCGAAATGGCGCAGCAAGGTCTCCGAGCGACTGGTTGATGCCGTTCGGCACTATCGCAATGGCGCGCTTGCCAATGGCGGTTGATGCCGGCGATAACGCGGCTTGTGATTTGTGTCGCGGCGGTAACAGCGATATGCTTTTCAATGGCATATGCCGGGGATAAAGCGTCGAGAGCCCTATTT
>NZ_LSRP01000036.1 GCF_001885585.1 Pararhizobium antarcticum
GCGAAAATCGACCTACAAATCCACATCCGGAACTGTCCCGGAATTAGTGGAATTGCTGTCCCGTATTTACTGAAATCCCTGTCCGCGAATTACTGGAATCTCTGTCCCGAAATTAGTGAAACACGCATCGTTTTCACCGACGAGCCAATGACGCCAAGGATCGTCTGGTTGTTCTCGATGGTGCTGGGTCACAGCCGCCTTATCTGGGCACGCTTCGTCATGCATCAGAATCTGCCGACCGTCCTGCGTTGCCACATCGCCGCTTTCGAGGCGATTGGTGGTGCGCCGCGGGAGGTGCTTTACGACCGGATGAAGACTGCCGTTATCGGCGAAGGTCAGACGGAGGGCATCATCTACAACCGTGCTCTCATCGACCTGGCCCGCCATTACGGATTCCACCCTAAGGCGTGCAAGGCCTACCGAGCCAAGACAAAAGGCAAGGTCGAGCGGCCGTTTCGGTATATCCGCGAAGACTTCTTCCTCGCTCGTTCGTTCCGCAATCTCGACGACATGAACGCCCAGCTCCGACACTGGCTCGACACTGTCGCCAATCCAAGGAAGCACGCGACGACACAGCGTGTTGTCAACGAGGCCTTCGCCGAGGAGCGGCCGTATCTGCGGCCGCTACCCCTGGCGCCGTTCAAATCCGTTCTGAAGCTGGAGCGCCGCGTATCGCGGGAAGGCATGGTCAGCGTCGGCGGCAACACCTACAGCGTTCCTGATGCCACACGCAGTCGCATGGTTGAGGTCCACTCTCTCGCCGACGAAGTCCGCATCTTCGAGAACGGCACACTGATCGCCGCTCATCCTGTGCTGGAGGGCCGCAAACAGCGCCGAGTCCATCCCGATCATCGACGATCGATGACGTCGCAACACAGGCCAAGGACACGAGACGAGTCCCTTGTCGTCAAGCCTGCCGGCGACACCGTGCTGCAGCGGTCGCTCGCCTTCTATGACGCCGTCGGCAAAGTCCTGGCACGGGAGAGCCGCCCATGAGCCCGACCCTCGATGCAATTCCATCCATGATCGACCGTATTCGCCATGATCTCGTCGGTCTGAAGATGCCGCGCGCACTGGAAGCACTCGACCATGTCGTGCGCCGCCTCGAGCACGGTGAGCTATCTGCCCTTGAGGCTATCGATATCCTGCTGTCCGAGGAACTGACCCTGCGCGAGAACAGCCGCATCAAGACCGCTTTAAGAATGGGCAGGTTAGCGACGATCAAAACCCTTGCCGGTTTCGACTTCACCTTCCAACCTTCCCTCGACCGAGATCGCATCTTCACCCTGGCCCAGCTTGGCTTCGTCGATCGACACGAGGCCGTGCATTTCCTCGGCCCACCTGGAACCGGCAAGAGTCATCTTGCCACGGCGCTCGGCGTCGAAGCCGTCAAAGCTGGAAAGAGCGTCTACTTCACGAACCTTGCCGACCTCATCGGTTCGCTGGCCCGTTCCGAACGGGAGGGTCGGCTTCAGGAGCGAATTCGCTTCTTCTGCAGGCCAAGCCTGCTGATCGTCGATGAGATCGGCTATCTGCCCGTCGTCCAGGGCGGCGGCAATCTATTCTTCCAACTCGTGAACGCCCGATATGAGCGAGGAGCGATGATCCTGACATCAAACCGCGGCTTCGCTGAATGGGGCGATGTCTTCGGCGATCCAGTTGTCGCCACGGCGCTTCTCGACAGACTGCTTCATCACGCCGTCGTCGTGCAAATCGAGGGATCGAGTTACCGATTGCGCCAGCATGCCGAACTGATGCCGGAGCATGTTCGCTCCAAAGCCCTCATTGCTCCGCCGGCATTCGCTCCACCTCAAAAGCAGCGCGGGCGGCCGCCGAAAAATCCTCAATTCTCCCTCGCATCCACGTCGGCATAAGTGGGGAATTTTACTTCGGCACTTCTGAGGAAAATTCACGCGGCATTGACAGCAAGGTTCAACCAGCCAACGACGCCGCACTGTACAAAGAGCGCAACCGCATCGAGCGTTTCTTCAACAAGCTCAAACAGTTCCGTCGCGTAGCCACACGATACGACAAGCTCCTTGCCAACTTTATGGGCCTCGTCAGACTCGCAGCTATCGCAATCTGGCTTAAATAGTTAAATCGTCACCACGCCCTAGGGCGCGTCCCCATAAACGGGGTTCATCTTCGGCATTCGATGTGATTCAATCTCCTTGAAAGGAGATTGCGATGCGCCGTCACGAATTGAGCGATGAAGAATGGGCTGTGCTTGAACCGCTTCTT
>NZ_LSRP01000037.1 GCF_001885585.1 Pararhizobium antarcticum
TCGCGTGGCGCGAGAAAAATGACATCAACGCCCTGGGCGATCATGGAGTTGACGTCCGCAACCTGCTTGGCGGCGGAACCGGCAGCATCGGTATAAACGAGCTGGTAACCGAGCTTTTCGGCTTCTTCCTTCATGCTGTTGGTCTGGGCGATGCGCCAGGGGTTGTTGGATTCGGTCTGCGCGAAGCCAACCTTGTAGGTGTCTTTCTGGGCGAGCTTCGGCATTTCTGCAAAAGCGACAGTCCCCGTCATTACAACGGCGCCGACCGCCGTCGCAGCAAGCATGAAGGTGCGGCGTGAAATCGTAGACATCGGTGTTTTCTCCTCCAGAGTTTCCCGGTACTCCTCTCCGGGTGCGAGCATTTTCTGCTTCACATGGGCAAATCTTGCGCTAATAATATGAGCAGTCAAGTGATAATTTTATGAGCAACCGCACAATATTCTATGGCGTTGCAGCAATTGGGGTGGGGGTCTCGGAAATGACAAAGGGAAACGGGACGGAGCCCGATACCGCAAAAAAGACGGGTAACGGACGTCCGACTATGACTGATGTTGCCCGGGTTGCCGGCGTCTCCCAATCAAGTGTATCGCTTGTGCTCAACGAGATGTCCGGCGCCCGCATTACCGCAGAGACGCAGCAGCGGGTTAGGGAGGCTGCACATAAAATTGGCTATAGGTTACCAAGCGTACGACGAGACTTCACGGAAGCCCCGGATATCGAGAAAGACACCATCGCTTTTATCATTGATGAGATTTCCACCAGCCCGCATCCCGTCGTCAGTCTCGACGGGATCCGCGACTATGCGTTTGAGCAGGGTTTGATGGTGTCGGCACATGTAACACGGTCCAACCCGGATCTGCAGGAGGCCGTCATGCGCTCCGTATTGCGCGACAAGTCGGTCATGGGAGTGATCTATGCGACAATCTTCACCCGCAAAGTGTTTGTTCCGCCTCAACTCAAGGGCATACCGACGGTTCTTTTGAACTGCTACGCGGAACCTCGCCAGCATATGGCAATCGTTCCAGGCGAAGTAGCCGGTGGATTTGCCGCAACCGCCCATCTTACGGCGCTTGGCCACAAGCGGATCGGCTTCATCAATGGCGAGCCGTGGATGGACGCAGCTGTCGATCGGCTCAAGGGCTACAAGCAAGCGCTTGCAACAGCGGATATCGCCTTTGATGAGAGTCTTGTCCGCGACGGTGACTGGCTGCCCTTGCGTGGCTATGAGGCGGGGCTGGAATTGCTGTCGCTCACCAATCCTCCGACTGCGATCTTCTGCGGTAACGACTTGATGGCTATTGGCGTCATGGAAGCGGCAGCGGAACTTGGTCTGAGAGTGCCCGATGATCTGTCGGTCATGGGATATGACGATCAAGAGTTGGCCCGCTACACCCATCCCCCGTTGTCGACGCTGGTGCTGCCCAACTACGAGATGGGCCAGCGGGCCGCAGAAATTCTAATCGATATGGCGGTGCATCAAAAGCCGCTGCGTCCGATGACCATCAAGGTCGATGGCCCTATTGTCTTGCGAGGCTCGGTTGCTCCTGCAGCATCGCGCTAGCAGTGCGCGTCGCTGAAAAGCCTAAATTCACCCCTCACAAGTGAACATCTTGTCAAAGCTGCCGCTGACATGGAGCCGGTTGCGAATGGCGCTGTTGACCGCCGCTCGCAACGCTGCTGTGAAACTCGGATCAGATCAGACCGGGTCGGCACCCATGACAAGGCCCTCGATGTCGTGTTTCTGGGTGATTGGCACCAGTTCATCGACGACACGGCAAACAAGGTGTTTTTTGGCAATCTCGGGCAAGGCGTCGTACCACTCCTGGGTGACCATCATGTCGTGCAATTCTGCGTGGCCAGCCCCCGGAGCATCAACTCCGAGTACCATGACGGGGCGTGCGATCGGCGATAGATGTTCGGTACCGCGGTGGACGGTCAGCGCCGAGCGGCACGAGATATCACCACGTTTTGGATACTTGCGCGTTGCAAGCCCCTGGAATGGACCCCAGAGGGATTTCTCCGGAAACATTTCATGTTTCCATTCCCGCCCGTCGTCATATTGCGTTCCCGGCGCGATCTC
>NZ_LSRP01000038.1 GCF_001885585.1 Pararhizobium antarcticum
GTCCACCAAGAGGTTGAGCGGGCCATCGGCGCTGCGGCAAGGGATCTGGACGGAGAGGGTCTTCTGCCGCCGGCACAGGGTCGTATAGTCCGGCACACCCCAGTCCAGGTCAGCCATCTTCAGCAGGCTGGCAACCATTCCGGTCGTCTGCCTCAGCGGCAGCTTGAACCGTCCCCGGGCTCTGCCCGTTCAGGGCTGACAACAGTCCACCGGACTGTTGTCCGGGCGCCCTTCACCCTTGATCGTCAGGCAGAACTGGATCGCTGCATCCGAGAACACGGCAGGCCGACCAGGGCTGCCGTCATGCGGCGCGAGCCAGGCCATCTCCTTGTCCAGCCAGATCAGCAAAGACCCGCGCTTGCGAAGCGAAGCAGTGTAGCTGGACCAGTTCGTAGTGCGGTAGCGGGCGGGTGATCGCTTGCTCATGCGGCATGTCTAACCGCATGGATTCACGATGTGAATCCTCCACGGTCAGAGTTGTGCAACAACGCCCATCCGGGCTGATCTCGTTACGCCAGTATGTCGCGGCTTTCTACACGACGGGATTGTTCAAGTCGGAAAGAGCGGTGTTGTCCTTGGCCGGGCGACCGTCCTCGGATACTCAGGCTCGGCAGGTTGCGGCTGGAACAGGGACCACCTTCGCCGCATGGAGCGTGGAAGAGCGCGCCGAGAGTCAACTGTTGATGCGTCACGTAACTGCGCGCACCCGATCCTGGTTCAAGGTTGCTTCGGTGTCGGACGAGGTGTCGGACAGAACCCTGCTCTATTTCGGTTCCGCAATAACTGCAGTCAAGAACGGGGCGACCGGGCGCAGGAAGATCGGACCCGTGTTTCAAGCGCTCACGAGTTTGCACATCCTGTATTCCCGAGCGCTGCTGGCCGCTGCGGTAAGGCGCATTGAGCGCCTCAACAAAATGGCGAAGCCATGAGCGTCTTCCTGCTTCCCGCCATCCTCGCGGTCGTCATCGCGGCCATCCATTCCATTGCTGGGGGGCGCGAGATCGCCCGACCCCTTTTGCGTCAGCGTGAATTGTCCCCGACCGTGACGATGACACATTATTACTGCTGGCACATGGCGACAATCACGCTGTTTGGGCTTTCCGGAGCCTATACATTCGCGGCAATTGCGTCGGATGGGCGTGTTTTGGCAATGTTTGCGACGCTGATCTGCGGATTGTTCAGTCTGTGGGGTCTGGCGCTGGTGCTCTGGAAACGGCAGCGCCATCGCGATTTGCCCCAGTGGATTTTGTTCGCCGGGCTGACCGGCAGCGGCATCTGGGCTCTTTCGGCATGAAGCCTGCGCCCCGGTTCAAGCGTGGCGGCCCGGGTCTTTGGATCGAAGCTGCCTATGTAATCCTGGCCCAAGACGGGCATGAAGCGCTGACGATCGAACAACTCACAACCCGCACTGAAAAGACGCGGGGATCTTTCTATCATCACTTCGGCAGCATTGATGGTTTCGTCTCTCGACTGCTGGCTGATTGGCGCGAACGGAATACTGAACGCATCGTGAGGCTCGCCGAGTGCGACCCTGAGCCCGGTGCCCGGCGTACCCTTATCCATCACGAGGCGCTCCGCCTCGACGCACGTATTGAAATCGCCATCCGCAATTGGGCCGGTACCGATCGCCGGGTTCTTGGCGCCTGTAGTGACGTCGACCGTCGCAGAATGGATGTGTTGACGCGTGACCGGCGTTGTTGCACAACTCTGACCGTGGAGGATTCACATCGTGAATCCATGCGGTTAGACATGCCGCATGAGCAAGCGATCACCCGCCCGCTACCGCACTACGAACTGGTCCAGCTACACTGCTTCGCTTCGCAAGCGCGGGTCTTTGCTGATCTGGCTGGACAAGGAGATGGCCTGGCTCGCGCCGCATGACGGCAGCCCTGGGCGGCCTGCCGTGTTCTCGGATGCAGCGATCCAGTTCTGCCTGACGATCAAGGGTGAAGGGCGCCCGGACAACAGTCCGGTGGACTGTTGTCAGCCCTGAACGGGCAGAGCCCGGGGACGGTTCAAGCTGCCGCTGAGGCAGACGACCGGAATGGTTGCCAGCCTGCTGAAG
>NZ_LSRP01000039.1 GCF_001885585.1 Pararhizobium antarcticum
GCCGGGGTCCCGCCGCGCTTAGGCAATGGGGTGGCATAGGGCCGCAATGCAATGGAGGGCGGCAGGCCGCTGATTTGTTAGTCGGAGAGGAGGGTGGCGCAGCCGGACGGGGTAAGAAATCTGCGGATGCCGTTGCGGGAAAACGATCGAGGCGCAGCCGCTCTCCGGTCAGACATGCCCCATCGAGCCCGCAAATGGAGCGCCGGAAACAGGGGATTGGACATAGCGGTGACGGTCTCGCATGGTTGGATGAACGCTTTAATACCAGTACGCCGGCCCGGCCTCTCGCCCAGGTTTCAACTGAGGCCATACCATGTTCCGCGACCCGCTCCGTGCAGGAACAGGTGTCCCTCCTCGGTCAACGCGCGCAGGTGATCCTTGACGGTATTGCGGCTTGCGCCCGTGGCCTTTGCCGCGTCCATCACGGTCACGCGCCCGCGCTCGCGCGCCAGTTCCAGGATGGAGACCGACAACTCCGGAAGGTCGCCGAGCAGGATACGTTCGCGTTCCATCTTCCGCTCGAGACGCTGCTTCTGACGCTGCAGGCTTCGCAGGAAGAACTCTACCCAGGGATTCCAGTCCTGCCGATCCGTGCGGATCGTGCCTTGCGTGCGGCGAAGCGCGAGGTAATAGGCCTCCTTGTTCTGCTCGACAATACTTTCGAGCGAACTATAGGGCACGTAGACATAGCCGGCCCGAAGAAGCAGCAGTGTGGTCAGCGCCCGCGACAGACGGCCGTTGCCATCCTGGAAAGGATGAATTTCCAGAAAGACCACCACGAAGACGGCAACGATCAGCAGAGGGTGGAACGTCCCATCTGCCTCCTGTGCCTGCCGCCAGGCCACCAGCTCCGCCATGCGACCAGGCGTATCGAACGGCGTGGCTGTTGCGAAAACGACGCCAAGACTTGCACCGTTCTCATCGAATGCCTCGACATTGTTGGCGAGTGTCTTCCAGTCACCTCGGTGTCGCTCGTCCTTGGTGGAGTGCGCAAGCAGATCCCGATGAAGCTGACGAATGTGATTTTCATTGAGGGGGATCGCATCGAAAGCCGAGAAGATCGTCTCCATCACCTCGGCATAGCCTGCGACCTCCTGTTCGTCGCGGCTGGAGAAAGAGCCGATCCGCAGGTTTACGAGTAGCCGCTCGACCTCACGGTCACTCAGCCTGGCGCCCTCGATACGGGTCGACGATCCGATGCTCTCGATCGTCGCGACCCGGCGCAGGCTGGATAGGCGATCGGGCGCAATGCGGCCAAGGGCCCGCCATGCGCCTTTGAACTCATCGATCTCCGCGATCAGCGAAAGGATCTCGGGCGTTATCCGTAATGTCGAGAGATAGAAAGCTGGCATCCACTTTCCCATCCGTTTCCATCCGAAACGGTATAACACAGTGGCATCCATTGTTCCATCCATTTTCATCCGAAAGAGGATGAGAGGACAAGCAAAAGGGAGGAGGCTCCGCCGGTTAAGCGGAGCCTCGATGTCTCAGTCTCGGTTCTGGCGGGACCAGATCAGCTGGTAGCCATCCTCGCCGTCGACTTCGGTGAGGGTTGCGTAGATCGGAGCCGGGAAGCTCGGGTCGTCCAGTTTGACCGAGAGGTAGTCGCGGTCAGTTTGCTCGGAGCGCTTCTGCCAGGCAGCGCCCAGTTCGACGGCGCCGGCGTAGATGCGAAACTGCGGGCCCTTGTCGGAGGGGTTTTCGACGCGGGCGATGCGGGCCTTGACGTTGAGGGCGAGGGTGCGGATGGAGCCTGTGAAGCCGGTTTCAGTGGTGGTGAAGGTGCCGATGGTCGCCATGGTGATGTTCCTTGTCCTGTCTCTCGGGCCGCGCCATTGCGGCCTCGATGGCAGTCGCAAAGACCGGGGACGATCGGACCGCACCCGCCGGGGTCCCGCCGCGCTTAGGCAATGGGGTGGCATAGGGCCGCAATGCAATGGAGGGCGGCAGGCCGCTGATTTGTTAGTCGGAGAGGAGGGTGGCGCAGCCGGACGGGGTAAGAAATCTGCGGA
>NZ_LSRP01000040.1 GCF_001885585.1 Pararhizobium antarcticum
TCCGAATACCATGCCCAGCATCAGAGTAGTTTCGATCGCAAGATCCGAACAGAGAGGCTGGCCACCACGCGTCTTGCGACGTGGGGCTGCCCAACCTGCCAACGCTTGCGGCGTTATCCAAAGGGTTAAACTGCCACGGCGGCGAAGGCCCGCCTCATACTCCGCCCAGTTCGTCACCCTGAACTTCATTTTACCGATGTGATGACGGCGGGCGGCGTTATGCTTATGCGGCATGCTGGATCAATCTTGCTATTTTCGATCGTAGCCCCATAGTTGGAAAACGTTCAAATTTGATCCCCGCACCAACGCCTACAAACGCTGATAATCGACGCATGCATGCCACCATTTTTGGCAAGATGTTGTTAAAGCACAGCCTTGCCCAGTCAGTGCTCTCGCCATAGCTTGTCCGCTGACACCAAGTTCAGCGCTTGCGGGCGCAATTACGTAGAGTGTTACGGGCCTTTTTGCCATCCTTCCAGCTCATGTGAAAAACCTCCCGACCGTCGATGGCAATAACGAATTTCTGCTCGTTCCCCATTCCGGAAAGAGCAGCTGCCATACTGGGAACGGCAAAGATCAGTGTCCCCACATCTGGCATCTTTGCGCTCGCCGGCATGTTATAGATCCGCACCGTCGCGGGGCGACCATCGTCTTGTGTCAGTGTAGCCGTAACTTCTCTGAACTCAGAGGGTCGCGGAACGTTCCTGCCCACAAACATTAGTAGGCCGCCATCCCAGCTTTTGTCGAACCCTGCGAGCGTGACAGAGCCCTCGAGATTGACATAGGTGGCCGCGCAGAACTCTCCAGGTTGGGCTGCCGCTCGGGCCTGATAATGATCCCAATAGCCTTGCCAGTAGCGCATCAACACAGGGTCTTTGCGGAGCCCTTCGACAATGTTGTCATCTCGCCGCTCCGACGCTAGCTGTGCTTCCTGTTCCGGTGTTAAAGTGTAATCTTGGGACAAGTAATAGGACGGCCCGTCGCCGGTGCCTGCGCTTATTCTTCGCTGGACGTCGGCGTAGAACTCTTGGGCAGAACTTTCACTTGCCATCTCGTTGAACGACTGCGCCTTCAATGGTGTGCAACCTAGAAAGTGTGCGACCGCACAGATAGCTGCAATAGACGCCAGCAGCTTTGATGTGGAAGCAGTTGGTGTGGTCAGGAACATGAGGTAGAGCCTCTTTTTTGTTAATCAGTAACATCAGAATGTCAGGAAACTTCTAGAATTGCGAAATCTAGGGGCACTGCTGCGGGTTCATGAGAATGACAAGGTTGCCCCGCTTATGGCCGCTGTCTGCCTGTGCATGCGCCTGCACAATTTCGGACAAAGGGAATTCGGCCCCTATATGCGGTCGATAGGCGCCGATATCATGGAGAGCGATCAAGCGCCCCAAGGCCTGTGGGGTCTCTTTGATCACACCGGCAACAAGCTTGCGAGCGCCGACACGCATGGGTCGTAGCGCGGCACCAAGCATCGACGCAAGATCTGCCGTGACAAGGCCCAGTCTTCCACCTTTTGCGAGGTGTGAGATCGGGTTGGGCAGGATGCCGGGCACATCAAGAATGACGTCGAAGGGTCCCATTACCGGATCGGTCTGATAGTTCAAGACAACGTCTGCGCCAAGCGAATGCGCCAAATTCAGATTATTGGGACCTGACAATGCGGTTACATGAGCGCCCAGATGGTGGGCAATTTGGATTGCGGCCGATCCTACAGCCCCAGTACCCCCCACGACCAGCAGTCGGTCACCGGGTTGCAGCTCACATTGATCCAGTAAAAAGTCTGCGGCGGTGAGGCCGCCAAAGAAAAAGGATGCCGCCTCGGGGACGCTAAGGGTGTCGGGCCGCGGGAAAACCAGTCCATCAGCCCTCACAACGAGTTGTTCTGCATGCGCCCCCATTCGCATCCCATCAGTAATGCCGAAGACTGCTTCACCCACCGCAAACCGCTTCACCCCCTCCCCCAAGG
>NZ_LSRP01000041.1 GCF_001885585.1 Pararhizobium antarcticum
TTCAGAACATCGACGCGCACGCATGAGACCCCCGCTCGGGCTACGCCCTCCCGGAGGTCTCATGCGTGCGCCGCAAGTGGCCTGGTTTTACTCCGCCGCCTGGCCGGTTTTTACTCCGGCGTTGACAAAAGGCAATACTGGGAGGCGGAATTTCCTCCGTCAAAACCTTGGCAACCGCTCAGATACACAAACGCCCGCGTCATCAGCGGGCGTGGTGTCAGTCGAAGTGAGCTTGGAGCAGCGGTTAGCGAGCAACCGACCGGCGGGCGACACTGTGGATGTCGGCGCGGTTGATGCCGAGGTCCTGCAGTTCGCGCGAGGACATGCGGCCGAGTTCGGTCACGGTCTGACGATACTGGCGCCAGTTGTTGAAAGAGCGTGCTACGTTCATGATGATCCCCTTTCGTGAGGCTCTCGACGCGAGCAACCATGCTCTGGTTCCAACGTCGTTTCGATGACTGGAATATAGGCTCATCGTCGCCCTGCGATAAGCCACAAGGTCTCAGGTCGGCCATGCGCGCGAAGCATGGGTCGGCAATAGATGGTCAGGCCCGGAAGCGATCAACGGCGGTCAAGTGTTTGATCGGTGGATCGGCGTCGGAATATCGGTAGATTTCGGTGCGGAGATAATGGAGTTCATCGGCGAGCGCCTCTTCACCAACTTCGATCCACCATGATTTGGGGCGACCTTCACTTCCGTCGGACCAGCGATAGCCGCGCGCCTTCAGATGGTCTTTCATGTCGAAGGGGCTGTTTTCTGCGAAGATCCGCACCCGCGATCTTTGGCTGGCCTGGTAGAGTTCGGCGAAAACCGTTGACGCCGTTCCGTCAACCTGACGATCCAGCACCTCCAGAAGAGCAAAACAGTCATCGACAGCACGATGACCCTCATGAAAATACCCTGCCTGCCCGATGAGATAGCCAAGCTTTGTGCCTTCGTATCCATGGGCTGACCAGTCGATCTCCGAATTCGAGCACGCCCATGCCTTACCGTCGAATATTGGGGAAAACGCCTCACAAAACGGCCTGTCAAAGCCGGCATTGTGGGCAATGACCAGATCAGCGGGCTCGATCAACGCCTGCAGTGCTGCCATGTCGATCGACTGTCCAGCCACCATATCATTGGTGATGCCGGTCAGCTTGGTAATCTCAGGAGGGATGCATACGCTTGGCTGCCGAAGCCCGCCGTAGATCCCGGTGACATCACCGATGAGGCCGGCATCATCGAAGGTGAAGGCGATTGCGCCAATCTCGATGATCTCATCCTTGCGGGCGCTGAGGCCGGTCGTCTCGGTGTCGAGGATGATGCCCCTGAGCGGGTATTTTTGACGGCCAACTGTCGCGACCATGCGTGGCTCGAGTTTCTTCAGGATGCGGTAGCGGCCTGTCTGCGCCAACTGTCGGACCATCTCGTCCTCGGTGATGGTGACAAATTGCTGTTCAGGAGCGGCAGGTTTTGCACGGTCACGGGAGATTGGACGGGTTCCACCGGCCGCCTCCGAAAACATGTCGAACTGCTCTGCCATTCGGTTGCTGGTATCTCCGCTATCCATGACAATCTCAAAACACGCCATTCCGTGCAAAACAAGCCTGCCCATTGCTGCGCAAACCGAAACGCTGGCGCTGGGCCTGCCGATCGACTGATCGCGGCGGTGTGCCGCGGCGATGGTTTATCAGCCACGCGCCAGCGTCCAGAACAGGAAAGGGCATACCAGATGGAGCGAAAATCGCGAAAGCCGTTCGCCACCCGCAAGACCGGTTAAAAGGGTTGCCGCAGGAGGGTCAGGACAGCGACGGCAACGCCGGGACCCGGGATCGACAGCCCCCGGCGCGCGGGCCAGTGTGGATT
>NZ_LSRP01000042.1 GCF_001885585.1 Pararhizobium antarcticum
TCGATCGTCCACATCGCAGCTTCCTTTCGTGATTCGAAAGCACAAAAGGAATCACAACCGCGCACAACCCGCAAACCGAAGTCCGCTAACCGATTCCGCCGATTCTCAAAGTCTCCGGACGGACACTTAGGAAAATGACGAACTTCGCGGCCCGGCCCTCCCATCGACAGGAGGAGAAGCTATGCAGACATCAACGCTAAAAAACCTCACCCGCATCACCCCGCTAGCAACGCCCCATCGACACCGGGTCCACAATGCATAAGGCCGCGGTCAATCCCGACAGTGACGATTTGCCGATACACGCCTTCGGTACCCTCACTCACGATCTGCATGATCTCGCCGCCTGGTTCAGTTCCAGTGGCGCCACAAGCGCGGCGATGGTGTCGACCGGCGTCTACTGGATCCCGCTTGCGCGATTTTCGAGCAACACGGTTTTTTGGCGATCCTGGTCGACGCGCGTTATGCGAAGAACGTCCCAGGCCGGAAGACTGACATCAGCGATGCGGCGTGGCTTCGCCAGTTGCACTCCTATGGCCTGCTGCCGCGGGAGCTTTCGCCCGAATGCACAGGTCGCAACATTGCGTGCTTATATGCGGCAACGAGAACAGCTGGTCGAGTATGCGGCAGCTCATATCCAGCACATGCAGAAAGATCTGATCTAGATGAACCTGCAGCTCCACCATGTGGTCTCCGACATCACCGGCGTGACATACAGGAATATCTGAGCCAACTCCCCTCCAGTTTTCGGGGATCAGAGCAGAGCCAATCGGGAATACCGCCAGCCGCAGCTGAAGAGGGGTATTACGCCATGCTGGACGAAGCAGCATGGCCGCGCAACTTAAACAAAATGGCCTGCGGCAAGATCGATTGCAGGCCACCATCAACGGCGTATGGGCAATGGTCCTACCGTTTTTAACGTTAATGATTAGCCAAGGCTCCAGCATACGCTTGCTTGGGTAAAACGGACTGTTAGTCATGTGCATATGACAAAGATGCGGCCGCCACAATACAGTACGCAGCAAGCTGAAAGGCCGGGAGAGTGCGCGGCTGTATGCGCCGGCGCGGTCTCCTACTTCATCAAATGCGCTGTTGATGCTGGATGGGGCGAGGAAGAGATTGCTCTTAGCCTCGCGGATGCTGCCGACAACTTCGTCGTCGAGCTCGCCAGGGCGCCAAAACGCCGCTTTAAAGCCGCCAACAACAATTAGCCCTTGGTGTCAGCGCCCTGTCGCCAAGGAGAAAAAATGCCAGGCGAGGATGTTGGCGGTCCGCGCGGACTTAAAGCAAGACGCTGGTACACGTAAGACTCGTGAATGAAAGATGCCTCCGTTTTAAAACCAGATACTGGAGCACTCTTGAACGCTTCGAGCCGAAATCACGACCCCTGCTTGCCCTTGCGCCGCCCTTTCCCTAAGCCAATCGTCCTTGCGATCTCAGATCTCTGAGCAGAATATGCTGGAGCAATCATGGGATAATCATCCGGCAACCCCCACTTCGCGCGGTAATCCTCCGGAGTGAGCTTGTAGGTTACCATGAGATGTCGCTTGAGAGACTTGAATATCTTTCCATCGTCCAAGCATATAATATATTTGTCATGGACCGACTTGCGGGGCTCGACCGCAGGGACAGGCATATCGTCTTGCAGGATGCCGATGGGTTCCTTTCCTAAGCTGGCCAATACGGCCCTGACCCTTTGGACAAGGTTTGGAACATCGTAGCTTTGTAGAGAATGATTTTGCACATAAGCCGAAACGATCTTGGCAGTCAAAATAACAATTTTATCTCTCTCGGACGGCCTCATTAATACCCCCGCAATATCTTA
>NZ_LSRP01000043.1 GCF_001885585.1 Pararhizobium antarcticum
TCGATCGTCCACATCGCAGCTTCCTTTCGTGATTCGAAAGCACAAAAGGAATCACAACCGCGCACAACCCGCAAACCGAAGTCCGCTAACCGATTCCGCCGATTCTCAAAGTCTCCGGACGGACACTAAGTATTCCTGTGTCACAGTGCAAACCTTAGCTGTGGCTGGTAATCGACATCACCATCGCGGTTTCTACGGACAAAGCGCTGTACGAAGGGCGACGCTAGATCGGCCACGAAGCCCGATACCTGATCTGATTTGAGGAATCGCGAAGCGTCTTCAGCGAAACGAAGGTCGCTGTCGGGTGACATGGCTTCCTGATTTTCGGTCAACCGATCATCGGCGAGTAGGCCGGATCGTTTCCATGCCAGGCGCCGCAGCCAATCGCTCTTTGGGTACAAGTGATCCTTAACGGATTCTGGTAGATCGAATTCCGCAATCTTGCTCGGGGTCAACGCACTATTCTCAAGGTTGTCGAGGCCTCCTGTCGGAAGGACAGACGGATAGCGCGACAAGACACGCGGCGCGTCAATGAGTATGTCTTGCGCGGACAAAATCATATATTCCAGCCACTTGGAAACCCTTGATGCCGCAATCAGTGGGATTGATCTGTCTGAGAAACGTTTGTCCGATACGTCGAAGCCCGCCTTCTCAACAAATTGTCTGAAGGTCACGTCCTCTTCTCCGAGAAACTGCCTAACGTTTCGCGGGATGGCACCCGCGATTTCATCGAGCTGCAGATATTTCAGTATAGGTGTGTCGAGCGCATTGGCCACTTCTTCGGTGGCGCGCTTCATCTTGTTTATTGCGTCCGGAAGAATCGGCCACGTCCAAGGGCGAAATTCGGGCCAGCCGTCATCGGACCAGAGCCCGGGATTGGTAACCTGGCTAAGACCTAAGTGGAGATCCGCGTGTGTTTCAGGATGATCGCGTAGCGTCAAGTCAAAGCGGTTCTCGCCGAACTGGTTCAAAACAACTATGTAGGACGCCTCAGAGTAGCAACGTGCGAGATATGCGAGCCGCTGTCCGGTGAGGCCGCTGGAATGTTCGAGCTGAACAAAGTTATAATCAATAAACAGTAGGTCCACGCTATCAAACTGCGATTTTCCCCATTCGATTGCTTGGCCATTCCCGCTGGCGGCAGCCTTACGTCGCCCTTCGAGTTGTTCCGCTAGTTCCACGACTTCGTTTCCAGTTGCAACTTTGATCGTCGCAGACCCAGGTAGGATTTTTTCAAGATCTTTGGACAAGCCGGTCAGAGGTTGTACCGTGTCATCGCAGATAAGAATGTTCATGATTGCCACTTCCAGGATAATTCAAAAGCTGTTGAGTAGTCTGGTTTAGGAGCTACGAATGCCACTGAGCAGTTGAGGTTGTTCGCTACCATACGGACGATGGTCAGACCCAGCCCAGTTCCACCAAGACCCATTTCGCGCCGTTCTGCGGAAATCGTAGAACGGCGTTGGAATGGTTGAAACAGGGCCTCGCCCTCAGTAAGGTCTATGCCGCTGCCTGTGTCCTGAACCAAAATGGCGCATCGGCTGCGCGCTTCGACGAACGACACGCTGATCTCTCTCGTTTGGCTGTCCAGCATCGCATTGGCGGCGTTAATGAAGACATTTTGAAATATCGCGGACCATTCCGCGACCGTCCCTTCAGGTAGTCTCAGAGTTTCAGTGTCCGTCCGGAGACTTTGAGAATCGGCGGAATCGGTTAGCGGACTTCGGTTTGCGGGTTGTGCGCGGTTGTGATTCCTTTTGTGCTTTCGAATCACGAAAGGAAGCTGCGATGTGGACGATCGA
>NZ_LSRP01000044.1 GCF_001885585.1 Pararhizobium antarcticum
GATCAAGGGTGAAGGGCGCCCGGACAACAGTCCGGTGGACTGTTGTCAGCCCTGAACGGGCAGAGCCCGGGGACGGTTCAAGCTGCCGCTGAGGCAGACGACCGGAATGGTTGCCAGCCTGCTGAAGGGTTGTGTCTCGAATCTGGTGGAAATTTTCTGGCGGCGTTCTCCGAGCATCGGGATTTGGGCCTGATCAGGCCGCGAGGTCAAGGCTGATCGGGGCAATGGGCTGAGCCAAGGTTTCCCAGCCATCGATCTTTCGCATCTGAATCTGGCCCGATGCCATCAGCGCCCGGAGTAGCATTGGCACTGTTTCGGCGCAGGGCAACACGGTCTGGGTCTTGATGCGGCGGCGGAATTCCTCGTTCAGGCGCTCGATGGCATTTGTGGTTCGAGCGGACTTCCACTGCGACGGGTCCAGGCGCGTGAAGGTGAACAGCCGGTCTCCTGCCTCTTCTAGGCTGTCGGAAACCGCACGACATTTCAGGTGCCACTTGCGCAAGAATGCCTTCCGCCGCTTCTCGATTTCCACCGTGGTGTCGGCATAGATCATGTCGCGATAATCCTCGCTCAGCTCGTCATGCATGTGCTTCGGGGCATGACCGAGTAGGTTGCGATGCTTGTGAACCGTGCACCGCTGGATTGGCAGGGCCTCACCCCAGAGCGCGACAAGGGCGGCCTCAAGCCCCGGCGCACCGTCGATGATAACAAACTCTGGCCGCATCAGACCGCGCGCATCAAGATCGCCAAGGAACATGCCCCAGGCTGCTTTGCTTTCTCCGCCCATATTCTTGATGGAAAGCAGCACTTTCTGCCCGTCCCGGCGCACACCTATGGCTGCCAGAACCGAGATATTCGTGGCCTTTCGATCCAGGCGGGTCTTGATGACGGTGCCATCCAGAATCAGACGGACGATGTCTTCGCCAGCCAAATCTCGCGCCACCCATGCGTCCCAGTCCACCTTTACCTTCCGCCAGGCGCGGCTGACAACGTCCTTGCCTACCGCCCCTTGGAACAGTCCATATAGCGCCCGCTTCACGCGCCGTGTGTTGGTCCCGGCCAGATAAACCGAGGCAATCAACGCTTCGGCCTTCTTGGTCAGCCGCTGATAGCGCGGTAGTGCCTTCGATCGCCATTCCGTGGTCTTGCCGTCCCCGATTTCGACGCGGGCGCGCGGCACACTTATCGTCTCGGCACCAAACGTGCCGATCAACTGGCGTTCACGATGACCGTGCCGGTAGCCCTTGGGTTTGTCCGTGCCCCGGTCATAACGGCAACGCCCCAGAAACGCGGCCAGTTCCTCTTCGAAAACCGCCTCAATCGTGGCACGAATGTTCTCTCGCAGACGATCCTCGATCGGATCATAGCCCGCTTCATTGGCCAGTAGCGCAAGCGCAGCAGTGTCGGTATTGTTCTTCATGGCGTGATCTCCCTGGCGGTTGCTGCCGCCGGTTGGGTGGGTTCAGTTCACCCGGAGATTACGCCACCTTCAAATTTCCACCACCTGCGCGACACGACCTGCTGAAGATGGCTGACCTGGACTGGGGTGTGCCGGACTATACGACCCTGTGCCGGCGGCAGAAGACCCTCTCCGTCCAGATCCCTTGCCGCAGCGCCGATGGCCCGCTCAACCTCTTGGTGGAC
>NZ_LSRP01000045.1 GCF_001885585.1 Pararhizobium antarcticum
CGTAGACTGGCCAAGGACCTCGAAAACCTGTCAAGAAATGCGCTTGCCTTCCTCAAATTAGCCTCCATCCGCCTCATGCTGCGAAGGCTATGTTCAAAATGAGAAAGTGTTCGGACGGACTCTAAGACCACGACGGTTTAACGAGTTGCGTAGGTTGATGCCGTCCGTGACGCAGCGGATGCTGACACAGCATCTCAGAGAATTAGAAACCGATGGTATACTGCACAGGGAGGTGAGAGCACAGGTGCCACCACACGTTGAATACTCGTTTACCGACAAAGGCATGTCGCTTCTTCCAATACTGAACGCTATGGCGCAATGGGGAGTCGAGAATTCTATAGCCGATGAGGACTAGCACTACTTTGGCAGAATAGAATTTTCGTGGTGGAAATGACGTCGACAATGCGGACATCGGATTTGTGCTGTCGGTAGAGCAAGTGCGTTGATGACGGCTCTCCGCACGGCTGGCAAGGTCGGTTCAGGTGGCCCATGACGAACTCGTCGCGTCTTTTTTTTCCCGCTTTGCAGTCTGCAATCTGTGGTGCTGGAGGAAGGCATAGGCGATCATCGTCATGAGGGCGTGTCGGTGCAGTCCGTGCCATGATCGGCCTTCGAAGTGGTCGAGGCCGAGTTCCTCTTTCATCTGCGGATGCGCCTGCTCGCAAACCCATCTCGCCTTGATGGCCGCCGCCAGGACTTTCAATGTCGCATCGGGTGGCAAGTTGGACAGGTAGTATTTGCGCTCGTCGTTTGATCGCCACTCGCCAACCAGCCAGGCTTCCTCACCCGGCATGTGCTGCTGTCCCTTGTCGAGAATGCGTTGCGGCGTGCCGTCGGCGATCCGGATGCGTAATGCTGCAAAGCGTGCCGTCAGGCGGCCCTTTGTACCACGACGCCAACTGACCTTCTTTCAGCGTGAAGGTATCAGCATCGTCTCTGCGGCGACCGACAGGGTGTCGGGGATCGGATGCTTGCGCGGACGCCCATGACCAGTGACGGGGAAGATCAATCCGACATCATGGGGATAGACCTTCTGATGCTTTGGGGATTCCGACCGCCCAGGTAAGGCCACGTCTACTCAGCCCCTGTCGAAAAGCGGCTGACAGGCCGTAGCCTGCGTCGGCAAGCACTGCGCCAAACCGGACACCGACTGCGGTCAACCGATCGATCTCAGCAAGAGCAATCTCCGGCTTCGTACGAGACGTTCGCATGCCGTCCGGAACCCCCGCCTTTGACCAGCCGTTCCGTATCACGGGTCCAGCTCTCGGGCAAAAACAGACGCAAGCCAACCGGAACTGGAACCTCATCTCGCGCAAGCGTCACCGACAGGCGTTGGTGCGTGTATCAGCAAACGTGCAGAATCTGGTCTTTGATGGGCCCGCTTATTTGGTTGCTCCCGCCGAGGCGCGGCAGCGAACGGATTTCGGGCGTCCGCAGGCGAGCATACGGTTAAGAATGGCCACGCCGATCGCAGCCTCTGTCTGTTGCGCAAGGAATGACCGAGCACGCAGACGCGGACCAATGACGCGCTTGTACCGACCCATCGCGGTTTCAATCAAAGCTCGTTTGCCATAGCCGGTAGATGC
>NZ_LSRP01000046.1 GCF_001885585.1 Pararhizobium antarcticum
AATGGAAGCCAACCTAACTGATCATGTTTGGGATATGGAAGAGATTATCGCGATCATGGACGAACGCGCGCCGAGGCCGGGTCGCCCGAAAACTTACAAAAAGAAGATTTCAGACTGATGCACTACCCGGCGTTTCACCATCCCAGCCTTGAAAATCAGTCTTATGACTGTCCGCATCGCCGGGGTCGGGCCATGTCACGCGCCATTTGTATCGTGGGTTCGGACCGTCAACCATGCGCGAAATGTTTTGCAAATCTCGTTTTGTTCTACTGTTTTCGGTTAGAAATAGGAGGTTGTTTTGCAGCGGGAAAGCCGATGTTTCCGGCGTTCCTCAGAGATTTTAAGTCTCTTGCGTCTACCAGTTTCGCCACGTCCGCTTGGCTTGTCTTTCAACAAGTTCCAAGCCTTTGGTCAAGACGTGTTTCGCCCTTGCCGACACAGTTTGCCCAGTGTGGCACGGTCTGGCACAGTTTGATGCTGGGGTAGGTAGCGCGAAAACCCGACGCTACTTGTCGTCGACGACGGCCTCGGGGCGATCACCGCCGTCGGCGTGCTCGAAATGCCAGGCACCGCTCTGATCCTGAAAGCTGATCTCCTCATCGTCGCCACCGACCTGCTGTTCAGCGGCAGCCGCCTTTGCGGCCGCAAGGGCCATGTCCCGGGTGGGAAAGCTTTCGGAAAATACATCGGCAAGCTTGTAGGCCCAGCCGCCATCGTGCGGGACGATCATGTAGACAATTCTCGACATAGGTTTCTCCCTTCGGCCGTCCGTTGCTGCGGACCAACCCTGCCCAGATAAACGGAGGTGATGCCATCTGGTTCCCGAGCGATCGTGTCGTTTCGAAGGTTCGCGTCGCCCTGCGGATCATTCTAGCATGAAACGGGCGGTGCCGGCCATCTGCTGTTCATCCACAGCATCTGCAATGCGCCGACCGAAGCGCCATAAACGACGAAGGGCGACCGTTTGGTCGCCCTCAAATCCTGTTCCAATGGCAAAACCCTGCGGGGTCAAGCCGAAAGCTTGGCCGCGATCTTGGCGACATGGGCACCCTGATAGCGGGCGGCTTCGAGCTCGATCTCGGACGGCTGGCGCGCGCCGTCGCCACCGGTAATCGTCGAGGCACCGTAGGGTGAACCACCCTTGACTTCCTCGACGCCCATCTGGCCCTGGAAGGCATAGGGCAGGCCGACAACGACCATGCCGTGGTGCATGAGTGTCGGGATGAAGCCGAGGATGGTGGATTCCTGGCCGCCGTGCTGGGTCGCGGACGAGGTGAACACCGACCCGACCTTGCCGACAAGCGCGCCGCTCATCCACAGGCCGCCGGTCTGGTCGACGAAGCTGCGCATCTGCGAGGCAACCGTGCCGTAGCGGGTGCCGGCACCAAAGATGATGGCGTCGTATTCGGCGAGTTCCGAAGGCGTTGCGATCGGCGCGGACTGGTCGAGCTTGAAATGCTGCGCCTTTGCTACATCTTCAGGCACGAGTTCAGGGACGCGCTTCACTGTCACGTCTGCGCCTGCCGACTTTGCACCTTCCGCCACGGCATAGGCCATGGTTTCGATATGCCCATATGCCGAATAATAGAGAACCAGTACCTTGGCCATCGTGATCTCCTTTTGACGTTCGGCAATTCCACTTGATTGCCCCTGCGCTTAGGAACTAACAGTTTGATAGCCAACGACCAGAAGCGAACGGGGCGACAGACTGTTCGACAGAAATTGACAGTGACGCATTTACGTTGAACGATCCCAGCCACGCACAGGATTTCCCATGATAGAAAATACGATCGTCACCGCTGCCATGCTTGCCATTGGCGATGAACTTCTGTCCGGCCGAACGAAGGACAAAAACATCGGGCACCTCGCCGACGTGCTGACGCTGGCGGCGATCGACCTGAAAGAGGTGCGCATCGTCTCCGACGACGAAGCAGCCATCGTTGCCGCCGTCAACGCCCTGCGCGGGCAGTATGACTATGTCTTCACCTCCGGCGGCATCGGCCCGACGCATGACGATATCACGGCGGATGCGGTGTCGCGCGCCTTCGGCGTCGAATGCGTGCATGATCCGGAGGCGATGGTGCTTCTGGCGGCGATGTACGAGCGGCGCGGCATGGAGTTCACGGAGGCCCGCCGGCGCATGGCGCGCATGCCGAACGGTTCGCGCCACATCCCGAACGCCGTCTCGACCGCACCGGGTTTCATCATCGGCAATGTGCACGTCATGGCCGGCGTACCGCAGGTGTTCCAGGCCATGCTGAACGCGATCCTGCCGGAACTGAAAACCGGCACGGCCGTGCTCTCCCGCTCCGTACTTTCCCCCTTCGGCGAAGGCGACATTGGTGGGCCGCTGACGCTGGTGCAAAAAGCCCATCCGGAGACCAGCATCGGCTCCTACCCGAAATTCGACGGGCGGAATTTCTCGACAGACATCGTCATCCGGGCCCGCGACGAGACGGTGCTGGCTGCAGCCGAGGCCGCCGTGGTTGCGATGATGGCGGATATCACCGCTGCCAAGGCTGGACAGTTTCCTGCGGCCGACTAGCAAATGACATCCTAACGGTCGCCAGGGCCGCAGGCGCAGAGCTTGCGGTCCTGATCGAACCGGTCATCCTCGCCTGATCGATCGACCACGATCGTGGCACCGCGGGCCAAGACAGGTCGCTAGTTTTCAGCGATCTTGAACGGTTGATCGATGCTCGTGCGCTTGCCGCTGTTCACGTCGTTGAAATGGAAACGCAGGATATAGTCGCCGGCCGGTGCGTCGCTGACATCGATGGTCAGTGTCGAATAGATTTCCTGATTGCGGAAAAAGCCGGTGAAGGTGAAATCGCCAAACGCCTTCTGGCCGGCAAGTACATCGCCGGCCGGATTCAGGATATCGAAATCGACGGTAAAATGTGTCTCGATCTTGCCTTGCACAGCCGACTGCTTCCAGCTCAGGCCAATCGGCTCGACATAGGAAATCAGCGATTCCCCGGCCTTGAAAACCGGCTCCTCCTTCGGCTCGTACATTGCATAGCCGGCCGGATCGGATTTCACGAAAACCGCCTTGCCGAGCGAGAAGGGCAGGGATTCGGAGAAATCGCTGATCGCCTGGCGCAGGACGTCATGGGCACCGATCGCATCGCCGCTCGCGGCAAGTCCTTCGGCCTTGGCCGCCGCCTCCGCCAGAGGGCCGGCCGACGCCATCCCGGCCTGAGCAAAAATCGCGCTTGCCGCCAAGATGGCGCTCGCTGCCGCGCCTCGAAACCCTCGCATCATGACCATCCCCCATACTCGCCAAACCTCTGGAAAGAGTTCTGCATTTACACGGGCAAGTCAAGGTGAACGACGCGTTGGACGCCGGGCTATCGCGCCTATAAGACGAGTAAACTTATCACCTTATAATTCTCACCAGTGGCATCTGCAGCGTTGATGTGTCATAGGGCCCCAACCGAACATCGATGGAAGACAGACGACCATGACCCGCCAGGACGTCGAGACCGCTGCCGAGGCGCTGCGTAGCCTTTTTCCAGCAACGCCGCTGCAGCTCAACGAGCATCTGAGCACGCGCAACAACGCCTCGATCTACCTGAAGCGCGAGGACCTCTCGCCGGTGCGCTCCTACAAGATCCGTGGGGCCTTCAACTTCTTCCGCAAGGTGATCGCTTCCGGCGGGACGGGCAAGACCTTCGTCTGCGCGTCGGCCGGAAACCATGCACAGGGCTTCGCTTTCGTCTGCCGCCATTTCGGCGTGCCGGGGGTGGTGTTCATGCCGGTGACGACACCGCAGCAGAAAATCGACAAGACGCGCATGTTCGGTGGCCCGTTCATCACCATCAAGCTGTTCGGTGACTTCTTCGACCAATGCTATAAAGCAGCGCAGGAACACGTTGAAGATATTGATGGTTTCATGGTTCCGCCATTTGATCATGCCGATATCATCGAGGGCCAGGCAACGGTTGCCGCCGAAATTCTGGAACAACTACCGGACGGCGTTGTGCCTGATCTTGTTGTCCTCCCGGTCGGTGGAGGCGGGCTGTCGGCCGGGGTCACCGGCTTCCTCGATGGCACCGTCAGCTCCGAGGCGTTCCTGTTTTGTGAACCGGCCGGCGCGCCAAGCCTCAAGCGCAGCCTCGAAGAAGGCATGCAGGTGACGCTCGACCAGGTCGACAACTTCGTCGATGGTGCTGCCGTCGCCCGGATCGGAACACTGAATTTTGCAGCCTTGCGACGCTTTTCGGCAGAACAGGTCATGCTTTTGCCGGAGAACGCCATCTGCGTGACGATCACCGACATGCTGAACGTCGAAGGTGTTGTGCTGGAGCCTGCCGGCGCCCTGTCGATCACCGCGCTGGAGACGCTGGGACGGGAACGGCTGGAGGGCAAGACCGTCGTGGCTGTGGTGTCCGGCGGCAATTTCGATTTCGACCGCCTGCCGGACGTGAAGGAACGGGCGATGCGGCATTTGGGTCTGAAGAAATACTTCATCCTGCGCATGGCCCAGCGACCGGGCGCGCTCAAGGATTTCCTCAACATGCTCGGCGAGGAGGACGACATTGCCCGCTTCGAATATCTGAAGAAATCGGCGCGCAATTTCGGCTCGATCCTGATCGGCATCGAGACACGCCGCCCGGAAAACTTTCCCCGCCTAAAGGCCGCCTTCGATGCTGCCGGAATCCGCTACCAGGACATTACCGACAATGAAATTTTGTCTAACCTTGTTATTTAGGTAATAATATCAAGTGTTTGTGACAATATTTTAATGTAAAATGCAAGATCGAAATCTTGAATCTGATCTCTGATGGACCCTCCCTTAGACTTCGGTAAATGCCTGAAAACGCACGTTCTCCGACGTTCCGGTCTATTGGATTTCATGGTGGCTGTTTTGGACAACGGGTCTTGGAGACAGCCATTCGTCATGGTAAGTCATCGAACATGGCTTCGTTTTTCTCAAAATTGTTCGGCTTGTCCGGTGGTGCGGCAAAGGATGCGGAGACGCTTCCCGGCAAGACCGAGACCTATGCAGATTGCCGGATTACGGCCGCACCGAAGCGGGAGGCGTCACAGTATCGGCTGGGCGGTATCATCGAGAAGGAAATCGACGGGCAGATGCGCGCGCGCTCCTTCATCCGCGCCGACGTGTTCAGTTCCGAGCAGGATGCGACAGACGCCGCCTTTCGCAAGGCCCGCCAGATCATCGACCAGCACGGTTCATCGCTGTTTGCAGACGACGCACCGACCCGTCAGGTCTGACGTTTTTCCAGGAGTTTGAGAACGGCGGCCGCAGGGCCGCCGTCTCTGTTTTCAGCGCCCTGAGAGGGCAATGCGGAAGCCCGCAAACCCGCCGATGCCGTCGCTTGGCCTTCACAATCATGACGCCCTTGGCGGACCCGGCATAGGCCTTGGCCTTCTGGCTGCTGTCGAAGAGAATGGTGGTTCCGACAGGCGGCGAAAACGTCCGGTTGGCGTCGGCCGAAGGGTTGATGGTGCCTTCGGCTACAATGTCGAGGACGCTCGGGTCGCGGTTCGTATCCGGTGCGACGAAGACAATCTTCTTGGGACCGATATCCGAAAAACTCCCGCCGCCGCCGGTGCGGATTTTACCATGTCTTCTAAAATTAATTTCATTTAATCAATATCTTGTCAAAACATATGAAGATATCGGATTAGGTTCAATCCAGTGTTATCGTCATGCGGCCTTCTCGCAGTACAGTGGCTGGGATGGAGCGATGCTCGACCTGGGCGGCGGGCAGCCACTCCGGCTCGTCAACGCCAGGGTCGACGACCGTCTTGTCGGGCCAACGATGGAGCATCCGGCCCCGCTTGCGAACGAGAGCAGAGGCTCCGCAGATCTCGGGATACGCATCCTAAAGTCTTCTTTAAATTTGTCGTTTACGACTCGGTCCCATGCAATCAAAGTGACGCGTGCCATGGCCAATGTTTTTTTGTTTCTCGGTGAAGCGCTCGTCTATGTGACGATCATGATCACACTTCTCCACCTGCGACACAGGCTGGGGCTCGGTGTGTTCATCGCAGCACTCGGTGTGATGCACTTCATAGAGACCTATCTGGCCGCCGTGTTCTACGTACAATTGCCTTTCGGGGTGATCTCGCCCGGTTCCGCCGTACTGTTTTCCGGCAAGCTGATGATGATCCTGCTTCTCTACGTCAAGGAGGATGCAGCGACGGTGCGCCAGCCGATCTACGGCCTGCTGGTTGGCAATTTTCTGACCGTCGCGCTTGGACTGATCCTGCAGCAGCATGTCACTGTGTCGATCGTCCCGGGGCGCATCGCCGATCTCGCCTTCATCGACGAGATGGGCTGGCTGATGGTTTGGGGCACGCTGCTGCTCTATCTCGATTCGATTCTGATTATCCTGCTCTACGAACGCTTCGGGCGGCGCCTGCGGCGATTCCTGACGCTGCGGTTTTTTCTCTGCGGCGCCGCCGTGCTGACCTTCGACCAGGCCGGCTTCTATATCGCGCTGCATGCCCTGAACGGCGCGCCGGCAGATGTTTTCTGGGGCGGTTGGCTGGCAAAGATGGGAGCGGCCGCTTTCTACGCGGTGCTGCTCGGTGCCTATCTGCATTTGTCCAACCATACGGCACTTGCAGTATCCCGCCGTCCGATCGGCGATATTTTCAATGATCTGACATTTCGCGAACGCTACGAGGACCTCCTGTCGCGCTCCGGACGCGACAGCCTGACGGGGACGCTGGATCGTGGCCGTCTTGAACACGACGGTATGCGGCTGATCCGCAATGCCGTTGCCGCCGGCACGCCGACGAGTGTGATGATCATCGACGCCGATCACTTCAAGGCCGTCAACGACCGGCTGGGCCACCCGGAGGGAGATCGCGTCCTGAAGGCGACCGTCGCCGCCATGCAGGCCCGTCTCACTGCCGCCGACCATCTGTTCCGATATGGCGGCGAGGAATTCGTGATCGTCAGCGAGACCATGAATGCCGCATTGGCTCTGGCGCACGCCGAAGGCATCCGGGCAAGTGTCGAGGCAAGCGTCCGCACGTGCGACAATGCCGTCGTCACCATCAGCATCGGGATTGCATCGACACCCCAGGATGGCGCCACGCTCAAGGACCTGCTGTCGCGCGCGGACAGCATGCTCTATCGCGCCAAGGACAAGGGGCGCAACCGGGTGGAAAGCAGCATTTCCTGACGTGCTGGCCTGAACGTGCGCTCAGACGCCGACGTTCGGGCGATCGATGATCTCGCGCAGCGAAAAACTGGAATTGATCTTCACCACATGCGGCAGGGCCGACAGCCAGTCGCGATGGATGCGCTCATAGTCCTCCAGATCTTTAGCCGCGACACGCAGGATATAGTCGTATTCTCCGGACATGAGGTAGCAGACCAGCACATTGGGGCAGAGCTTGACCGCCGCCTCGAACTCGGTGAGCGTCTTTGCAAACTGGCCGGACAGCGAAATGTGCACCACGACCATGATACGGTAGTCGAGCGCCTTGTGCGACAATCGCGCGTGATAACCGCTGATGACGCCGGTCTTTTCAAGGATGTCGACACGCCGAGAACAGGCGGATGCGGACAGGCCGATCTTCTCGGCAAGCTCGGCATTGGCGATGCGTCCGTTCTGCTGCAGAATCCTTAAAATTGCAGCATCGATTGTGTCTACCGCCATGGATCGCGTTTCCTTCGAAAATTTTCATTTGTGCGCAACATTATTCGAAAAAGATCGTTTTTCAACTCTGCCTTTGCAAGGACATGCCACGCTGTTTCTGGTTGGCTAGCAGTGTCGAGGAAAGGGGCATCTGCCCAAGAAGAGAGGAACGCGTATGCGTATCGGTTGTCCGAAGGAAATCAAAAACCATGAATATCGTGTTGGCCTGACCCCGGGCGCGGTGCGCGAATATGTGGCGCACGGCCATGAGGTTATTGTCGAGACCAAGGCGGGGGCGGGGATCGGCGCCGAGGACGACGCCTATCGTGGCGCCGGCGCGAAGATTGTCGCGACCGCCAAGGACGTGTTCGACCGGTCCGACATGATCGTCAAGGTCAAGGAGCCGCAGCCTTCGGAATGGGCGCAGCTGCGCGATGGCCAGATCCTCTATACCTATCTTCATCTTGCGCCGGACCCGGAGCAGACCAAGGGCCTGCTGGGATCGGGCGTGACCGCGATTGCCTATGAGACCGTGACGGATGATCGCGGCGGGCTGCCGCTGCTGGCACCGATGTCGGAAGTCGCTGGACGGCTGGCGATCCAGGCGGGCGCGACCGCACTCCAGAAAGCCAATGGCGGCCGCGGTATCCTGCTGGGCGGCGTACCGGGCGTCCTGCCGGCGAAGGTCACCATTCTCGGTGGCGGCGTCGTCGGGCTGCATTCCGCCCGCATGGCCGTTGGCCTCGGTGCCGACGTCACCATTCTCGACCGCTCCATCCCGCGCCTGCGCCAGCTCGACGAGCTTTTTGGCGGACGCGTCCATACGCGTTTTTCAACGATCGACGCGCTTGAAGAAGAGGTGTTCTCGGCTGATCTGGTGATTGGCGCCGTGCTCATCCCCGGTGCTGCGGCGCCCAAGCTGGTGACCCGCGAAATGCTGTCCGGCATGAAAAAAGGCGCCGTCATCGTCGACGTCGCCATCGACCAGGGCGGATGTTTCGAAACCTCGCATGCAACGACCCATTCGGATCCGACCTATGAAGTCGATGGCGTGGTGCATTATTGCGTCGCCAACATGCCGGGTGCCGTGCCCGTGACATCGGCGCAGGCCCTGAACAATGCCACGCTCTACTATGGGCTGCAGCTTGCCGACAGGGGGCTCAAGGCGATCGCCGAGGATCGGCACCTGCGCGCCGGCCTCAACGTCCACCGCGGCCGCGTGACCAACCGTGCCGTGGCAGATGCGCTCGGCTATGAAAGCCACGCACCGGAAGCGGTGCTGAACGTCGCGTAGGTCTGCAAGACGACCACACCGGAAGGCGCCCGCGTCCGCGTGACGCGGCGCCTTTTCTCTGTTGATGCGACTGCGGGGTCGTTTCCGGTTCAGACCATCAGAACAGACGGGAGAGGGCCGTCATTTCCTTGTCGCTAAGCGGGGTCAGCATCTCATCGCGGGTCGAGACGGGCGAGAAGCCGAAGCGCTGGTAGAGTTGCAGCGCGCGGGGGTGGTCGAGGTTGTTGGTCGAGACCTTGACGACCTGGGGATTGTAGCTCCAGGCTGCGTACAGGGTCTGCAACAGGAACCATTTTCCGAGACCCAGTCCAAGCGCGTGCTCGAACATGCCGAAATGCGACAGTTCAACCGTATCCTCGTCCAGATGCAGCAGCTCGAAAAAGCCGGCCGGAGCGCCATTAACAGAGATCACGGAGACGGAATTGCGCTTATCGTGCAAAACCTTGCTCAGGGCTTCGTCGTCGAGCCGGAGGCGATCGACCCAATTCCAGCGCCGGCCAACCTGCAGATACAGAAAGCGGTAGAAGGGCAGCGGGATTTCGGGCACCCGCATGATCGCGGTCTGGATATTGATCGGCACAGGCAGGCTCTGCTTGGGCGGTGCCGTCATTTCCAGTTCGGTAATGTGGACCGCGATGGGTTCCGGTGTCTTGCGCATAGCCATTTCGATCATTCTTTCCCGGTAACGACAGCCGTATCGGGTTTGCTACCCCATTCCGACCAGGAGCCATCGTAAAGCGTATTGTTTGTATGGCCAAGCGATTGCAGCGCCAGCGAGATGATAGCCGCCGTCACGCCGGAGCCGCAGGTCGTAACCACAGGCCTGGAGAGATCAATGCCGGCGGCCTCGATCGTGCTGCGCAACTCTTCCAGAGACTTGAGTTTCCCGCCCTTTGAAAACACCCCTAACGGCAGGCTCCTGGCACCCGGCATATGCCCGGAGCGCATGCCGGCGCGCGGTTCGGCTTCGTCGCCGGTAAATCGTCCGACACCACGCGCATCGGCAATCTGCCGATCTCCGGATGCGATGATCGCCGACATTTCCTGAAATCCGGTCACGGCTGCGGGATCGAACACGGGTGTGAATGTTGCCGGAGCAGGCGCGGGAACCTCGGTGGTGACCGGCCGGCCTTCTGAATTCCAGCCATCCATGCCGCCATCGAGGACGAAGACATTTTTTGCCCCCATGGTGCGCAGGCTCCACCAGACGCGGGGAGCAGTAAAGATGCCAGGGCCATCATAGACGACGATCGTGTCCGTATCGCTGATGCCGAGGGCACCAACGGCCTGGGCAAAAATATCAGGCGCGGGCAGGGTGTGCGGCAGGCCGCTCGTCAGATCGGCGATCGTGTCCTGGTCGAAGAACACGGCGCCGGGAATGTGAGCCATGGCATATTCCGCCCTCGGATCGCGGTTTTGTGCCGGAAGGTACCAGGAGGCATCGACGATCTTGACAGCTGGATCATCCAGCCGCTGCTCCAGCCAATCGGGCGAAACGACGAAGGCGCTGGTGGTGTCGGGCATGCTGCAAATCTCCAGTCAGAGGACGGCGGTTTCGGGCTTGCCGAACCGGATGCGGAAGCGGCGGTTCTCCTTGCCCTTCTTCTCGATCCTGGCAATGAAGATTTCGCCGACTTCCTGTGTTTCGGACACATGGGTGCCGCCGCAGGGCTGGCTGTCGATCGCGGCGTTTTCGCCGATGCAGACGAGACTGACCCGGCCAAGGCCGACCGGTGGGCGGACGTTCTTGGATTTGACGATGCCTGGATTGGCCATCAACTCGGCATCGGTGATCCATTGCAGGTAGACAGGATGGTTGGCATTCACCAGGCTCATCATATCGGCGGTGACGCTATCCTTGTCGATTGTCTCACCCATGTCGAAATCGACACGGCTTTCTTCTTCGCCAACGGCAGCCCCGGTGATCGGGTAGGGACAGACGACAGACAGAAGATGGCAGGCGGTGTGCATGCGCATCAGGCGGTAGCGGCGGGTCCAATCGACGTGCAGGACGAGCTTTTCGCCGATGTCGGGGACAGGCTGCGCATCGGCCGGGACATGGAGGATGACGTCCTTGGTATCGCCGTGCCGCGTGCTTGCGATCTCGATTCGGCTGCCGTCGGCGCGCTCTAAAAATCCGCTATCGCCCGGTTGGCCACCGGACGTCGCGTAGAAGCAGGTCTGGTCGAGGACGATGCCGCCATCCGCGATAACTGCCGTGACGATTGCTTCCGTTGTCGAGAGATAAAAATCATTACGGAACAGGGCAATCGTCGGCAGTGTCATGGTCATGCTATCCAGCGGGTTCGTAGGGCACGGAAATATCGGACGTTCTGCTCAACCAGGCCGGAACCGGCAGGCCCTTGGACGTCAGGAATGCCGGGTTGAACAGTTTTGACTGATAGCGGTTACCATAATCACAGAGGATCGTCACGATGGTATGTCCGGGTCCCAGATCTTTTGCGAGGCGAATGGCGCCGGCGATATTGATGCCCGAGGAGCCACCCACGCAGATGCCCTCGTTCTCGATCAGGTCGAAGACCAACGGGATCGCTTCGCTGTCGGGGATCTGGTAGGAAAAGTCCGGGGTGAAGCCTTCAAGGTTGGCGGTGATCCGCCCCTGGCCGATGCCCTCGGTGATCGATCCACCGGAGGATTTGAGTTCGCCGGCGCTGTAGAAGTTGTGAAGTGCCGCACCATCGGGATCCGCAAGGCCGATCTTGATATTCGGGTTGCGCGCCTTCAGGCCATCAGAAACACCGGCAAGCGTGCCGCCGGAACCGACGGCGCAGATGAAGCCATCGACCTTGCCGTCGGTATCGCGCCAGATCTCCGGTGCCGTGGTTTCGACATGGGCTTCGCGATTGGCAATATTGTCGAACTGGTTTGCCCAGATCGCCCCCTTCGGTTCCGTCTTCGCCAGTTGCGCGGCGAGTCGGCCGGAAAGCTTCACGTAGTTGTTCGGATTGCGGTAGGGGACCGCCGGAACCTCGACGAGTTCCGCGCCGAGCAGACGCAACGCATCCTTCTTTTCCTGGCTCTGGGTTTCCGGAATGACGATCACGGTGCGATACCCCAGCGCCTGCGCAACGAGCGCGAGGCCGATACCGGTATTGCCGGCCGTTCCCTCGACAATCACGCCGCCGGGCTGCAGCGCACCGGTCTTTTCCGCGTGGCGTATGATCGAAAGTGCCGCACGATCCTTGACCGACTGGCCCGGATTGAGGAATTCGGCCTTGCCGAGAATCGTGCAGCCCGAGACCTCCGACGCGCCCTTGAGACGAATCAACGGCGTGTTGCCGATGGCATCGAGAACGCTTGGCAGAACGGACATGGAAGAAACCTCGTGTTTGTGGCTGCTGGACCGGCCGGATGTCGCCCCAGGGCAGATCTGTCTGTCGATCGAAGAGCCGGGCGCGAGCACTTTGCCCACCCTGATCGACGAACAGCGTTAGATTGCCGTGTTTTCGGCTTGCCGACCATACAAGACAAGAAATAGTGTTTTAACAGAACGGCTCCGCAGATAAAAATTGACCACAACGGGATGAAGCGCAGGTTTCTTCACCGGTGTGATCCAAGTCTTGCGCAAAGTCGTAGGACAACGCAAGCAGGCAGCGGCTGAGACGAGACCGCAGGAAACAGGATTTGCAGCCCATGGCAGGCGATGATTTGAACACGGTGGATGCGCTGATCGCGCATTACGCGGCCGGGATCCTTCCGGAACCCGCGCGCGTTCTGGTTGCCGCGCATCTCGAGATCCAGGCCGTCAACCGCCCGAAGCTTCTTGCCTTCGAAACACTCGCCGGTGATCTCCTGGAAAAGATAGAGCCCGCCCCTATGGCGTCAAGGGAAAGCCGTCTGGAGGAGATCTTTCTTTCGAAGGTCGATACGAGCCAGCGGGCAGAGCGACCGGCGCGGCCGAAAAATGCGCTTTTGCCGCCGTCTTTGCGCGACTTTGTCGGTTTTGAAGCCGAGGATATTCCCTGGAAAACCAAGCTGCCGGGTTTCAAGGAGTATATCGTCGGTGATTTCGACGGCTTTGAAGTGAGTTTTTTCTGGATACGCCCCGGACGTGCCGTGCCGGCACACACCCACAAGGGCTGCGAGTTTTCGCTGGTCCTCGATGGTGCTTTCCAGGACGCGCGCGGCCGTTATGGACCGGGCGATATCTCGGTTGCGGATGACAGCGTCGATCACCGGCCGATCGCCGAGAACGATCGCCCCTGCATCGGATTTGCCGTCGTCGACGCGCCGCTGAAGCTCACCGGCTCTTTGCGGCAAATGATCGGCGACCTGATCGGCTAACAGCGGAACAATGCCTGCGTTGAGGCGTCTTTCCGGCAGCAGCCAAGCAAAACAGCAAGGACGTTCCATGAGCGACTATATCGCACGCCCGGACCATGGGCTCGCCTGGGTAACCGGCGCAAGTTCCGGCATTGGACGGGCTCTCGCGCTGCGGCTCGTAAGGGACGGATATGCAGTCGTCGCAACGGCGCGCGATCACGACAAGCTGGTCGCCCTGCAGCACGAGGCGCAGGGCCAGACGCGCGGAACGGCGTCCGGGCGGATCATCGTGCTCGATGGCGACGTGACGGACCCGCGCGACATGGAGCGTATCCTCTCGGCCATCGAATATGATCACGGACAGCTTTGCCTCGTCGTCCTGAATGCCGGCGTCTATCTGCCAGTGCATGGCGAGGACTTGCAACGCGACGATTTCGAAAAGACCTTTGCCGTGAACCTGCACGGCGTCGTGAACTGTCTTTTGCCAGCGATCCGGCACATGAAGGCAAATGGAAAAGGCGGGCAGGTGGCCCTGGTCTCGTCGGTCACGGGCTATGCGGGACTGCCGACAAGTGCTGCCTACGGCGCGACCAAGGCCGCATTGATCAACATGGCGGAAAGCCTGAAATTCGACCTCGACAAGATCGGCATCCGCATCCAGATCATCAATCCGGGCTTTGTCGAAACACCGGCAACGGCGCAGAACGCCTTCGCCATGCCCGCTCTCATCAGCCCCGCCGAAGCGGCCGACCGGATTGCCGACGGGCTGACATCGAAGGCTTTCGAGATCACCTTTCCGAAACGCTTCACCTATGCCCTGAAATTGCTGCGTCTCTTGCCCTATCCCGCCTATTTCTGGCTGATCAACCGCGCCACGGGTTGGAAAAAACGCCCGTTGCAGACCCATGGTCCTGGCGTGGACAAATCCGATAAGGGTCAGTCCGAAGACTGAATGCGTGTCCGCAACTGCGCCTGCATGGTTTCGTCGATCGGGAAATTCCACATCAGTGCAACGGCTGCCAGCTTCAGTGCGACGGGGATCCACGCATAGATCACCGCCAGAGCCAGCAGCGAGCCTGCCGCATTGACCGCCTGCGGCGCTGGATCGAAGCCGACGAAGGCGAGGAGCGGCAGTACCAGGCCTGCTCCGACGGCCAGCGAAAGCTTGGTCGCCAGCCCCCAGGCCGCGAAATAGAAGCCACTGCGTTGGTCGCCTGACGACGCTGTATCCGCGTCGATGACATCCGCCTGGATCGATGGCGGCAATGCCAGATCGAAACCCAGCAGAAGCCCTGTTGCCGCGCAGACCAGCGCGAACGGCACCAGCGCACCGGCCGGAAGGAAGGGTGCCACAGCAAAGATCAGGCAAGCGAGGAGCATGGCAAAGCACCAGGCGCGATGCTTGCCGAGACGACGCGCGACGAGCGTGGCCAGCGGCACGCCGGCAATGCCGCAAAGGAAATACAGAAACAGAAGCGGCCCGCGCATCTCCGGCAATTCTAGGCGTGCGGACACAAAGTAGAGAAACAGCGTCGCAGGAATACCATTGGCAAATCCGTTGAGGAAGAAGGCCGCGATCAGCCGCAGGAAGGGCCGGTTCTGGCCCAGCAGAGCCAGTGCCTCACCGAGTGCGAGCCGCTTGACCGTTGCGTCGCGCGGCTCAGGCACGATGAAGACGGCCATGCTGCCGAAAACGAGAAGCAGGACGGCGACGGTGACGCCAAGGGCTGCCAGTCCGGAAAATCCCTTTTCCTCGAATCCGATCGCAAACGGCAGGACGATGGCGATCAGCGTACCAACCAGGGTCAACGCCTCTCGGACCGCAGTCAGCGCCGTGCGCCCGTGATAGTCGGACACCAGTTCTGCCCCCCAGGCGGCATAGGGAACGGTTGCCAGCGTAAAGGCGAGCGAAATCGCCATGCCCCAGACGGCAAGCCAGCCGAGCCCCGCATCGGCCGGCGGCCAGTACAACATCAGGGCCGACAGAGACGCGACAGGAAGCGACAGCAGGAACAGCAGCCGGCGACGGCCGAAGCTCGGCTGGATGCGGTCCGCGACATAGCCCGTCAACGGATCGGTCAGGGCATCGAACAGGCGGATCACCAGCAGCACCCAGCCGACGGCAGCGATCGGAAGGCCGAGCGTTTCGGTATAATAGGTCGGCACCAGGGCATAAAGCGGCAGGCCCAGCGCTGCCAGCGGCGCGGCCGGCAGGGCATAGGCAAAAAGGACCGGGCGGCTGATGCGGCCACCGGGGCCATTGCCGTCATGCGGTCTATTCATAGACGACCTGTCTGACGTCGATGTTGCGGGCGCGGAACCCGGCCTCGCAATAGAACAGGTAGAATTCCCAGAGCCGCTTGAACCTGTTGTCGAAGCCGAGCGGTTCGATCCGGTCCCAGACGGACCAGAAGCGCTCGCGCCACTCCGCCAGCGTGCGGGCATAGTCGAGGCCGAAGCCGAAGTCGGCACTCATCTTCAGTCCGACCTTGCGGCCGAGATCAACGAGATGCTCGCGTGTCGGCAACATGCCGCCGGGAAAAACGTATTTCTGGATGAAATCCGGATTGTCCCGGTATTCCTGATAGGATTCCGGCTTGATCGTGATGATCTGCAAGCCGGCCTTGCCACCGGGTTTCAGGCAGCGCTGGACTTGCGAAAAATAGGTTGGCCAGTATTTTTCGCCGACCGCTTCGAACATCTCGATGGACACGATCCGGTCGTACTGGCCGGTCTCGTCGCGATAATCCTGGAACTTGATATCGACCTTGTCGGAAAGACCGGCCTTCTGCATCCGCTCCGTCGCAAAATCCAGCTGCTCGCGGCTGATGGTGAGGCCCGTAACCCTGCAGCCGATCTCGCTTGCGGCATATTCGGCAAAACCGCCCCAGCCACAGCCGATTTCGAGCACATGATCGCTCGCGCGAATGCCGGCGGCCTCGGCCAGCGCCTTGTATTTCGCCCGCTGGGCCGACTGAAGATCATTGGCGCCCGTCGCGAACAAGGCCGACGAGTAGGTCATGCTCGGATCAAGCCACTCGCGGTAGAAGGCATTGCCGAGGTCGTAATGGGCGGAGATATTGCGTTTCGAGCCCGACTTCGTATTGGCGTTCATCCAGTGGCGGAATTTTTCGACCAAAAGGAAGAAACCACGCGCACCATTGGCAAAATTCCGGCCCACCTCGGCATTGACAAGAAACAGTTCAAGGAAAGCCCCGACATCCGGGCTGTCCCAGTCGCCGTCCATGTAGCTCTCCGCCACCGCGATCGTGCCACCGGTGAGGGCGCGCTGCGGAAGGTTCCAGTTGTGCAGCGTGATGCTGGCCGAAGGTCCGTGCACCTTGCCCTTGATCAGCACGGTCCGCCCGTCCGGCAGGGTCAGCTTCAGCGAACCGCTCTGCATGTGCACAAGCCCCCGCAGCACCATCTGCGCCTTTGCGGGCAAGCCTTTGATGATGCGCGAAATATTGTCTGCCGAAAGCCGCTCGGCATCCTTCGGCTCGGAATAACACGTGTCTGCTGTGCTCATACAACGGTCCTCAGCAATCATTGCTCGTGGCGCAAATTAAACTCATTCCGCCGGGTCACCAAGGAGGGTGTCACCGGTGTAGCGCGGATGCCGCAGGGAACGGCCAAGATCCTGCAGGCCTTTTGGCGTGTCGCTGTCGTCCAGCGGCGCGCGTCTGTCATTCTTCCAGACACTCACCGGTTCCGGTGCTGCAGGTCGCGGGACATAACGCGCGCCCTTGATCCAAAGTTTCAGGGCCTGCCAATGGATCCCCGCAACGATCTTGATTGTAAGATGCGGAATTTGCGCGACAAGCCGTAAAATTCCCCGTGTATTCAATGGGCGACGCTTGCCGGAGAACGTGGCTGCCAGAAGCGGCCCATCCGCATCCGTTTCCAGGATCCGCCAGCGGATTTCCGCACCGGGCGGCAACATACGAAAATGATAGCGCATCGCCATCGGCATGAAGGGTGAGACGTAGAACAGCTTGTCGCATTGCTGGCGGATCCCGGCCGCGCTAGCCTGTCCTGAAGCAACGGGGCACACATAGGTGTGGCGCTCGCCGAAGGTATTGCGCACCTCGTAAATCATTGCAATCACAGCGCCCTCTGCGTCATAGGCGTAGTAGACAGCGAGCGGATTGAAAACGCGACCGAGAATGCGCGGATAACAGGCAAGCAGAATGCGGGCAGGCGGCGCAGAGAGACCGGCCGTTTCCAGAAGCGCATCGGCATAGCTGCGCAGCGAACACCCCTTCAGACCCGTATGATCCTTCTCGTGAAAGGACAGGAGATTGAAGCGGTTGACCGAAAAAACTCCGCTCATGTGACCGGCATCATCAAGCCTGTCGAGATCGATCAGCAGCGAAAACACACTGTAGTTGAAACGATGCCCCATCGGCTTCATGCGCTGATGCATGACCTGACCCGCGTAAAGAACCGCAGCCTCGCCGGAGGGCGGACCGTTGGCTTGCCTGTCGGCGCCGTGTGCAGGTCTCAGTTGCATCTATTCAGCCGCTTCCGCAAAGGCATCCACCGGCGCCGGTTGACGCCACGGGATGATACCGCCGAGCGCTTCGGCTGCAGCCAGGCCGGACGACAGTCCATCCTCGTGGAAACCATAGCCTGTCCAGGCGCCTGCGAAAAACGTATTGTTGTCACCCTGGATCATTTTCAGCCGCTGCTGCGCCTGCATCGAGCCGGTATCGAACTGCGGGTGATCATAGGAAAATTCGGCAAAAACCGTCCCCGGCGCCGGGTCGCGCTCGGGATTGAGCGTCACGAACAGCGGGCAGGCCGCATCGATGCCCTGAAGCCGGTTCATCCAGTAGCTGACGGCCACGTCCTGTTCGCCGCCCGGACGGCTGGAGCGCAGATAGTTCCACGACGCCCAGACCTTGCGCCGCTTCGGCATCAGGCCTGCGTCGCGATGAAGCACGACCCGGTTCGGCTGGTAGGGAACCGAGGACAGCAATGCCCGCTCGTCGGCGCTGGCATCGGCCAGCATGGCAAGCGCCTGGTCGCTATGGGCAGCCAGGATAACCTTGTCATAGACGGCGGTCTCGCCCCGTGTGTCGACGATGACGACCTTGCCGCCTTCACGGCGAATGGATTGCACGCCGCAACCAAGACGAAGCCGGTCGCCCAGCGGTGCCAGCAGTTTTTCCAGATAGGTCCGGCTGCCGCCCGAGACCGTGCGCCACGGGTGCGGCGTCGAATAGATCAGCCGGTGATTGTCGAAGAAATTGACAAAATGCTCGGCCGGAAACTCCAGCATCTTGCGGGCCGGAGTCGACCAGATGGCGGCAGCCATCGGCACGAGATAGTTGTTGGTGAAGCCCGGGGAGAAACCACGCCAATTGAGGTAGTCGCCGATCGACAGGGCCGCCAGACGACCGGCGCGACGATCCTGCAGGCAGATCTTGTTGAAGCGCAGGATTTCCCGCAGCATCAGCAGAAAAGACGGGCGTATGAGGTTGCGTTTCTGGGCAAACAGGGTCGCGAGACTGTCGCCGCTCCATTCAAGCCAGCCATTGTCGAGGGAGAGCGCGAAGCTCATGTCGCTCTTGTGCGTTTCGACGTCCAGTTCCGCGAACAGCGCGGTCAGGTTCGGATAATTGGGTTCGTTGTAAACAATAAACCCCGTATCGACCGAAATCGGCGTCCCGTCATAATCGATATCGACCGTTGCCGTGTGACCGCCAGCGCGCTCAGCCTTCTCGTAGAGGGTGACATCATGCGCAGGATGCAGCGCCCAGGCGGCAGAACTGCCGGATACACCTGAGCCGACGACGGCAATGTTCAGGCGTCGAGGGCCGGCATAATGCGGGGCAAGGGAATGCGAAACGGTCATGCGGCATCCTTGATGGTATTGTAGGCCGCCAGCGCGCGGTCGCGGGCCATGGCGTGATTGACGATAGGGGCTGGATAGTCCGAACCGAGCGCCACGTTTGCGGCCTTCAGAACAGCCGACGGCGCTTCGAAGGGCCGGTGGATATATTTTTCGGGCATGCGCGCCAGTTCGGGCACGAACCTTCGGATATATCCGCCTTCAGGATCGAATTTCTCGCCCTGCAAGATCGGATTGAAAACCCGGAAGAAGGGGGAGGCATCGGCGCCGCTGCCGGCCACCCATTGCCAGCTGGCCGCGTTTGATGCTGGATCGGCATCGACGAGTGTTTCGGCAAACCAGGCTTCGCCCCGGCGCCAGTCGATCAGCAGATCCTTGATCAGGAAGGACGCGGCGATCATCCGGACGCGGTTGTGCATGTAGCCATGGCGCCAGAGCTGGCGCATGCCGGCATCGACGATCGGATAGCCCGTCATGCCCTTCGTCCAGCGTCCGAATGCCGCGGCATCGAAAGTCCAGGGAAAATCATCATATTTGCGGTTGAGATTTTCGGTCGGCAAGGTCGGGTTGTGGAACAGCAGGTGATAGGAGAAATCGCGCCAGACGACTTCCTTGCGGAATGTCGTCACGTCCTCGGCCGGTGCATCGCTGCGCCCGCGCGTAGCGTGCCAGATGCGTGCCGGCGAAATTTCACCGAGCGCCAGATGCGGCGAGAGCAGGGATGTTCCGTCGACACCGGGCCGGTCGCGGTTGTGTTTGTAGCCGGAAAGACCGTCCTCGGCGAAGTCGGAAAGCCGCTGAAGAGCCGACGCTTCGCCGGGCGTCCAGACCTCCGAGAAGGTCTTTGCCCAGTCCGGCTTCACAGGCAGGAGCTGCCAGTCCTTCAGCAATTCCGATTGTGGCCAGCGATCCGGCGCCGGCACGGTTTCCGGAGCATCGATCGGCGCATCCGGTTCGCCCGTGCTTTCCAGGGCACGCCAGAACGGCGTGTAAACGCGGTAGGGACCACCGGTTCCGGTTTTCAGGCGGGAGGGCTCGTGCAGCAGTTGACCCGCGAAACTGCGCACAAGAACGCCGTCGTTGCGCAGTCCAGACATCAGCGGCTCGTCGATCGCAGTCCCTTTCGGATCATAGCGCCGGTTCCAGAACACTGCTCCGGCGCCTGTATCGATCACAATTTTTGACAGGATGTCCTTTGCCTGCCCCGAGGCGAGCAAAAGTCTGCTGCCAAGCGCCACCAGGGACGCTTCGAGCGCCTGCAGCGAATGGTGCAGCCACCAGGCCTGCGCCGCGCCGAGCGGACCTGTGCCGGCCGCATCGGGTTCGCGGATGTAGAGCGGGATCACCGCCCTGCCGGTTGCCACGGCCGCGCTCAGCGCATGATTGTCGTCCAGCCGCAGATCCTTGCGGAACCAGACCAGAACAGGACCATCGTTGGCAGCAGTATCGTTGGGCATCGTCGTCCGCATGCGTGTTGGCGTTTTTTTCGTCTACGCGTTTACGGTCGGGGCGGATCAAAGGTTTCGCCGAAAACCTATTTTATTTCATCATTTTGCGGGCAGCCAGCAGATGCAAAAAGAGCCACATCCGCGGCCTGCGAATATGGCTCTTTTCAGAAACTGGCTCCCCGGGCCGGATTCGAACCGGCGACCTGTCGATTAACAGTCGAATGCTCTACCGCTGAGCTACCAGGGACCATCTGCACACTTGCGTGCTGCAGAAGTGAGGCTGCTAATACAAATGCTTTTCCGATTTGCCAAGCGGTTTTTCAAAAAAACTGCACAATCCTTGCCAGACTGTGGAGAACGCACCATTTGCTGCAAACACAGACAGGCGGAGAACAATGGCCTCAACGGAAAAGAAGACCTATTTTGGCGTCGACAGGCGCACGCAGGAAATCGTGCTGGGAAAATTCCGATTTCGGCTGCCGCAATCACGAATGTTCCGGGTGCTGATCGGCTGTGCGCTGATTCTGGGTGGCCTCCTCGGCTTTCTGCCGGTGCTCGGATTCTGGATGGTGCCGCTCGGCCTGATCGTTCTGTCGCAGGACTTCGCCGTCGTGCGCCGGTTGAGACGGCGTATCGCGGTCTGGTGGGCACGCAAATGGAACACGTCCTGATGGGCGGTCGGCGCGACGACTATGCGCGCCGTTCGCTTTTTGCTGTATTTCCCTCGAAATAAAGGGCGTTGAGCGCTTCTGCGGAAATCGGCTTGCTGAAAAGATAGCCTTGCAGTTCGTCACATCCCGATAGCTTGACCGCAAGCGCCTGCTGTTCCGTCTCGATGCCTTCGGCCGTCACTGGAATTTGCAGGGCGTTGGCAAGGGCAATCGTTGCCTGGAGAATAGCGCCAGCATTTTCGTCATGATCCAGTGCGACGATCAGCGAGCGATCGACTTTCATGCGGTCGAAGCCAAAGCGCCGCAAGGTACCGATGCTGGCAAACCCCGATCCGAAATCGTCCAGCGCGATCTTGATGCCTGCGGCCTTTAATCCTTCGATGGCTCGTTGAGCCTGTTCCGGGTCGGATATCAGCAGACCTTCCGTCACTTCGATGCAGAGCCGTTGCGGATCGAAATCTGCGGCCTTCAGCGCATCGACAACACTTTGCGTGAAGTTCGGGTTCTTCAGCTGTACCGGCGAGACGTTTACCGAAAGGCCGATGCCCGGCCACTGTCTTGCGGCCTCGAGAGATTTGGTCAGGACCTGCAAACCCAGAATATCGATCAGGCCCGAGCGCTCTGCAAGGGGAATGAAGACATCGGGGCCGAATCGGACGCCTTCGCCCGACGTCCACCTTGCCAACGCCTCGACGCCACACATTGTGCCTGTTCCAGCCTGAATCAGCGGCTGGAATGCAACATCGATACCTTCGTTCGACAGCGTTTTGCGCAATGCATCCTCAAGCTTTGCCAGCCGCCGGGTATCGACATCGAAACTCTCTTCGAACTCGACGGTAATACCACGGCCCAGATCCTTGGCGCGATAGAGCGCTATGTCCGCGCGCCGGATGAGTTCGTCGCTTTCAATCGTGCCGGCCCGCGAAAGGGCTACGCCGATGCTGGCGCCGATACCGATGGTGCGGCCGCCGATTTCGAAGACCCGCTCCAGCGCGGCCTGGATCTGCTGTCCGATGCTGCGTGCAGCCTGGGCGTCCGAGGTCTCGACGGTTACGACCGCGAACTCGTCCCCGCCGAGACGGGCGATCATCGCATCGGCCGACAGTGCATCGCGCAAACGACCGGCAACGGCCACGATCAGCTCGTCACCAACGCCGTGCCCCCAGGCATCGTTGACACCCTTGAAGCCGTCGAGATCGATGAAGTGCAGGCGCAGCGAGGCATTGCCGCTGCCGTGCATCTTCCGGATTGCAGCCATGGTTTCGAGAAGTCCGGAGCGATTGAGCAAGCCTGTCAAGGCGTCATGGGAGGCGCGGTGTCGCGACCGCATCCCGCTGGTCTTCAGGCTGTTGATGGTAAAGAGCCCGACGGCGCCGATTGAAAGAAGAAAGATCACGAAAATCACAGCGGCCGCATTGATGGTCGATTCGACCTCCCGATAACTTTTTGTTCCAGGTGTCTGCGATGGCCAGTTGATATAGGCAACGGTGTTCCCGTCGACATCCTGTAGGGGGGCGGACAGCTTCGTTTGCAGCGGCCCCGGATCCAGGCTCAGTTGCGCGATGTTGAAACTGCCCGAGATCTCCGCGACGACATCAGGTGTCACGTGTTTGGCAAAGGCAAGCACGTAGTGATTTTCGGGACGGGCACTTTCATCCGTTGCGCTTGGCGTGATAACCGCAGCGCCGATCAGCGCAACGCCGGCATCGGAACGAATGAAATGAACGGGAACGTCGGTGCCGTAATCCGATTTGCGGGCTTGCGCCAGCATTCCGTCAAACGCCTTGCCAAAAAAATCCGAAAGGGGCGCCTGTATGGCTTCGCCATTCCGATAGGCGATCACCGGCTTATTAGTGGAATCGATGACTAAGGCAGTGTCGTAAAGCGGGTAATCTGCGGTCGTGGACGCCCAGTTATCGATTAGCCAGTCCAACCGCGTGTCCAGGTTTACCTGACGATAGGCGTCGTCCCAGTAGGCATTGTCGCGGACCGTTGCCGCCAGTTGCTTGCGCAATGACTGGAGCGCACCACCAGCAGCATGGCGTGCACGATCATCATCGATCGCATTGGACGTCGTCGTGATGATATCGATCGACCGTGCCACCAGACCGGCCAGTACGGCGGTCACGAGAATGAAGACGATCGCAACAAGGGCGACCGACCACTGATTGAGACGGCTTGATGGCTGCTGGCTGTGTCGCACTGAAATTCTCCGCAGATCGTGATGGCATGATCGGGGAAGCCAAATCCCTGAACTGCAGTGAGGCATCATGCCCGCGGAAGCGCTGCACGATAATCCTAGATCAACGTCCATAAGGCATCGTTAATGAAACACGCCGCATTCGACCAGGATCCGTGATTGTGCCGGTGACTTCCCCAATGGTCCCACCTAGGATCGCAGGACGATTTTGCGCTGTGCGGGCGCGCGCAAAACAGGAAGGATGAACCATGGATGAAACGAAAGACACGCCGGCGCAACCAGCGCACGATACGAGCGAGCTTGAAATGGTGGTGCTGATGACCCCCGACATGGCCAATTTCAGCGGCAAGGTGCATGGCGGCGCTTTGCTTAATCTTCTGGATCGCGTGGCGTTTTCCTGCGCCTGCCGCTATTCGCAGGAATATGCCGTGACGCTTTCGGTCGATCAGGTGGTTTTTCGACAGGCGATCCACGTCGGAGAACTGGTGACATTCCGGGCGTCAATCAATTATGCCGGACGCACATCGATGGAAATCGGCATTCGGGTGGAGGCCGAAAACATCCGCACAGGCCAGCGCCGCCACACCAATTCCTGCTATTTCACGATGGTCGCCGTCGATGTGAACGGCCGCCCGACGGCCGTCCCCCCCTATGAACCGACATCAGACCTGCGCAAGCGGCGCCAAAGGGCCGCAGAAATCCGAAGGGCCCTGCGCGTCGAATTCGAAGCCCGGTTTCTCGCAACGAGTTCTGCTGCTGAGCGGTGAGTGCTGTGGCGCGCTGTGCGTTTGCTCCCGGTTTCCCCTTGAGAGGGCAATACAGGTGGCGAAAACCATTGATGGCAAGACGACATGGTCAGTGTCACTGCAGCTTTTCAAGCCGCCCGTGACCACCACTCAAATGCTGGATCTCTGTGGGAAAATATTGGAGGCCTCGCCCGGAATTGAACCGGGGTGCAAGGATTTGCAGTCCTCTGCGTCACCACTCCGCCACGAGGCCTCAACACGCTGGATAGTGCAGCGGTGCCGGGCGTTTAGACCGAATCCAGGCCCAGCGCAAGACCTCTCATTCTGAATGAGGCCCTTTTTTCGTCCTGATGAAGGCTCGCCATCGCCCCGATGACGCGACCGACAGATGTGTCTGCGGGGCTCCGTTCCGCTCCGCAGGGTGGGCGCCGATCGACCATCGCTGGAACGCGCGCAGAGGTTGGACAGTGGCTGCTGGCATCGGCTGCCGGCTGACCGCCGGCAACGACGGCGTTGACTTCCCGACGCTCGGACCTAGTTCTCGAAACTGTTGAAGACGAGGAGTTTTGGATGATCGCAGGACCAAACGTTCACGCGAGGACAGGGGTCTTGGGGCTCGACGACATTCTTTTGGGCGGCTTGTCCCGTGGGCATGTCTTTCTTCTTGAAGGGAACCCCGGCACGGGCAAGACGACGATCGCGCTGCAGTTTCTGATCGAAGGGGCAAAGCTTGGCGAACGCTGCCTCTACATCACCCTGTCGGAAACCGCGTCCGAGCTTCGGGACGGGGCTCTGTCCCATGGCTTCACGCTGACAGACAATATCGAGGTGTTCGAGCTGGCGCCGCCCGAAAGCCTGCTCGATCCCAACCAGCAGCAAAGTCTGCTCTATTCGTCCGACCTTGAACTGGGTGAAACGACGCGCATCATCCTCGACGCCGTCGATCGCTTCAAGCCGGATCGGATCGTTCTCGACAGCCTGTCCGAAATTCGGCTGCTCGCCCAAAGTTCGCTGCGTTATCGCCGGCAGATCCTGGCACTGAAGCATTATTTTGCCCGTCAGGGATCCACCGTTCTTCTGCTCGATGACCTGACGGCCGATGTTCGTGACAAGACCGTGCACAGCGTCGTGCATGGCGTCGTCCATCTTGACGAACTCGCCCCGAATTATGGCTCGGAACGGCGGAGACTGCGGGTCATCAAGTACCGCGGTCAGTCTTTTCGGGGCGGGTATCATGATTTTTCGATCAAGACCGGTGGCGTTCTGGTGTTTCCACGGCTCGTGGCGAGCGAGCATCGCACCAGCTTCGTGCGCGAGCGTCTGACCAGCGGAGTCGACAGTCTCGACAAGTTGCTGGGCGGTGGGCTCGAGCGCGGCTCCAGTACGCTACTGATCGGGCCGGCCGGCACAGGCAAGAGCACGTTTGCGCTTCAATTTGCGGCGGCGGCCGCAGGCAGGGGTGAAAAGGTCGCCGTGTTCGTTTTCGACGAGGAACTCGGGCTGCTGTTCGGCCGCATGAAGGGGATCGGCATTGACCTGGAAGCCCTGAGTGCGTCCGGACATCTTCACATTGAGCAACTCGATGCAGCCGAACTGTCTCCCGGCGAATTCGCAACCTGGTCAGCAGTGCCGGCGCACAGACCGTCATCATCGACAGCATCAACGGCTATCAGGCATCGATGCCGGAGGAGAACGCGCTGATCCTGCACATGCACGAATTGCTGCAGTATCTCAACCGCCAAGGCGTCAACACGTTTCTGACCGTGGCCCAGCATGGTCTCGTCGGCGATATGAAATCACCCGTCGACGTCACTTATCTCGCCGACACCGTCGTCCTGCTCCGCTATTTCGAAGCGGCAGGCAATGTCCGCAGGGCCGTTTCGGTGATCAAGAAGCGCACGGGCCGACACGAGGATACGATTCGCGAATACAAGATCACCGAGCGTGGGCTTGAGCTCGGTGAACCGCTCTCCGAATTTCAGGGCGTTTTGCGGGGCGTTCCGACATTCGTCGGCTCGGGGCACCACCGCACGCCGGCCACGGGGGGCGAAACCAATTCCTAGTTCCGTCAACCCCATCGCCATCATCTTCACGCCGGACGGGCGGGACGCCGAGATCGCGACCAGCCTTTTGTCCGAGACCGGCATACAATCGCGCGCAGTCGCCAACATTGTCGCGTTTGCAGCAGCGCTGGACGACGGGACTGCCCTTGCCGTAGTCACCGAGGAGACGATCAGATCGAGCAACCTGAAGGCACTGGCCGACTGGGTTGCAGAACAACCGGCATGGTCGGATCTGCCATTTGTCGTGCTGACCCGCCGCGGCGGCGATGCCGAGCGCAATCCCAGTGCAGCTAGACTGTCGGAAATTCTCGGCAATGTCACGTTCATCGAGCGGCCGTTCCATGCAACGACGTTCATCAGTGTGGCCCGCTCGGCGTTGAGGGGACGCTTGCGGCAGCTGGAAGCCCGGTCGCTGCTGGATACGTTGCGCGAAGGTGAGGGACGTCTCCAGACCGCCCTGCAGGCGGGGCATCTCGGCGCATGGGAACTGGATATCGCGCGGATGAGCCTGACGGCATCCGATACCTGCAAATCGATTTTTGGCCGCAGGGCCAGCGAGCCCTTCGGCTATGACGCCCTGCTTGGCGCCGTGCACCCTGACGACCTGGACCGCATGCAGATGGCGGTGCGCCATACACTCGAAACGGGCAGGGACTACGCGATCGAATATCGTATCGTCTGGCCGGATCGCACCGTCCACTGGGTGGACATTCGCGCCCAGCTCTACCGGCAGCGAAATACGATGGTCGAGAAGCTTGTCGGCGTCTCCTCCGACATCACCACCCGAAAGCTATGGGAGGAGGAACTGAAGCGGCTGAACGATACTCTGGAGGAGCGGGTCGCCCTGAGAACCGCGGAACTCAAGGCTTCGAACGCCACGCTTGTCGATCAGGTCGCCCAGAGGGAGCGTGCCGAAGAGCAGCTGCGCCAGTCGCAGAAAATGGAAGCCATCGGCCAGCTGACCGGCGGCGTTGCCCATGATTTCAACAACCTGCTGATGGCCGTGCTCGGGAACCTGGAGCTGCTGGCCAAGCATTGCGCCGGCGACCCCAAAACCCTGCGGCTCGTGGAGGGCGCCATGCAGGGTGCAAAACGAGGCGCTTCGCTGACTCAGCGCCTCCTGGCCTTTGCGCGCAGGCAGGATCTCAAGGTCGAACCCGTCGACCTCAAAACACTGGTCGCCGGCATGAGCGACCTGCTTGCACGGTCCGTCGGTCCGAACGTTCGCGTGGCAATGGCGCTTCCGGATACCCTGCCGCTGACGCTGGTGGACGGCAACCAGGTCGAACTGGCGCTGCTCAATCTTGCCGTCAATGCCCGCGATGCCATGCCCGATGGTGGCGCTGTCTCCGTATCGCTCAGACACGAAACCCTGGCGCTGACCCAGAAGGATCTTGCCGCAGGTGGTTATGTCGTTCTCTCCGTGGAAGACACCGGTCACGGCATGAGCAAGCAGACACTTTCGAAGGCAATCGATCCGTTTTTCTCGACAAAGGAAGTGGGAAAGGGGACCGGGCTTGGTCTTTCCATGATCCACGGGCTGGCCGTGCAGTTGAATGGTGGCCTGAAATTGACGAGCACTGTGGGCGAAGGCACGAAGGCAGAGTTGTGGCTGCCATCGACCTTGCGTCAGGCAGAGCAGGGCGTAACGGTCGCGCCGAACAGCGGAACCGGCGAGCAGGCGCCCTTGCGCATCCTGATGGTGGATGACGATGCGCTGATCGCCATGAGCTCCGTCGACATGCTGGAGGATCTCGGGCATCTGGTCACCGAAGCAAATTCGGGCATGGCTGCCCTGGAATTGCTGGAGAAAGGCGAGGAGTTCGATCTGGTGATTACCGACTATTCCATGCCCGGCATGACGGGCGCGGAGCTTGCCCGCGCAGCCAGAGCCCTGTTGCCGCAACTGCCGATCATGATCGCTTCCGGCTATGCCGACCTTCCGCCGGGCGCCGGCATCGACCTGCCGCGACTTTCAAAGCCCTATAGCCAGGCCCAGCTTGAGGCGGAGATCACGAAAGTCGTTTCGGCCCGGCACTGACGAGAGCTCTGCCGCGCGCTGGACCAGAGCCAGTCGTCCAAATCTCAAAGTGTGAAGTCAGGCCATTTTAAGCGTGGCAAGCCGGTGCTCAAGGAAGGGCAGTGTCTCCTCGAAGGGCATCGCCTTGCCGAACAGATAGCCCTGTCCGATATCGCAGCCTTCGTTGAGGAAATACGCCAACTGGTGATGCTCTTCGATGCCCTCGACCGTTGTCTTGACCTCGAGCCCGCGGCTCAGATTGAGCAGGGCTTGAACGATTTTGTCGTGCCGGCTACCGCCCTGGCCGAGCGAGCGGACAAAACTCTGGTCGATCTTGATCTTGTCGAACGCATAGCGCGCGAGTTGGGACAGGCTTGAATATCCGGTGCCGAAATCGTCCAGCGCGACGAGGATGCCGGCCGCATGCAGGTCGTCGATGATTGCGGCTGCAAGCGTCGGATCCTTGATCAGCGCATTTTCGGTGATCTCGATCTCCAGACGCTGCGGTGCAAAACCCGCCTCCTCGACGATCTCCAACAGGCGGGTGGCAAGCAGGCGATCCTCCATCTGCACTGCCGATACGTTGAAGGACAGGCAGACATGGTGGGGCCATTGCTTGGCATCGCTGCAGGCTTGCCGCAGCAATTGCTGGAACAGCGGCGTGATCAGGCCGGTCTCTTCCGCGATGGCGATGAACACCTGTGGCGAGATACTGGTACCGTCATCCAGCGTCCAGCGCGCCAGAGCTTCAAAGCCGCAAACATCACCGGTTCGCAGATCGACAAGCGGCTGGTAAAAGGGGCGGATCTGGCCTGTTTCGATGGCCGCCCGCAAGCGTTCTTCGAGCTTTGCACGTTCCGAGACCTTCAACTGCATCTCTTCGCGAAACAAAAGCGCCGTATTTGCGCCGAGCGCCTTGGCCTCATAGAGGGCGACATCCGATTTATGGCAGACATCCTTGATGCCGGCGCCATGCTCGGGCCACCGGGCATAGCCAATGCTGGCGCCGACCTGGCACCAGAGCGCGTCGATCTTGATCGGACGCGTCAGGGAGTGGACGATCAGTTCTGCAAACCGTGCGTCCCTTGAGGGCAGGAGGTCGCGTGCAATGACGATGAATTCGTCGCCACCAAAGCGAAACACGCAGTTTTCCGCGCTGAATGCCGATAGCCGCTTGGCCACTTCCTGCAGCAGCAGATCGCCGCCCTGGTGACCCAGGAGATCGTTGACCTTCTTGAATCCATCAAGATCGATGGAGAAGATGGTGGCCATCGGCGCATGCTCCGCGTCTTCGGCGAAGGGATCCGAGACAGTTTCAAATCGCTCGAAGGCATACCGGTTCGGAAGGCGTGTCAGGTGATCATGCGTCGCCGTCCACAACGCGCGGCGCCCCTGTTCCTGCTGCCGCTGCATTTCCTTGCGCAGATCGACAATGCGCAACATCGAATAGAGAAAACTTGCGAATCCGGCGATGATGATGGCGAGGAAGATCGCATCGATCCGGTCACTCGAATAGGCGCGGAACGTCGTCATCACATTGACCCGAAAAGCGTAAAGCAGCCCCCACAGAGCCAGCGCGCCAGCGAGGACTGCGAGCAGCTGTCGACCAGCTCGAGTTTCAAAAAATGCCGGCACTCCCAACCTCCTAAATATCGTATTCAACCGCTTCCAAATCGGTTTGAAGCGCGCTTTGCAACCGGTTTTGCCACTTTTGGCGGCTTGAAATACTCACGCGACAGTATCGCTCAACGCCGCTCGGCGGCCTGTGTGGTGCGGTTTTCTGCAACCTTCAGGTTTCATCTTGGGACATGAAGGTTAAAATTGCCGAAATCGTTTTCGGAAGACGCGGACCAAGGCTTGCAGAGCCTCTGTCAAGACTGCTGGAACCATCGGCTGGCGGGCGGGTTTCGCTGAAAAGGATACACACATGACAGGCCAGAAGGTTTTACTTTTCATTCTCGTCGCATTTTTCTGCGTCGCGCTACTTTTGATCTATAACGGGTTTTACAATCCGGTTTCGACAAGCGGAACGCGGCTTCCTTCCACAGTCGAACAGAATTGACCGGCTTGCGACACCTTTGACAGGGAGAAAAGGCTAAAGGCGTCAACCACTCATTCAGAGGAAGGAGGTATAGTTACGGCACTGACATCGAAAGCCTAAGGCGAAGACGCATGCTCCCCTGGAACGAATTGCTGGCCAACCTTGCGATTGTTGCGATCTCAACATCCTTGTGGACATTCGGAAATCGTCATGTGACCCGCTATTTGCCGCGCTACGTTTCGGCCCTGTTTGGTCTCATCATGGCGATCGGCACGCTCTGCGCTATGTCGCTGCCGTTTCGGTTTCACACGGGTGTTCTTCTTGACCTTCGTTACACGTTTCTTGCCATAGCCGGGCTTTTCGGCGGTCCAGTCGCGGCCATCAGCCCGTTCGTCGCGGCGATTGTCTGGCGCGTCACCAGCGGCGGCACAGGTTCCTGGGTGGCCATACCGCTGATTGTTATGGCAACTGCGAGCGGATTGATCGCCCAGAGATACATCCGTGGTATTCCTGACGGAAAGGCGATCGTCGTTGTTGCTCTCGCTGTTGTATTCAGCGGTACGGCCGGCTTTTTCGTGATGGTTCCGCTTGAGAGCTGGCACGTGGTGATGCCGACCGTCGTCGCGCCTTTCGCCTTGCTGCTTTTCGTATCTGCCGTCGTATCAAGCCTCGCGCTGTCGCTGGAACTCAAGCGCCAGGAGGCAACCAACCTCAACCGCATCTACCGTGCGATCATCGAAGCACTTCCGGATTGTCTGAATGCGAAGGATCTCGAGGGACGTTTCATTGCCGCCAATCCGGCCACCGCCGATCTGATGGGGGCGACACGATCGGCCGATCTCATTGGAAAAACCGACTTCGATTTCTACCAGCCCGAAGCCGCGGCCATCTTCAGGGCGGACGAAGCAAAAGTGTTGAGCGAAGGACATCCGGCCACGATCGAGCAACGCTTCACGCGCTCCGACGGCACGGACGCATGGCTCTCCACTCTGAAGGCGCCGTTCACCGATGACGACGGCGCCGTGATCGGCCTCATCACCCACAATCGCGAGATCACGGATCGGAAGCGGCTCGAGAACGAGTTGTCGCGCACGCAGCAGCATCTCAACAATGCGCTTGATAGCATGGCCGACGGTTTGGCCATGTTTGATGCAGAGGGGCGCCAAGTTTTCAGCAACAGCCGCTATGCCGAAATGTTTCCGCTCACGGCCGACATCCGGGTTGCGGGGACATCCCTGCGAACAATCCTGCGGACGGCGATCGAACGCGGTGAAGATATGCCATTCGCCGGTAAAATCGATGATGTGATCGACCAGGCCGCCGACGTCTTCCTTCTGTCCGGAGACAACCAGATTCGCCTCGCAGATGGTCGCTGGATCGAAGCCCGAACACGCGCAATGGAGGACGGCGGCAGCCTCGTCGTGTTTTCCGACATTACACTGGCAAAACGAGCCGAGGCAGAACTTCGAACGTTGAATGAACGATTGGAGATCATGGCCCACACGGACGGTCTTACGGGCTTGCTCAATCGTCGGTCGTTCGATGTGCATCTGGCAAGTCATGTTTCGCGCATGGCCGTGGGCACGCCCGGCCCGGGACTGTTGATGATTGATGTCGACAAGTTCAAGGCCTTTAACGACACCTATGGCCATCCGGCAGGCGACGCCTGTCTGAAGACGGTCTCCGACTGCATTGCCGCGTCCATGAAAGACTATCCAGACAGTGTTGTCGCCAGATATGGCGGCGAGGAGATCGCGGTCATCATACCGGGTTGCGGCGCCGACCAGGCGGCGTCTGTTGCAAATTTTCTGTGCGCGCAGGTCCGCAGACTGGAGATTGTGCATAAAGGCAGTGAAAAAGGCATCGTTACCGTCAGCATCGGCACTGCGGCTGCTGGTTGCGGCGGGGCTTGCGAAACCAAGATTTTGCTCCGGTCGGCAGACGAGGCATTGTATGCAGCAAAGGCTGCCGGACGTGATTGTGTCCGGTCCGTCGATCCTGACGCCTTTCTGCCGTCGATATCGTCGGACGGTAAACGGTCGGCATGAGCCGCCGACACCTGCGCATGGAACATTTCCGACTTAGCGTGGTTTTCAGAACAGAGGTCGATTCTGCGGCAACGGCAAAAGCCCGGAACAAGTTCAAGCGCGTAGGTTGATTACCAGCCTGTCTTGGGCAGGGACATCCAAGACGTAGATGACGTCTGATTCAGCACCACTTGCTGTGACCGAACAGAGAGAAGGGGCCAATGCCGATATCGATACTCTCGCAAACGGCTCTCTCGTCATCGGACCTCGACATGCTGCGCCGATTTCTGGAGGCGTGGTGCGAGGAAAACGGCGTCGACATCGCGGGCGAAGAGGCAAGACAGGTGGCTGCCGGTCTCATCGCGTGGTACCAATCCGACCTGAAGGATCAGGCCGGGCTTCGAGCGGTGTTCGAGACCAACATTCCGCTGTCAATCGAGCTGAATACACTGCTCGGAAGGCTTGCAAGCCTGTAGCCAGGAGGTGCGTTGCGGAAACCTGCCTTGGCAAGAAGCGTGTCCTGCCAAAAACTGTCTCCGGCTAGTGATAGCGCCTGATCAAGCCGACCAGCTTGCCCTGTATTTTAACACGGTCGGGGCCAAAGATCCGTGTTTCATAGGCCGGGTTCGCGGCCTCGAGCGCAATAGAAGCGCCCTTGCGGCGGAAGCGCTTCAACGTGGCTTCTTCATCATCCACCAGCGCCACCACGATTTCACCTGGATTGGCGCTGCTGGTATTTTTTATGATCACCGTATCGCCATCCAGGATACCGGCTTCGATCATCGAGTCGCCCTTGACCTCAAGCGCATAGTGATCGCCGGATCCGATCATTTCCATCGGCACCGAAATATCGTGGGTGTTGTTCTGGATGGCTGAAATGGGAACACCGGCCGCGATCCGCCCCATCATCGGCACGGACACCGAATTGGTCTCGCCATTGCCTGAAGACGTCGACTTGCCACCGGTGGCTGACGCTGCAGTCTTGCCGGGCCCTGTCTGGCCAAGGCTGCCCTGAATGACGCTTGGGGAAAAACCGCGCTTGGGCTGCAGGCTGAGAGAATAGGCCTCCGGCAATTTGATGACTTCGAGCGCGCGGGCTCTGTTGGGCAGACGGCGAATGAAGCCTCGCTCTTCCAGAGCCGTGATCAGCCGATGAATGCCGGACTTTGACGCAAGATCGAGCGCATCCTTCATTTCGTCGAAGGACGGCGGCACGCCGGATTCTTTCATCCGTTCATGAATGAACAGAAGCAGTTCCTGTTGCTTACGGGTCAGCATGGCGACACACTCCAGAGTCATGAAACAAATCAAGAACGAACACTATCTGTTCCATATGTGTTCTGCAAGTGCCTAAAGGACGGTGGTGTTTTGGAGGCGCAAAAGCTAATCCGGAATTTGAGGTTGGCAAAAAACATAGCTATTCCGGAATGAAATCACCTATTTGATACTGATATTGTTACATTATTCAGCAGAAAAGAGGCGACTCTATCCATTGATTGGGTACGACGATAACATGTGTTCCAGCATAAATGCCAAGCTGTTGATATCCAACCATATATTGGCCAACCTCGCAAAGGCCAGATAGGGCTTTCCTGTCGATTGGCCAACCTATTCGCCAACCTCGTCATTGGGCGATATCGGGAATGGGGCTATGGCCTTGCTCAGTCTGTCAGCTTTGAGCTCTTGAGTAGCTTTCCATAGCTCTCTACTATTTTTCGGTACAGGATCGAAAAGCCCGCGAAGTTCGCCGTTGGCTAGGTCACGTTCGAGTTCAAGTAAAGTCGCGTGTAGCCCATGGTCATCCAACAGTTGATGTATCAGTTGACCGATACCGAGATAATTATTGGCCATTACAAATGAAAGCAGACGATATTTGTCTTCTCGTTCGAATAGGCTTTTTTCGGAGAAAGCGTATTCAAGGAAATCATTTGAGAAAACGAGAAACAGTTTATCAGTAATATTTCGATCTAGTTCAGAGTTTAAGTAAGGGGTACCTTCGCCTGTCACCAGCCAGTTGATATTTATTCCATTCTTATGAAACTTTTGAAGAGCTTCTATATTTGGCGACCTGTCCCCACTCAGATAGTTCTGCAAGGTCCTGTAAGGCATATCTATCAGGCTAGCGAAAGACTTATAAGTGATTGATCCCTCTGCATAATTGGTCACGGCAAAGCGCAGCCTGCTTGCAAAATCACTCATTAGGGTGCTCGCCTCTTGTGTAAACGCTCATATGAGTGCATATTGGGTTCAACACTCACCCATATGGGAATTTATATCGATGTCTTCGCCTTCGGTAAAGAGCGCCTTCTATAATGAGGTGAGGTCGGGTTTCGTACGGTCCGGCACCACTTTAAACTCTTGGTGCACCACGCAAGGTCTCACCCGTCAGTACGTTGAGAAATGTCTGAAATTTGAAAGGAATGGCCCGAAGGCATACGCGCTAAGGCAGACGACCGCCGTCGCGGCAGGGCTCACTGAATCGGCAGCCGAAACCGCAAATTCCCCGAGCGCCATATGAACTATATTGACGTTCGTTCACTTGCAAATCTAGCGTCAGTTTCTCGTCAAGCCATTGAAAAATCGATAAAAAGTATTGTTGATGGCAGAGCCGAGGCGTGGCGCGGACATGTTCTCGAAATCCGAACAGCACATGGTCGCGGTGGTCGCTCTGGCATTCAATATCAGATCAAGGTTTCCAGCCTTCCAGTCGACATCCAAGACCGTTTAAAGGCTATTCAAATCGCTGATGAAGCCGTTTCGAGCCTTCGTTTCGGCAGCGATGCGCAGTTCGAGCGTGCATGGAAGCATGAGGTCATCAAGGCAGCGCTGTCGCATCCAAAGGGCAGCGGCGACCGGAAAATCGAGATCGAGCGGCTACACGGCGCAACGCGCCTGGACTGGACCGGGCACCAGCGAAAGCTGACACGCACCACGCTGTACGACTGGATCAAAACCTATGAGTGTGAAGGTATCCACGGCCTTGCGCAAAGGGTTCGAAGCGACAAGGGCGAAAAGAAGGTCATCATCAGCCGCGCATGGTGCAACTCTGTTGGCTTTAACGACGCGACAAAAGACGCGGTCGAAGAGAGCATGAAACAATTCGTTCGCGCCAAGATCAAAATGGGCACGACCCTAAAAATCCTGCTCATCCTCGCAGGACAAGAGCTCAAGCGGCTGACGATAGCGCACAAAGACCTGGCTCCGATTGCATCAATGGATGACAGTGTTTTTGTCATCCCTCGTAGCTTCGTTGAGGCTGAAGCCGGGTTCAAGGCGGTTTATCGGCACCGGTTCGACCGGAAAGCCAGCGAGGACAACAAGCCGCGTATCCAACGCACTATCGCGGGCTTGCAGCCGATGGAAATCGTCGTCATGGACGTGCACCACATCAACGTTCATGTCGGTCGCGACGACGGCACCTATTCCACTGCCAAGCTGCTTGCATTCTATGATATCGCAACGGCCCGCGTATTCTGCGAAATCATCCAGTTTGATGAAAGAGGTGGTGTACGCAACGCCGATGTCATTCAGGCTTTCGTGAACATGTGCGAGCATGCGGCGTTCGGTATGCCGCAGTACCTTTATGCCGACAACGGCTCCGAATACCGCTTTGCCGACATGCTTGAGGACGCTCTCAAGCTCGGCAGCACCGTTGTCCCATACGAGGGCCGCGAAGGTCTGGGACGCGTATTGCGGGCAAAAGCCTACAACGCCGCTGCAAAGCACGTCGAAGGCTGGTTTCGCCAGATGAACCAGCAGTATTTCCGCCACATTCAAGGCTGGCGTGACGACGATGCTATAAACCCGAAACGACCGCAGCTTGGCAAACTACACAAGCCATATGCGGAAGGATTTGACGCCGTCTGCGAGGAAGTTTTCGGCCTTCTCACAGCCTACGAAAACATCCCGCAGAAGGGCGGTCTAAAGGGTAAATCACCCGCACTCACATTCAAAGCATATGTCGATGCTGGATGGAAGGCTACTCTTCTCAACCCGCATGACTTGCTAACGGTATTCACTCAGCCGGAAACGCGCGTTGTCGAAAAGCACGGCTTCAGCGTCAAGGGCATGCGTTGGACATGCGATGGCTTGCTGGAATACTTTGGCCGCACCGTCTTGGTGCATATTCCGAAGTTCCATAGCTTTGGCGAACTGCTCGTCACAGACGCAAACGGCAACACCATTGGGGTCGCTGTCGCGGATCGGGAATATCACGTTCTCGACCCGCGTGGTGCACAGGAAAGCGCTCGGCGCGACAAGGTGCGGAAGTCGAAATTGCGCGAGATGGACCGGTCTGTCGCCGATGTCGATGTCGGTGCGGAACTGATCGCGTTCGGCCGGAATGCAGCGCCGGTAGTACCTAACCAGCCAGACGCGATGATTTCCGTCAATCGGGTCGGATCGGGCAGGCTGGCCTTGCCGCCCGTGCCGGTCAGCAAAACTTCCCGGCAACATCAGGATGATGAGCTTCGGAACGCCAACAATGACGCTATCGCTAAGCTAAACGAAATCTTCGCCATCGGAGGCAAACGTTAATGAGACAGAAACGCCCGGCCAACATTCCCGCGAGGATCGTTGAGACCGATACGGTCAAGATCGCCCGCATGGCCTCGAAATTCAGCCTCGATATGGGCTTTCCGGTGCACCTGATCGGTCGACCTGGCACCGGAAAAAGCTCGGCTCTCTGGCATATCGCACAAGATATGGGTGGCGGTTACTGCGAGGTTTCCGCGCAAAGCCGATCAACGAAAGGCATGTTTCAAATGCTGCTCGGCACGCTCGGAATTGCAGATGACCACAAGTACATATCTGACCTTTCGGACGACGTTTATCGGTGCTTCATGCCAATCAATCGCTATTGCAGCGAGGCTGGCTGCTTCGTTGACGTACCGCACTTTCTGGTTGTCGATGAAGTTCAGACCCTTGAAGCAACAGCCCTCCGTGAGCTTTTACGGGTTCAGGAGAAATGCAGCCTTGGTCTCGTAATCGCCGGAAATGCGGAGCGTTTGGCAACTACCCGTCGTGACGCAGCAACATGGGCGCAGATCGAAAGCCGGATAGGGATGCAGCGGCATCTTCCTGGCCCAAGCATTTGCGATTGCGAGTTGATCGGCGCGGCGTTCAACGTCGAGGGCAAGGATGCTTACGCGGCTCTATCGGCCTACGGCACTCGCACCAACTTTCGTGACCTCGTGCAACTGCTTGAAACGGCTCGCCGCATGAGCGGACCAGAGACCGGCCATGCCGTCGGCATTCGCCTTATCCATCTGCAGAACGCTCTCAGCACCCTGACCGCAAGGACTGGAGCCATGAAGCTACTGAACCCCGAAGACGCCTGATCGCCCTTCGGCCAACTGCCAAAGCCTGTAAATCAACCCTCTCCGCGCATCTGTGTGGCGTATTGCGGAGCAATGTCCAAAGGAAGTTTGAGCATGACGCATCCCCACAACGACGCCCACGGTCGCACCATTTTTCGTGACAACGATTCACGCGGCGACCCGCAGGATATCCTCAATCTCCGTCCTTTGCCGAACCGGCTCGGACACAATGGCCCGTATATTGGCGGCTTCAAAGAGCCTGTTGAGCGCGACTGTGAGCGGATCGACGGGCATACGCACCTGTTTCGCAGCTTTGAGACCTTTGAGCAGGATTTGCGTGAAGCAATCGAACTGGTTTGGGATGAAATCACAGCGGTAAAGGTCGCCAGTCAGCGCCTGGCCCATAACCGTGCTGATCCCGATGCCGTTCTCGCTCGCTCGGCAGAGGCGCTGAAAGTCTCATTTCGCTTCATGCAGGAAGCCTACCTGATTGCCGAGGTTCTGGATGATCGGCAGAAGCGCCGCATCCGCGATCAGGCCACGCAGGACTTCCTTTCGCTCATACCTTGCATACCGGTGGAGGATATGTCCGGGTTGGACCGCCTTGCCGAGGAAGGCCGTCTCACATGGCAAATCTCGGCTCTGCTTGAGCGTATGTCCTACTCTCGCGGTGCAAAGGTTGCTTGGCCGAAACAAGAAACGGATCGTCTGCTAGAACTGACGGAACGCCTTGAAAAGGCGCTCCAAGCGCCCACGGCCGACGATCTGCAATCCATGTCTGATGCGGCGCTCACTGACGAACTGCTTACACTCGAAACCCGGATTGGCGACACACGCCGGACGATTTCCCTCATTCATGCCATCCGCCTTTTACGAAAAAGTGGGTTTGCGGGAACGAGAGGCAACTGACATGGCGCGTCCGAAAACTATCATTCCGATCTCAAACAAGCAAATTGCACTCCTGCACGTTGCCAAGCGGGAACTTGGCCTAACCGAGGAAGACGACCGGGCGATCCTCGCCCGGTATGGTGGATGTGAGAGTGCCAGCGATCTTGAGGCCTTCGGTTTCCAAAATGTCATGAAATACATGACAGCGCTCGGATTCCGGTCGAACTGGACAAAGCGAACGTTCGGCGCTCGCCCTGCCATGGCGACACCGGCCCAAGTCGATCTTATCCGCAGGCTCTGGCGACAGTTTTCCGGCAAAGACGATGCCGGCGACATGGAGTTGAACAAATGGTTGAACCGATTTCACAAGGTGTCGGCGCTCCGGTTTGTCAATGACAGAAAAGCGGCTAAGGCGATTTCAGCGCTAAAAGCGATGGTTGCCCGGCAAGTGAAATGAAAATTGAAGTGGTTTTGAAGGCCGTGGGCGCGCTTATTCACACTCCGCGCCATCGCCGTCGCCAAACGCTACACGAACCGCGTCTACGGCCCGTTTTGGCGAACGCATAAATTACAATTGTTGGAGCTCCCTGGGCCATGGTACAGACGCGACAACCAGCTGACATTAGCACCGTCGCAATCAAAGACTGCAAACAGGCTAGAAAGCCTCGCGGCTGCATTCCACGGGCGCCTGCGAGCAAAGCGCAGTTTGCACTTTTGGACACCTTATGGGCGGACTACGCTGAGGCGGCCAGCGCGGCAAATGACTTGTCTAAGGAAACATGGCTTGTTCAAAACTTCTATACGACCTCGCTAAACGAGCTCGACGCGAGCGGAATTTTAAGTCTCACCATCCGTCTCGTCAATGCGACCGCGAAAGCGCGGCTCTTGCAGGCTGGCGAGCTTTTCTATGACTGCTCTTCGCGAGATCAGTCCGACGCGACTTCACTTTAAATGTTCAAACAGGCTTCGGTCGGGACCGCAATTCCCGCCAATCGCCAAAGCGATCTTCACTGGTTCATCGGCAATGAAGCACCACGGCTGTCCGTCCGAGTCGGACGTAAATCGACAGCCATTGCACGGATGTTCGCCCCAACTGGTATCGACTTCCGCTTCGCCGTTGGCATTTGCCTGCCTATCGCCATGAAGGCGGTCGTGACAGGCATCGCATACGGCAACCAGTTCAAACAGGAACTCCTGTTTCGCGTGAGCATAAGTCAGATGATGGACCTGTGTAGCGCTGGCGATGCCGCAACCTTCGCACTTGCCGCCCGACCTTGCGAAAATCAGCCGCCTCTTTGCCTTCCAAGCTTCACTTTTGAGGTAGTCGTCGTAATCACGAAACCATGAGTTATCGCGTTCGAATTGTTTCCTTGCATGCACCTGTCGAATGTCATTCAACTCGCGCTCTCGCGCTGTTTCGTACATGTCATATGCGCCGTCTACGACAAGCGGGAGGCCATCGTCCTCTGGTACTTTCTTGCGCGGCCCTCCCAACAGATAGCCGCAGGTGCAACACTGGCGGCGGATTTGTGTGGCACCGTTGGATGTGATGAGCCGACGCCATGTTGTGTCGGGATGAGTCTGGCATTTCCGGATATGCCAATCCTCAATGTCACGTGCAAGCTCCGGCGTCATGGCCAGACGCACTGTTTCTCCAACATCCTCTAGCAAAACTGTCGTCATAGCCTGCCTTCAATAAATTGGTCGTAACAATTTCAGCGTCATTGAAGACCGTTCAGAGCTTCTTCAATTCGCAACCCTGCAAATTGCACCATTCCGTCAGCATCTCGACGTAAGCCGGGTCTGCTTCTGCTTTGACCAGACCGAAAATCTCGTTGCCCAGCGGAGAAATTCCCGTGCCACTGCCGAGTGGCAAATTTCCAAACTCATCGGTACGAAAGCTTCCATTGATAGAAAATCTTGTCGCACCAATCGAGAATTCGATCAGATTATCCCGGTCGGGAAAAGGCGCTTGGATGAAGTCGTGCGCGTAACCTTCCTCCAGATACAGGCCAATTGAGGAAAAAAGATCGTGCTCGAAACCGCCGATCAATTCGCGGGGCTTGGTTTTAAATGCCGCGAGCTTCGATCCTGCTTCAAGTGGATAGGGTACTCGCAAGCTCGTCATCAAGCCGACGTCCCAATGCCCTTGAAAGTTTTCCAATCTGATGACCATCGGCGCGAGTCGCTCTATCGCTCGCGCTTCGTCACCTACCAGCGTCGTAAGCAGGGTTAATGCTCTTGGACTAAGTTGCCCCTGTCCAAATGAGGCCCTTGCTAGGACGTTTCCCCAAAAGATTTGGGTTTCGGCGTCCGAGACGTCTTGCGCAAGCGACCAAAATTTGTCGATCCACGATGTATCCAGAATTGGGATTTCCAGTGTATCGCCGGGGTCAAATTCGTGCCTGGCATAATCTATGGCCGCTGCCGCGATAGCCTCGCTATTATCTTGTCGTTGAATGGACTTTGCCAAAATTTGGACATCTGCTCTCTGGCCAAGTGTCAGTTGGACAGTCTCGGGATGATACCCTCGCAACTTCAGCGCCTCATCCCAAGCGGAGAAATCCGCCCTTTTCGCAGCATTGTGTACCCTGTCCCAAAGGGGTTCTAAAGCCTTCCCCACACCTCGAATAATTGGGTTTGCCAAATACTCAGAGAAACCGGCAATACCGAAAAGGTCGATGGCTCCTGTCGAGCTAGTTTTTTCAACCGCGTTCTCGTCCGGCATTGATTCTCCCCTTCAAAATCATCAAGGAAAGATGTTAGCGGTTCCCTGAATTGTCAGCCAGTAGATCGATCACCTTGCCGAAACTTTCACCGTGATTTATCATGTCAGGGATTTGTCGCTGAGGCTCCCGCGCCGTACTCAAAGCGATTTGTTGCCGTTTCCTGCCGGGAAGGATTGGTGTGCCAATTGCCGAGGCCCCAGCGCCCTCCGTAGGCAATCGGCAAGCTGTCGTATGCTGGGATATGGACAGCAGGTTCGTTCTGCTTTCGTTTCACAAAAATTTGCGTTATAGTGGTGGGATGTCATCAACGCGGAACATACCACATTGGCAAAAAAGTCCTCTGTCGAGCCTGCCTTGAAAACGATTGCTGGCATCAAATTCGCCATCATTCCCCTATCTCAATATGTCGAACTGTTGAAAGCGCAGGATAAGCTTGAAAAGGCGGGCCTGGGCCGTCTTAAGCTAGAGCGTCGGGCGAGGGGATTCATCGAGCGACACCCTGCTATCGCAAGCTTTTTTGCTGACCGCGTCAACAGTCAATCCCTATCGCAAGCTCATGAAGAGTGTGAGATCGCATTTGGCGCTAATATGACGCCTTCGATCAGTGCCATTGGCCGCTATTGGCAGTCGTTGCGCGTCAAAGCGGCACTGGCGCGACTGGAAGCCGCATGAGCAGCGCGGCGCAACACCGCGCCGTCATTGAACTATGTTCGACCTGCGGGAAGCTCGCCTTCGCCGATGACCTTGTAACGGTTCCTGCATCCGAATATCTGGCATTGAAAAAAGCAGCGGAAGCGAGCCATCAACGAAAAAGCCTGTCCACCTATCGGACGATTTCCCGTAGCAAGATCGCCCTTGAGCCTGATCTTGCCGATTTTATCGTTGAGTGCGCAGAGAAAATGTCCACGGATCAAATCCGATCTGCCACGGTTGTTAAATTTGGCGACCGTGCGCCATCGCGATCTGGCATTTTCCGCTTCATGCAGGATGTGAGGCGCGCAGGTCTTGCACGTTGAATTTTCGCGCTCTCAAATCATCCTGAAACGGCTCGGATGATCCTGAAATATCCCGGATAATCCTGCATTTAATCCAGCATAGAGCCCGGTATTCCGGATTATTTATAACAGTTACAGTTTCGAATGCGCGAAAACCAAGCTGCATCGGACGCAATTGGGTCGTCTGCCCTGCAGAAAAACGCGACCGTTTTCGCAGTGACGCGTTTCCGATGAGAACCGATATCGGCTTCCGGGCTTTGCACTGATCTTAAATCATGTCCCGACAAAACGACAAAGTCGAATCGGTCCGCGCTCGGCCTGGATTATGGGCGACTGTGTCAGCAGGTGTTTTGTTCTGCGGGCAGGGTACCGAAGCGAGAAGGGGCAGCCGTCAATGCGCCTTCAATCGCGCCTCGCGCGTTGCGGATATGAAGACGGCACGGGCTTCTTCCGCAGATTTGCGACCATCGATCGCCGCCCGGCAGATGCTGCGCGCCGCGACATAATGTGGACCGCGGAGCTCGGGCCAAAGATTCGCCAGGCAATTCAATGCGTCTGACGGGCCGCTAACGGTAAATGTGTTGCCCTGCACGAAGCCAATTTCGATCGGCTCATTCCATTTCATCTGGCGCATCGATTTCCTCCCAGTTGTTTCCGGCGGTCAGTAACGGCGCAACGGCCACCAAGGTTCCCGCAAAACCGCCATTCCTCCAACAGCGGCAGGCGACAACAACCATGCAGGTTGCAGTCTGGCGCGGTTCGCGTCGTCTGTAAAGGGTTGGCGATATCTGCACGGACGCGGGCTGCTTGTTCGCCCTGCCGGCATATTCCGGGATGCATTTCGGCCAGCAACGTTTCGTTAAACCCACGACGCGGATAATGCACCGCGAATCGGAACGGGCAACATGACAAGAACATCGAAACCAAAACGGCGGGCGCGACGCCCCCGCAAGGCACCGTCACAGGGCCGCATGTGGCCATGGTATCTGGCTGCAGTGGTCGTCGTCGGCGGTATTACAATCTATGACAACCGCCAACGGATCGAGGCATGGACGGACAGCGGAAAAAAAAGCCAAATCGCCAGCCAGGAGCCGGCGCGCAAGCCTGATGTACAGGCGAGGACCGCATCCGTCTCCAAGCAGCCGACAACGCTTTCTAAGCCCTCCCGTGTGGCCCCGGAGACTGTCATTCCAAAGATTGGCATTCCAAAGATTGGCATTGCAGAAGTGCCCGTGCCGGCGGATCGGGTCGAGGACGCCACGGTGCAGCATGTCGGACCATCGACCATGGCCAGCCCGGCCGGCAAGTTCTTCTATTGCAGTCCGTCGCGTGCCGACAATTGCGTGATCGATGGCGATACGTTCGTGTTCAAGGGCGAGAAGATACGGGTCGCCGATATCGAGGCTCCGAAGGCACGGCAGGCACGCTGCGATTCGGAGCGTTTGCTTGCCCATGATGCGAAGGAACGCCTGCGCATTCTTCTCAGCGCTGGGGACTTCACGTTGGCCGCATCACCACAGGGAAGCGGAGACACAGACCGCGGGACTGCGCGGCGCGTGATCCGCAACGGACAATCGCTCGGCGAACAGATGGCGGCGGAAGGTATCGTCCAGAAACGTGACGGCAAACGTTGGCCCTGGTGTCGCCAGAGCTGAAGGCCGCTTATCGCGGCTGTTTGCGCAGCGCCTCGATCAGCGTCCTGACCTTGCCGGTCGCGTAGACGATGTCCTCGCGCGGCATATGCACGGTGATCTCGACATCCTTCCAGCCAGCACCATTGTCGCGGGCAAAGGCAACCGCTTCTTCCAGCGAGGCAAAAACCGAAGCCGGTGCATCGGCCACCCAGAACTGCACGGAGCATTCTGCTTCGTTGTAGTGGGTGAACGCCTTGATAGGGTCGAAAGCCATGGTTTCTCCGCACTGGGAACGTTACTGCTTTTTAAAAGCATCCGGGAGGCATCCCGGCGAAAAGATATTTCACCACCGACAACCGCTGACGAATGCCAGGTGAAATCGAGCGATATCAATACCAAAATGAGAACTGGCGGAAGAGGTGGGATTCGAACCCACGGTACGGTCTCCCGCACGCCGGTTTTCAAGACCGGTTCCTTAAACCACTCGGACACTCTTCCAGCGAGCGTCTTATTGCGCGAACTGCCCCTGTTTTGCAAGGGTAAGCCTGCAGCACAAAGCATGATTTTCGCCTGCGCGTGCAGGTCCGATGAAACGGCGCAGCGCATGTCAGCCCGTCAAGCATTAACCATCCGTAAACCATAAACCGAAATTCCCATTCCGGCACAGTATACCCATTCGCAATTCGGCCATGTTGTTGTCATGATTAATGGGCTGTTACGGAACGTGACACCGGTGCGATGCTGCGGGGCAAGAGCAGCTTTCACCGGGATGGGTATCGACGAAAACGACGTGGGACACATGACATCGAAAAAGAGTGCGGCCATCCTTTCGATGGGATTGCGATTTGCGGCGATCCCGCTGCTGTGCGGAGCATTAACCGCCTGTCAGTCGACCCCAACCGTCAAGGCCGAAAAGCCGAAGCGGAGCAAGGAGTATTTCGCTGAATCCGTCTATGGCGTGAAGGCGAGCCCGCGCGTTGCCGAGGGCAAGAACATTCCCAAGGGCGGCGGGCGCTACCAGGTTGGCAAACCCTACAAGGTCAAGGGCAAGTGGTACACGCCGAAGGAGGATTTCGGCTACAACAAGACCGGCATGTCGTCCTGGTATGGTGCTGCCTTTCACGGTCGCCTGACAGCCAATGGTGAGGTCTATGACAAGTACCACCTGTCGGCCGCCCACCCGACCTTTCCGCTGCCGAGCTATGCCCGCGTCACCAATCTCGAAAACGGCACGTCGGTCATTGTCCGCGTCAACGATCGCGGCCCCTATGAATATGGCCGGATCATCGACGTGTCCTCCAAAACGGCTGATTTTCTCGACATGAAGCGCAAAGGCAGCGCCAATGTCCGCGTCCAGTATGTTGGCCGCGCGCCGATGGAGGGCAATGACATGCCCTATCTGATGGCCTCATACGTCAAGAAGGGCGATCGCGGCCCCTCGACATTCCCCGAGGGACAGATCGCCACCGGCGTCATGGTCGCGTCCAACGAGCCGCTGCGCAAGCAGGTCCAGTCCATGGACGGAAATTTCGGGACTTTGACCATCCCGGCGAAGTCCAATCTCGACAGCGGCGTGCCGCTGACGGCGCTCGCCGAAGAGCCGAATGCAGTGATGGCAACGCCGGGCCTCGACGCCTTCGTCATGCTGCCGGATCTTGGACCTGTTCCTGCGGATCGCCCGGAATTCATTCCGATGCGCAATGCCAATGTGGCCTATGCGGCCGCCTATGTCGAAGCCCGCGTCAGCGTATCGGAAACAGCCTTCGATGCCATCCTCGTCGAAACCAATCCGCTGAACGAGGCGTCGATCCTGGCCTACGCCAGGCGGCAGGCCGACGCGCGATAGGTCTTGCACCAGACGGCGTGTGTTGAACCTTCGACGGACGCCTGCTATCCCGTTGGAAGAACCGGAGTTCTTCATGCGCGCTCGGCCTCATTACCTGCTGACAGTGTTTCTGTGCCTGATGTCATCGCTCGCCGGCGCGCAGGCGCCCGCTTTCGAGACCAAGGCGAAGCAGGCCTACCTCATCGATTCCGAAACTGGAACGGTGCTGTTTTCCAAGGATGAAAATACGCCTGTTCCACCAGCGTCGCTGACCAAGCTGATGACCATGGAAGTGGTGTTCGATGCGCTGACACGCGCGGACGTGACCCTTGATACGAGCTATACCGTTTCCGAACATGCCTGGCGCACGGGTGGCGCTCCATCGGGCACCTCAACGATGTTTGCGGCGCTGAAATCGAGCGTCCGCGTCGGCGACCTCATCCAGGGGGTCGTCGTGCATCTCGCCAATGATGCCTGCATCATTCTTGCCGAAGGCATGGCCGGCAGCGAAAGCGCGTTTGCAGAGCGCATGATGAAGCGGGCGAGGGGCCTTGGACTGACCGTCTCTTCCTTCAGCAACCCGACCGGCCTGCCCGATCCCGGCAACACGGTGACGATGCGTGAACTTGTGACACTTGCCCGCCATATCCAGAGCAGCTACCCGAATTTCTATCCGCTTTATTCACAGGCTGATTTCGAGTGGAACAAAATCCGGCAGCGCAATCGCAATCCGCTGATTGCCGCCAATATCGGCGTCGACGGGCTGGGGACCGGTTTTGCCGAAGGTTATGGTTTTTCGAGCGTCACCTCGCTTCACAAGGACGGCAAGCGCGTGTTCCTCGCCATGGGTGGCCTTGCCAGCGACAAGGAACGGACAGAGGAAGCGCGAAAGATCCTCGACTGGGCGATGAATGCCTTCCAGAAAAAGACGGTGTTTGCAAAGGGCGACATCATCGGCGAAGCGAGCGTCTATGGCGGCGCAGAAGCCAGCGTGCCGCTGGTTACCAGCGGGCCGGTGGAGGTGCTGGTGCCGGTTAACAATCCAGAGCGCCTCCGCGCCCATGTCGTCTATCAATGGCCTCTGCGGGTGCCAGTCGCCTCCGGGCAGAGGGTCGGGTCCCTGAAGATCTGGAACGGCGAGCGATTGCTGCGCGAAATCCCCGTCGAGACGGCGGCCGCCGTCAAGCCCGGCTCGCTCACCAGCCGCTCCCTGGATGCGCTGCAGGAACTGCTGTTTTTCTGGCTCTAGGGAAAAGCCCGGTCAAAGGTTTCGCCGCAAGGCGCAATCGGATAAAGAGTTGACGGATCGCAACAGGAACGGAAATTGTAAGTGGCTGTCGGAAGCGGTTTGTTCGTGACATTCGAAGGCGGCGAGGGGGCAGGGAAATCCACCCAGATTCGCCTGCTGGCCGCTGCGCTGCGACAGCGCGGACGAAAGGTGCTGATGACCCGCGAACCGGGCGGATCGCCCGGAGCCGAGGCAACGCGTCACGTGCTTCTGTCCGGCGCTGCCCAGGCCTTCGGCATCCGCATGGAGGCAATCCTGTTTGCTGCCGCCCGCAGTGATCACGTCGAAGAGGTGATCCGCCCGGCGCTGACCGAGGGCGCCGTCGTGCTCTGCGACAGGTTCATGGATTCGTCACGCGTCTACCAGGGCATCACCGGCAATCTGGAGCCGAACTTCATCGAAGCGTTGGAGCGTGTGGCAGTCAACGGCGTCATGCCGGACTGCACGATCCTCTTCGACCTGCCGGCGGCCGTTGGCCTCGAGCGCGTGCGGCAACGTGCGGCGGTCCCGCCGGGTGAAACCGGAGAAGAAGTCGAACTCGACCGTTTCGAGAAGGAAGAACTGGACACGCATGAAAAGCGGCGCGAGGCCTTTCTCGACATCGCAGCCGCCGATCCCGAGCGCTGCCATGTGATCGACGCGACGCAGAAGCAGGAGACGATCGCGGCTTCGGTGTTCTCAATTGTCGAGGCGGCACTCTCGCGGCATGGCGGCAACGGCAACGGTGATGACGGAAACGGCCGCGGTTCGGAAGCAGCGCAATGAGTGCAGAAAAACACGGGGTTCTCGACGGTGCCGTACCGCCAGCAGAAAACATGCGCCTGTTCGGCCATGCGGAAGCCGAGCATTTTCTGGCGCAGAACTATCGATCCGGGAAGGGACATCATGCAATCCTGATCGAGGGACCGGAAGGCATCGGCAAGGCAACGCTGGCCTTCCGTTTCGCCAACCATGTGCTCAGCCACCCCGACCCGGCAACGGCACCGGAGATGCTTCTGGACCCGGAGGCAAATGCCATTGTCAGCCGGCAGATCGCCTCGGGCGCCTCGCACAATCTCCTGCATCTGACGCGCCCGACGGATGAAAAGACCGGCCGCGTGAAGAGCGCGATTACCGTCGACGAAGTGCGTCGCGCCGGGAAATTCTTCTCGCAGACATCCGGAACCGGCAACTGGCGGATCGTGATCATCGACACCGCCGACGACCTGAACCGCAACGCCGCCAATGCGATCCTGAAGATCCTCGAGGAGCCGCCGAAGCGATCACTGTTCCTGGTGCTGACCCATGCGCCGGGAAAACTGTTGCCAACCATCCGCTCGCGCTGCCTGCCACTTGCCCTGCGCCCGCTTGGGCCGGGTCCGATGCGGCAGGCGATGGCCAGTCTCGGCTTCGAGATCGCCGGGGCGAGTGCCGAGAAGGTCTTTGCTGCCGCCAATGGCAGCGTGTCGGAGGCGCTGAAGCTCGTCAATTATGGCGGGCTCGATATCATCGCCGCCTTCGATGCGGTGCTGGCCGGGCAGGGGCCTGTTATCCGCAAGGACATGCACAAGCTGGCCGACACCTTGTCCGGCAAGGACAGCGAGACGATCTTCGATTTCTTCTCGGAACTCGCCAGCAAACACGTCATGGGACAGGCGCGGCAGGCGGCCTTGTCCGGAGACCTTGCCCGCGCCGATCGGTTTGCACGCCTGTCGTCGGCGGTCACCGAGAAACTGACGCTGGCCGGCGCCTACAATCTCGACCGCAAGCAGACCATCCTGTCGCTCCTGGATGACCTGCGCAGCGCGCAGGCGGCCTGAGCTTCGATATTTCTTGACGAACTTGCTGTTTCCCTTGCTTGCCAGTTGCGCTAATAGCTGCGCAGCCAAGAGATTGTGAACGCAAGGCCAAAGCCGATCATGACAGACACGTCCCCCTTCTACATCACCACCGCGATTTCCTATCCGAACGGCCGGCCGCATATCGGCCATGCCTATGAGCTGATCGCGACGGATGCCATGGCCCGCTATCAGCGGCTGGACGGGCGCGAGGTCCTGTTTCTGACGGGCACCGACGAGCATGGCCAGAAGATGCAGCAGACCGCACGCAAGGAAGGCATCACGCCGCAGGAACTGGCCGACCGCAATTCCAGCGAATTCCAGAAGATGGCCGTGCTGCTCAACGCGTCGAACGATGATTTCATCCGCACCACCGAGCCGCGCCATCACGAAGCCGTCCAGACCATCTGGAACCGCATGAGCGAGGCCGGAGATCTCTACAAGGACAGCTATGCCGGCTGGTACTCGGTGCGCGACGAAGCCTATTATCAGGAAAGCGAAACGGAGCTGCGCGCCGATGGTGTGCGCTACGGGCCGCAGGGCACGCCGGTAGAATGGGTCGAGGAAGCAAGCTACTTCTTCAAGCTCTCCGCCTATGAGGACAGGCTGCTCAAGCACTACGAGGACAATCCCGATTTCATCGGACCGGCCGAGCGCCGCAATGAGGTGATTTCCTTCGTCAAATCCGGACTGCGCGACCTGTCCATGTCGCGCACCACATTCGACTGGGGCATCAAGGTCCCGAACGACCCGGCGCATGTCATGTATGTCTGGGTCGACGCGCTGACCAATTACATCACGGCAACCGGTTACCTCACCGATCCAAAGGGGCCGCGTGCAAAATTCTGGCCGGCCGATATCCACATGATCGGCAAGGACATTATCCGTTTCCACGCGGTCTACTGGCCTGCCTTCCTGATGTCGGCCGGACTGCCGCTGCCCAAGCGCGTCTTTGCCCATGGCTTCCTGCTCAACAAGGGTGAGAAGATGTCGAAGTCGCTCGGCAATGTCGTCGATCCCTTTGACCTCGTCGGGCATTTTGGTCTCGATCCGATCCGCTATTTCTTCCTGCGCGAGGTCTCCTTCGGCCAGGACGGGAGCTACAGCGAAGAAGCGATCGCGACCCGCATCAATTCCGATCTGGCCAATGGCATCGGCAATCTCGCCAGCCGCTCGCTGTCGATGATCGTCAAGAATTGCGATGGCAAGATCCCGGAATGTGGCGAGTTGACCGCCGAAGACACGGCGATGCTGGCCGCCGCCGATGCACTTCTGGCCGCGACGCGCGAGGACATGAACGCACTGATGATCCACAAGGCGCTGACCGCGATCATCGCCGTGGTTTCGGAGGCAGACCGCTATTTTGCCGGCCAGGCGCCCTGGGCCCTGAAAAAGACCGACCCCGTCCGCATGGGCACCGTGCTCTACGTCACGGCCGAAGTGGTGCGCCGCATTGCCATCCTGTTGCAGCCCTTCGTGCCGGAATCGGCAGGAAAGCTGCTCGATCTGGTCGCCATGCCGGAGACAAAACGCGATTTTGCGCATTTTGGCGAGGCCGGCAGGCTTGAAGCGGGCACGCCGCTCGAAGCACCGAAACCGGTCTTCCCGCGCTATGTTGCACCGGAAGCGTGAAGGCAGACCGATGCTGATCGATACCCATTGCCATCTGGATTTTCCGGACTTCGAGGCCGAGCGGGATGCCATCGTTGCGCGTGCCATGGCAGCCGGCGTCACGCAACTGGTGACGATTTCGACGCGTGTGAAGAAGTTCGATACGATCCTTGGCATTGCCGAGGCCTATGACAACGTCTTCTGCTCCGTCGGCACGCATCCGCACAATGCCGACGAGGAACTCGACATCGAAGCGGCTGATCTCGTGCGGCTTTCGACGCATCCGAAGGTCGTGGCGATCGGCGAGGCGGGTCTCGATTATTTCTACGACAATGCGCCGCGCGACGCGCAGATGATCGGTCTTCGGCGGCATATCGACGCTGCCCGGCAGACCGGCCTGCCACTGGTCATCCACAGCCGCTCGGCCGACGACGACATGGCGGCGGTGCTGACCGAGGAAACAGGGAAGGGGGCCTTCCCTTTCCTGCTGCACTGTTTCTCGTCCGGGCCCGAACTGGCCCGCATCGGCGTCGCACTGGGCGGCTACATCTCGTTTTCCGGCATCCTGACCTTTCCGAAGTCGGAAGAGCTGCGCGCCATTGCAAGGACCGTGCCGCAGGACCGGATGATCGTCGAGACGGACGCGCCGTACCTTGCGCCAAAACCGTTTCGCGGCAAGCGCAACGAGCCCGCCTTTGTGGCGCATACCGCCCAGGTGCTGGCCGAGACAATCGGCATGAGCGCGGCGGATATTGCGGCCATCACCACGGAAAATGCATTCCGCATCTTCTCTAAAATGCCGAGGCTCTGAACTTGGTCATGCGGCGCGTCTTCACTCTGCTTGGCTGTGGCTCGTCCCCGGGCGTGCCGCGCATCACCGGCGACTGGGGCGCGTGCGATCCTGCCAATCCGAAGAACCGTCGCATGCGCGCCGCTCTGCTGATCGAGCAGTTTGCCGATGACGGTGGCAAGACGACGGTCGTCGTCGATACCGGCCCGGATTTTCGCGAACAGATGATCGCCGCGAAGGTCGATCATATCGATGCCGTTCTCTACACCCATTCCCATGCAGACCATGTGCACGGCATTGACGATCTTCGCGGGTTCGTGCTGCACAACAGGAAACGCACGCCGATCTGGGCGGATGCCGAAACCATGGGCCGCATCCGCGACGGTTTTCGCTATTGTCTCGAGCAGCCAGATGGCAGCGGCTATCCACCGATCGTCGTCGCCCATATCATCGAACCGGCGATGTCACCGATGGCCATCACCGGCGCCGGCGGCACGATCCGGATCGAACCGCTGCGGCAGATCCACGGCGATATCCAGTCGCTCGGCTTCCGCATCGGCGATTTTGCCTATTGCAGCGATGTCAGCGACTTTCCCGACGAGACGATTGCCAGGCTCGGCGGGCTGGATGTTCTGGTCATCGATACGCTGCAATACAAGTTCCATCCCAGCCATTTGTCGCTTGAACAAGCACTCGGCTGGATCGAGCGTTTCGGGGCAAAAGCCGCCGTTCTCACCCATATGCATGTGCCGCTCGACTACGACACCGTGATGGGCGAAACGCCTGACCATGTGCAGCCAGGCTATGACGGCATGCGCATCGAGATCGTGGTCGCGTAAACCTGAAGTTCAGCTGAATTAGGGTTTCAGATTGTCGCGGATACGGTCCAGTACCGTGGCGCCGGACAGGTCGGGCTCGAAGCGCTGGCCGGTGATGGTCTCGTAGGCCTCGATATAGACACGCGACGTCTGCGCGATCAGATCGGCCGGGATTTGCGGGATCGGGTCCTTGTAGGGATCGCAGCGCTCGGTCACCCAGGCCCGGACAAAATCCTTGTCGAAGCTTTTCGGGCGGGTGCCACCGGTAAAACTCTCGGCATAGCTGTCTTCAATCCAGTAACGGCTCGAATCCGGCGTGTGGATTTCGTCCGCCAGCACGATGCGCCCATCCTTGTCGGTACCGAATTCGTATTTCGTATCGACAAGGATCAGGCCGCGCTCGGCGGCACGCTGCTGACCACGCGCAAACAGCGCCAGCGCATAGGCCGACACCGTGTCCCACTGTTCCTGTGTCAGAAGATTCTGCGCCAGAATTTCCGCGGCCGACAAAGGCTCGTCATGGCCGCCATCGAAGGCCTTGCTGGTCGGCGTGATGATTGCCTCTGGCAGCTTTTCGTTGTCCTTCATGCCGTCCGGCAGCACGGTGCCATACATGGCGCGTTCGCCATTGCGGTATTTCGTCAGGATCGAGGTGCTTGTCGTGCCAGCCAGATAGCCACGCACGACAACCTCGACCGGCAGGATATCGAGCCGTGTGCCGATGACGACATTCGGATCCGGATAATCGAGCACATGGTTCGGGCAGATGTCGGCCGTCTGTTCGAACCAGTAGCGGGCGGTCTGCGTCAGAACCTGGCCCTTGAACGGAATGGCGGTGAGGATGATGTCGAAGGCGCTCAGCCGATCGGTGGCGATGATGATCCGGCGACCATCCGGGAGATCATAATTTTCCCTGACCTTGCCGTTGTAGCGTCCTGGCAGCTCAGGAATGAAAGCATCTGAAAGAATGCGCATTTCGCTCATCGGGTCCGGTCTTTCGCTTGGCGTTCAGGCTGCATCCGCTTAAGCCGTGGAAACGGCACAGGTCAAGCCGAGGGGGTCAAGAAACCGCCGGATTGCCAGATATCTCGACAGCATTTTGTTCCATAATCTATCTTATGTGATCTTTGTTTGTAGCTAGGTACATTCTATTTCCAAGTGCAGAACCTGTACCCCATTCCCTTTCAACCGGGAAAAAGTCTTTTGTCCCATGGCAATTCCTGTGCAGACTGACAGCAATGCTCATCCTGGATTAACGCGCATGCGGACTGCCCAGCCACTGCCCGACAGCCTTTACGCGGAGACCGCCATGGCGGCGCCCGAGACGCCGGTTTTCGATGCGGATGCGCGGACCTCTATTGCCATCATTGGCGCCGGTTTTGCGGGTCTGTCGGCGGCATTGCATCTGGCCGAGATGGGCGTCGATGTGACGGTGCTCGAAGCCAACGAGCCCGGCTGGGGTGCGTCGGGGCGCAATGGCGGTCAGGTCAATCCGGGACTGAAATTCAATCCGGACGCGTTGCTGTCCCTGTTCGGTGGCGATCTTGGCGCCCGGATGATTACGCGTGCCTATGGCGGACCCGATTTCACCTTCGAACTCATCCGCCGTCTGGGCATTGACTGCGAGGCACGCCAGAACGGAACGTTGCGTGCTGCGACCCATGGAAAGGCGCTGGATGCCGTCTGCGAGACCGCCCGCCAGTGCCACGCCCATCTCATGCCGACGCGCCTGCTTGACCGGGATGCCATTCAAGCCGCAACCGGAACCGCACATTATAGGGGCGCGCTCTTCGATCCGCGTGGCGGCGACCTGCATCCGCTGAAATATGCCCGCGGGCTTGCCGCCGCTGCCATGGCTGCCGGTGTCCGGATCCACAGCGGCAGTCGCGTCCTGTCGGTTTCCCGCAATACAGGCGGATGGCTTCTGAAGACATCAAGGGCGAGCCTGGCCGCCGACAAGCTGCTGGTTGCCGTCAATGCCTATGCCGACGGTCTCTGGCCCGGGCTGAAACAATCTGTCGTGCCTGTCTATAGCGCCATTGTTGCCAGCGAACCCCTGCCCGATACGCTGGCGGCCCGGATTCTGCCGCAGCGCCCGGTGCTCTATGAAAGCAGCCATATCACCGTCTATTACCGGTTGGATCGCCAGAACCGGCTCTTGATGGGCGGACGCGGGCCGCAGCGCAGTTTTGCCGGCGACACCGCGCCTGTGTCCTACCTGATCCGCCATGCCGAGCGGCTCTGGCCCGAAATGAAGGACATCCGCTGGAGCCATGCCTGGAACGGGCAACTGGCCGTCACGCCGGATCATCTGCCGCATGTTCACGAACCGTCACCGGATGTCCTCCTCTATCTCGGCTGCAATGGTCGAGGGGTGGCACTGGCGACGACCATGGGCCAGCAGCTTGCCAGCCGGCTGGTTCAGGGCAAGGATGCGGCGTTCGACCTGCCGATCAGTCCGATTACGCCAATGCGTTTTCACGCCTTCTGGCCGATGGGGGTGCACACCGCCATGCTCTGGGGACGACTGCGCGATGCGATGGGATGGTGATCCCAACAGAGGGTGATCCAAATGCCGGTTCCTGCCGTACCGATTTAACATACGGAGATAACTGACGTTGCGCGAGCGTATTCAAATAGAGGGCGCAATACATTGATTACTATAGATAAATTTTACTTCAACGCAAATCGAGCAGACAACGGGTGAGCGTTTTTCGAGGTGCTATACGTTGTCAGCTATGCGAAACGGGAGAGCGTGCGATGAAACGTGCAGTGCTTACCTCAGCCTTTGCAGTTTTTCTTCTTGGCGCCGGCATGTCTGTCGCCGCAGAGCCGGTCGATACGGCGCAGACGATCATCCAGGATCAGATCGCCGCCTTCCTCAACGACGACGCAGCCGCTGCCTATTCCTTCGCCTCACCGCAGATCCGGGGCAAGTTTCCGGATCAGGACATCTTTTTCGAGATGGTCAAGCGCGGTTATACGCCGGTCTACCGGCCGGGCAACTTCGCCTTCGGTCGCAGCAAGGTGGATGGCGATACGGTCGTGCAGGAAGTGCTCATTTCGGGACCGGACGGCAAGGACTGGACGGCGCTCTATTCTGTCGTCCGGCAGCCGGATGGTTCCTACAAGATCAATGGCGTACAGATGCTGCAGCAGGCGCCCGGACCGGAAATCTGAGTCAGACCGGCTGGAGATCGCCCCTCGCCCATTCCTCCTGGGTTTCCTCCATGAAGGACTGGAACCGCCCCTGCTCTATCGCGTTCCGGATCCCCTTCATCAGGTCCTGATAGTAGGAAAGATTGTTCCACGTCAGCAGCATGCCGCCGAGCGATTCGTCGGCGCGGATCAGGTGATGCAGATAGGCGCGGGAATAATCGCGTGCGGCCGGGCAGGATGACTGGTCGTCGAGCGGGCGACGATCCTCGGCATGGCGGGCATTTTTGAGGTTGACGCGGCCACGGCGGGTAAAGGCCAGGCCATGGCGACCGGCGCGGGTCGGCATGACGCAGTCGAACATGTCGATACCCCGTGCCACCGATTTCAGCATATCATCCGGCGTGCCGACGCCCATCAGGTAACGCGGCTTGTCGTGCGGCAGCGCCGGTAGCGTGATGTCGAGCATGTCCAGCATCACCGCCTGCGGCTCGCCGACAGCAAGGCCGCCAACCGCGTACCCCTTGAGATTGAGACCGGCCAGCGCTTCGGCCGAACGCACGCGCAAGGCCGGCACGTCGCCGCCCTGGACGATGCCGAACATGGCCTTGCCCGGCTGGTCGCCAAATGCGGTCTTGCAGCGATCGGCCCAGCGCAGCGACATTTCCATGGCGCGCTCGATCTCGTCTGGCGTCGCCGGCAGGCGCACGCACTCGTCGAGCTGCATCTGGATATCGCTGTCGAGCAGACCCTGGATCTCGATCGATCGTTCTGGCGACATGTAATGCGAGGAACCGTCAATATGCGACTTGAAGGTGACGCCCTGCTCGTCGAGCTTGCGCAGGCCGGACAGCGACATGACCTGGAAACCGCCGCTATCGGTCAGGATCGGATAGGGCCAGCGGATCAGTTCGTGCAGGCCACCGAGACGCGCGACCCGTTCCGGGCCTGGCCGCAGCATCAAATGATAGGTGTTGCCGAGGATGATGTCGGCGCCGAGATCGCGGACCTGATCGAGATACATGGCCTTGACCGTGCCGACGGTTCCGACCGGCATGAAGGCCGGCGTGCGGATCTCGCCACGCGGCATCGAGACCGTGCCGCGCCGGGCCTTGCCGTCGGTCGCCAGAAGATTGAATTGAAACGTGTCGGTCATGATATCTCGATCCTGGGACTATCCCGGAAAAGCAGGCTGGAATCGCCGTAAGAATAGAAGCGGTAGCCGTTTTCAATGGCATGGGCATAGGCGGCGCGCATGGTCTCAAGGCCGCTAAAGGCAGAGACCAGCATGAACAACGTCGATTTCGGCAGGTGGAAATTGGTCATCAGCAGGTCGACAGCGCGAAAGCGGTAGCCGGGCGTGATGAAGATGCCGGTCGGGCCGGACCAGGGCTGGATCGTTCCGTCCTCCCCGGCCGCACTTTCGATCAGGCGCAGCGAGGTTGTGCCGACACAGACGATGCGCCCGCCGCGCGCCTTCACGGCGTTGAGCGCCTGCGCCGTTGCCGGGCTGACATGACCGATCTCCTCATGCATCACGTGGTCGTCGGTATCGTCGGCCTTCATCGGCAGGAAGGTGCCGGCGCCGACATGCAGCGTTACGAAATGCCGTTCGACGCCGACCGCCTCCAGAGCTGACAGCAGCCGCTCGGTAAAGTGAAGGCCGGCCGTGGGTGCTGCGACCGCACCGGACTGGCGCGCATAGACCGTTTGGTAGTCCGTGCGGTCCTTGTCGTCCTCGGCACGCTTGGAGGCGATGTAGGGCGGCAGTGGAATATGGCCGACGGCAAGAATGGCTTCATCCAGCGCAGGGCCCGAGAGATCAAAGCGCAGGGTCACCTCGCCCGCCTCGCCTTTTTCCTCGACGGTCGCATCGAGTGTACCGAGCAGGCAGGTGTTGTCGCCCTGGCCGAAGGTTATCCGGTCGCCGGGCTTCAGGCGCTTGGCAGGCCGGGCAAAGGCTTTCCAGCGGTCCTGTGCGATGCGCATGTGCAAGGTCAGCGAAACCTGCGAAATGGCCTCTTCGCCACGCCGGCGCAGGCCTTCGAGCTGGGCCGGTATGACCTTTGTATCGTTGAAGACGAGCGCGTCGCCCGGGCGCAGGAAGGATGGCAGATCCAGCACCGAATGATCGGCGAGCGCCTCTTCCGGCCCCGCATCCGGCTTGACGACAAGCAGGCGCGCAGCGTCGCGCGGGCTGGCGGGCCGCAGCGCAATATTGTCGTCCGGGAGTTCGAAATCGAAGATGTCGACGCGCATGGCTATTCGTTCAAAAACGGGTTTCTAAAAACAGCAAACCCGCCCCGGTGCCCTTTCGGGGCCGTCCGGGACGGGTTTTTGACTTAGCGTCAATCAGGCGTTGGCAGCAAGCTTCATCGAAACGATGCTATCGGGATCCTTGACGGGCTCGCCCTTCTTGATGTTGTCGATGACGTCCATGCCTTCAATGACCTGACCCCAGACAGAATACTGTTTGTTGAGCCACGGGCTGTCCGTGAAGCAGATAAAGAACTGCGAATTGGCGGAATTCGGCATCTGGCTGCGGGCCATGGAGCATGTGCCGCGCACATGGCTCATATTGGAAAACTCGGCCTTCAGGTCCGGCTTGTCGGAGCCGCCCATGCCGGCACGTGCCGGGTTGAAGTCCTTGCCACCCTTCTTGCCGAACTGCACGTCGCCAGTCTGCGCCATGAAGTCGGCGATGACGCGGTGAAAGACGACGCCGTCATAGGCGCCTTCGGCGCAGAGTTCCTTGATGCGGGCAACGTGGCCTGGTGCCAGATCCGGCAGAAGCTGGATTGTGACCTGCCCCTTGGTGGTCTCGAGGATGACGGTGTTTTCGGGATCCTTGATCTCGGCCATGGTTTTCTCCTTTGTTGTAGGTGTTTTTACTTGCCGACCTTGACGCTCATCATCCGGTCGGGATCGGTGACGGAACCGTTGTTGGACTCGTCACCCATCTTGATCTTGTCGACATTCTCCATGCCTTCGACGACGTTTCCGACGACCGTATACTGGCCGTTCAGGAAATCGCCGGGTGCGAACATGATGAAGAACTGCGAGTTGGCGGAATTCGGATCCTGGCTGCGGGCCATGCCGACCGTGCCGCGGGCAAAGGGTTCCGACGAGAATTCAGCCTCGACGTCCGGCTTCGAGGAGCCGCCCATGCCGGCCATGTCGGCCTTGAAGTCCTTTTCCATGTTTCCATACTGCACGTCACCGGTCTGGGCCATGAAGCCCGGAATGACGCGGTGGAAGGCAACATTGTTGTATTCACCGGCCTCGGCCAGTTCCTTGACGCGGGCGACGTGCTTCGGCGCCAGGTCGGGACGCAGCTCGATGACCACAGGGCCGTCTTTCAGCGTGATCGTCAGGTATTCCTTCGCCTGGGCATAGGCGGACCCTGCGACGGATGCCGCCAGAAGTGCGCCTGCGAGAGCGATTTGGAGGATTTTCATGATAACTCCCGTGAAGATGATGTGAGGAAATGCGTCAGGTTTTGCGTTTTGCAGCCAGCGCAAGATGAACGCCTTTCGGCACGAAGGCGGAAACATCACCGCCCATGGCCGCGATCTGGCGGACCAATGTGGCGGTAATGGGCCGCGAGGCCGTTCCGGCCGGCAGAAACAGGGTCTGGATATCGGGCGCCATCTGCCGGTTCATGCCAGCCATCTGCATTTCATAGTCGAGGTCGGTTCCGTCGCGCAGACCGCGCACCAGCAGCGATGCGCCATGCGCGCGTGCCGCATCGACAACCAGAGTATCAAATGACACGACCGACACATCACCTGCCCTGCCCGGCAGATACCCGCCCAGCGCCTGGCGGATAAGGTCGGCACGTTCATCGAAGGTGAACAGGGGTGTTTTTCCCGGATGGATACCGATCGCGACAATGACCCGCGCCGAAACGTTCAGCGCCTGAACCAGCACGTCAAGGTGTCCGTTGGTCATCGGATCAAAGGATCCCGGGTAAAAAGCAGTGGTCATCGCGTCTGTTCCGTTTGGACAGCCTTTTGTCATGGACGGCGCAGCACTGCAAGGGATCGGTACCGCTGCACCCCCGTGTTCCCCCGGAAACAGCCGGCTTCATCGATGAACTTTATATGAATGACATGTTCAAGCGCGCTTCACGCAGAAACCGTACAATAGAAAACAAGAGCGACTGGAACTTTTTTCAAGCACCGCCGTTACTATGATGAAAGGATCACGGCTATGGCAATTCTTCTTCTGTCGATCACAATGTTTTTTCTCATGATCTTTGCAACGGTCAATGCAATCCGCACTGAATCCCGCGCCGAGAACAGAGCAATGCGCAACACCCAACTGATGAACTGAAAGGTTTACCCCAATGGCTATTGTCATGATGTTGGTATCTGCAGTGATTAGTATCGTGTTCCTTGTCGATTTCACCAAAACCATTCTCGAGTTGCAACGCGATCGGATGGAACTGAAAAATGCAGGCCGTGAAGCCGGTGGGTTCGGCGTCTGACGAGAAGTGAAAGATGTGGCCATGTGTAACGTGGCCTCCAGTCAAAAGTTTCAAAGAACCGACAGCGAAGCCTCCAGCCGCTGTTGGATCTCAAAAGCCGGACGGTTCCCCTGCCAGTCCGGTTTTTCTTTGCCTTCTTCAAGCTTGCAGCCGTACCAACACCCTGTTCTTTGAATGCAAAAAGCCGGGCGATGAAACCGCCCGGCTTTTTCTATGGACAGGAAAGCCTGTTACTCCGAAGATGCTTCCGGCGTAGCTTCGTCCGCTACGATGTCGCCTTCCGCCGTTTCGGTGGCAGCGATGGCATCTTCATCATCTTCCGGTTCCGAAATACGTTCGACGGAAACGACCTTCTCATCCTTGGCCGTGGAGAAGATCGTCACACCCTTGGTCGCACGGCTGGCGAGGCGAATGCCGCCGACCGGAACGCGGATCAGCTGTCCGCCGTCGGAGACCAGCATGATCTGGTCGCTTTCCTCGACCGGGAAGGCCGCGACGAGTTCGCCGATTTCAGCGGTCTTCGAGGTATCGGTAGCACGGATCCCCTTGCCGCCACGGCCAGATGTACGGAAGTCATAGGTCGAGGAGCGCTTGCCGAAGCCCTTGACGGACACTGTCAGCACGAATTGCTCGCGCGCCTTCAGTTCGTCATAACGTTCGTTTGCCAGTTCGCCCTCTTCCATGACCTCTTCGCCCACCAGCGCGATCTCTTCTTCCTCGCCGGTCGCCGCCCTGCGTTCGGCAGCTGCACGCTTGAGATAGGCCGCACGCTCCCAGGGTTCGGCGTCGACATGGCCGACAATGGTCATCGAAATGATCCGGTCGTCCTTGCCGAGCGAAATGCCGCGCACGCCGATCGAGTTGCGACCGGCAAAGACGCGCACGTCATCGACCGGGAAGCGGATGCACTGGCCGAGCGCCGTCGTCAGGAGCACATCGTCCTGATCGGTACAGGTCTCGACGGAGAGGATTTCGTCACCCTCATCCTCGAGTTTCATGGCGATCTTGCCGTTGCGGTTGACCTGGACGAAGTCCGACAGCTTGTTGCGACGCACCGTGCCGCGGGTCGTCGAGAACATGACGTCGAGGTTTGCCCAGGTGGTCTCGTCTTCGGGCAGCGGCATGATCGTGGTGATGCGTTCGCCGGCTTCCAGCGGCAGCATGTTGATCAGCGCCTTGCCGCGCGATTGCGGCGTGCCGATGGGCAGACGCCAGACCTTTTCCTTGTAAACGATGCCACGCGACGAGAAGAACAGCATCGGCGTATGCGTATCGGCCACGAACAGGCGCGTTACAAAATCCTCGTCACGCGTCGCCATGCCGGAGCGGCCCTTGCCGCCGCGCCGCTGGGCACGATAGGTGGCGAGCGGCACGCGCTTGATGTAGCCGAGATGCGACACGGTGATGACCATGTCTTCCTGCGCGATCAGGTCCTCGTCGTCCATGTCAGGACCACCTTCCATGATCTCGGTGCGCCTTGGCGTGCCGAATTCGTCACGGACAGAGGCAAGCTCGTCCTTGACGATGGTCATGATGCGGATGCGCGACGACAGAATGTCGAGATAGTCGCTGATCTCTGCGCCGATCTTGTTCAGTTCGTCGCCGATTTCGTCGCGGCCGAGCGCCGTCAGGCGGGCAAGACGCAGTTCGAGGATGGCGCGGGCCTGTTCTTCCGAGAGATTGTAGGTCAGGTCCTCGTTGATCCGGTGGCGCGGATCGTCGATCAGGCGGATCAGGCTTTCGACATCGGCCGCCGGCCAGCGTCGTGTCATCAACTGTTCACGCGCCGTTGCCGGATCAGGCGCACTGCGGATCAGCTTGATGATTTCGTCGATATTGGCGACGGCGATGGCGAGGCCGACAAGGACATGGGCCCGGTCGCGGGCCTTGCGCAGAAGATACTTCGTGCGGCGGCTGACGACTTCCTCGCGGAAGGACACGAAGGCGCGCAGCATGTCGAGCAGCGTCATCTGCTCCGGCTTGCCACCATTGAGAGCCACCATGTTGCAGCCAAACGAGGTCTGCAGTGGCGTGTAGCGGTAGAGCTGGTTGAGGATCACCTCGGCATTGGCATCGCGCTTCAACTCGACGACAACGCGATAGCCCTGGCGGTCGGATTCATCGCGCAGGTCGGAAATGCCCTCGATGCGCTTGTCCTTGACCAGTTCGGCCATCTTCTCGATCATCGTCGACTTGTTCACCTGAAAGGGAACTTCGGTGATGATGATCTGTTCGCGGTCGCCGCGCATCGGCTCGATGGTCGCACGGCCGCGCATGATCACGGATCCGCGGCCGGTCTCATAGGCGGAGCGAACGCCCGAGCGGCCGAGAATGAAGGCGCCGGTCGGGAAATCCGGCCCCGGAATGATCTCCATCAATTGCGGCAGTTCGAGCCCGGGTTCGTCGATCAGCGCGATGCAGCCGTTGATGACTTCCACCAGATTGTGCGGCGGAATGTTGGTCGCCATGCCGACCGCGATGCCGCCGGCGCCGTTGACGAGCAGGTTCGGGAATTTCGCCGGGACAACGACGGGCTCGGACATCGTGCCGTCATAGTTGTCGCGAAAATCGACGGTTTCCTTGTCGAGGTCGTCGAGCAGCGCATGCGCTGCCTTCTCGAGCCGGCATTCCGTGTACCGCTGGGCAGCCGGCGGGTCACCGTCGATCGAACCAAAATTGCCCTGGCCATCGATCAGCGGCATACGCAGCGACCAGGGTTGGGCCATGCGCGCCAAGGCGTCGTAGATCGCCGAGTCACCATGCGGGTGATACTTACCCATCACGTCACCGGTGACGCGGGCGCACTTGACGTATTTCTTGTTCCAGTCCAGCCCAAGCTCGTTCATCCCGAACAGGATGCGCCTGTGGACCGGTTTCAGGCCATCCCGGACATCGGGAAGCGCGCGACTGACGATGACACTCATCGCGTAGTCGAGATACGACCGCTGCATCTCTTCCATGATGGAAATAGGCTCGATGCCTGGTGGGTTCTTGCCGCCGCCGGGTGTGCTTTGTTCAGTCAATTGTGATCACGATCTTTGTTCAGAATCAGACAGATTTTTATAGCCGAATGCACCGGCCAGCGCCAATTTCGGCACGGGGTTTTGAACAGGCTTTTGCCGCCATCGGCGCAAATCCGGGCATTTCGGTAGCAAAAGGCCCAGCCCCCTGATTAGCGCTCTTTCCATCCAAGGTCCACTCGCTTAACACTTGCGGCCAAGTCCCTGGAAAGGGACGCAATCCGCGAGGGGGCCCCGGATGTTCAATCTCGATCTTCTTGTCAACGCGCTGACGACCATTCTGGTGACCATCGATCCGCCCGGACTGGCCCCGATCTTCCTCAGCCTGACGGCGGGCATGACGCGCTCGGAGCGCTTTCAGGTCGCCAGTCGCGGCTCGCTGATCGCCTTTCTGATCCTCTCCGCCTTTGCCCTGTTCGGAAACGGCATCCTTGGGCTGCTCGGCATTTCGTTCGGCGCCTTCCGGATCGCCGGCGGGCTGCTGCTGTTCTGGATCGCCTTCGAGATGATTTTCGAGAAGCGCAATGAGCGCAAGGAAAAGACGGGCGAGACAGCGGTCACCCTTGATCATATCCGCAATCTCGCGGTGTTTCCGCTCGCTTTGCCGCTGATCGCCGGGCCCGGCGCAATTTCCGCGACCATTCTCCTGTCCGGCTCGTTTTCCTCCACCTTCGACAGGTTTCAGCTGATCGTGGTGCTGGCGTTCTGCGTCGCGATCCTCTTTGCATTCCTCGTCATCGCCGAGCGGATCGACCGCTTTCTGGGCGCGACCGGACGCGCAATCCTGACGCGTCTTCTCGGCGTCATCCTGGCAGCGCTTGCCGTGCAGTTCGTGGTTGACGGTGTAAAACTGGCGTTCTTTGCCTGATCAAGTCGTCACTCGATTGGAAATCATGAAGCGCTTTCCAGGCCTTCAGCCGGGACGCTGGCCACGCGCGCAACAACAAGCCGGCGAAACAGGCCGGGGAGACCCGGCCTGCAAAGGTGGCAACGGCGATGCATCAGAACGGGATGTCGTCGTCCATGTCGCGTGAAAAGTTGCTGTTGTTGCTGCTGCCGCTGCCAGAACCGCTGGAGCGACCAGCCGGAGCCGACGGGCGCTCATAGTCATCGCCGCCACCGCTGCTGCCGTAGTCGGAGCCGCCGCGCGAAGCACCAGCCCCCTGGCCGTCGCCCCGTCCACCCAGCATGGTCAGCGTCGAATTGAAGCCTTGCAGGACCACTTCGGTCGAATACCGATCCTGGCCATCCTTGTCCTGCCATTTGCGGGTCTGCAACTGGCCCTCGATGTAGACGGTCGCGCCCTTCTTCAGATATTGCTCGGCAACCTTGCAGAGGCCCTCGTTGAAGATGACGACGCGGTGCCATTCGGTCTTTTCCTTGCGCTCGCCGGAATTGCGGTCGCGCCAGGATTCCGACGTCGCGATGTTCAGGTTGGCGATCGGCTTGCCGTCCTGCGTGCGCCGGATTTCCGGGTCCGCCCCGAGGTTTCCGATTAAAATCACCTTGTTGACACTACCAGCCATCTCGCTTTTCCTGTTCGCCGCGCCGGACGCGCGCGCCCCGCTGTAAAAATTCAAGAATGCGCATCTTAGCGACTGCCGCTTGGTGATACGCCCCGTTCACCCGACAATCCACAGATATCAAATATTTGTTCTTTCTTTGTTCTAGTAAATCCCTATCATCCTGTCAACAGAGTCGGAAAGCCCGCCTGTTTTTCGCATTGCGCCTCGACATGCGCTCTGCCGTCCTTAAATAGAGGCCTTCCGGACAATCAAAAGCTGAGCACGATGAGCAAACTCGAGACCATCTCCATCCGCGGCGCGCGCGAGCACAATCTCAAGGGCATCGACCTCGACCTGCCGCGCAACAAGCTGATCGTCATGACCGGCCTGTCGGGGTCGGGCAAGTCGTCGCTCGCCTTCGACACGATCTATGCGGAGGGCCAGCGCCGTTATGTCGAGAGCCTTTCGGCCTATGCGCGGCAGTTCCTTGAGATGATGCAGAAGCCGGATGTCGACCAGATCGACGGCCTGTCGCCAGCGATCTCGATCGAGCAGAAGACGACCTCGCGCAATCCGCGCTCGACGGTCGGGACCGTCACCGAAATCTACGATTACATGCGCCTGCTCTTCGCGCGTGTCGGCGTACCCTATTCGCCGGCGACGGGCCTGCCGATCGAGAGCCAGACGGTCAGCCAGATGGTCGACCGCGTCGTCGATTTCGGCGAGGGTACGCGTCTCTATATTCTCGCGCCGATCGTGCGCGGCCGCAAGGGCGAGTACAAGAAGGAACTCGCCGATCTCATGAAGAAGGGCTTTCAGCGCGTCAAGATCGACGGCCAGTTCTATGAGATCGCCGAAGCGCCGGTGCTGGACAAGAAATACAAACACGACATCGATGTCGTCGTCGACCGCGTGGTGGTTCGCGCCGATCTCACGGCCCGGCTTGCCGACAGTCTCGAGACCTGCCTGCGGCTCGCCGATGGGCTGGCGATCGCCGAATTCGCCGACAAGCCGCTGCCGCCCGGGGAAACCTCGGCCGGCGGATCGGCCAACAAGTCGCTGAACGAGACGCATGAGCGGGTGATGTTTTCGGAAAAATTCGCCTGCCCCGTGTCCGGGTTCACCATTCCGGAGATCGAGCCGCGGCTGTTTTCCTTCAACAATCCCTTCGGCGCCTGCCCGACCTGCGATGGCCTCGGCAGCCAGCAGAAGATCGACGAGGCGCTGATCGTTCCGGAGCCGGAGCGGACGTTGAAAAACGGCGCGATCGCGCCCTGGGCCAAGTCGTCCTCGCCCTATTACAACCAGACGCTGGAGGCGCTCGGCAAGGCGTTTGGATTCAAGCTGTCAAGCAAATGGACGGACCTTACCGAAAAGGCGCAGCACGCCATCCTGCAGGGCACCGAAGAAAAGATCGTCTTCCACTACGAGGACGGTGCGCGCTCCTATAACACCACGAAAAACTTCGAGGGCATCGTGCCGAACCTCGAGCGCCGCTGGAAGGAAACCGACAGCGCCTGGGCGCGCGAGGAAATTGAACGCTATATGTCGGCAGCCCCCTGCCCCGCCTGCAACGGTTTCCGCCTCAAGCCGGAAGCGCTGGCGGTGAAGATCAACAAGCTGCATATCGGCCAAGTGACCCAGATGTCGATCCGCATCGCGCGCGACTGGTTCGAGACGCTGCCCGAGCATATGAACGCCAAGCAGAACGAGATCGCGGTTCGCATTCTCAAGGAAATCCGCGAGCGCCTGCGTTTTCTCAACGATGTCGGGCTGGAATATTTAAGCCTATCGCGCAATTCCGGCACGCTGTCCGGCGGCGAAAGCCAGCGCATCCGGCTCGCCTCGCAGATCGGTTCCGGCCTGACCGGCGTTCTCTACGTGCTGGACGAACCATCGATTGGCCTGCATCAGCGCGACAATGCGCGGCTGCTCGACACGCTGCGCCACCTGCGCGATATCGGCAACACGGTGATCGTCGTCGAGCATGACGAGGACGCGATCATGACGGCCGATTATGTCGTCGACATCGGCCCGGCGGCCGGCATTCACGGCGGTCGCGTGGTGGCGGAAGGCACGCCGCAGCAGGTTCTCGACAATCCGAATTCGCTGACCGGAAAATATCTGTCCGGCGAACTCTCGGTTGCCGTTCCCGCTGAACGCCGCAAGGCAAAGAAAAAGAAGGAAATCACCGTTGTCGGCGCCCGGGCCAACAACCTGAAGAATGTGACCGCCTCGATCCCGCTTGGCATCTTCACGGCGGTCACCGGCGTGTCCGGCGGCGGCAAGTCGACGTTTTTGATCGAGACGCTCTACAAGTCTGCGGCACGGCGCATCATGGGCGCGCGCGAGAATCCGGCAGAACACGACCGGATCGACGGCTTCGAGCATATCGACAAGGTAATCGACATCGACCAGTCGCCGATCGGCCGGACGCCGCGTTCGAACCCGGCCACCTATACCGGTGCCTTCACGCCGATCCGCGACTGGTTTGCCGGTCTTCCGGAGGCCAAGACACGGGGCTACCAGCCGGGGCGCTTCTCGTTCAACGTCAAGGGCGGTCGCTGCGAAGCCTGCCAGGGCGATGGCGTCATCAAGATCGAAATGCACTTCCTGCCGGATGTCTACGTCACCTGCGACGTCTGCCACGGCAAGCGCTACAACCGCGAAACGCTCGACGTGCATTTCAAGGGAAAGTCGATCGCCGACGTGCTCGACATGACCGTCGAGGAAGGTGTCGAATTCTTTGCGGCCGTGCCGGCCGTGCGCGACAAATTGCAGGCGCTTGCCGGCGTTGGCCTCGGTTACATCAAGGTTGGCCAGCAGGCCAACACGCTGTCGGGTGGCGAGGCACAGCGCATCAAGCTCGCCAAGGAACTTTCGAAGCGCTCGACCGGCCGAACCCTCTATATCCTCGACGAACCAACGACGGGCCTGCATTTTCACGACGTCGCCAAGCTGCTGGAGGTGCTGCACGAACTCGTCGACCAAGGCAACACTGTGGTCGTCATCGAGCACAACCTGGAAGTCGTCAAGACGGCTGACTGGGTGATCGATTTCGGCCCGGAGGGTGGCGATGGCGGCGGCGAAGTGGTGGCCGTCGGCACGCCGGAGCAGATCGTCAAGGAACCGCGCTCGCACACCGGCACCTACCTGAAGGAACTTTTGGAACGCAGGCCGATCCGCCGGGCGGCGGCTGAATAGGTTAGGCAAAGGGAAGAGACCATGTCGACATCAGGTACGATCCGCTGTGGCATCGGCGGCTGGACATTCGATCCCTGGGAGGGAACGTTCTATCCGGAGAAACTGCCCAAGAAACGGCAGTTGGAATATGCCAGCGGGCAATTACAGGTGATCGAGGTCAATGGTACCTATTACGGTTCACAGAAGCCCGAGACCTTTGCAAAATGGGCTTCGGAAGTGCCGGATGGTTTCGTCTTTTCGCTGAAGGCCAGCCGTTTCGCGACCAACAAGAAGGTGCTGGCGGAAGCGGGAGAGTCGATCGGCAGGTTTCTCAGCCAGGGCCTGACGGAACTGGGGCCGCATCTGGGGCCGATCCTGTGGCAGTTCATGCCGACGAAAAAATTCGACGCCGACGACTTCGGTGCCTTTCTGGCGCTGCTTCCGGAAAAGCAGGATGGCCTGACGCTGCGGCATGCGGTCGAAGTGCGCCATGAGAGTTTTCGGGTTCCGGAATTTGCCAGCCTGCTCGCGCGGCACAAGGTCGCCGTCGTCTGTGCCGATCATGCCGACTATCCGATGATCGCCGATGTCACCGGCGGCTTCGTCTATGCCCGGCTGCAGACCGGCAGCGACGACGTCGATACCTGTTATGACGATGCCCGGCTCGACCTCTGGGCAGGACGGCTGAAAAACTGGGCCGCCGGCGGCGACAGCGCCGATCTCGCCCATGCTGATCCCGAGAGGACAACCGAAAAGAAGCCGCGGGACGTCTATGCCTTCTTCATCACCGAAGGCAAGGTCAACGCGCCGAATGGCGCACGGACGCTGCAGAAGCTGGTGGACTGACGCGGCCTTTGCGGTTGGGCGAAGCGTTTACGCATGCAGCGGACGAATAGCCTGAACCAGCGTTTCCGCTGTCATGCCCTCGCCTGCCAGCGTTCCGGCGTCGCCATGGCGCCAGACACCTGCGGCAGCGGCTTCGAAGGCTGGCATGCCCTGCGCCAGGTGCGCACCGATCATGCCGGCCAGAACATCGCCCGAACCGGCTGTGGCGAGCCAGGGCGGCGCATTGGCATTGACGAGGGCGCGACCATCCGGATCGGCAATCACCGTATCGGCGCCCTTGAAGACAATGACCGCATGGCTGCGCCGCGCAGCAGCGATGGCGCGGTCGATCTTCGACAGCGCCGGATCCTGTGCGAGATCGGCAAACAGTCGGGCAAATTCACCGTCATGCGGCGTCATCACCAGGCGCGTCGGGCCTGTGGCAAACTGATCGAACAGCACAGCCGGATCATCGCGGAAAGCCGTGATGCCATCGGCGTCGAGCACAAGGCGACGGTCGCGCAGGAGCGTGACGAAGCCGCGCGCTTTCTCCACATCGCCGAACGCCGGCCCCAGGACAAAGGCGCTGATGCGCCGGTCATCCAGCCAGGTTTCCAGCGCTTCCGCAGTATCGATGGCCTTGAGCATCACGGCCGTCAGATGCGCCGCATTGGCTTGAAGTGCCAATTCCGGCGACGCCAGCGTCACAAGGCCTGCGCCGGAGGCAAGACCGGCACTCGCGGCCAACCGGGCGGCGCCGGTTGACAAGGGGCCGCCCGAAAAGACCGCAAGATGGCCGCGCTTGTATTTGTGAACGGCAGCATTGAGCACCATTGCCTCCTGCCCCCAGACCGCAGGCGTGTTTTTCCGCAGGTTTCCAGCATGGGCGTCGACCAGTCGTCGCGGAATGCCGATGTCGATCACATCGAGCGCCCCGCACAACATCCGTCCGGGCAGCAGCAGATGTCCGGGCTTGCGGGCGACGAAGGTCACCGTGCGGGCCGCCGTGAAGCTTTCGCCCCGAACCGCGCCGGTGCGGCCATCGACGCCGGAGGGCAGGTCGACGGACAGAACCGGCAGGTCCATGGCGGTGACTTTGCGCATGACGACGGCGACATCCTCGCAGACCGGACGTGAAAAACCCGCACCGAACAGCGCATCGACGATGACGTCGCCCGACCTCGGCACGAAGGTGTCGAACGCGGCTGGTGCCATGGCACAGGCGCTGCGCGCGCGGGCCGCATCGCCACCGGCCGCCGGCGCGTCGCCCAGCGCGTAGAGTGCAACGCATGCACCGCTTGCGCGCATCCGGCGCGCAGCAATATAACCATCGCCGCCATTGTTGCCGGGGCCGCACAGGACGACAAACCGCAGCGCCTGCGGAAAACGCCGAAGCGCGATTTCGCCAACCGCAGACCCCGCGGCGTTCATCAGCGCGAAGCTGTCCAGCCCGGACCCCGCCGCCGCGCGGTCGATCGCCGTCATCTGCGCAGGTGAGATAATCGCTGAACTGTGGATTGCACGCATAATTGCTCACTCTATCGCAGACCAAGCCGAAAACAAGGACGGGGAGAAACCCTAAAATGTCTATTTATTATGCATTTGCACATATTTCCGCACAAATAAGATGCTTAACAAATAATCACGGATCATGCCGCCCTTGACGTCCCCATTGTTTTCCGGGATTTTGCACAAAAAGGGCAAAATCGTCTGGTTTTTTCGTTGAAATAGCAGATGATCACGCCAGCACAGGATGATTTGGCCCAAATCTGCTCGTCATTTGGCGAGTCTGGCATGCAAAATGCATATTTGTGGGCGAGCGGGGATGTTCCTGCTTTAACGGGAAGCGGAGAGACATTTTCTCATGAAAAAGATCGAAGCGATCATTAAGCCCTTCAAGCTCGACGAAGTGAAGGAGGCTCTTCAGGAAGTTGGCCTGCAGGGTATCACCGTCACCGAAGCGAAGGGTTTTGGACGCCAGAAGGGCCATACGGAGCTGTATCGCGGGGCGGAATATGTCGTCGACTTCCTGCCGAAGGTGAAGGTCGAAGTCGTACTGGCAGATGAAAATGCGGAGGCCGTTATCGAGGCCATTCGCAATGCTGCCCAGACAGGGCGTATTGGGGACGGGAAAATCTTTGTCTCCAACATAGAGGAAGTCATCCGGATTCGCACGGGCGAAACTGGCATCGACGCCATCTAGTTGCCTGGCCTGGCCGGGTTTCCATATGGTCATCGTAAAAGGGATATAAGAAAATGACGACTGCAAAAGATATTCTGAAGCAGATCAAGGATAACGACGTGAAATTCGTCGACCTGCGCTTTACCGATCCAAAAGGTAAGCTGCAGCACGTGACGATGGACGTCGTGTGCGTCGATGAAGACATGTTTGCCGATGGCGTGATGTTTGACGGCTCTTCGATCGCCGGCTGGAAGGCCATCAACGAATCCGACATGGTGTTGATGCCGGACGTCGAAACGGCGCACATGGACCCCTTCTTCGCCCAGTCGACAATGGTCCTGATCTGCGACATTCTCGATCCGGTCTCCGGCGAAGCCTACAATCGCGACCCGCGCACCACGGCCAAGAAGGCCGAAGCCTATCTCAAGGCATCCGGCATCGGCGATACCATCTTCGTCGGCCCAGAAGCCGAATTCTTCGTCTTTGACGACGTCAAGTACAAGGCCGATCCCTACAATACCGGTTTCAAGCTGGATTCGACCGAATTGCCGTCAAACGATGACACCGACTACGAGACCGGCAATCTCGGCCACCGCCCGCGCGTCAAGGGCGGCTATTTCCCGGTTCCGCCGATCGACAGCGCCCAGGACATGCGGTCCGAAATGCTCACGGTCCTCAGCGAAATGGGCGTCGTCGTCGAAAAGCATCACCATGAAGTGGCCGCGGCCCAGCACGAACTCGGCGTCAAGTATGATCATCTGACGCGCAATGCCGACAAGATGCAGATCTACAAATATGTCGTGCACCAGGTCGCCAATGCCTATGGCAAGACGGCAACCTTCATGCCGAAGCCGATCTTCGGCGACAATGGCTCGGGCATGCATGTGCATCTGTCGATCTGGAAAGATGGCAAGCCGACCTTCGCGGGCGACGAATATGCCGGCCTGTCGGAAAGCTGCCTGTATTTCATCGGCGGCATCATCAAGCACGCCAAGGCCCTGAATGCCTTCACCAACCCGTCGACGAACTCCTACAAGCGCCTCGTGCCCGGTTATGAAGCCCCTGTGCTGCTCGCCTATTCCGCGCGCAACCGCTCGGCCTCGTGCCGCATCCCGTTCGGCTCCAACCCGAAGGCAAAGCGCGTCGAAGTCCGTTTCCCGGATCCGATGGCGAACCCCTATCTCGCCTTTGCCGCCATGCTGATGGCCGGCCTCGACGGCATCAAGAACAAGATCCATCCGGGCAAGGCCATGGACAAGGATCTCTATGACCTGCCACCGAAGGAACTGAAGAAGATCCCGACGGTCTGCGGCAGCTTGCGCGAAGCGCTCGAGAGCGTCGACAAGGATCGCAAGTTCCTGACCGCCGGCGGCGTCTTTGACGACGACCAGATCGATTCGTTCATCGAACTGAAAATGGCCGAGGTGATGCGTTTCGAAATGACGCCGCACCCGGTCGAATACGACATGTATTACTCGTCCTAAGACCAGCCGGCAGCGCGACTGCGTGCTGAAAGGAATAGAAAAGCCCGGCTTCCTCAGAAGCCGGGCTTTTTTTAAATGGGTTATCCGTGCCGGTTTATTGCGGCTTCAGGCGCTGCTTGAGCAGGTTGAGATATTCCTCATTTGCGTCACTGGCCTTTTCGGCCGGGGCTTCGATCGCGGCGGTGCATTTCGGCTTGTAGTCCATCGCCATTCCCGCCTTGACGCAGACGCCGACCTGCCAGCCGGGCGGCAGGGCGGTCAGGTCGACATCCTTCCACTTGGGATGTCCTGTCGCCTGAAGCTTGTCGAGATTGTTGACGATCAGGCTGGAAAAATCAGACACAGCGTTGCAACTCTCGCGCTGATAGGCATTGCGCTTGACGTCATAGTCATAGGTCATCATCACCGCCTTGACGGCGATCAGGTCAACCGGCTGCGTCTGAAAATCATAGGTTCCGGCATCGATGCGCGACGCGGTATAGGTCGCCAGAAGCGGCGCTTCGGTGATCGGCAGAAGATGGAACCGCTCGCCATCGATCGGGTTTTTCGCAAACAGCGCAGCCGGGGCGCCGGCCACATAGAAGAAGGCGTCGATCTCGCCTGAGACGAGTTTCGGCAGGGCGGCATCCGGATTGAGCGGCACCCGCTCGCCGGTCTTGACCTGGAGAATATCGAGAATGAGCGATGCCGTCAGGAAAGTGCCGCTGTCCTGCACACCGATCGCCACCTTTTTGCCGGTCAGATCCTTCATGCCGGCAATATCCTTGCGGGCGAGCACATGGATCTCTTCATTGTAGAGCGGGAACATGATGCGCACGCCGCGCACCGCCTGTTGCACCTCGGCATCGCCGGCCTCGAAGGTTTTCAGATATTCGAGCACGTCGCTCTGGACGATGCCGAACTGGGTGTTGCGGCGATTGCGGACACCAACGAAATTTTCCAGGGACCCCGCCGATTCCAGGACGTTCAGCGTCTGGCCGCAGGCCTTGCCGACGGCGGCGACATCGCGGCCGATCTGGATATAGGTGCCTTGCGGGCCACCGGTCATGATGTTCTTTTCAAACTCAGCCGCCGATGCGGGCGCAAACCCGAGCAGCGATGACAAGACGGCGGTGGCGAAAATCCGTTTCAGACCCATGAGCTTCTCCTGCTGGTACCGTGAATGCACGGCATGCCGCAGACATTATCAGCAATCGCTCTTGAGGTCGCGCATCAGATTGCGCATGACGATCACCGGTACCCGCTCGAACACGCTCTCCAGAGCGTCGGTGACGCAGCCGCCAGACACCAGCTTTTGCCGCAACCCCTCGATATCATCAGCGTCAAGACCGCCGAGACCCGGGGTTAGCCGCAGGGCTGTTTCCACTTCAGATTCAGGACGTTGCTTGACAACCCTGCCGTCCTGCGCCGGCTCGGTATTGGCGGCTGCCCCACGGTCAGCGTCGGATCCCGCATTCGGCAGGCCTGCCGCCGCATCGGCGTCGTCTTGACGTGCCTTGTCTGCCGCTGCCAGTTTCGTCTGCAGGTCGGTGACCTTGCCGCGCTCGGCCTCAAGGGCGGATTGGAGCGCCTGCATTGTCGCATCCTGTGTGTTGCCGTTTTCGGCCTTGGCTGCGGCGAGCTTCGCGTCCGCCTCCTGCGCCTGCGCGACGAGAGCCGCGCGTGCACTGTCACGCTCCGCTGTGCGTTTGCGCACCGTATCCTGCGCGGCCGCGAGATCTCCGGCAAGGCCCTGCATTTCAGCATCCAGGTCGCGCACCTGTTTTTCCCGAGCGTCGACCGCCTGTCGGGCGGTTTCGAGATCGCTGCTGATAGCGGAAATCGTTGCGGCAGATTCATCTGCGGCCTTGGCGGCATTAACCCGCAGGTCCGCCATCTGCTTTTCCAGGGCGGAGATATCGGCATCGCGCTTGTCGAGCAGGCGATTGAGTTTTGGAACCTCGTTGAGCTTGAGGTCTGCGAATTCTTTTTCAAGCTCTCCGGCCCAATCACCGGAATTCTCGCGAAACGCCTTCAAATCCTTGGCAAGTTTGTCTTTTTCCGCGGTGATGGTGCCGATGGTCGTCGTCAAGCCGATATTTTCAGCATTCACGGCCGCGATCTCGGCCTGCATGGTTTGCCGCGCGAACCAGAGATAGACACCACCGCCGGCAATGATCAGGCAAAGAAAGACCGGAAGGAGAAATCCGGACGACCCGCCCGTTCGTGGCTGATGGTTGCGCCCCCATTGATTGCTCATTCGTCATCCGTCCGCTTTTCAAGGTCGTTTTCTGAGGTACGCCGAAACCGGCAAGGAGGCAAGCAAGCCCAAAGGCATGCTGACCCCGTACACTCACTATTGATGTTTAGGCAGAAAACACCACATAATGAAGCGAAAGGAACCTATCATGATGAAACAGAGAGATGCGAAATTTCAGATTGGGCAGGTTGTTCGGCACCGGGTATTCCCGTTTCGCGGCGTGATTTTCGATGTCGATCCGGAATTTTCGAATACGGAAGAATGGTGGAACGCCATCCCGAGCGAGATCCGGCCGAGCAAGGACCAGCCCTTCTACCACCTTCTGGCTGAAAACGACGAGACGGAATACGTGGCCTATGTTTCCGAACAGAACCTGATCTCGGATGAAAGCGGCCTGCCGCTGCGTCACTCGCAGGTCAACGCGTTCTTCGACGCCGAGGCCGTCGGGCAATACAAACCCAAGGCCGTCGTCCAGCACTGACGCTGCAGCGTCCCGTATAAAACGAAAAACCCGGCCACACAGTGACCGGGTTTTTTGATTCTGAACCGTAGCCGTTATCAGTTGGCCTTGGCGGCCTTCTGGGCTTCTTCCAGCTTCTTGCGGGCGTCTTCAGCCTTCTTCTGCATTTCTTCCTGCAGCAGGCGCTGGCGCTCTTCAAGCTTCGACTGCTCGATCGGCTCGCCGTCGAACACGCCGGTGAAGCCTTCGAGCGACATCTTGATGGGGTTCGGTGCGCGCTGGAAGTTGGCCGACGTGAAGACAACCTCGCTGCCCTTCTTCAGGTTGGCAATGGTCGCGTCGCTCAGCGGCACTTCTGCAACGCACTTGTCGGGCATGCAGATGGCGTAATCGAGTTTCACACCCTTGCCACCGTCGATCTGCATCTGGATGCCGGGCGGAATGAGACGTGCGGACGGAACCGAAACCTGCATGATCTTGCGATTGACCTTGCCCTGGACCGTGATCAGGCCGACAGCCGTGATCAACTGGCCGTTATTGGCAGTCAGAAGGTTCTGGACGATGCAGACATCGTTGTCTTCCTGCTTCGTGCAAACCTTGAACCAGCCCTGCGGCGGCTTTCCCTGTGCCTGCTGGGCAAAGGCCGGAGCCGGCATGGCAGCCGCTGCAACCGAGACTGCGAATGCGGACAAGGCCGCCCTGCGGGTGAAGTTTGACTTGAAGATCATAACGATATCCGTCTCCTGAATTCCGGTCCCTGAGCAGTCGTGAACCGCTCGACATATAAGGTCATCTGCCCGCTTCCCTGTTTGGCAAATAAGGCAATTGAATGACCCGTGTCTCCTGAAACATCTGTTACAATGCGTTTGCCCGGATATCCAGTGCTTCCTGCCTTTTTGCTTAACCCGGCAGCCGAAATAAAATGGCCAGTGGTTGGCAATGCCCCGCTTCGTGATAATTTGCACGGGAATCATGAAATGGACGGATGGAGGAGGCGGGTTTGCGCGCATTGTTTTTGAGTTTGGTCTGGGTGCTTGCCACCACCGCTTGCGTCACAGTCGCGCGGGCCGAACCCGTCCACGGTATTGCAATGCACGGCGCGCCTGCCCTGGCCGCCGATTTCAAGAATTTCCCCTATGCGAACCCGGCCGTCAAGAAGGGCGGCAAGATCGCCTATGGCGTCATCGGCACCTTCGATAGCCTCAACCCTTTCATCCTGAAAAGCATGCGCACCACGGCGCGCGGCATGCTCGACCCGGAATTCGGAAATCTCGTCTATGATTCCCTGATGCAGCGGTCGCGCGATGAGGCCTTTTCGATGTACGGGCTTCTGGCCGAAACGGTTGAATGGGACGAGGATCGCAGCTTCATCCAGTTCAACCTGAACCCCAAGGCAAAATGGGCCGATGGCCAGCCCGTGACGCCGGAAGACGTCATTTTCACCTTCGAACTCTGGCGCGACAAGGGCCGCGTTCCCTTCAGCACCCGCCTGGCCAAGGTCGAGAAGATGGAAAAGGTTGGCGAAAGATCCGTTCGCTTCACCTTCAACGCCGACAGCGATCGCGAGTTTCCGATGCTGCTCGCCCTGTCGCCGATCCTGCCGAAACATGCGATCGATCCTTCAACCTTCGACCAGTCGTCGCTGAAGCCGCCGCTCGGCTCGGGTCCCTATCAGGTTGACGAGGTGAAGCCCGGCGAAAAGATCGTCTACAAGCGCGATCCGGACTATTGGGCCAAGGATCTGCCATCGAAGGTGGGCATGGACAATTACGACGAAATCTCGGTCGAATATTTCCTGCAGGAAAACTCGCTGTTCGAAGCCTTCAAGAAGGGCGAAATCGACATCTATGCCGAGGGCAGCCCGACCAAATGGGCGCGCAGCTATAATTTTCCGGCCGTCCAGTCCGGCGAGGTGGTGAAAGAGACGTTCACGCCCAAGACACCGTCAGGCATGCTCGGCTTCGTCTTCAACACACGCCGGCCGATGTTTGCGAACGTCAAATTGCGGCAGGGACTGGCGCTGGTTTTCGATTTCGAATGGGTCAACAGGAACCTGTTCGACGGCGCCTACACCCGCACGCAAAGCTATTGGCAGAATTCCGCGCTGTCCTATCTCGGCGTCGCTGCAGACGACCGCGAACTCGGCCTGCTCGGTGAGATCAGCCGCCGGATCAATCCGTCGGTCCTCGACGGGAGCTACCGCCTGCCCGTGACCGATGCATCGGGCCGCGACCGCAACGTCCTGCGTGAAGCGGTGACGCTGCTGCGCGAAGCAGGATATGGCATCAAGAACGGCAAGATGGTCAACGAACAGGGCCAACCGCTCGCCTTCGAGATCATGACGCAGAACGAGGGCCAGGAAAAATTTGCGCTCGCCTATCAGCGCTTTCTGCTGGCCCTTGGCATCACCGCGACGGTGCGCACCGTCGACGATTCGCAGTATCAGCAGCGCAGCCAGTCCTTCGACTACGATGTCATCATCAAATCCTTTGCATCGTCCCTGTCTCCCGGCATCGAGCAGATGAACCGCTGGTCGTCGCAATCGCGCGACCGCGAGGGCACGGACAACTTCGCTGGCGTTGCCGACAAGGACATTGATGCGCTGATCAACAACATCGTGCAGGCCCGTGCGGTCGAGGACTTCACGGCATCGGTGCGGGCGTTCGACCGCATGCTCGTTTCGAATTTCTACGTCGTGCCGCTCTACCATATCGGCGCGCAATGGATGGCCCGCCACAAGCATATCGGCCATCCCAACGTCGTGCCGCTCTATGGCTATCAACTACCGACATGGTGGGATGAACGGGCGCAATAAAATCCGGGAAAAGCCGGTGGTATACTTTTGGTAACGCATTGAACGCGGACGAGACCTCGCTTAAATCGCAAGGCAGGCTCTCGTCATCGAAAGGATGCGACCATGGAAACCGTCACTGTCGATGTCGTCTCGGATGTCGTTTGCCCCTGGTGCTATCTTGGCAAGGCGCGGCTCGATCAGGCCATTGCAAGCGTTGCCGACGATGTCCAGGTCACCGTCAACTGGCGCCCGTACCAGCTCAATCCCGACCTGCCGCCGGAAGGCGTCGATCACAAGGCGCATCTCGCCGCCAAGCTGGGTGGCCAGGCCGCTGTCGATCGCGCCCATGCCATGCTGGCCGATCTTGGCCGGGCAGACGGCATTGCGTTTGATTTCGAGTCGGTCAGGATCAGCCCCAATACGATGGATGCGCACCGGCTGTTGCGCTGGGCGTTGGTTCATGGTCCGCAGGCGCAGGACAGCGTCGCAAACCTTCTGTTCAAGGCAAATTTCGAGGAGGGGCGCAATATCGGCGATCGCGCCGTACTTCTTGATGTCGCCGAGGAAGCCGGATTGGAACGCTCGGTGATTGCCGCCCTTCTGGCCTCCGACGCAGACAGGGATGCCGTCGTCAAGGAAATCGACATGGCGCGCGGCATGGGCGTCACCGGCGTGCCCTGCTTCATCCTTGACGGCCAGTATGCCGTTATGGGTGCCCAATCCCCAGAGGCACTGGCCGATGCCTTGCGTGACATCGCAAAGACAAAAGCAGCCGCAACGCCGACGTAACCCCGAAAACAGCTTTTCCGTGAGAAGCCGCGTTTCGCACGCGACGTCTAATCCGTCAGGGCTTCGCCAGTCCCGCAAGCTGCGTCATCAGGACGGCAGCACCCGCGAGCCGTTTTTCCGGTGTCGGAAAATCGCGCTGGAAGAAAATACTGTGGTCGGCGCGGATCTTCGCCATCGTGCCCTGCTTGGCGATGTAGCCGACAAGAGACCCCGGATTGGGGAATTCGCGGTTGCGGAACTGGACGACGACGCCCTTTGGACCGGCATCGAGCTTCTCGACATTGGCGGTGCGGCACAGCGACTTGATGTAGACGATCTTCAGCAAATGCTGGACCTCGAGCGGCATTGGGCCGAAGCGGTCGATCAGTTCGGCGCCGAAGGCGTCGATATCGCCGAGTTCGGTGATTTCGCCAAGGCGCCGGTAGAGGCCGAGGCGAAGATGCAGGTCGGGGACGTATTCGTCCGGGATCATCACCGGCGTGCCGACGGAGATCTGCGGCGACCAGCCGCTGTCGGCGATCTCCTCATCCCCCTTCAGCTCGGCCACCGCCTCCTCCAGCATCTGCTGATAGAGCTCGAAGCCGACCTCCTTGATATGGCCGGACTGTTCGTCACCGAGCAGGTTGCCGGCGCCGCGCAGGTCGAGATCATGGCTGGCAAGCTGGAAACCAGCCCCCAGCGTATCGAGCGATTGCAGCACTTTCAGGCGGCGCTCGGCCATGCCGGTCAGCACACGATTGACGGGAAGCGTGAACAGCGCGAAGGCACGCACTTTCGAGCGTCCGACGCGGCCGCGCAACTGGTAGAGTTGGGCCAGGCCAAACATATCGGCCCGGTGGACAATCAGCGTGTTGGCGGTCGGCACGTCGAGGCCCGATTCGACGATGGTCGTCGACAGCAGAACGTCGTAACGGCCCTCGTAGAAGGCATTCATGATGTCTTCGAGTTCGGTTGCCGGCATCTGGCCGTGGGCGACGGCCACTTTCAGTTCCGACACGTCGGATGTCAGGAAGTCGTGGATTTCCGAGAGATCGGCCAGCCGCGGGCAGACATAGAAACTCTGACCGCCACGATAATGCTCGCGCATCAGCGTCTCGCGGATCACAAGCGCATCGAAGGGCGAGATGAAGGTGCGAACCGCCATGCGGTCGACCGGAGCCGTGGTGATCAGCGAAAGCTCGCGCACGCCGGTCAAGGCGAGCTGCAATGTGCGCGGGATCGGCGTGGCCGACAGGGTCAGCACATGCACGTCGGATTTCAGCTCCTTCAGCCGCTCCTTGTGCTTGACACCGAAATGCTGTTCTTCGTCGATGATCAACAGGCCGAGATTGGCAAAACTGATCGATGTGCCGAGCAGCGCATGGGTGCCGACGACGATGTCCGTCTTGCCCTCGGCGACTTCCTTCTTGGTCAGCGCCAGCTCCTTCGAGCCGACCAGACGCGAGGCCTGCGCGAGGCGTACCGGCAGGCCGCGGAACCGTTCGGTAAAGGTCTTGAAATGCTGTCGGGCGAGCAGTGTTGTCGGCACGACGACCGCGACCTGAACACCGTTCATCGCCGCGATGAAGGCAGCGCGCAAGGCGACCTCCGTCTTGCCGAAGCCGACGTCGCCGCAGACCAGACGGTCCATTGGCCGGCCGGCGCCCAGATCGTCGCGCACGGCCTCGATCGAGTTCATCTGGTCTTCGGTCTCGTCATAGGGGAAGCGCGCGGCAAACTCGTCATAGAGGCCGTCCGGTGTGGCCAGGACAGGGGCATGGCGGGTCAGGCGCTCGGCAGCGATGCGGATCAGACCGCCGGCCATGTCGAGCAGGCGCTTCTTCAGCTTGGCCTTGCGTGCCTGCCAGGCGACACCGCCGAGCTTGTCGAGCGCTGCGTCGCTGGCTTCCGAGCCATACCGAGACAGGAGGTCGATATTCTCGACCGGCAGGAACAGCTTGGCCTCGTCGGCATAGACGAGTTCGAGGCAGGCATGCGGCGCACCGGCCGCTTCGATCGTGCGCAGGCCAACGAACCGGCCGATGCCATGTTCGGCATGGACGACGATCGAGCCTTCGTCGAGGCCGGCCACCTCGGCGATGAAATCGGCGCCGCGCTTGCGTCGCTTGGAGCGGCGCACCATGCGGTCGCCGAGAATATCCTGCTCGCCGATGACGACGAGATTGCCGGTCTCAAAACCGCTTTCGAGGCTGAGCACGGCCGAGGCCGCTTCGCCTGGCTTCAGCGCCGCGACTTCGGAAAGCGCCTTGACGGGCTTGATATTGGCCAGACCGTGTTCGGACAGAACCTGCAGCAGTCGGTCAAGCGAACCTTCCGACCAGGCTGAGATCAGCACCTTGCCGCCCTTGGCGCGGCGATCCGCAATGTATTTCACGGCCAGATCGAAGACATTGACGCGCTCGGCGTCGGAGGTCGTCTCCGTCGCGTTCTTGGCCCAGCGCACGCCGATGCGCGCGTCTATGGCGATGACCGAGCGGCTGGCGCCCTCATGCTCGCTGAAGGGCGACAGGCGGACGGCATTGCTGGAGACGAGCGCGGCATTGAAGCCTTCGGCCGTCAGATACATCTGTTCGGGGGGCACCGGCTTGTAGGGGGTGCCCTGCGTTGCCTGGCTCTTGCCCGGCAGGATCGAGGCATGGCGGGCATCGTAATAGTCCTGCACGAGCTTGGAGCGCTCGGCTGCCGCTTCGCGCACGACATGGTCGGTGACGATCCGGAAGCCGGCGAGATAGTCGAAGACGGTTTCGAGTTCGTCATAGAACAGCGACAGCCAGTGTTCCATGCCGGCATAGCGGCGTCCCTCCGAAACGGCCTGATAGAGCGCATCGTCGCGCGTGGTGGCGCCGAACAGCGACAGGTATTGCGTGCGGAAATGGCTGATGGTTTCCGGTGTCAGCGAAACCTCGCTCATCGGATTGAGCTCCAGCGAGCGCGACTGGCCGGTGGTGCGCTGCGTCGCGGGATCGAAGCTGCGGATCGTTTCCAGCGTATCGCCGAAAAAGTCGAGCCGCACGGGCTCGCCGCTTCCCGGTACGAAGACATCGAGAATACCGCCGCGCACCGCATATTCGCCGACTTCGCGCACCGTCGGCACGCGGTCGAAACCATTGCGTTCCAGCCGCGCGGCGATGTCGTCCATGCGGACGGAATTGCCGGGGCGAGCGGAAAAACCGAGGCTTTCGATCACCGATTGCGGGGCGATCTTCTGCAGGGCTGCGTTGACCGTAACGAGCACGATGGCCGGATGCGGCTTTTTCCGGTGCGCGATCAGGGCGCTCAGGGCAGACAGCCTGCGGGCGGATGTGTCGGCGCTCGGCGAGACCCGGTCATAGGGCAGACAGTCCCAGCCGGGCAGCGAGAGCACCGGAATGTCGGGGGCCGCAAAACCGAGCATCTGCTCGACATCGGCGATACGCTGGCCATCCGACAGGATATAGGCGACAGGGCCGCCCGCCCGGGCCAGTTCGGCCAGAATGAGCGGCTCGACGCCGGCCGGCACCGGGCCAATCGTCAGTTCACGCGTTGCTGCGGCAATCTTTCGGGCATCAAAACCGGCAATCATCGAATGTTCAATCTTTGTCTGCATCTGCGGCAACAGCCGGCTCGAAATCCGGCCGGTAAGAGGCGATCCGCTCAAAAAGCGGCGTACGGTAGTGGTCGGGAACCGGCCGTTCACCGATAATCCATTTGACCAGGTCGTTGTCTTCTTCCGCCATGATCGTTTCGAGTTCGTCGAGATCGCTGTCCGGCAGGGTGCCGATCTCGGCATCCGTGAACTGTCCCAGAACCAGATCCATCTCGCGCAGCCCACGATGCCAGGCGCGAAAGAGAATACGACGACGGCGCGGATCGAGATCGGCACTGGTGCGTGTAATTCCGGTCATGGACGGATCCTTCCTCGCGCCGGTATTCCGGCGCTGCCTGTTGCCATGGCTCTATAAACGCTGAAAAGACGATTGTCAGCCTTGCCAAAGGCCTAATCATCGTTTCAGTCTGCGGCGCATGCGCCCTACCCTTCTCGATCCGCTTTTCGCGCCTCTCAACTCGCTTCCCGGCATCGGCCCGAAGGCGGGCGATCTCTATGCCCGGCTTCTCGGACGCGACGGCATCGATGACTGCCGGGTGATCGATCTGGTCTTTCATGCCCCGCACTCGCTGATCGACCGGCGCCAGCAGCCAGGCATCGCGCTGTCGCCGCAGGGTGCGATCGTCACCATCACCGGCCGGGTCGACCGGCATCAACCGCCACCGCCGGGCCGCAACAGCCAGCCCTATCGGGTTTTCCTGCACGACGACACCGGTGAACTGGCGCTGACTTTCTTCCGTGCCAAGGGCAACTGGCTGGAAAAGGCGCTGCCGGTCGATGAGACGGTCATCGTCAGCGGCAAGGTTGACTGGTTCAACGGCCGTCCGTCCATGGTCCATCCCGACTATATGGTGCGCGCCAGCGAAGCCGATAACCTGCCGCTGGTCGAACCGGTCTATCCACTGACGGCGGGCCTGTCGGCGCGCATCCTGCGCAAGGCGGTCGAGGCGGCCATCGCGCGTTTGCCCGACTTCCCGGAATGGCTCGATGACGCCCTCACCAGCAAGCAGAGTTTTGCCAGCGTGCGCGAGAGCTTCGTCGCCCTGCACGATCCGCGCGACGCCGCGGACATCGATCCGCAGGCACCGAGCCGCCGGCGCCTTGCCTATGACGAGTTTTTGGCCGGCCAATTGTCGCTGTCCCTGGTGCGGCAGAGATTGCGCAAAGTTGCTGGCGTGCCGGTTCACGCGACGGGCGCCTTGAGCGAGCCGGTGCTTGCCGCCCTGCCCTTTTCCCTGACTGGCAGCCAGCAGGCGGCGATCACGGACGTTCTCAAAGACATGGCTGGAAGTGACAGGATGCTGCGCCTGCTTCAGGGTGACGTCGGGTCCGGCAAGACGGCGGTGGCGCTGATGACCATGCTTGCCGCCGTCGAATCGGGCGGCCAGGCCGTTCTGATGGCACCAACCGAAATTTTGGCGCGCCAGCATTTTGCGACACTGTCGAAGATGGCAACCCCGGCCGGCGTCACCATCGATGTGCTCACCGGCCGGACCAAGGGCAAGGAGCGCGACGCCATCCTTGAGCGCATCGCATCCGGGCAGACCCAGATCGTCATCGGCACGCATGCGCTGTTCCAGGACACTGTGGTCTACGACAATCTGCTACTGGCTGTCGTCGACGAGCAGCACCGCTTCGGCGTGCATCAAAGGCTACGGCTGACAGCCAAGGGTATCTCGCCGCATATGCTGGTGATGACGGCGACGCCCATTCCGCGCACTCTGGTGCTTGCCGCCTTCGGTGACATGGATGTCTCGAAACTCACGGAAAAGCCGGCCGGACGCAAACCGATCCAGACGGTGACGGTTTCCAATGAACGCACCGGGGAAATTGTCGACCGCCTGCGCACGGCGTTGTCAGAGGGCAAGAAAGCCTACTGGATCTGCCCGCTGGTCGAGGAATCGGATGTTTCCGAACTGATGTCGGTTGACGAGCGCTTCGCCCTTCTCTCAGCCGAGTTCGGCAAGACGGTCGGTCTCGTCCATGGCCGCATGAACGGCGCCGAAAAGGACGCTGTCATGCTCGCCTTCAAGAACAGCGATATCCGGCTCCTGATTGCCACCACCGTCGTCGAGGTCGGGGTCGACGTTCCCGATGCGACGATCATGGTGATCGAGCATGCCGAGCGCTTCGGCCTGGCGCAGCTGCATCAGTTGCGCGGCCGTGTCGGGCGCGGTGCCGAGGCCTCCACCTGCATCCTGCTCTACAAGGGGCCGCTCAGCGAAAACGGCCGGGCGCGGCTGTCGATCCTGCGCGATACGGAAGACGGCTTCCTGATTGCCGAGGAGGACCTGAAATTGCGCGGCGAAGGCGAATTGCTCGGCACCCGCCAGTCGGGAACGCCGGGGTTCCGGATTGCCAGCCTCGAGGCCCATGGCGACCTGCTGGAGATCGCCCGCAAGGACGCGGCCTATATCATCGACCGCGACCCGGACCTGACGTCTGAACGGGGCGAAGCCCTGCGCACCCTGCTCTATCTGCACCGCCGCGACGAGGCGATCCGTTTTCTCAGGGCTGGTTGAGCGGCATCGGATCAACGGGTGGCTCCAAAGCCATCGGCTGAACGACTGGAGGCTTGTAGTCGGGTGCGATGAGGCCGCCCGAGATGAGCAGTTTCGCCCCCTGTTCCGGCGTCATGTCGAGCATGATGATCTTGCTTTTGGGCACGAACATGAGAAAGCCTGCCGTCGGAACGGGCGTTGGCGGCAGAAAGACGCCGACCATTTCTTCGCCCTGCGTGTTCAGCTTTGCGGCGATCTCGCCCTGGGCATCCCCGGATATGAAAACCAGCGCCCAGCTTCCCGGACTTGGAAACTCGATCAACCCGCATTTCTTGAACGACGTTGATTGCTCTTTCAGCACCGTTTCGAAAATCTGCTTCAGGCTCCTGTAGACCGTCCGGACCAGCGGCATCCGGTGCAGGATCGATTCGCCGAACTTGACGATCGAGCGCCCGATCAGGTTCTTGCCGAGAAAGCCGACAATGGTGATGAAAACCACGGCGATCAGCAGCCCCATGCCGGGTACGGCGATATTCAGATAATACTGCGGATCGTAGCGCTGCGGGATATAGGGCGTAACCCAGCTATCCGCCCAGTCTATGAAGGTGAAGGTCAGCCATGTGGTGATGGCGAGCGGCGCACAGATGACGAGACCGGTGAGGAAGTTGTTCCGGATGCGCCCGGCCAGCGATATTCTCTCTGGACTGTCGTTCATCCGCACCCTGCATCTTCATTTCGGTTCGCCCTCAAAGCGCACCCTGCCCGACAACAATGCCGGATGGCGGTGGCCCATGCAAGGCCAAGCCCCGGAAATGTTGCGGCGCACACTCTTCCGCCATCCAATGTGCATGATGACAGGGCGTTTCGATCCGGCGCTTTGCGCGTGATCTTCGAAATAGAAGGCATGACGTTACGGGTGGCCGTAACGTCATGCGGATTTCATGCCTTGGGCATCACTCGACGGTAACCGACTTTGCAAGGTTGCGCGGCTGGTCAACGTCTGTCCCCATGAACACGGCCGTGTGATAGGCAAGCAGCTGGATCGGCAGGGAAAAGATCATCGGGGCGATGATCTCATCGACATTCGGCAGCACGATCGTGCTCATCGTCTCAAGTTTCGAGGCCGCGGCCCCCTTCTCGTCGGTGATGAAGATGATGCGGCCACCGCGTGCCGCAACCTCCTGCATGTTGGAGACGGTTTTTTCGTAAAAACGGTCATGCGGCGCAATCACAATCACCGGCATGTTCTCGTCGATCAGCGCGATCGGCCCGTGCTTCAATTCGCCCGCCGCATAACCTTCGGCATGGATGTAGGAAATTTCCTTGAGCTTCAGCGCGCCCTCCATGGCGAGGGGATAGCTTGTGCCGCGGCCGAGATAGAGCACATCACGGCATTTCGACAGTTCCCGCGCCAGGCTTTCCATCTTCGGCTGGATGCTGTTCAAAACCGCACCCATGATGCGCGGCATTTCCGCCAGATGCCGGACCAGAATCTTTTCCTCGTCTTTCGATACGGTTCCACGGGCAACGCCTGCACCGATGGCAAGCGCTGCAAGAACGGAAAGCTGGCAGGTGAAGGCCTTGGTCGAGGCGACACCGATTTCAGGACCGGCCATGATCGGGAAGATTGCGTCGGCCTCGCGGGCGATGGTCGATTCCCGCACATTGACGACGGCGCCGATCTTCAGGCCACGCTCCTTGCAGTAGCGAAGGGAAGCCAGAGTGTCGGCGGTCTCGCCCGATTGCGAGATGAACAGGGCTGCCGACTGTGGCGATAGCGGTATCTCGCGGTAGCGAAACTCGGAAGCCACGTCGATCTCGACCGGAAGCCGGGCGTAACGCTCGAACCAGTATTTTCCGACGAGGCCAGCCAGATAGGCCGTGCCGCAGGCGGAGATGGCAAGGCTTGGTACCTTGGCAAAATCGATCGCGGAGGCTGTCGGGCTGATGCGATTCTCGATGAAATCCACATAATGGGCCAGAGCATGCGAAATGACCTCCGGCTGCTCGTAGATTTCCTTTTCCATGAAGTGGCGGTGGTTGCCCTTGTCGACCATATAGGCGGCAGCGACCGACACCTGCTTGGCGCGTTTCACGGGATTGCCGTCATGATCGAGGATCTCGACACCGGCGGCCGTCAGAACCGCCCAGTCGCCATCGACCAGATAGGTGATCTCGTTGGTGAAGGGCGAAAGTGCAATCGCATCGGAGCCCAGGAACATTTCGCCCTTGCCATAGCCAACGGCAAGCGGCGGCCCGCTGCGCGCCGCCATGATCGTATTTGGCGCATCCTGGAAGATGACAGCAAGCGCGTAGGCACCGGTTACCCTTCGCAGCATGGCCTGCATTGCGGCCCGCTGGCTGAGGCCATCGCGCACCAGTCTGGCCAGCAGTTGTGCCACGACCTCGGTGTCGGTCTGCGTGCTGAAGGTTGCACCGCCGGCTATGAGTTCATCCTTCAGTTCCGAAAAATTCTCGATAATGCCATTGTGCACGACCGCCACGCCGTCGGTGAAATGCGGATGGGCATTGTTTTCCGTGGGGGCGCCATGGGTCGCCCAGCGGGTATGGGCAATGCCGATCGTGCCAGCCAGGGGCTCGCCGCGCAGCTTGATGTCGAGATTGACGAGCTTGCCCTCGGCCCGGCGGCGTTCCAGGACACCATCATGGATCGTGGCGACGCCGGCTGAATCATACCCGCGGTATTCGAGCCGCTTCAACGCATCGACGAGCCGTTCGGAGACGGGCTTGATACCAACGATGCCGACAATACCGCACATAGATTTCTCCGCAATTTCCGCCGCTTGGCGCTGGGTTCAGGGCTGGTGCCTTGGTAGCGAATTCCGAGCGTTCCGCAATCGCCCGGAAGCTCACTTTCGGTGTCAGATTTTAACGCGCGATCTCAGAGCCGGTCCGATTCAGCCGGACTTGGCTTTCTTTGCCGCCTTCTCCGCCTGATAGCGCTCACGCAGGACCTTCGCCCTTCCCGGCTTGATATCCTGGCGGGCGCGACCGAAGGCGACGGCATCGTCCGGCACGTTTTCGGTAATCACGCTGCCGGACGCCACAAGCGCACCGTCTCCGACGGACACGGGCGCGACCAGCGACGAATTGGAACCGATAAAGGCATGCGCACCAATGCGGGTCACATGCTTGTTTACGCCGTCATAATTGCAGGTGATCGTTCCGGCGCCGATATTGGTGTGTGCGCCGACAAAGGCATCGCCGATGTAGCTCAGGTGATTGACCTTGGCGCCGGCACCGATATCCGCCTGCTTCACCTCGCAGAAATTGCCGACCTTGGCCCCCTCCCCGAGATGGGCGCCGGGTCGCAGTCGCGCATAGGGACCGACGGTCGCGCCTGCGCTGACATGGGCCCCCTCCAGATGCGAGAATGCATGGATGACGGCGCCGCTCTCGACCGTGACGCCCGGTCCGAAAACGACATTCGGCTCGATCAGCACGTCTTGGCCGATCGTGGTGTCATAGGACAGGAAAACCGTTTCGGGGGCAATCATCGATACGCCGGAAATCATCATTTCGTGGCGACGGCGCTGCTGCCAGATGTGCTCGATATAGGCAAGTTCGGCGCGCGTGTTGCAGCCGGTCAGTTCGGTTTCCGGCGCCTCGACGGCAATCGCCTTGCCGCCGGCGGCAACGACGATCTCGACGAGGTCGGTCAGGTAATATTCGCCCTTGGCATTTTCATTGCCGATCCGGCCCAGCAGATCCAGCGCCTTTGCGCCGTTGATCGCCATCAGGCCACCATTGCAATAGGTAATCTTTTTTTCTTCGTCGCTTGCGTCGCGCTGTTCGCGGATCGCGACCAGGGCACCGTCCCTGACAATGAGGCGGCCATACCCCGTCGGATTGCCCGTCTGAAAGCCGATGACGACGACATCATTGCCATCGGCCAGCGCCTGGCGCGCCGCAAGCAAGGGCCCTTCGGTGATCAGCGGTGTATCACCAAAGACAACCAGAATGTCATCATGACCGGTGGCGATGGCCGCGCTGGCAGCCAGCACCGCGTGGCCGGTTCCGCGACGCTCCGTCTGCGTGAAGCAGGAAACAGCACCGGGCCCCCGGGATGCCGCCTTCTCGACCGCTTCGGCATCCCGACCGACCACAAGAGCAACGCTATCGATCTGAGCACGACTGAGCGCGTCTACCACATGCGCGATCATCGGGCGACCGCCGACGGGATGAAGCACCTTGGACATGGACGATTTCATGCGGGTGCTTTCCCCTGCCGCCAGAATGACCGCCAGGCACGTGCGTTTCATGCGTATTCTCCCATCGTCTTTTGCGGGCCGGATCGAGCGCGCCACGCGATTCTGTGCGCTTGCTTATCAGGAAGATATTTCAAGAAGCATAACCGCGCCATCGGCTGGCCGTTAACCGGGATAAAACCGGATCATGCCATAAGAACAGCGAACAACAATTATGCTGGATGTGTTTGACGGCAGCGGCGCCGGGAGCAGAGATCGATCATGCAGGCTTTCACGAAGACGGACCCGAAAGAGCATGATCCCCGCGCGACGACCAGACTGGCAGCCCGGCCCCTGCTGCTTCTGGCTCTGACCATCGCCCTCGTTGTCGCCTGTCTTCTCGTGACGATACCCATGCCGATCGGACCGATGTACTGGGATCACTACATCTATCTCGACGCGGCCAATCGCATCTTCGATGGCCAGATGCCCTCCGTAGACTTTTTCACGCCGGCCGGGGGACTGGGTTATTATCTTTTTGCAATGCTGCTGGAGCTTTTCCCAAACGGGCACCCGCTTTTGCTGGCCAGTTGGTCACTGCTCGTCGTCACGGCGCCATTGATGGCGATCGTACTCTCGGATGTCCAGAAGCGCTCGACACGGACCGCCTTGGCACTTCTGCTGCCATTCCTGCTGTTTTCGGTGCTGCCCTTCAATACAGGCGATTTCTACCCGTATCCGGGATCGGACGGCTTCGGCATCTACAACCGGCAGGTCTGCCAGGTCCTCTACGTGCTTGCCTGCGGGCTACTTCATGTCAAAGACCAACGCAAACTCGTCGCCATCGTTGCGCTTTCCATGCTGTCGCTGCTCTTCATCAAAGTCACAGGCGTTGTCGCCGGTGTCATCCTGTGTGCCATGGCCTTTGCGGCAGGCCGTCTTGGTCTGCGCGCGGCGATCCTGGCCGGTCTCGTGTTCTTTGCCACCATTGCCGTCCTCGAAGGTACGACCGGGATGGTGACGGCCTATGCGGCCGACATCCTTGCGCTGCTTGCCGTCAATAATACCAGCCTGATCCCACGCCTCGTCCAGGCGGCATCGTTGAATTTCGGTATCGTCCTGGCGAGCAGTGTCCTGTGCATCATCCTGTTCTGGCAGCGCTTCACCGACACAAGGCAGACTACCAACGCCTTGCTGCACCAGCGCAGCCTCGCCATCCTGCGCAAAACGATCGATCAACCGGCGTTCTGGATGGTAGCCTTCCTTGCGGCCGGTCTTCTTTTCGAAAGTCAGAACACGGGCAGCCAGGCCTTCATCTTTCTCTGGCCGCTGCTTCTTGCCATACTTGTCGAAAGCCATGCGCGGGATGGCCGATCGTCCAGATTCCTGGTTGTCGCCGCGTTTGCTCTGGCGATCGCAGCACCACCGGCGGTGCTGATCATGCAGAAATCCACGCGCGCCTGGCTCGGCATGGCCAATGGCGAAGTCCTGGAAAGCACCAACATCAAGACAATGGGTGCGGTCAACATCCGCAGCCTGCAGCTGTTGCGCGCCGAACGCATGCAGCAAAACTATTCAGAACACAAAAACACCTATGAAGCGCTGGCCCTGGCGGGGGAGCTGCCATCCTTTCTGCTCTATAGCGAATATGATTTCCAGACGCTCTGGCTGCGCAGCGCAGATGCCGCAATCACCGCGCTTCATGACTACGAAGCGGCAAACAGGGTGCGCTTCGAAACCATCATGACGATTGATTTCACCAATCCCTTCCCGTGGCTGATGGACCGGCATGCGCCGAAATACATCGCTATCGGCGCAGATCCCTATCGCGCCGTTCCGGAGCCCGACGAGAGGGTTGCCGCCGCCGTCAAGGCGACCGATATCGCGCTCTACCCGACCTGCCCGCCGACCACGGCCCGCTTCAAGCTGCTGTCGCTCTACGAACCGCTCTTGATGGAAACCCACACACGCATCACGCTGACGCCCTGCTTCGACGGCTTCATTCGCAAGGATCTGCCGACGACCCCATAGACATCCATTACTGCGGGAGGCGCAGGCGGCTCTCCGTCAGCAGGCCGCTTTCGTCAAGGATCGGATGGGCAACCGAGACGATATGCGCATTGATGCGCTTCAGGTCGCGCAGGATATCGAGATGCAGCGAGCTTGTCTGGAGACTGTCGAGCCGGCCGTCGCGCAGCCGCTGCAGGTGCCGTTCCGATGACTGCTTCTCCATGCGCCTGACGTCGACCTTCACTTCCATCAGTTGCCGGGCGAGATCGGCATTGCGCGTCACGAAGATCGTCTGGGCGATACGCAGGTTGTCGATCGTCAGGTTGAACAGGGTTTTGAGCTCCTGATAGCCCTCTTCCGAAAACTTCAGACCGTTGCCGATCTTCTTGTTGACCTGTTCGGCAATGCCCTTTTCGATGATGTCGCCCATATGCTCGAGATTGATCGCATAATCGATGATGACGATCGAGCGACGCCCGTCTTCCTCGCTCAGGCCCTGGCGGCCAAGGCGCGAAAGAAACAGCTTCACCTCCTGCTGCAGCAGATCGACCTGTTTTTCGAACTTGCCGACATCCTTGAGTTCGCCCAGGTCGTTGGCGTTGAAGGCATCCATCACCTTGATCAGCATGGCTTCGATGATATCGCCGACGCGAAGCACTTCGCGCGTGGCGCCCGACAGTGCGATCACCGGCGTGCCCAGCGTATTGTCGTCCAGGTAATGCGGCCCAGCCTCGTTCTTCTTCTCGTCGGGTATCAGCCGTGTCATCAGGCTGGACAGCCAGTTCGAGAAGGGCCAGGCGAGAAGGGCAAGCGCGATGTTGAACAGAAGATGGATATCAACAGGCAGTTTCCCGGCCGGGATCGGAAATGTGCGGAGCAGTTCCGCGACCATGCCCGCCACAGGCAGGGCAATGAGACAGCCGATCGCCCGCACGATAAGGTTGGCAACGGTGACCCGCCGGGCTGACGCAGGCGACGACAGGGTGGCGATCACGGGCGGAATGGCGCCGCCAAGATTGGCACCGAGGACCAGTGCGATCGTCAGGCTGGAAGACAGATTTCCCGTCGAGGCCAGCGACAGGATCAAGACGACGATCGCCAGGCTGGATGAGGAGACGAAGGCGAGAACCGCAGCAAACACCAGCGCGACCGGCAAGGCGCCATCAAGAAGCGTCAGAAAGGCGCCGAGTGCCGGCGACGTGCGCATCGGCTCGGTCGCCAGGCCGAGAAGATGCAGCGACAGAAGCATCAGCCCGATGCCGACAAGGGCGCTGCCTGCACCCTGCTGCGCGCTCGAACGGCCTGTTCTGTGCAGCACAACGCCGGCAAGGATGACGAGCGGTGACAGCCAGTCAATGCCGGTGGCGAAGATCCAGGCGGTGACCGCGGTGCCGACATTGGCGCCGAGCAAAACGAGTTGTGCCATGCGCGGCCGCACCAGCCCCTTTTCGACGAAGGATGCGATCATCAACGCGGTTGCCGTCGAACTCTGCAGCGCAACGGTCGCCGCAAAGCCAGCCGCGAAGGAGCGGACGGGACTGCGCGTCCCCTGCGCGAGACTGGTCCGCAAGCGAATGCCGAAGGCGCGGGTCACGCCGTCCTTGACCTGCGACAGGCCGAAGAGCAGCAGAGCGACCGCGCCCATGACATTGACCATCACAAGGGTGGATTCCATGGCGGCATTCCCAGCAGTTGCCTCGCATCCAGCAGACATCTGGTGCGAGTCGATTCATTCAAGGACGACAAGGCTAGCACTTCCGAAACACCAAAAGACTGCGCAATGCGGCATTATGACAGATATTTTTCAATTGCCGGCTAACGATTCCGACATCAGTCAGCCTCGCCGCGTCGCAGCATTTCTTCCGGAAACGTCGGGAAAAAATGCGCCAGATCCGGTAGCCCCGGCATAGGGTGCCAAGGCAACGCTTTTTTGAACGGCAAAAGCCTTCAATTCCGCTGCAGATTGCTCTAAGGAACGACACCAACGGCCATCCGGCAACGCAAACTGCGACGAGGTATTCATTCCAATGCTTGATTCCCTGAGAAGAGCTTCCCAGACATGGATCATGAAAGGCCTTCTGGTCCTTCTGGTGCTATCCTTTGGCGTTTGGGGCATCTCCACGTCGCTCGTTCCCAGTTCCGGCGATTCGGTGATCACCGTTGGTGATGTCGATGTCTCCCCGAGCGACTTCCGCCTCGCCTATGAGCGCCAGCTGGCGCAACTGTCCCGGCAATTCGGAACGCGGCTGACGCCGGAACAGGCCCGCGCGTTCGGCGTGCAATCGCAGGTCTATTCGCAGCTTGTCGCCGGTGCCACGCTGGACCAGCTTTCAGGAGACATGAATCTTGGCCTATCCAAGGATCGTCTTGCCAAGTTGATCGCCGAAGATCCGGCATTCCACGGGGTCAACGGCCAGTTCGATCGACTGACTTTCTCGAGTGTGCTGCGCAATGCCGGCCTTCGCGAACAGGACTACATCAACAATCGCAGTCAGGTCGCTGTGCGCTCGCAGGTCGTCGAGGCGATTTCCGACGGCTATACCGCACCGAAGGTGCTAACCGACGCGCTGCGTCAGTATCGCAACGAGACACGCTCGATCGAGTATCTGCTGTTGTCGAATGCCAATATCGATCCCGTCAAGGCACCGACCGACGATGTGCTGACACCGTGGTTCGAGAGCCGCAAGGCCCAATATCGCGCGCCGGAATATCGCAAGATCAGCTACGTCAAACTCGAGCCCGCCGATATCGCCGATCCGGCATCGGTCACGGAGAGTGATCTTCAGGCCGAATACGACAAGCGCAAGGCAAATTACAGCACGCCGGAAACCCGCACGGTCGAGCAATTGGCCTTTGCGTCGCGGCAAGCCGCCGATGCGGCCTCCGCCAAACTGGCCTCAGGCACGGCGTTCGATGCGCTCATCACGGAAGAAGGCAAGACTGCCGGGGACGTCCTTCTCGGCAACTTCAGCAAGGAGAGCATGCCCGATGCAAAGCTTGCCGAGGCAGCCTTTGCGGTGCCGGCTGATGGTGGCGTGTCTCCCGTTGTTGTTGGCCCTTTCGGCCCGGTCATCCTGCGTGTGACGAACATAACGCCGGCAACGGTCAGGAGCTTTGACGATGTCAAGGAGGACCTGCGCCAGGAACTTTCCTTGTCGAATGCTGCCAATGACATCATGGCAATCCACGACAAGTTCGAGGATGCCCGGATCACCGGCCTCAGCATGAAGGAAGCGGCAGACCAGTCGAACCTGAAGCTCGTGCAGATCGATGTCGATGCCACCGGCAAGGACCGGGACGGCGAAGCCATTGCCGGTATCCCAGAGGCGCGGTCGCTGCTTGAAGAAGCGTTCAAGACCGAGGTCGGTTCTGAAACGCTGCCGATCAATCTGGGGCGCGAAGGGTATGTCTGGTTCGACGTCGATGAGGTCATTCCGGCCCGCGATCGCACGATTGAGGAAGCCCGCGAGACAGTGGTTGCCGACTGGACGGCAGAACAGCAGCGCGAGGCGCTTGCCACGAGAGCGGCAGACCTGAAGGCGCGTGTCGCAAGAGGTGAAACCATGGCGGCGATCGCGACCGAACTCGGTCTGGTCGTTGAAACGAAATCCGGTATCCGTCGGGGTGCCGAAGATGCAGCCGTCAGCGCGGCCGCCATCAGCGCAGCCTTCGGCGGCGCGAACGGGCTCGTGACCAATGCGCCGGGCGTCGGCAATGAAGGCCAGATCCTGCTCAAGGTCACCGAGGTGGACCTCGACAATCCCGGCGACGTACTCGAAAACGACGATCGCCAGATCGAGGCCATCGCCCGCGCCAGCGGCGACGACATCCTCGACCAGATGGTCGCCGAACTGCAGACAGGCTACGGTGTGTCGATCAACCAGGCGCTGGCCGATAGCGCCCTGAACCAACAGCCGTAACGCCGGAAGGACGCCCCATGCCGGAATTGAAGCCGTTCATCGCCAAGGTTGCGCTTGGCCAGTCGCTCGACCGCGACGAGGCACGACAGGCTTTCGAGATCATCATGTCGGGCGAGGCAACACCGTCACAGATTGGCGGATTTCTGATGGCATTGCGCGTCCGTGGCGAGACGGTTGACGAAATCGTCGGCGCCGTCGGCACGATGCGGGCCCGCATGCTGACGGTCGAAGCACCGGACGGCGCCATCGACATCGTCGGCACGGGCGGCGATGGCGCCGGCACCTACAACATATCGACGCTCGCCGCCCTGATCGTTGCCGGCGCCGGTGTTCCCGTGGCAAAACACGGCAACCGCGCGCTCAGCTCGAAATCCGGCACGGCCGATGCGCTGTCCTGTCTCGGCGTCAAGCTCGACATCGGCCCGGCCGAGATCGCGCGCTGCATCCGCGAAGCCGGTCTCGGTTTCATGTTCGCCCAGCAGCACCATTCGGCCATGCGCCATGTCGGCCCGACCCGCGTCGAACTCGGCACACGCACGATCTTCAACCTGCTCGGTCCTTTGTCCAATCCGGCCGGCGTCAAGCATCAGCTGGTCGGCGTGTTTTCGCCGCAATGGGTGGTGCCGCTCGCCGAGGTACTGCGCGATCTCGGCTCGGAGCGCGTCTGGGTCGTCCATGGCGAAGGCCTGGACGAAATCACCACGACCGGGCGGACCCAGGTTGCAGCACTCGAAAACGGCGAGATCCGCACCTTTGAGCTCACCCCGGAGGATTTCGGCCTGTCGACGGTCTCGCTCGATGTTTTGAAGGGCGGTGACGGCGCTTACAACGCGCTGGCTTTGCAGGGCGTGCTGAACGGCGACGAAACGCCCTATCGGGATATTTCGCTTGCCAATGCGGCCGCATCGCTGATGATCGCCGGGCGGGCATCCAGCCTTCGCGAAGGCATGGAGATGGGGCGGCAGGCGCTGTCGAGCGGTGCCGCCAATGCAACGCTCGAGCGCCTCGTAGCCGTTTCGAACGCCGTTCAAGGGAAAGACTGACTGTTATGACCGATATTCTGCGCCGGATCGAAGCCTACAAACGCGAAGAGATCGCGGCTGCAAAATCGCGCGTTTCGGCAGCAGACCTGCAGGCAATGATGCATGACCAGGACGCGCCGCGCGGTTTTCATACTGCCCTTTTGGCGAAACGCGCAGCTGGCCAGTTCGGACTGATCGCAGAAATCAAAAAGGCCAGTCCTTCCAAGGGGCTTATCCGGGCCGATTTCGATCCGCCATCGCTTGCCAAGGCCTATGAGGAGGGCGGCGCCGCCTGCCTGTCGGTTCTGACCGATACGCCCAGTTTCCAGGGCGCGCCGGCGTTCCTCAGCGATGCACGCGCGGCCTGCAGCCTGCCGGCGCTGCGCAAGGATTTCATGTTCGACGTCTACCAGGTGCAGGAAGCCCGCGCCTGGGGGGGGGACTGCATCCTGTTGATCATGGCGGCGCTCAACGACAGCGATGCGCAACGGCTGGAGGATGAGGCATTCCGGCTCGGCATGGATGTGCTGATCGAGGTGCATGATGCCGCCGAAATGGAACGGTCACTGCGCCTGTCCTCGCGGCTCGTCGGCATCAACAACCGCAATCTGAAGACATTCGAAATGGATATGACCCTGTCGGGCAGACTGGCACCAATGGTGCCGGCGGACCGATTGCTGGTCGGCGAAAGCGGTATTTTCACCCATGACGACTGCAAGCATCTGCAACAGGCTGGCATCACAACCTTTCTTGTTGGCGAAAGCCTGATGCGCAAGACCGATGTGGCGGCGGCGACCCGCGCGCTGCTGACCGGCTCCGAAGCTGCACTGGCCGCCGAGTGATGACGGGATCGACGCTCACCCACATCGATTCGTCCGGCGAGGCCAACATGGTCGATGTCGGCGCGAAGGAAGAAACCGTGCGTATCGCGGTCGCCGAAGGTCGGATCTGCATGCGGATCGAGACGCTGAAACTGATCCTTGATGGCAACGCCAAGAAGGGTGACGTGATCGGCACGGCGCGGCTCGCCGGCATCATGGCCGCAAAACAGACGGCAAGCCTCATTCCGCTCTGCCACCCGCTGATGCTGACAAAGGTCTCCGTCGACATCACCGTCGATGAGTCCCTGCCCGGCCTGCGTGTCAAGGCCATGGCAAAGCTCACGGGTCGTACCGGGGTCGAAATGGAGGCGCTGACTGCGGTCAGCATCGCCTGTCTGACGATCTACGACATGGCCAAGGCGGCGGACCGCGACATGGAAATCTCCGGCATTCGTCTTGTCAGCAAGTCGGGCGGCCGGTCCGGGGACTATATCAACCCCGATCGGGAGGGCTGATGTCCCTGCTTCCCGTCGCCGACGCGCTTGCCCGGCTGCTTGGCCGCGCATCCACGCTCCAACGGCAGGAAATGGTCGGCCTGCACGAGGCCACCGGACGGGTGCTGGCCTCCGATGTTTCAGCCCGCCTCACCCATCCCGCCTTCGACAATTCGGCGATGGATGGGTATGCGCTGCGGCATGCGGATATCGAACAGATCGGCAGCGAACTGACCGTCATCGGGCAGTCGGCAGCAGGCCACGGTTTCTCGGGTAGCGTCGGGCCGGGTCAGGCGGTGCGCATCTTCACCGGTGCACCCGTGCCTCCCGGTGCCGATACCGTCTTGATCCAGGAAGATGCTGATGTGATCGCAGAAGGTCGGATCCGAACGACCTTTGCCGTTGCCAGAGGACGCCATATCCGGCCGAAGGGCCAGGATTTTGTGCTCGGCGATAGTGTCCTCAGGGCCGGCGAAAGCCTCGATTTTGGCCGATTGACGGTGGCGGCGGGCATGAACCATGCCGAACTCCCCGTGCTGTGCCGGCCGAAGATTGCCATTCTGGCGACCGGGGACGAGCTTCGGTCACCCGGCAGCATGCCCGGCCCCGACCAGATCATTGCGTCGAACACCTATGGCGTGGCGGCCCTTGCCCGCGACAACGGCGCCGAGATCATCGATCTCGGCATTGTCGGCGATAACAGTGACGCCATCAGCCATGCCGTTGGCCGCGCAGTGTCAGCCAAGGCCGATATTCTGGTCACACTCGGCGGCGCATCCGTCGGCGATCATGACCTTGTACAGGCCACGCTTTTGGCCTGCGGCATGACCCTGGACTTCTGGCGGATCGCCATGCGCCCCGGCAAGCCGCTGATGGTCGGCACGCTCGGCGCCATGCACGTGCTTGGGCTGCCGGGAAACCCGGTCTCGAGCCTCGTCTGCAGCCTGCTGTTTCTCGAGCCCCTCACCCGGCATCTGGCCGGCCTACGACCGCGCGATCGTTTTGCAGATGCGATTCTCGCGACGCCGCTTGCTGCAAATGACAAACGACAGGACTATATTCGCGCCACTCTTTCCATTGATGAAAAAGGCCGTTTGCTTGCCGGACCGTTTTCGCGGCAGGATTCCTCGATGATGCAGGTGTTTGCCAAGGCCGACTGCCTGATCGTTCGTCCACCGCAAGCCCCGGCGATCGATGCTGGCGCGCCGTGCGAGGTGATGATCCTGCGCCCTGCATCCGGACGCAGCTGAAATATCGCGCACCGACCCCTTTGCCCTTCCAAATCGCCGCTTCCCGCCTATTTTGCGACGTGGAAGACTTCAAATTGAACCCGAAGGAATACAACGTGAATCGCAATGCACTTTACATGCTGCTTGGTGGCCTGGTCGTCCTGGTCGTCGTTCTCGGCGTCTATATCTACGACAAGGAATCAAAGCCTGATGGCGTCGAACTGAGGATCGGCGAAGGCGGCGTGTCGATCCAGGAAAATTAACAGATGCTTTCCGTGTCACAGCGCTGACATGGTAACGTTTTATTAATCACAACATCCGATAATTCGCATCAAGGGCCTGACTACGGATGTACTAGCAGGACCAAATAAGACGGATTGAGGAAAGGTCGGGTTTGTCCCGGCCTTTTTGCTTTTCCGACACTTGGACGTGAGCCGTCAGTTTGCCAGCTTGGACAGGATGATCTTATCGATCCGGCGGCCGTCCATGTCGATGACCTCGAAGCGGTAGCCATAGGCTTCCGTGACATCGCCCTCTTCCGGGCTCTTGCGCAGTTGCTGCACCAGAAAGCCGGCGATGGTCTCGTAGTTGCCATCCGAGTCAATTTCGTCGATCCCGATCGTCAGGTGGATTTCGTCAATCGGCGTGCGGCCATCGACCAGATAGCTGCCGTCATCGCGCTGGCGGATGAGTGCATGTTCCATATCATCATAGTTCGACGGCAGGACCCCGACGATCGCCTCGAGAATATCTGCGATGGTGATGATGCCTTCGATACTTCCATATTCGTCGACAATCATCGCCATGTTGATTCGCGACGCCTTGAAGGCCTCGAGCGCCTTGAGGCAGGAGGCCGTCTCCGGAAGCGTGTGAATGTCCTTGACGAAATTACCGACGTGAAATTCCTGGCCGGGCGCGTTCAGGATCTCCTTGACCAGCACGGCGCCAAGAACGTCACCGGTGCTTGTGTCCATCACCGGATAGCGCGAATGTGCCGACAGCGCGACCTTCTCCCGGATGGCTTCAAGCGTATCTCCGACCTCGAAGAAACTGACCTCGGTGCGATGGGTCATGATCGATTTGACGTTGCGATCGCCCAGCCGGATAATCCGGCGCAGCATCTCGTGTTCAGACTTCTCGATGGCACCGCTTTCGACGCCTTCGGCCATGACCGCCTGGACCTCGGCTTCGGTGACCTGATCCTGATCCAAGGACGGGCCGCCGAAAAGACGCAGAAAAAGCGCAGCCGACATCTCGAACAGATAGACGACCGGTGCCGCGACCGTCGACAGAAACGACATTGGCCGCGCTACCAGCATTGCAAGCGCTTCGGAATTGCGAAGCGCCAGTTGCTTGGGGATGAGTTCGCCGATGACGACCGACAAATAGGTGATCATCGTCACAACAGCAGCAACGGCGACGGTGCCACCATAGGGATTGATCCAGGCAACCTCATTCAGGGTCGGTGCAAGCTTGTCGGCAATGGTTGCACCGCCATAGGCGCCGGCCAGCGTGCCAACCAGCGTGATACCCACCTGAACCGTGGACAGAAACTTGCCGGGGTCCTCAGCGAGCCGAAGCGCCGCATCTGCCCGCTTGTTCCCCTGTTTTGCCATCTGCCGCAAAAGGGGTCTGCTTGCCGAAACAATTGCCATTTCCGAAAGTGCGAAAAACGCATTGATCAATAGGAGTACGAAAATAACAATCAGTTCGGACATGGCCCTCGGTCACCGTTGGTGCAGATCTCCGGGTCTAAAATGGAACCGGCTGCTGTATGGAAGGGTACCAGATAGGCCCAAGTGTGCGACGCAGCAAGGCATAGAGACGAATTTAGATGGTACGCCGCCAAACGCACACCACCATTTCTTGCATTGAAGAGAGGATCGAAGGCCTTGCCCGGCTAGGATGCGATCGATTCTGTATTTTCGTGGAGCGCCACACGGACCCGTTCGCGGCCGACCTTGATGACGTTTTCCATGGCGGCGCGTGCGCCGGCCTCGTCGCGGCGGCTGATCTGCTCGACGATCCGGATATGGGATCGCGCCACATCGTCGATCTTGCTGCGATCGGATGCCGGTGAGCTGAGCTTGAAGATGCCGACCAGGGCTGCCTCGATCAGGCTACCGACGGTGCGCATGAACGGGTTGGCGGAAGCCTCGACAACAGCGAGGTGAAAGCGCAGGTCGGCCATGGCCAGCGTTTCGGCCGTATGTTCGGGGTCGCCCATTGCCACGGCAAGCCGCATCATGCCGCTGATTTCGGCTTCTGTTGCATTGCGGGCTGCAAGCACTGCGGCGTGCGGCTCAAAAGCCAGACGGATCTCGCTGAGGTCATAGAGGAATTCTTCATTGACGCCGCCGTGGAAATGCCAGGTCAGCACATCGCCGTCGAACAGATTCCATTGATTGCGCGACGTGACGCGCGTCCCGATGCGGGCACGCGGGATAATCAGCCCCTTGGCGGCCAGCGTCTTCATTGCCTCCCGCAGGACCGTCCTCGACACCTTGAAGCGCATTGCCAGTTCCGGATCGCCCGGCAGGATGGCCCCGACAGGAAACTCGCCCGCGATTATGGCCTTGCCGAGTTCGTCGACAACCTGAGCATGGCTCGTGCGCGTATTGGAACCGGTAATGACCGTTTCGAGCAGACTTTTACGCAAACAACCTCCCCCTCACGCGTGAGTTCTCCTGTGCCGCGACACAAAGAGAATACCCTTTTGCATGAGTATGAATGCAAACAACAGGGCACCGATCAATATCTTTGTCCACCAGCTCGAAAGCGAGCCGTCGAAAGTGATGTAGGTCTGGATCAGGCCCTGGATCAGAACGCCGACAAGCGTGCCGCCGACAAATCCGGCGCCGCCGGTCAAAAGGGTGCCGCCGATGACCACCGCTGCGATGGCATCGAGCTCGACGCCCACGGTGGCAAGCGAATAGCCGGCCGACGTATAGAGCGAATAGACGATCCCCGACAGGCCGGCCAGAAAACCGGAAAGCCCGTAGATCATGATCGTCGTGCGGCCGACGGGCACCCCCATCAGCGCCGATGTCTGCGCACCGCCGCCGAGCGCATAGACATTCGTGCCGAATCGGGTGCGATGGGCGATGAGGATGCCGACGGCGAAGACGAACAGCATCAGGCCGCCAATCAGCGAGATGCGTCCGCCGCCCGGCAGCTTGTAGTAGAACGTCTTCAGCGTCGCATAGAAGGGATGCTTGATCGGGATCGAATCGATCGAGATGACAAAAGCCATGCCCCGCGCCAGGAACATGCCGGCCAGCGTGACGATGAAGGCCGGCATTTCGAGATAGTGGATGATCGCACCCATGATCGCACCGAAGGCCGTGGTGATTGCCAGCGCCAGGACAAAGGCTGCAAGCGGGTGGATGCTGGTATTTTGCAGCATGACGGCAAGGAAGATGCCGGTGAAGGCGATGACAGAGCCGATCGACAGGTCGATGCCGCCCGACAGGATGACGAAGGTCATGCCAACAGCAGCGATCCCCAGAAAGGCATTGTCGGTGAGCAGATTGCCGGCGACCCGTGTCGACAGCATGTTCGGATACTGGAAGGCACAGACCGCATAGGCCAGGACGAAGATCACCAGCGTGGCGATAAGAGGGAGATATTTCTGGTTCATCGGGTCTGCTGCTCCGCCTTGTCCACGCCTTTGGTTCTTGCCGTGAAAAACGTCATGGCCGTTTCGATCTTCGGCGACTGGATGACGAGAATGATGACGATGATCGCCGCCTTGATGATCAGGTTGAACTCCGGCGGGAAGCCGGACAGGAGAATGCCGGTATTGACCGCCTGGATGATCATGGCGCCGACCAGGGAGGCAATGATGCTGAAGCGACCGCCAAGCAACGAGGTTCCGCCGACAACGACCGCAAGGATGGCGTCGAGTTCGAGCCAGAGACCGGCATTGTTGGCGTCCGCGCCGCGGATGTCCGCCGTCACGATCAGCCCGGCCAGTGCCGCACACAGCCCCGACAGCATATAGGCCGCCATCAGAAGGACGGGCGTACGGATGCCGGAGAGCGTGCTGGCGCGACGGTTGATGCCGATGGATTCGATCAGCAGGCTGAGCGCCGTGCGCCGCACGAGAACCGCCACGGCGATGCCGAAGACGAACCAGATGATCACCGGCATCGGCAAAGCGGCAAATGCGCCGCTGCCGATGAAGATCAGGCCGGGATCATTGAATGTCAGGATGGCGCCCTCCGTGACAAGCTGGGCGATGCCTCGCCCGGCAACCATCAGCACAAGCGTTGCGATGATCGGCTGAATGTTGAGGACGGAAACGAGAAAGCCGTTCCACAGACCACACAAAAGTCCGGTGCCGATCGCCAGAACCAGCGTCAGGACGAGCGGATCGCCGCGCACGCTGGAGGCGGCGGCAACCGCGCCGCAAATCGCCATCACCGCCCCAACCGAGAGGTCAATGCCCTTGGTTGCAATGACCACTGTCATGCCGACGGCCAGAAGGGCCACCGGAGCGCCGCGGTTGAGGACGTCGATGAGGCTGCCGTACAGGCGGCCATTCTGGATGGCCAGCGAGAAAAAGGCCGGAAACACCATCCAGATCAGCATCAGGATCAGCGCCAGCGCTATAAATTGCGGCAGGAGCCGCCGACCGAGACGTTTTGCGCTGTCCATCACGCTGCTCCCTTGTTCACGCTGGATGCAGCGATGGCGTTGACAATGTTGTCGGTGGTGATCTCGGCGCCGTTGAGTTCGGCGACATGGGCCCTATCCCGCAAGACGAGGATGCGCGAACTGTAAGCCACGAGTTCCTCGAGTTCGGAGGAAATCACGACAAGTGAGAGGCCCTTGGCACACAGGTCCTCGATCAGACGGATGATTTCCGCATGCGCCCCGACATCGATACCCCGGGTCGGTTCGTCGAGGATCAGGAACTCCGGATTTGTCGCAAGCCAGCGGGCGAGGATCGCCTTCTGCTGGTTTCCGCCGGACAGGAGCCGGATCGGCTTTTCGCGGTCGCTGGTGCGAATGTCGAGGGCTTTGATGTAGTGATCGGCAAGCGCGACCTGCTCGGCCTGGGAGAGCGGCCTCGCCCAGCCCTGCCGCGCCTGCAGCGCCAGCGCGATGTTTTCGCGCACCGAGAGATCGCCGATGATACCATCCGTCTTGCGGTCTTCAGGGCAGAAGCCGAAACGGTTGGCGATGGCCGCCCGTGGCGAGGATAGATTGGCCGGGACGCCGGCAATTTCCGCCGTGCCGCTGTCGGCCTTTTCGATCCCGAACAGAAGCTCCGCGGTCTCAGTGCGGCCGGAGCCGAGAAGACCGGCGATGCCGACCACCTCGCCCTTGCGGACCTCCAGGTCGAACGGCTTGATCGAGCCGGCCTTACCGTAGTTGGAAAACCGGAATCGCACAGGCCCGGCCTCGCTGCCCGTCTGACGGGGCTCCTTTTCGACAGCCAGCAATTCATGGCCGAGCATCATCGTCACAAGCTCCCGGCGCGGCAGCGATACCGTGTCGCGCGTGCCGACGAGGCGGCCATTGCGCAGGACGGTTATCCGGTCGGAGAGATCGTAGACCTGTTCGAGAAAATGCGTGATGAAAACGATGCCGAGGCCTTTTTCCTTCAGACCGCGGACGATGCGGAACAGCATTTCCACTTCCTGCGCATCCAGGCTTGCGGTCGGCTCGTCGAGAATCAGCACCTTGCCGGACAGATCGACCGCGCGGGCGATGGCCACGACCTGCTGGATGGCGACGGAATAGCTTTCGAGCGCGGATGCGACATTGATATGGATGCCATACTGGTCGAGCAATGCGCTGGCGCGCCGGTTCATTTCAGCTGTCTGGATCAGACCGAAGCGGCGCGGCTGGCGACCGAGGAAGATGTTTTCGGCGACGCTGAGATTTCCGAGCAGATTGACTTCCTGGTAGACAGTGCCGATGCCAAGCTTCTGGGCGTCCAGCGTGTCGCGCGGGTCGATTTCCACACCGTCGAGCGCAAGCCCGCCCGAATCCTTGCGGTAAGCCCCGGTCATGCACTTGATGAGGGTTGATTTTCCCGCGCCGTTTTCACCGAGAAGAGCATGGACTTCACCGCGCCGCAGCGAGAAATCAACGGCGTTCAAGGCAATCGCGCCGGGAAAGGTTTTGACCACGCCGGATGCGACGAGGATATTGTTTGGACTGTTCTGCATGATACCGGCTTTTCGAGAAGACTGATGTTATCCGTAGCCCGAAGCTTACGAATTGCCAAAACCAGGAAAGGATCCTGTCTTGAAGTCAGGACAGGACGCCAGGAAATTCCTCTCCATCGCGACCCTCTCCACGCTGCCCTCTTCATCGCTGCAAGGCTTGCGGATCAGGAAACAGGGCCGGGCGTTCGACGGTCAACGGGCCGTCTGGCTGCCGACTTCTGGGGCAGATGGCCGGCGCACGGCCCAAAGGCCGCGCGCCAACCGTCAGATCAGTAGCCGAGGCCCTTCTTTTCTTCGTAGACCTTTGCCGGATCGTCAGCCTGGGTATAGAGCTTCGATTCGGTCTGGATCCACTTCGGCGGTGCCTTGCCGTCCTTGAGGAAGGCATCGAGGGCGTCGAGGGCAGGACCGGCCATGTTCGGGGTCAGCTCAACCGTCGCATTGGCTTCACCGGCTGCCATGGCCTGGAAGATATCCGGCACGGCGTCGATCGAAACGACGAGGATGTCGGTGCCCGGCTTCAGGCCGGCTTCCTTGATGGCCTGGATCGCGCCGACGGCCATGTCGTCATTGTGGGCGTAGAGAGCGCAGATGTTCTTGCCTCCGTCTTCAGCCTTCAAGAAGCTTTCCATGACTTCCTTGCCCTTGGTGCGGGTAAAGTCGCCGGTCTGGCTGCGGATGATCTTCAGATTGTCATTGCCCTTAAGCGCTTCTTCGAAGCCCTTTTTGCGATCAATGGCTGGCGAGGAACCGGTCGTGCCCTGGAGTTCGACAACATTGCAGGCCTTGCCCGCCGTTGCGTCGACGAGCCATTTGCCGGCAACACTGCCTTCATGGACGAGGTCGGAGGTAACGGCAGTCAGGTAGAGATCGTCCTTCGAATCGACCGTACGGTCGAGCAGGATGACCGGAATTTCGGCATCCTTGGCTTCCGTCAGAACTTCATCCCAGCCGGTGGCTACAACCGGTGCGATCAGAATGGCATCGACGCCCTGGGCGATGAAGGAGCGCAGCGCCTTGATCTGGTTTTCCTGCTTCTGCTGGGCATCGGCGAATTTCAGATCGATTCCACGCTTTTCCGCTTCCTGCTTGGTCAGCGTCGTCTCAGCCGCGCGCCAGCCGGATTCAGAACCGATCTGCGAAAAACCGATGGTCAAATCAGCGGCAGAGGCCGTTCCGAACGTGCAGGCAGCCAAAATCGTTGCACAGCTAAGTGCTTTTGCGAATTTCATGATTTCCTCCCAAAGAAAACTGCATGGTGCAGTAGGGGGAAAAAATCATACTATATGACTTATGTAAACAGGGATTTGTTGCTGCACCTGCGAAGAGGACGTCGTAAAACGAAAAAGGACGGGCCAAAGCCCGTCCCCGTCTAGGTTGCAGCGCACACTCAATGTGCGAAATTATTGCGGGAGCTTGTCGTCCACGCCTTCAACGTAGAAGTTCATGCCAAGCAGCGTGCCATCATCGGACGATACGCCCGCGGCCAGCCACTCGGTGCCGTCCTGCTTGTTGATCGGGCCGGTGAACGGCTTCAGTTCACCCGATTCAATCTTCTTCTGGGTTTCTTCCGCCATCGCCTTCACGTCATCCGGCATGTTTGTGTAGGGCGCCATCGTCAGGATGCCGTCCTTCAAACCATCCCAGCTTGATGTTGTTTCCCATTTGCCATCCAGGAAGGCTTGCGTGCGCTTGATGTAGTAAGGGGCCCAGGTATCGACAATCGCCGTCAGCTGCGTTTCCGGGCCGGCCTTGATCATGTCGGACGCCTGACCGAAAGCCTTGATGCCGCGTTCGGCAGCCACCTGCATCGGCGCGGTGGTATCGGTGTGCTGGGTCAGGATATCGACGCCCTGGTCGATCAGTGCCTTTGCAGCATCGGCTTCCTTGCCGGGGTCGAACCAGGTGTTGGCCCATACGACCTTGATCTTGAAATCCGGATTGACCGAACGCGCACCGAGCAGGAAGGCGTTGATGCCCTGCACGACTTCCGGGATCGGGAAGGACGCGATGTAGCCTGCCACACCCTTGGTCGACATCTTGCCAGCGATCTGACCGGAGATGTAGCGACCCTCGTAGAAGCGGCTGTTGTAAGTCGCGACGTTCGGAGCGGCCTTGTAGCCGGTCGCATGCTCGAATTTCACATCCGGGAACTTTGCCGCAACCTTGACCGTCTGGTCCATGAAGCCGAAGGACGTCGTGAAGATGAGGCCGCAGCCGGAGCGGGCGAGACGCTCGATGGCGCGTTCTGCATCCGGACCTTCCGGAACGTTTTCGAGGAACTGCGTCTCGATCTTGTCGGCGAGTGCTGTTTCCAGTTCCTGGCGGCCGATATCATGGGCCTGGGTCCAGCCACCGTCGGTTTTCGAGCCAACATAAACGAAGCAGACCTTGGCCTTTTCCTGGGCGCTGGCCTGGGCGGAAAAGCCGAGGACGGCTGCCGTGGTTGCGAGAGCAAAAATAATTTTCTTCATAGTGACCCCTGTCGGTTTGAGAAATAGACCCGTCGATTGTTCTTGTGGTTCATCGATCCGGCACGAACGGCTTGCCGAGTGACGCCGGCGTATTGATCAATGTCGTCCGCCGGTTATGCGATATCAGAATGAGGACGACAACCGTCGCCAGGTAGGGAAGAGCCGAAAGGACCTGGGACGGAATTCCGATGCCGAACGCCTGCGCATGCAGCTGGCTGATGGATACTGCTCCGAAAAGATAGCCGCCTGCAACCAGGCGCCACGGCCGCCAGGAGGCGAAAACGACCAGCGCAAGCGCAATCCAGCCACGCCCGGCCGACATGTTTTCCACCCATTGCGGCGTATAGACGAGCGACAACTGGGCACCGGCAAGCCCTGCACAGGCGCCGCCGAACATCACCGCCAGATAGCGCGTGCGGATGACGTTGATGCCAAGCGCATGGGCCGACGCATGGCTGTCCCCGACAGAGCGCAGCCGAAGCCCGGCACGGCTTTTGAACAGGAACCAGTTCACGCCGACGACCAAGGCAATCGACAGGTAGAAGATGATGTCCTGCCGGAAAAGCAGCGACCCTATGTAAGGCAGGTCTGACAGAAGGGGAATGGCGATCGGCTGCAGCTTGATGCCGGACATACCCACGAAACCTTCGCCGATCATGCCGGAAACGCCAAGACCGAGAATGGTCAGCGCCAGCCCCGTCGCCACCTGATTGGCAACAAGCGTCAGTGTCAGGAAGCCGAACAGCAGCGAAAAGAGGGCGCCCGACGCGATGCCGGCGAGAATACCGATGTAGGGCGATCCACTCATTTGCGTTGCCGCGAAGGCGCAGACCGCGCCCATGATCATCATGCCCTCGACACCGAGATTGAGCACACCGGATCGTTCCGTCACCAGTTCCCCAAGGGCGGCGAGCACCAGCGGTGTCGATGCGGTAATGATTGTGAGGAGGATTGCTTCGACGATGCTCATCAGTGGCCACCATCTACGGCCGTGCCGCCCAGCTTCGACCAGATGACACGGATCTTGTAGTGTATGAGCGTATCGCAGGACAGAACGAAGAACAGCAGCAGCCCCTGAAAGACACGGGTGACTTTTTCCGAGACGCCGATCGACAGCTGTGCCGCTTCGCCTCCGAGATAGGTCAAGGCAAGCACCAGACCGGCGGCAATGATGCCCAGCGGATTGAGCCGCCCGAGAAACGCGACGATGATCGCGGTAAACCCGTAGCCCGGCGAAATGACCGGCCGCAACTGCTGGATGGCACCAGAGACCTCCGCAATCCCGGCCAGTCCGGCACAGGCACCTGACAGCATCATCGAAAACCAGATCATCTTGCGCGAGGAAAAGCCGGCAAACCGCCCTGCCCGTTCCGACTGGCCAAGCACTGATATCTCCAGTCCCTTCAGCGTATAGCGCATCATGAACCAGACCAGGATCGCGGCGAGGATCGCGAAGACGAACCCCCAATGGGTGCGTCCCGAAGACAGCAGTTCCGGCAGGATCGCCTCTGCGGCGAATGTGCGGGTTTCCGGAAAATTCATGCCGTCCGGATTGCGCCAGGGACCGCGCACCAGCCAGTCAAGAAACAGTTGCGCCACATAGACAAGCATGAGGCTCGTCAGGATCTCATTGGTATTCAGATGCGCCTTGAGGAACGCAGGAATGCCGGCATAGAGCGCCCCGCCAAGCATGCCCATCAGCAGCATCAGCGGCAGCACCAGCGGCGAGTGCCATTCGTAGAAGACGACGGGCAGGATCGACCCGGCGATCGCGCCCATGATGAACTGGCCCTCGGCGCCGATGTTCCAGTTGTTGGAGCGATAACAGACCGACAAGCCGACGGCGATCAGGATCAGTGGTGCCGCCTTGATCGCCAGTTCGTGCAGCGACCAGACCTCAAGCAGCGGCTCCACGAAGAAGCTGTAAAGCGCATCCAGCGGGTTCTTGCCCAGAAGCATGAACATGATCGCCCCGGCGATAATCGTCAGAATCAGCGCGATAAAGGGTGACAGAATGGAAAACAGCGTCGAGATCTTCGGCCGTTTTTCGAGTTCAATGCGCATGGGATGTCTCCCTTGCCGCATCGGCCTGGTTGTCCATCCCGCCCATCAGGAGACCGATTTTTTCGCGCGACAGCGTTGCTGCCGGATAGGCCTCGGAGAGCCGCCCTTCACTGATGACGGCGATCTCCGTCGCCACCTCGAAGATTTCATCGAGATCCTGGCTGATGACAAGAACGGCAGAACCCGATTTCGCCAGGTCGACCAGGGACTGACGGATACGGCTCGCGGCTCCCGCATCGACACCCCAGGTCGGCTGGTTGACCACCAGCACGGTCGGTTGCCGATCAAGTTCGCGACCGACGATAAATTTCTGCAGATTGCCGCCCGAAAGCGAGCCGGCCGCCGGATTGTCGCTGCTCTTGCGGACATCCATGACCTCGGAAATGCGCTTGGCGGCGCGTTTGACGGCCTGTTGCCGGATGATACCGATAAATCCACCGCCAATGAACGCCTTCCGGTCGGACTGGCAGCGCGCCAGCACCAAATTGTCGGAAAGCGACAGAGCCGGCACAGCGGCGTGGCCGTGGCGCTCCTCAGGCACGAAGCCCGCCCCCATCAGACGGCGGGCGGTAATCCCAAGATTGCCGGCCGGTTTCTGGCGAACATGGATCGCGTCCGGATCGGGAACCGGATATTCGCCCGAAAGCGCATCGAACAATTCCCCCTGCCCATTTCCGGCAACGCCTGCGATGGCCAGCACTTCACCGGCGCGAACCTTGAGGCAGACATCCTTCAGCGAAACAGCAAACGGCGTGCGCGCAGCCGCGGTCAGATGTCGGACTTCGAGTTGAACGTCACCCTTGAGGTCTGTTCCCGCGGCACTGACATGGGCGACGTCGCTGCCAACCATCATGCGCGCGAGAGATGCCGGCGTTTCCAGCCGCGGATCGCAGGCTCCGGTCACCTTGCCGTGACGCAGAACGGTGGCGCGGTCGCAGATGCGCTGCACTTCTTCCAATCTGTGGCTGATGTAGAGAACGGAGCGGCCTTCGGCCTTCAGCTTGGCCAGCGTCTCGAACAGCCGATCAGCCTCCTGGGGCGTCAGAACTGACGTCGGCTCGTCGAGAATAATCAGTTTCGGATTCTGCAAAAGCGCCCGGACGATTTCGATTCGCTGGCGCTCGCCAACCGACAGATCGGCCACATGGGCGTTTGGATCCAGCGGCAGACCGTAACTGACCGACAGTCGCTTCGCTTCCTCGGCAATGTTGGCCAGGGACACGCCTGGATCCATGGAAAGAGCGATGTTTTCTGCAACCGTGAGCGCTTCGAACAGGCAAAAGTGCTGGAAGACCATACCGATACCGAGCTTTCGCGCAGCACTGGGGCTGGGGATCTGGACCGGTTGTCCCTGCCACAGGATCTGCCCGCTGCTCGGACTGAGAACGCCGAACAGCATTTTGACCAGCGTCGATTTGCCGGCCCCGTTCTCGCCCAGAAGCGCATGAATTTCGCCCGGGCGGATATCGAGATTGATGCCGCTACAGGCAGCGAATGTGCCGAACAGCTTCGTCAGATTGCCAACAGCCAGCAATGGCCTGTTGGCTGCTTCTCCCTCAACCGGCACGCTGCCCCTCTTTTTCTCGCTCGCCGTCTCATACCCTTTTCGGGTTTTCGATCACGGAATGAGCGCCGTCGTTCCACTCGTTTTTCTTGCTTCAAGATCCGCATGCGCCTGGGCCGCATCGGCCAGAGCATAGGTCTGGTTGACATTGATACGCACTTTGTTGCTTTGCACAATATCAAACAGCGAATTTGCACATGCCTCCAGGGCGGGGCGCGTTGCGATATAGCCGAACAGGGTCGGACGCGTCGCAAACAGCGAGCCTTTCTGGGCCAGCACACCAATGTTGAAGGCGTCGACCGGGCCGGACGAGTTGCCGAAGCTGACCCAGAGACCACGCGGCTTGATGCAGTCGAGCGAGGCCGGATAGGTGTCGCGACCGACCGAATCATAGACCACATCGACGCCCTTGCCGCTGGTGATCTCCTTGACCTGGCTGACAAAATTGTCGGTCCTGTAGTTGATGACATGGTCGTAGCCATGGGCCAGCGCCAAATCGATCTTGTCCTGCGATCCGGCCGTGCCGATCACGGTTGCGCCCAACGCCTTGGCCCACTGGCCGGCAATCAGCCCAACACCGCCGGCAGCAGCGTGGAAGAGGAGGGTCGTTTCCGGACCAACCTTGAATGTCTGGTTGAGGAGATATTGCGCCGTCATGCCCTTCAGCATCATGGCGCCCGCCGTCTCCAGCGGAATGCCGTCCGGCACCTTGACCAGATGGGCAATTTCGATGTTGCGCTCGCTGGCATAGGCGCCGTCCGCAGACGCATAGGCGACACGGTCACCAACAACAAAACGGCTGACATTGTCGCCAACGGCAGTCACGACACCGGCGCCTTCCTTGCCCGGAATGAAGGGCAGACCTTCGGCAGACTTATAAAGACCGGTGCGGAAATAGACGTCGATGAAATTGAGACCGATCGCCGCCTGGCGAATCTGCACCTCGCCCGGTCCGGGCGGCTGAAGCGTGATGCCTTCCATCTTCAGAACGTCCGGCCCACCCAGAGCCCTCACCACGATTGCCTGTGCCATCGATCGATCTCCTCATCCACGTCCGATTTTCGGGAAAACCTGCAATACAAATCCGATCCCGTACAGATAAAGCCCGGTGCCCACGACGCCGGCCACCACCCAAGCCGGCGTATCGAAATGCAGCAGCAGCGCATAGACGCTGAGCACCGACCACGCGGCAAACACCGCCAGATTGAGCGGACGCAAGCGCCGGACCCTGACAGGATGCAGGAAATTGATCGGCATGAACGTCAGCAGCACCGACACGAAGACCACCACCGATGCGGTAATTTCGCTGGCGTCGATGACGAACAGGGTGAACACCACCATGTTCCAGACCACGGGAAAGCCGGAAAAGAAATAGTCGTCTGTCTTCATGCCCATGTCGGCATAGTAGATGGCGCTCGACACGACGATCGCGCCAGCCGCCAGGAACGACCAGGGCTCGCCGATCATGCCACTCTGATAGAGCGCGAAGGCCGGCAACAGCACATAGGTGACATAGTCGATGACATTGTCCAGCGTATCGCCGGACCAGTTCGGCAGAACCTCCTTGACCCGGACCTTGCGGGCGATCGGGCCGTCAATGCCATCGACGGCAAGCGCCAGGCCAAGCCACCAGAACATATCGACAAAACGGTGTTCGGCAGCAGCCACGACGCCGAGGAATGCGAGAAAAGAGCCGGATGCCGTCAGGATATGCACGGAGAACGCACGGATTTCCGCGTAAGGCACGCGCTTGTAATTGAAAAACTTCATCGGCAGACGCTACCTGTCCCTAAACTTGCGCTTCCTGACCTTGCGCATTGCCGCCAACATGACAGGCGCGATCCGGCCCTTGCATGCTCGCTTTTCCCCCGCTTTCGGCTCGCGCGGTGTTGCGCGTAATATGCACCCTTTGCCGAAAGCTGCCAGCAAAATCCATGCCGCACGGCGATGCGCCGGCAATCGCTTGTGGACGCAGCAATCGGCATGCGCTGATTCAGCCCATTTCTTTCGGATGCCTGCAGCGCTAGACATAGGCGATCGCGGTGCCGCTGGCATGGCTGGCGGCGGCAAAGACACGGGCGGAGTGAATGCACTCCAAGACACTGGAAAGGCAGATTGTCATGGACCATCACGATATTGCTGTCATCGGCGCGGGCCTTGCCGGCGGGCTTTGCGCGCTTGCACTTGCGGATGAAGGTTATCGCGTGGCGCTCGTCGCTCCGGCATCCAAGAGCAGCGATGGCCGCACGACGGCCCTGATGGACCAGTCGATCGCGCTCGTCGAACGGCTGGGCCTCTGGCCCTCCGTCGCACCGCTGTCGGCGGCCCTCGCCTCGATGCGAATCGTCGATGGCACCAGCCGGCTGCTGCGTGCGCCGACAGTAACCTTCCATGCCGCCGAGGTCGGCCTTGATGCCTTCGGTTTCAACATCCCGAATGCACCGTTCCTGGCGCTGGTCGAGGCTGCCGTGCTTGCCCATGCGCGGATCATCCGGATCGAGAAATCCTTTGCGGATCTGACCGTCGATGACACTGCAAGCGTGGTTGTTCTGGATGACGGAAGTGCGCTGACGGCGAGCCTCGTTGTCGGTGCCGATGGACGAGGTTCCGCCGTGCGCGAGGCGGCGCGCATCGATGTGCATCGCTGGTCCTATCCGCAGGCCGCCGTCGTCCTCAATTTTGCTCATCAGCTGCCGCACCGCAATATTTCGACGGAATTTCACACCGAGGATGGTCCGTTCACCCAAGTTCCCCTGCCCGGCAACCGCTCGAGCCTCGTCTGGGTGCGCAAACCCGAGGCTGCAGCCGAAACCGCAGCGCTGTCGCTGGAAGCCCTGTCGTTCGCCGTCGAGCAGCGCATGCAATCGATGCTCGGCAGGATCACCATCGATACCGCGCCACAGACATTTCCGCTGTCGGGCATGATCGCAAACCGCTTCGGCAAGGGGCGCACGGTGTTGATCGGTGAAGCCGCCCACGCCTTTCCGCCGATCGGCGCGCAGGGGCTCAATCTCAGCCTGCGCGACATTACCGGTCTGGTTGCACTGCTGGGTCCGGCTGCGGAGAGTGCCATACCCTCTGATATCGGCGATCGCCATGACCGAGCCCGGCGGCCCGACATTCTCAGCCGGACGGCGAGCGTCGATCTTCTCAATCGCTCGCTGCTCTCGGCTTTCCTGCCGGTGCAGATGCTGCGCGCCGCCGGCCTGCAGGTGCTCTCGAGCGCTGCACCACTGCGCAACCTGATGATGCGCGAGGGCATTTCGCCCGGCAGCGCCCTGCAGTCTCTGCGCCGCACTTTAAGGGAAAAGATCGGCCGGCAGCAGGCCTGCCCCCATCAGATAGAGCAGAAGCGTCACCGAGGCGACGGACAGCATCGTGGTGATGAGGATCGTGGCGGACGCCCGCTCCTGCCAGACGCCGTATTGCTGGCCGATGACGAAGACATTGGTGGCTGTCGGGAGTGCAGCCAGCAGCACCGCCGTCTTGATCCAGACGGGATCGAAATTGCCGACGAAGCTCAGCACAAGATACATCAGAACCGGATGCAGCAGGAGCTTGGCCGGAACGATATAGAAGATCTCGGCCGGGACGCGCTTCAGCGGGCGCAGTGCCAGCGTCACGCCCATGGCAAACAGCGCGCACGGGGCTGCGGCCTGCGCCAGGTAGTCGATCAAACGCTGCGCCGGTAAAGGCGGCTGGACCGCAAAATAGGCGCCGATAACGCCGGCCAGCGTCGAGAGGATGAACGGATGCAGGACGATCTTTCGGGCGATCTGGAGAGCAAGAGCCCCCGGAGCGCCCTTTTCGCCGCCGGCAAGCGCCATCATCGCCGGTGCGACGATGAAATGCAGGACATTTTCAAAGCAGAAGATCAGTGCCACCGGCACGGCGGCCGGCTCACCCAGGGCCAGCAAGGCGAGCCCCGGCCCCATATAGCCGATATTGCCATAGGCGCCCGCCAGTCCCTGCACAGTTGATTCGGCAAGCGAGTTGCGGCGCAGAAAACGCCCGGCGCAGAAGACCAGCCCGAAAACCAGATAGGTCGTGCAGACTGAACTCAAGACGAAGTCGAATCGTGCCAGCTGTTCGAACGGCGTGGTCGAGACCAGCTTGAAGAACAATGCGGGCAGAGCGAGATAGATGATGAACGTGTTGAGCCAGCCCATCGCGTCCGCCGGCTGGCGCACGAGGCGCGCCGTCAGGTAGCCGAGGAAAATCAGGCCGAAGAACGGCAGCACCAAACCGGAAATTTCAGCCATGTCGGACACTTCCCTTTACGGTTCTGCCCTTTACGGTTCTGGCCATCGACAGACAGGTCCGCAAAAATCTTAAAACATGGCGGTGCTTAACCGATTTTCATCAGGATGGGAAAGGTTTGCTGGAACCAGATGGCAACCGTGGTGGTGAAGCCGAAGACGAAGGCGAGGCCAGCCAGCACCAGCAGGCCACCCATCAGCTTTTCCATCAGGCCGAGATGCCGACGGAAGCGCGACAGGAAGCCCATGAAGGCCCCGGAAAAGCCGGCGGCAATCCAGAAGGGTACGGCGAGGCCGAGCGAATAGACGGCCAGCAGGAGCGCGCCATCGCTGACCGTTTCACGGGCGGCGGCCACGCCGAGGATGGTTCCGAGCACCGGGCCGATGCAGGGCGTCCAGCCAAAGGCGAAAGCGAGGCCCATGATATAGGCGCCCGACAGCGTCGCCGGCTTGCCGCTACCCTGGAAGCGGGCCTCGCGGCCGAGAAGGCCTATTCGTAAAAGGCCGAGGAAATGCAGGCCCATGATGATGATGATGACACCGCCGACGCGCGACAGAATATCGATATGCTGGCGCAGCATCAGGCCGACCGTCGATGCTCCGGCGCCGAGCGCCACGAACACGGTGGCAAAACCCAGCGTGAAGAAGAAGGAGGCGCCGAAAACGGCACGCCGCGTCTGCGCGGTCGCCACAGCCGCGCCGTTGCCGCGGAACTGATCGACCGAAATACCGGCCATGTAGCAGAGATAGGGCGGCACCAGCGGCAGGACGCAAGGCGACAGAAAAGACAGGGCACCGGCAACAAGGGCGGTCCAGATGGAAATATCGGCGATCGACACCTTGTCAACAACTCCAGCGGCAATGGTTCAGCGCTCTCTTAGCGCCATTGCCCGGCACGAGCCAATCACCTTTCGGAGATTATCGGCGCAACCGCCTAATCTGTCGCACCCGCACTTTTTTGGGTTGACCTTGATAAGTTCGCTGTGCATATGTCCGCCCACTTCCGCCAGACACACAAAGTCGCGGCGTTGGGAGCGCGTAGCTCAGCTGGTAGAGCAACGGACTTTTAATCTGTAGGTCCAGGGTTCGAATCCCTGCGCGCTCACCAAAATTCCCAGTCATCACAAACGCTTCGGTTCTTTCAATCGGAACCGGTTCGTTCATCGTCACGACCCTTTCCGCTGCCGCCGTGCTGCCTATACGCTTCCCAATTCAGGGACATCGACGGCAGGATCGAAACCCATTCCAGAAACAGCCTTGCGCACCTTCAGCGGGCTCTCGCCATAATGCTGCTTGAAGGCGCGGGAGAAGGTGGAGAGGCTTTCAAAGCCGGCCCTCAGCGCAATGTCACGCATGGAAAGCCGCGTATCGCGCACCAGCCGGTGGGCCGCCTGCAGGCGCAGACGCAGGTAATAGACGCCGGGGCTGATGCCGAGCACGCGGGCGAAGAGCGTTTCCAGCTTGCGCTGCGACAAGCCGAGCCGAACAGACAGGGCCGCCACGGAAAGCGGCCTGTCCAGCGTGCGCTCCATCAGCCGGATGGCGGCGGCGATTTCCGGATCCATCGCCTCGATGCGGCCAAGCGAGACCAGCGGCTGCGCGTCAGTCGCTGCATGCATCTCGTCATAGACGAAGATGCTGGCGACATCGAGCGCCACGGCCGAGCCGAAACGCTGGCGGATCAGATGCAGCATCATATCGAAGGTCGGCGATGCGCCGCCGGAGGTCCAGAACTTGCCATCGATAACGAACCGGTCGGCGCGCACGGCAATATCCGGAAAGGCCTGGGCAAAATCCTCCAGTTCCTCCCAGTGGGCCGCGGCAGACCGGCCATTGACGAGGCCCGAGCGGGCCAGCAGCCAGCAGCCTGATTCGATGCCCGCAATGACGCCGAAATGGCCGGCCGCCGCCTGCAGGCTGGCAATGAAGCGCCGCCCGGCATGTCGCTCGAGATTGAAACCGCCGATGATCAGCAGCACATCGCCCTGCTCCTTTGCGCTGAACCGGCCATCAACGGCGATGCTGACACCGCAGGTCAGGAGAACCGGCGTGCCATCCGGAGAAACAATGCGCCAGCGAAACAGCGTACCGCCGGAGACGCGATTGGCAGCCCGCATCGGATCCAGCACGGAGGCCAGCGACATAATGGAGGATTCGGGCAGCACCACGAGCACGATCTCGACCGGCTCGTCCGAAGATTGTTTCACACGCATTCGCAAAATGTCAAATTATATGCGGGCATTGTCAAATCGAAACGCATTGTTCGGGCATGATGACCGGGTTAGGACCTCCTGTTGCAAGCCGCCCTGGCTTGTTGAAATTCGGAAATTCCCCTGTCCGATCTTCTTTTTACCGGAGCGGGCCGGGCGGCAGACATGCCGCTCTGGCCCGATTTTTTTGCGTTATCGGTCCGGCAGATCATTGTGCAGCGCCAGCGAGACTGACAGCGTCGCCGGCAGCGGGTTCCACCAGCCCGTGGCAAGGCCGGCTTGGCGCAACGCGGCCGACGTCCAGGTGTTGCAGCCGAGAAGCGCGTTGAAGCGACCGTTTGCCTCGTAGAAGATATCGTTTTGCCCATAGGCCGCGCCAGGTATGGCGACGGGCATGTCGCCTTGCTTCGCAAAGCTCGCCTCGATGAACTGTAGAAGACGCTGATAGCCGGCATTGTCCATGGCGAGCGGCGTCACGGCCGGATGCGCCCGATCAATGCCGCCCGCCCGCTCGATGTGCATCACCGACCGGTCCACGGTCAACGCCTTCAGAACAGGCAAGGGTTTCAGCTGCGACCATTCCGGCGTCTCGATATAGAAGGCGCGCCCGCCCCAGCCGAACACCAGATAGCGGACGCCCGGCTGGTCGATAGCGAGCCCGCCAGCGGAAAGAAACCCGAAGCGCAAAAGCAAGTCCGGATCGACGGGAATGGCGATGTCGGTGTGGATCGCATTGCTCAGCAGAAGAATTTCGCGCTTCGGGGCCGCATCCGGCGATCGACTATCCGTCCATGGCGGTCGCGGAACCACGGTTCCGGCGATCAACGCGGTCACCGACATCAGGACGACGAGGCCGACCCCGCGCAATAGCCGCTTCATCATGACGGAGGTTCCCGCACTTTCCGTTGTGATTACGTGGTCTTGGTTTGTCCATTTATGAATTCGAACCATTGAAAAAGCTAGATAATTTTCAGGGCTTACAAAAAGCTGCGGACTTCTGGTGGTATTTGATTTGGGCACATCTGGCGACTCGGCATGAAAAAACCCGCCGGAGCGGGTTCTGATATCAGGAATTAAAGGCTTCGTCAGACCTTGAAACCCACTTGGGCAAGGGCAGACCTTCTGTAGAAGCGGGCGATGAAACCCTCCGGTTCAAAGATCGGAAAGACTCCGAGTTTCTCGAGGTCGGCCTTGATCAGGGCCCTATAGCCATTCCTGGATTTCGCGATCCCCGACAAAGAGACATGCGCCGTCTCGAACTCCGAAACGGATTGTCGCTCGACAAGTTTTACAGTTCTTCCCGTCTCCCGATGGAGGCTTCGCATACGCAGATAGCCGCGCGCAATCAGCTCGGCCACCGTCGCGGTGGTCGTCCCGAGAGCCCGTTCTACCTCCTTGACGCGCATCCAATCCTCGTCGCCGCCAGCTTCCGGACTGACATCTAGATTCAATCCGTCTGGTCTTACGCGTAAGCGACAAAAGACTGGTTCATCGCCTACCAGTAGATAAGCCTTGAGCGCCCCGGCAAAAATCATGGCGACCACCTTGTGGAATGGTCGCCTCCACAAGCGAGCGGCAGCGCCCGGCGAAATCAACGATTCATCAGTCTCAACCGTGGTCACGATGTTGGCAAGTTTGCGCTCAATTTCGTTCACGGTGGCCCTGCGGATACGTGCGTAGGCCCGCGTTCCGTCAGAACGTTTTTCGACCACCTCGATGATCCCTGCATCGATAAGGTCCCACATCCTCGGGTTACTCAGTCCCAGAGCGTTGCCAGCCTCCTTGCCTGTGAAAGTTACCGAGGCCGCCTGCAGGATAGGTCTGGCGGCCACCGCATCGAAGTAGGTCTGAGCATCTGGAAAGCCTGATCGGAAGCCTGGCAGTGCCGCCATCAGGGTTCTAATCCTCTCCTTGTGCAGGCCGAACTCCGCGTGAGCGGAATTGACGCAATACAGGTGACGAGACATGACGGGTTTGAGGATGGTCTGGCCAGGGCCAAACGGCATGTTGCGCTCTAGAATGTCCTGCACGAGGTCCACGACTGGCCGGTAGGCATCCTTCGAGATGTTGCGGCGTAGCCAACGGATCATCTTTCCCAATAGCCCTCCCGCGTATTTAGTTCTCGGGTGTTCGCGTTTAATTACCTCCGCGATCACGTTGCGGATTGAATTCTCGCCTTCATTTGCGACCCTGAACCCCCGTTCGCCCGGAGCTGTCCCTGCAGGCAGACGGTCTCCAACATCATGGAGAACCAGAAATTCACCGAGATAGCGTGAAAATTCCGCCGCCACATGGGCCTCGACTCCATCAAGGAACGATGCCCCGCTCGACCCGAAGACACGATCGACCAGATAGCGGTCCAGCATCGGCTGTGACCTTGGGACTGCGACCAAAGCCTCTGCCCGAATGAACTCCATGTTATCCGTGACGAACTGCGAGAAATCGTACGGATCGCCATCAACGGACATCGCCACTTCAGTTAGTTTCCGATCATGGATATGACACCCTTCAATGCCGCGTACCGACCACCAGGCACGATAGAAGGCACGCGATACAACCCGCCCCGTTCCACGTTCTTGGTCGTCAAGAACGCAGTCAGGGCAAAACCGAACCAAGCGCGCAGAACGCATGTCCTTGTTGAAGGTCGCCCTGCCGAGACACCAGGGCATTCCGGCACCGCCAGCTTCGGAGGCAAGCGCACCGAGACTGTCAGCGGGAACGCCCGACCATTCACTGACAAAAGACAAAGCGGCCGCCTCACCACGTACGATCGCACTGGCAGTCGTTTCTGTATGGGCAAGGAACTTTCGCAGTGACGGAAATCCGTTCGCTGCGGCAAGCCTCCCTACGAAGCAAATCGGTGCCTCCTCTGCATGGTATTCAAGCTTAACAGCGAGTGCCATCAGTTGACTCCTTCCAGGTCGGCCAAAGCGTTGGCGGGGTTGATCTCGCTCCATCGTGCGGACGAAAAGACATTGTCTGACGGCAGGCAACCTGAATGAGCCTGGTAGACATGCACGAAAGCGCGCCGGTCCAGTTCGGCTCCGGCTTTCTTCATCACCAAAATACATGCCGCCTGGACCGTCTCGATGATCTTGCCGTACGAGCCTGCGTTCGCATGGCAAAGCCTGCAAAGAAAATCGTCGGTGTCGAGTTCGGCGGTGACACGCAGTCCGCATCTCTCGATGGCAGTCTCTTTGATAACTCGTTGGATAATTGCCTTGTCTTCCGGAAGGCCGACCGGAATGAAGCGGATGACGAGAGATCTGTTGGCCAACTGCTGATCGCCTTTAAGCAGATTCGCCAGTTCAGGCACACCTGAATAGATCGTATGCAACGGCCAGTCATCGATCTGCATCAGGCTTTTGAGACGATCCTGAACGTCATGAATCAGGTCTTTGCGCGTGTGATGTAGGAGATGCTGTGCTTCATCGACATGAAGATAGACGATTCCCCGTTCCCGCAACTGCATCCTGACGGTGGCGTACAGTTCACCCTCGGTCATCTTGGATTTCGACGGTACGCCGATGGCATCGAGGATCGCCCGTGCAAAGTCTTTCGACGTACAGGGTTTCGGTGCCTCAATGCTAAGAAGAGGTCGTACCGTCTCTCCAAACTCGTTCTCATACGATTGCAACTCGGGGACAAGACTGAAGTGATGCTTCAATGCCCACGACTTTCCGCTTCTTGAATCCCCGATGAGGAACAGCGCCCGACGGGCTGATCCAAAGCCCTCGCGGCAGGCTTCGACGTTCTCAACGAGGTCGCGCAAAGTCGCGGCAAGCCGGGCATCGCGGGCATGGTCGATGTAGTTGAGCTTGGCATCTGCACGCATGGCCCGGAAGGACTGGAGGGAGACGACATTGGCGAGGTCGGTCATGTTCAGTACTCCTCGTAGTAGTTCACCGGGATTTCGGCAGATGGCATGATTTCGGGAGATTGCTCGATCAGGGCGGTCTTCTTTTTCTTCCTCGCATCAAGTTCACGCTCATCGTGGTAAGCGGGTACCAAACGTGAATCGGAAACCGAACCGCCACGTAGCGGATCGTCGGGAAGCGCAAACGCCTTGGTCAAAGCGGGCGTGTCTGCGGAGCGTACCGCCTGCCAAGCCCCGAAGAGCTCAGCCTCAACGATCTCGTAATGCTGAGCGTTCATATGACGTGGTGTCAGGTTTGCCCGTAGTGCCGCCGCCTCACCACTGTCCCGCATCCGGTTGATGGCGCGGTTCATCGCTGCGAGGCCGGCCTCGGCTTCCGATGCATGCTGGTTGCGGATCGTATGACGGGCCACAACCCATTCGGCCAGGGACACGTTGCCACCCAGATCGACCATGTTTTTGACGACGAACCAGCCCTCATCTCCGCGAACGGCAATGTGCTCCAGGTTTTCCGGATCGACTTTGATCTCAAATTCCATCTGGCCGTATTTCGTGCGCTGACGGTGAAGTTCATCGTTACCGAACGGAATCCCCATGAAGGGGATGCCGTATTGGCCAATGCGGCGCTTGAACTTGACCCCAAAAATATGGAGCATCTGCGCGGGGTCCTGGCTCGGAACCTCGATGTCATATTCTTGCACAGCTCTTGTCCAGGCGTTGTGCGGAGAAGCGCCGCCCAGGCCGCTGTGCGGCTTGTTGTGGTAGATATCGCAGATCGCGAAGGTGAAGAGACGGATCATCTCATCCACCTGGAGGCTAATATGGTGTTCGGGATTATAGTCACCCTTTTTGTCCACCGATCCGAACGTCTGACCTTCATAGAAAGAAGCGATAAGCGGACCGATGGAATGAAACAGACTCTCGATAAAGGGACGCGCCTTAGTGTCCGTCCGGAGACTTTGAGAATCGGCGGAATCGGTTAGCGGACTTCGGTTTGCGGGTTGTGCGCGGTTGTGATTCCTTTTGTGCTTTCGAATCACGAAAGGAAGCTGCGATGTGGACGATCGA
>NZ_LSRP01000047.1 GCF_001885585.1 Pararhizobium antarcticum
TATCTGAATTGTATCTGAACGCTGCACTCAGCAGGAGTTCAGAAACATTGAATAAGATGAAAGCCGAACGAGGAGAACCTCGTTGGTCTCATCGAGGAAAAATCCATGAAAGCTCTTGCAGTCCTGCTCTCTACCGTCTTCATGAGTTCGGTCGCCTATGCGGAAGATATCTCGCTCGGCATTCCCGGCTATGGTGGCAGTGGCTGCCCGTCGAACAGTGTTTCCGCCACGCTCAGCCCTGATGCGAAGGCGCTCAGCCTGCTGTTTGACGAGTACATCGTCCAGGCCGGCGGCGAAACAGGCAAGTCTTTCGAGCGCAAGACCTGCAATGTCGCCATTCCGGTGCATGTGCCGCAGGGTCGCAGCGTATCGGTGCTGGCCGTTGATTATCGCGGCTTCAACCAGCTGCCGCGCGGCGCCCGCTCGCAGTTCAATGTCGAATATTTCTTTGCCGGTGCCCGCGGCCCGACATTCATCCAGACCTTTACCGGCCCGAAGGAGAAGGACTACCTGATCTCCAACAAGCTGGTCGCCGATTCGCTCGTCTGGTCGCCCTGCGGCACCGACGTGAACCTGCGCACGAACTCCAGCATTCGCGTCAACACAACACGCGGCCAGGAGGCCATGGCGACGGTCGATACCCAAGACGTGAAGGCCGCAATCGTCTATCGCCTGCAGTGGCGCACCTGCAGGTAACCATACCAGAAGATGCAGGCGGCAGTTCTTGCCGCCCGCCGCCTTGAGGAGAGTGTCTTGGGTCTTCCCGTTCCCCTTGCCGCCGGTCTTGTCCTGAGCGTCTTTCCCATCGGCCTGTTCCCCGCACAGGCAGCCGATGGCTGTGCGCCCGGGACATCGAGCACGGTGACATCTCCGGATGGCAATGCGACCAGCGTTCTCTTCGACGATTTCTCCGCCGTCGGCGGCGGCACGGCGGGCATTGCACGCGGCACCACGACCTGCAATCTCAGCATCGCCGTGACACAGCCGGAGGGTTACAGTGTGTTTGCGGTCGATTATCGCGGCTTCGTGACCGTTGAAGACGGCCAGACGGCGACAATCACCAGCGACAAACCGGGTGAACAGAAAACCATCCGCACGAGCATCGACGGCCCGACACAGGAGGATGTACAGAGCGGGGAACAGATCGGCGGTTTCGGGTCGGACACGATACAACTCGGCGTCACGATTATCGCCGAAGGTCCAGTCAACGAGACGGATTTTGCAGCTGGCCTCTTCCTCGACACCATCGACTTCGCCCGCATCGGCTTCACCACGGCAGGCTCTGTGACGGCATCGCTTGATCAATTGGCCAACCAGAGACAGGCCGCAGCGATCGACCTCATGGACACGGCGCAATTGATGCTGGGCGGTTACCAGAGCATTCAGGGTGAGACCAGTCTGGCGCTGTTTGGCAGTTCGAATGCACCCGCTGCCGGCTTCAATGGGCGCTGGGTGCGGATTCCGCTCTGAAGCCGGCCGCCATTCCGATCATTGACCGGCCACCGTTCCGATTTGAAGCCGGCCACCATTCCAATCAATAACCGGCCAGTTTCCGGCACTCAAGTTCCCCTGGGTCAGC
>NZ_LSRP01000048.1 GCF_001885585.1 Pararhizobium antarcticum
CCGCGCACAACCCGCAAACCGAAGTCCGCTAACCGATTCCGCCGATTCTCAAAGTCTCCGGACGGACACTTATCATTGTGTGATATAAGATTAACGCCTTCCACTTTCCGCCAATGGCAGACAATGTAATTTCGACCGGACACCTATCCGGGTCGGCACAGGCAGTATCTGTTTCCATACTACGTTCCAAAATCCTGCGTACTTACGTAACTTTACCGACTATGGCAGAAGCGACCTTAGCCGAAAAGAGGAAGCCCACACATGCCTAAAGCATTCATCCCCGCAATCACCGGTGCTCAGTCTACCGCCATCGCCCACGCTTTGCGTGCCTCCGGGTGGCATGTCGAGGGTTCAAGCAGAAGTCGCGACGGCAATGTCCCAGGTCGAGTATTCGATGCCGATACACTCGTGCTGACGATCCCTCAAGATCACCGACCATCAGCTATGACGGACTTCGTTGAGCTCTGGATCACAGCAGCGATACAGGGTGCAGTCAAGCGCATCGTGCTAAACGTCGGCGGGACTCCCGGGCCTGCCGAAGCCCATCCATTTTTTGCAGACCTGCACCAAGCGCAACACTGCGTCATTTCGAGCGGGTTGCCATATGTGATCCTTCAGCCAACAGTTTATTTGGACAATCTCGCGGCACCATGGGCCGCTCAAGGACTAGCTGCAGGCATGATTACGTACCCAGCTGATCCCAAAGCGGAAATCTCGTGGATGTCCCACCGGACCTTGGGTCAGTGGGTCGCTGCTGTTGCTGGAGGCGGTTGCGATGGTCAGACCCTCCCAATTGGCGGGCCTGAACCGCTAACCGGAGCCGAGCTTGCCCGAGAGATTGGCGCAGGGCTCGGACGGGAAATTACCTACGTTTCAATCCCACCAGAGGCTTTTGCCGAGGGAATGAACGCTACTATGGGTTCCCCGGCAGGTGATCGTCTCGCCGCCATTTACGCTCGCCTGACAGCTGAACCAACCAGTATGCGCACCGATCCGACGAAAGCTACCGATCTCGGGATCGAACTTGAGACTGCACGCGCTTTTGCGTCACGCGGGCTGAGATAACGGGTAGAGTATGGCGCAACTTTTTTGCGATGCTCGGCATGAAATCTGGAGAAAGCAGTTTGGGATGCTTTAAAATGCGTCCAGAGCTTGGAAGCAACATTCGAGTGTTGGCTTCCACGCGGAACTGAGCCGGTTTTTCCACCGAGAAGTGAGCCACCTCTAGGTATGGTTTTCTGCTCAGGGTTTTGTCACTAGTGCCCGGCGGTTCAAAGCTTGGTTTCAGAGCAGGAAGTGTGGGCTCAAATCAGCGACAATCAAATCATTTTCTGAACGGCGCTTTAAACGCAGCAACTCACGCGGTCTCT
>NZ_LSRP01000049.1 GCF_001885585.1 Pararhizobium antarcticum
TTTCGCGGGTTGCTACATCCTGCGCCTGGGCGAGTGCATCGTCGACGGTCATCTGCCCGGCAAGCGCGCCGGAGAAGAGCTGCCCGACCGTTGTGCCGAGACCCTGGAATTCCGGGATCGCGACAAACTGAATGCCGACATAGGGAACCGGCTTGACGGTCGGCTTTGTCGGGTCTGCGGCGTTGATGCTCTCCAGCGTCATCTTCGCAAACGGTGCGGCCTTCAGATACTCTTCATTCTGGTAGAGCGAGGTGCGCGTGCCCGGGGGAACGTTGGCCCAGCCTTCCTTCTCGGCGACGAGTGCTGTGTATTCCTTGCTCGTGGCCCAGGCGACGAACTTCTCGGCCGCCTCGGCCTTCGTCGTGCCGGCGGGAATGCCGAGCGACCAGGCCCAGAGCCAGTTGCCGCGCTTGCCCAGGCCATTGTCGGGCGCCAGGGCGTAGCCGACCTTGTCGGCGACGGTGGATTCCGTCGGGTTCGAAACGAAGGACGCAGCCACGGTCGCGTCGATCCACATGCCGCAATTGCCCTGCTGGAACAGCGCCAGGTTTTCGTTGAAGCCGTTGGACGAGGCACCCTGCGGGCCAGCATCATTCATCAGCTTGACGTAGGTTTCCAGCGTGGCCTTCCATTCCGGCTGGTCGAACTGGGGCTTCCAGCTCTCGTCGAACCAGCGTGCACCGAAGGAGTTGGACATGGCCGTCAGGAACGCCATGTTCTCGCCCCAGCCGGCCTTGCCGCGCAGGCAGACGCCGTTGATGCCGGCCGCGCGGTCGGTCATCTTGCGGGCCGCTTCACCGATGAACTCCCAGGTCGGGGCGTCGGGCATGGTCAGCCCTGCCTTTTCCATGAGATCCTTGCGGTACATGACCATCGAGCTTTCCCCGTAGAACGGAGCAGCATAGAGCTTGCCATCGGCCGTCAGGCCCGAGCGCATGGCAGGCAGAAGGTCGTCGACATCATAGTCGGCGCCCAGATTGTCCAGCGGCAGCAGCCAGCCCTGCTTGGCCCAGATCGGCACTTCATAGGTCCCGATCGTCATGATGTCATACTGGCCGCCCTTGGTGGCGATGTCGGTGGTGACCCGTTCCCGCAGGACGTTTTCCTCGAGCGTGACCCACTCGATCTGGATGTCAGGGTTCTTGGCGGTAAAATCGTCCGTCAGCCCCTGCATGCGCACCATGTCACCATTGTTGACGGTTGCGATGGTCAGGGTTTCTGCATTGGCAAAGCCGCAGAAAAGCAGTGCCGAGCCCGAGCCCAGCAGAAAAGTCTTCAATTTCATAATCTTCCTCCCAGAAGAGTGATGAGCATTTGCGTCGCTCGTGGGCAATTACTCATCAAACA
>NZ_LSRP01000050.1 GCF_001885585.1 Pararhizobium antarcticum
GGTTTTATCCGCCTCTACCAGTTGACGCTGTCGGGTTTTATCGGCAATGGCTGCCGGCACCTGCCGACCTGCTCGGAATATGGTTTTGAGGCGATCGCCCGGCACGGCATCTGGCCCGGCGGCTGGATGGCGCTGTTTCGCGTGATGCGCTGCGGGCCGGGCGGCACGCAGGGGCTCGACCCGGTGCCGGAAAGCTTGCCCCCGACAAAACACTGGTGGACCCCCTGGCGCTACTGGCGCCTGTCCTGAGATATTTTGCCGCCACCCTGCGGCCATCCGAGATTTTCGCGTCATCGGCGCGGGTGGTTTCGCCAGGCGGCGCGCGCCAGCGGATCGGCGGGCCAGGGCCCGTCCTCCCAGACGGCTTTTACGAGCGCCGCTTCCATGCGCTCGATATGATCGATCCGCAGGCCGGTATCGATCTCCTCTTGCCGCAGCCGGGCGTCCAGAGCGTCGGAGGCGACCATCATCGCATCGTAGAGCGCCGCGTCGCGCACGCAGGGCGGCAGGCCCGGAAAATAGGCTTTGCTTGCCTCGGCAGGCGCGGGCATGGCGCTGCAGCGCCCGGCGCGCCGGCATTTTGGCAGGCGGCAGGCGCGGGCAAGGCCGGCCTTTGTGGCGGCGTTGCGAAGATGCGGCTGGACGCGCGCGAGATACCGTGAATTGAGGAAGGTCTGGCGCGCGGGGCTCTGGCTGTCATCGTCCATGTCAAGCTCCTTGAAACAGGGCCGGCGTCGAAAGACTACAGGCCTCCGGAAAAAAACCGCAGCGCAAAACCGCCCACCGGCTGCGCGCGGGATTTCAAAACCAGTCCGGAGAACCGCGCGGAGGCAAGGCCTCTGTGAGGTTTGGTGAAGGTGGCATCGCCTCCGCGCAGCCCAGGCGTTCTTCGGAGCGGTCCGGTCTCCTTCAGACGTGGAATGGCTTCGCTGCACGGGATGACTGCGCCCTGCGCCCTGTCCGAAAACAGCCTGTGGCCGGTTTCGAGGGCTGCGCCGTCCGCCCGCTTGCATGGACGACCCAAGCCAACCCCGCGGCCCGGGGAAGGGGGAAGCCTGCCACGACGACCGTTCCAGCGCCTGTCCTTTTCCCGCAACCGTTTCCGGTGTCGGGTGACAGGCGGCAGCGGCCGCCGCGTTCCGCGCCTCTCTCGTGAACCATCCTGCGTCTGGCGGCCCACGAAAGCGCCTCCTCCCGCCCGCATCGACACGTTACGCGATCCGTCCGGCGGCGGAAGGACGTTCAGGATAGGGCAGGTTTTGCGGGCGGG
>NZ_LSRP01000051.1 GCF_001885585.1 Pararhizobium antarcticum
GGTTCTGGAGACGATAATGGATTTCGAGGGTTTCTTTCAAAGCGCGTTGGACGGCCTGCATCAGGAAGGCCGCTACCGCGTTTTTGCCGATATCGAGCGGCAGCGCGGCAACTTTCCGAAGGCGACGCGCAATGCGGCTGACGGCAGCCGGCAGGATGTCACGGTCTGGTGTTCGAACGATTATCTCGGCATGGGGCAGCACCCCAAGGTGATCGAGGCGATGAAAGACGCCATCGACCAGTGTGGCGCGGGTGCGGGAGGCACCCGGAATATTTCGGGTACCAATCACCACCATGTCCTGCTCGAGCGCGAACTGGCCGATCTGCACGGCAAGGAGGCAGCGCTTCTGTTTACGTCGGGCTACGTGTCCAACTGGGCGGCGCTCGGAACGCTCTGTTCGAAGATCCCCGGCATCATCGTGTTTTCCGATGCCGGCAACCATGCCTCGATGATCGAGGGCATCCGCTATTCGAAATGCGAGCGGGTGATCTTCAAGCACAATTCCGTCGCCGATCTCGAAGCCAAGCTCGCTGCCGCCGACCCGCGCGCGCCAAAACTGGTGGCGTTTGAATCGGTCTATTCGATGGATGGCGATATCGCGCCCATTAAAGAAATCTGCGACCTTGCCGAGAAATACGGCGCGATGACCTATCTCGACGAAGTCCATGCTGTCGGCATGTACGGCCCGCGCGGCGGCGGTATTGCCGAACGCGAGGGGCTGATGCATCGGCTGACGGTGATCGAGGGCACGCTCGGCAAGGCTTTCGGCGTGATGGGCGGCTATATCGCGGCGTCCACGGCGCTGTGCGATTTCATCCGTTCGTTCGCCTCGGGTTTCATCTTTACGACGGCGCTGCCGCCGGCACTGGCCGCCGGTGCGGTGGCCTCGATCCGGCATCTGAAGGAAAGCCAGATCGAACGCTTCGCCCATCAGGAACGGGTGCGGCGCCTGCGCAATCTGCTCGACAAGAACGGCATTCCGCATATGGACAACAAGAGCCACATCGTTCCGGTTCTGGTCGGCGATGCGTCGAAGTGCAAGTGGATCTCGGATCTGCTGCTCGACAATTGCGGCGTCTATGTCCAGCCGATCAACTATCCGACGGTGCCGAAGAAGACCGAGCGCCTGCGCATCACGCCGACGCCGATGCATTCCAACGCCGACATCGACCACCTCGTCGGCGCGCTCCACCAGCTCTGGTCGCGCTGCGCACTGGCAAGGGCCGTCGCGTAG
>NZ_LSRP01000052.1 GCF_001885585.1 Pararhizobium antarcticum
ATGCACGGACAGCCCGAAGTTCGCCGTGAACTGCCGATGGAAATGGTATTTCGAGAAAGCTGCGACGTTGCTCACCGCTTCCAGATCCAGATCGTCGTCCAGATGCCGGTCGATGTGATCCAGCACCCGCTGCATCCGGTCATGGTAGTTTTCGAGGGCCGCCTTCGTCGTTTATTCCTCCGTGACGACACCAATTAGGCGCTCCCGGATACGACTCGCTCGACCGAGCTTGCGGTTTGGCATGGATCTATCGGTGAACGGCAAGATCTGGGCATGAGCTGACGAATCCAATCCTCCAACAAACCCTGATTTGATGTGAAGCAGCGCGATACACGCAAATCCATCGCTGGCTAGGCGTCAATCTCATATTTAGCCGTTCAGTTCAGAAACCTACGTCCACCAAACCCCAGCCCCTTATGTAGGTTCTGTTCCGTTGCTACTCAGACCCCTACAACACCGCCACTAGACGAACCGGCAGAGCGTCAAGACTTCTGCCTTGACTGTAATGCCTAACGCCGCCAGAACCGCCGGATTCTAACAGTTAAGTGCCAAATGCCACATGGACTGGAGACTGCAACACCCTTAGTTGCGTGCTATTCAAATTTTATTGCTGTCCGCTTCGGCGCATCTCGATGCCAATACAATAGCATCTAACATACTTTTCAATGTCATTAACTTATTGCTTTATATGACAAAAGCACGGGAAAAAACGGCTGACAAGTCTACTGGCGCATGCCCCCACTCTTCACTTTCGGGGAACCTATGTTCCATCGACCGTCAACCCGTGCGTTGAGATCCCTCTCCGTTTGCGCGCATCAGCGCCATTAGCATCGGACCAAGCGAGAATTCACCCTTCTCCGCACGACGGGTCAGATCCCTCAGGTAGCCGCCCGCTGAGTTGATCTGCCCTCCCCGCTCAAGGATGCAAGCCATCGCCGCGGCGGCGTTTTCCGGTCCCATGGTTTCGCAGGCGGCCTGGTAGGCCGACGGACTGACCCCGAGCATCGATCGCACCACGACCGCGGCCGACATCAGGTCGCGCCAGCTGGTAATCGCGCCACCCGGACCGTAATCGAGGACATCGGGGCACGCCTTCAACACCATCCCAAGTGGAAAGGCTTTTATCGGCTCATTCACAACCCGGCTGACATGGCTCGATTTTGCCCCCTGCTCTTTTTCTGAGCTAGGTTCAGATTCATTGATGGAATCGGTATTTGAA
>NZ_LSRP01000053.1 GCF_001885585.1 Pararhizobium antarcticum
TCTTCGCAAAGGGTCAGAAGAAGGCCAGACCAGGTCTGGCAACTGAAATCGTCAAGCGATCCGATGCGGCCAAAGGCTTCGAGTTGTTGCCACGCCGATGGGTTGTCGAGCGAACCTTCGCATGGCTCGGACGATGCCGTAGACTGGCCAAGGACCTCGAAAACCTGTCAAGAAATGCGCTTGCCTTCCTCAAATTAGCCTCCATCCGCCTCATGCTGCGAAGGCTATGTTCAAAATGAGAAAGTGTTCGGACGGACTCTAAGAGATTGAGCCAAACTCATATCTAGCCTTGATTGGTATTTGCCAGTCCCGTTCAGAACGAAGTCTTTAACTGGGCGCCAATATCGAGCGTCGACTTGTCGCCCTCTTGAAACGTTGCTGATAGCGTTGCGTCGGCTTTCCAGCGCGCGTCGAATTTCCATCCGATCCGACTACCGATCGAGGCGAAGTCGCGGTCCTGCGAGCGACCTGTAACCGTCCCGACCCAGACCACGTCGGCACGGGCGCCATCGCTGACGCCGAATGTGCGACCGAGCGCCGCCGACAGCGTGTAATCCAGCTTGCCGCCGGTGTCATGAGTCCATCCAACTTCGGCCGCCACCGTGTTCGTTCGGGTGCGCTGCCCGGCGACGGTCGCTGAAAACAGGTTGGCGTTCGAGGTCGCCTCGCTATAGCCGTCGAGATCGTGCCACGTGCGTGTGTAGCGGGCGGAAATGGCCAGTTCGTTGGCGCTATCGGGCGCGTAGATGGCACCGATGCGGCCATAGGTGCTGAACAGCGTGCCCTCGTCCGTGCCGATTGAAGACACCAACCGGCCCGTGTCGAAATAGGAGCGGCTGAAGCGGATCGACATGCCGGGCGAACCCCAGGCACCGATCTCGCCAAAGACACGCAGCGGCGAACCTCTGTCGGGAGAAAGATAGCGGACGGCACTAGCCATCAGCAGCGCGCTGTCGCGATCGACATCCGTGTTGCCGGAGCCTGCGAGCGCGGCGCCACCAAGCAGGCTGAAGCCGTTGCCAGCCTCCCAGCGTGCGTATTCCGATGATGCCGGCCACCTATTCCGACGCGAAGCCGGCCACCCATTCCGAATTCATTCCGGCCACGATTCCGGCGTGAAGCCGGTCATCTCAAGCTGAACTCTGGGTCTAGGCAATGAA
>NZ_LSRP01000054.1 GCF_001885585.1 Pararhizobium antarcticum
CTTTAGAGGCCCAGATATCTATGACCATCGAGATCGAAACCTTCGAATTCGTGGAGCGATGCCGCACCCACCGTTCGACCAACGCGGTGCTCGGGGATCTTCTTCAATCCGTCGGCAAAGTGGGTTTCGACCACCTGATTGTCAGTGGCGTGCCTGCCGGCAAGGAGGAGCTTGAGCCGCTGGTGGAACTCAACGGCTGGCCGGACGGCTGGTTCCAGCGCTATGTGCAGCGTCGCTACGCGGATGTGGATGGCGTCTGCCGCTACAGCCGCACCGCCATCCAGCCTTTCTACTGGCAGGATGTGCCCGAGCGCCTGCATGCGACGGCAAGTTCGAGGCTGGTGGCGAACGAGGCCACGGATTTCGGGCTCATGAGCGGTTATGTCGTTCCCAGTTATTCGCGTCGTCACTGGCAGGCACTTGTCTCCTTTGCCTCGCCTACCCGTCAGCTTCGGTTGTCCCCGCGTGAACTGACGGCTGTCAACCTGATGAGCATGATAACGATCCGGTGTGTCGAAAGTCTGAGACATCCAGAGGTCCTGGAGATCGTCCTCACGCCGCGCGAACAGGAAATCCTGACCTGGGCTGCCATGGATAAAACCGCCGATGAAATTGCCGATATCTTGAGGATATCCACGGCCACGGTTCGCAAGCATCTGCAGAACATTCGTCGCACCTATGGCGTGTCGAGCACGCTCGGTGCGGTTGCCGTGGCGATGCACCGGGCACATATCGCGCCGTAGCGGCCCAAAATACTCATTTCTGATACCTGTTTCGCTCTCCCGATTGTGGCACTCAGCTTTTGGTTGCCTCGTCGTTTGCTTCGGTGCGGCCCAAAGCCAGAGGCAAACGACATTTGAAGGAGGAATGGCATGGCCAAAATTTTCGGTACAAAAGGCAATGATTTTCGCCAGGGCGGTATCAGCTCCGAATATATCTATGGCTATGCCGAGGGGACGGATCCCGCCCTCGAAACCGGCCGCGACGACCTGCGTGGCGGTGACGGCCGCGACCGGATATTCGGCGGCGGCGGAAATGATCAGCTGCGCGGCGAAGAGGGCAGTGATTATC
>NZ_LSRP01000055.1 GCF_001885585.1 Pararhizobium antarcticum
GATGGCATTGCCATCCATTTTTTGCGAGTTTAATTGCATTTCCAGCAGGTTGACGATTTCTTCGCGCAGCATGTCCATTTCCTCAGCCACGGGCTCGATATCACGAGCTGCGGGGTTTTTCGGAAGGCTCGCCATGAGGCCGATATAATGCTCTTCGATCGTGCCCCAATCGCCGGCAGCCCCCTCCTCCACAGCGGCGGAGATGAGCTTGCGAACATCCCGCAGGCAGATCGAAAGCCGTTCTTTAGTTAACCGGAGTATCTTGCGGGCGGCAGCGACCTGCTGAGCCAAATGGGCGAGTTCTTCAGACCTTGCGAGCATCGGAGCCAGGCTGAAGCCAAACGCGTCTTTGATGGAGCCTGAGCCATCCTTGTGCGCATAGCGTTTCCCGTTCGGACTGTCCTTGCGGATAATCAGACCGGCATCAACTAGTGCCGCCAGGTGACGGCGAAGCGTTGTGCCAGTTATACCGTGTGCCCGCACCGTCAGCTGATTGTTCGACGGGAATACGATCAGTCCACGCTCATCGGACAATTGCAGCTCCGGATAGAACGACAACAGGGCGTTCAATACCGATAGCGCCCTGTCTGTCAGGCCGAGAACGATCCTTGCCTCACATGCATCGCGAAACACTTTCCATTTATCAACCGACTTGCCAGGCTTTACGGCTGCTGTTGCCAGTTGACCTTTCACTAGAGCAAGGGTCATCGGCCGCCGCCCGAAGGGCGTCGTTACACTTCCAGTCTGCATTTCTCTCACCTTCGGTTAGGCAATAGAAATCAGCTCACCAAAACGGCGCCAAAACTCTTGACAGTGATTCGGGGAAATGCGATTCTCGCTCCTGCTAGAGATG
>NZ_LSRP01000056.1 GCF_001885585.1 Pararhizobium antarcticum
AGTGTCCGTCCGGAGACTTTGAGAATCGGCGGAATCGGTTAGCGGACTTCGGTTTGCGGGTTGTGCGCGGTTGTGATTCCTTTTGTGCTTTCGAATCACGAAAGGAAGCTGCGATGTGGACGATCGAAAACCGCGGACGATATGATCGCAGCAAATTGCGTTACCCGAGTGATCTGAGCGATGAAGAATGGGCTATCGTTGAACCGTTGATCCCGGCTGGTAAGCGGGGTGGCGGCAAGCGCACGGTGGTTTTGCGCGAGGTGGTGAACGGCCTCATGTACGTTCTGTCGACGGGTTGCCAATGGCGGGCTGTGCCGAAAGACCTGCCGCCCCGAAGCACGCTGTTTGGCTATTTCGACCTCTGGAACTGGGACGGCACACTTGGCCGCATGCATGCGGAACTCTATGTCAAATGCCGGGAGGCAATGGGCCGCCAAGCCAGTCCGACCGCAGCAATCATAGACAGCCAGAGCGTCAAAAGCGCGGAAAAGGGGGGCCTTGCATCGACCCGTGCGGGTATGATGCGGGGAAAAAGATCAAGGGCAAGAAACGGCATATCCTTGTCGATACAGTAGGCCTGCTGCTGCACGCACTTGTTCACCCGGCAGATATCCAGGACCGCGACGGCGGGGTTCTCGTTCTCAAGACACTGTTCGGGCGCTACCCTTTTTTGAAGAAGCTGTTCGCCGACGGCGGCTATCAGGGGCCGATCTTCGCAAAGGGTCAGAAGAAGGCCAGACCAGGTCTGGCAACTGAAATCGTCAAGCGATCCGATGCGGCCAAAGGCTTCGAGTTGTTGCCACGCCGATGGGTTGTCGAGCGAACCTTCGCATGGCT
>NZ_LSRP01000057.1 GCF_001885585.1 Pararhizobium antarcticum
TTCGAAAGCACAAAAGGAATCACAACCGCGCACAACCCGCAAACCGAAGTCCGCTAACCGATTCCGCCGATTCTCAAAGTCTCCGGACGGACACTAAGAGTTAAGCTTAATACTATATTAGACACTTCTCTCTAGATTTAGGCCACCCATGAGTTGCGGCTGCGAACGCGCCGCACTCGGATCGCCATGATGGCATCACGGTCCAAAAATTCATTTTCATCCTGAGAATATTGAGGAACTGAAATGCGCAGACCCACCATCCGAACGTCGCTGGTCGCCATGTTTGCAATAATGGCGATCGTCTTGGTCGCCTTGTCGGCCTATTCCATCAACACCATGAGTTCGCTTGCCGACAAAACATCGCGCATTGGTGACTTCTGGATGGAACAGGTTATTGCTGCCCGCGAAATCAAGGGGGACATCAATCTGATGCGCCTCGCTTTTGCCCGCCAGCTCCTTGCTGAACCGGATGAGCTCGAAACGGAAGGCAAGTTTCGGGACGGCATAGAAACCTCTCTCAAGAACGGCATGGCCAAATACGAAGCCACAATCTCGACGACTAAGGGGCGTCAGCTATTCGACGAACTCAGGAAACAAGCAGAGGCCTATGTCGCCCAGGACGGGGAATTGAATGAACTTCTGGCCGGAGGAAAACTCCCTGAAGCAAAGCAGTTTTTTAAAGGTGGGATGAAGGTGCAGGCCGATCTGGCAAACAAGGCCGTCGGTGACCTCGTTGATTTCATCGTGGCAGAGTCTGCTCGGTATGTCGCCGAAAGCAAGGCTAGTTATGCCTCGGCCTTCTGGATCATGATTTCCTCGGCCATCGGCGCCGTTTTGATTGCCATCGGTTGTGCCTTCTATGCGATGTCGGGTATCGCCAGACCGATCAATGCGATCACGGCTTCGATGTCCAGGCTTGTCAAGGGTGACGTTGAATTGCAAATCCCGTTCAATGGTCGTGCCGATGAAGTCGGTGCCATGGCTGGTGCGGTCGAAGTCTTCCGCCAGACGGCGCTCGCCAAGATCGAATCCGATCGTCTGATCGAGTCCACGCGTTCGCAGTCCGAAAAGGACCGGATGCGCACCGAGGAAGCCGATCGTCTGCGCGCGCAAGAGATGGCGCAGGCAACGGCCGGGCTCGGCAAAGGCCTGAAGCATCTGTCGAAAGGTGATCTGACGTTTCATCTCGCAGAGCCCTTTGCCGCAGACTTTGAAACCCTGCGCTCCGATTTCAACGCAACCGTTGGTCAATTGTCCGAAACCCTGCGGGCTGTCACTGATGCGACCGGGGCTATCGACAATGGCAGCCGGGAAATCAGCAGCAGCGCCGACGATCTGTCGAAGCGCACCGAGCAGCAGGCTGCATCGCTGGAAGAGACCGCAGCGGCTCTCGACCAGATCACCGTCAATGTCGCCAACTCGTCCAAACGTGCCGACGAGGCGCGCAAGATCGCGGTTCTCGCCAATGAAAGTGCGGCCCAGTCGGGCATGGTGGTCGCCAATGCGGTCGACGCCATGCAGAAGATCGAGCAGTCCTCGAACGAGATCTCCAACATTATCGGCGTGATCGACGAAATCGCCTTCCAGACCAACCTGCTGGCGCTGAATGCCGGTGTCGAGGCTGCCCGTGCCGGTGATGCCGGCAAGGGCTTTGCGGTCGTCGCCCAGGAAGTCCGCGAACTGGCGCAACGCTCGGCCAAGGCTGCGAAGGAGATCAAGGATCTCATCCGCAATTCGTCTGTCCAGGTGCAGAGCGGCGTCAAGCTGGTCAGCGAGACCGGTGAAGCACTGAAGACGATCGAAGGCTATATCGTCACCGTGAACCAGCATATGGACTCGATTGCGACATCTGCGAAGGAGCAGTCGGTCGGGCTTGGCGAGGTCAATACCGCCGTCAACCAGATGGATCAGGTAACGCAGCAGAACGCCGCGATGGTCGAGGAAACGAGCGCGGCTGGTGCAACGCTTGCCAGCGAAAGCGGCCGCCTGCGCGAATTGATCTCGCAGTTCCAGCTCGGCGGCGCCCTGCGTCAAACGGCTTCGGCCATGAAGGTCGCCGATGCCGGTCACCGGCCGGTGGCTTCGCCGGCAAAACGACTGGCAGGCAAGGTCGCCAGCGCCTTCTCGGGCAATGCCGCCGTCAAGGAAAGCTGGGAGGAGTTTTGATGACCATTCCAGCCAACACAGCGACTACGACAAGCGCCACGTTTGAAATCATCGCCTTCCGGCTGCACGATCAGGAATTCTGCGTGCGCACCAGAACCATCCGCGAGATTCGCGGATGGGGTCCTGCAACGCCGATCCCGCATGCCCCCGCAGATGTCATCGGCGTGATGAACCTGCGTGGAACGGTCATTCCAATCATCGATCTCGCCAACAAGCTCGGCATGAGAAGTACCGAGCCCAATGAACGCAGCGCCATTGTCGTGGCAGAAGTCCATGGCATGGCGATGGGACTGGTCGTTGACCGGGTTTCTGATATCCTGACGATCGCCGAGGACCTTTTGCAACCCGTTCCCGAGATCAGCATGTCCAGCGGTATGCGTTACGCCGACGGGATCATCGCACAGCCCGACGGCATGATCTGCTTCCTCAATCTCGAACGCATGTTCGAAGAGATCGCGGTGACGAAGCTGGTCGCAGCATAGCGGCGGCAGGACGTGCATGGTCTAAGATCCGGGACTTGGATCGTGCACGCCGTGCGCGCGCGCAGACGGTGGCGCTTTGAGGAAGGGGTGCCACCGGACAATGGCACTGCGACGGCTTGGGTATCGACTTTCATCGGGAAGATGGATTCCTGAATTTCAGGCATGAGGCAACAACTCGTCTCGGGGGAGAGACCTTATGCAAATCATGCGAACAAGCCGTGCCAAGTTTGAAGCTGTGGTCTGGCTTTCGGTCTTTCTTTCGCTCTACACTCTTGCGCTTTACTACGATGGTCACGAAGCCCTCGACGCGTTCTTTCATGATCATGAATATTATGAGCTCGACGAGTTGTTCACCGCTTTAAACATCGCCGGTGCCCTGGGACTGATATATTCGGTCACCCGCATCAAGGACATGTCGCAGGAAATTCGACGTCGGCTGGCTGCCGAAAAGAACGTCGACTGGATTGCCTGCCATGATCCCTTGACGGAATTGCCCAACCGCCGGTTCCTTGAAACGGCGTTCGCGCGACAGGACATTCTGGCGCGGCAGGACGGCTACGCTGTCATCAGCATCGATCTCGATGGCTTCAAGAAGGTCAACGACCTCCTGGGACATGACCATGGGGATCAGGTTCTGAAGATCGTGGCCGAGCGGTTGTCCTATATTTTTCCGTTGGAGAACGTCTATCGGTTGGGCGGCGACGAATTTCTTGTTGTCACCGAGCGCATGGGCAAGCCAGATCTGAATGCGCTTGGCAAACGCATCGTCAACAACCTTTCCAAGACCATGCTGATCCATGGGACACCCGTCGATGTCGGCGCCAGCATCGGCATTGCCCGTATTCCCGAAGACAGCGCCACGCTCACTGATGCGATCCAACAGTCCGACTGCGCCATGTACGCCGCTAAAAAAACGGGACGCAACCAGGTCAAGTTCTTCGAGCCAACCATGCACGCGGAGCTGGCCAAGCGCGTTCGAATGGAAGGTGATCTCAGGCATGCGATCAACACGGCGCGGATCATTCCGCACTACCAGCCGTTCGTCGACCTGATAACCGAGGAGGTCGTCGGCTACGAGGCCTTGGCGCGCTGGGAGCGTTCGGATGGGACATTCGTCCCGCCCTGTGATTTCATCCCGCTTGCCGAAGAGGCGGGGTTGATCGTCGAGTTGACCGACCAGCTCTTCCGCACCGCCTGTCGGGATGCCCTGTCCTGGCCGGCGCATACGGTCCTGTCCTTCAATATCTCCCCCGTACAGCTGAGTGATCGTCTGCTCGGCCTGCGCCTTCTGACGATCCTCGGCGAGATCGGCCTGCCGATCCACAGGCTCGAACTGGAGGTTACTGAAAGTGCTGTCATCCGGGATGCCGAGACAGCCCGTATCGTTCTTGACCAGCTCGTGAACGCCGGCATCAAAATAGCGCTTGACGATTTTGGCACCGGCTACTCCAGCCTGTCGCAATTGTCGGACTATAAGTTCGACAAGATCAAGATCGACAAAAGCTTTGTGGCCAATTTCGAAAATAGCGAAAAGCAGGAAAAAGTGGTCCGGGCCATTATCGCACTGGGAAACGGTCTGGGCGTCACGATCACAGCCGAAGGGATCGAAGAGCAAAGCCAGCTCACCCGGCTGAAATCCATGGGCTGCCATATCGGCCAGGGCTATCTGCTCGGCAGGCCGCTGGCCTTCGACTTCACGCTCCCGGATGCAAAGCAACCTGAGCGCCACATCTAGATAAAGCCGTGCCTTGCTTTTTCTGACGCGTCTGAAGCGGAGCTTTTAGGCATGCAAGAGTTACTTGGAAACCGTGCGGCCCGGGGGCATCGTTTTGCTACCCTACAGACCGCTGTTGCATTCATTCCACCGACCCTGACGTCTCGGAGACCGCAAGCCCGTGCATGACGAAATCGAGATGCGATTGAATGTAGAGGGGAACGCCAAGGTCGCGATTGTCCCCGAGTATCAGGACATCGACCATCATGGCGACGAAGGGCGCAATGATGACGCGTGCAAAAGGCGCGGTGCCGCTGCGAAACTCGCCAATCCTGACACCTTCGTCAATGATCGCCTGTGTTCGCTCCAGGATCGGTTCGACGAGCTCCTGGTAGTGTGTGTCGATCAGTTCCGGAAAGCGGATACCTTCCGATATGGCGAAACGCAGGAGCTCTCGCGTTCTGCGATCCCCCAGGATGTGTTCGTAGCAAAGCAAAAGCAAGGAGCGGAGCTGTTCGGAACAGCTGCCGTTCAATTCGTTCGTGTGAACCGCTTCGAACGGCACGGCAATATGGCGAACCATAGCCGAAAATATCTCTTCTTTCGTCGGAAAGTAGACGTAGATCGTTCCTTTCGTCACACCGATGCGACTGGCGATATCTTCGACGCGAGCGGCGCTGAAGCCCTTTTCGATAAACTCCTCGAATGCGGCGTCAAGAATCTGAATCGGCCGAAGCGCCTTCTGTTGCGCCCGTGTCAATTTCTTCATGATCATGTCTCCCGTTGGACGGCGTGTAGCAGCGATTTCGACGATCCAGGCGGACAATTTCATTGACTTATCAGTCAGTCAATAATAAATCGGCTGAACAGAGTTTCAAGAGGCTAGTTATGAGACGATTGATGATGCTCGCTTTGATCGGGTTTTCGCTGGCAGCCTGCGCCCCCGAGGAGCAGCCGCCGCAGAAAGAGACGCGACGCGTAGAGGCGGTCATTGTCAAACCCGCTCTGGTCTCCGATACGATCTCGACGACGGGCGAAATCAGTGCCCGTGTCCAGTCCGATCTTTCGTTCCGGGTCAGTGGCCGCCTTGTGGAGCGCAGGGTCGATATCGGTGATCGCGTGACAGTCGGGCAGGTCTTGGCGCGGATCGATGCGGAGGAGCAAAAAGCCGACCTGCAGGTGGCCCTCGCCAACCTCAATTCGGCTGAGGCGCTGGAAACACAGGCGCGTCAGGGATTCGACAGGCAGCAGAGCCTGTTTACGACGGGCGTGACCACGCGGGCTGCTCTCGACAACAGCCGCGAGAGCCTGTTGACGACGCAGGCCTCGGTTCAGTCCGCGCAGGCGCAGTTGGATGCGGCACGCGATGCGCTTGGCCAAACGGACTTGAAGGCCGATGCCAGCGGCATCATCACAGCCCGCAGCGCCGAAGTGGGCCAGGTCGCGCAGGCTGCACAATCCATGTTCACGCTTGCTCATGATGGCCCGCGCGATGCGGTGATCAATGCCGACGAGTCTGCACTCCTGGGGCGTCAACTTGAAAGCGTTGCCGAAGTGAAGCTTCTCTCCGGCGATGGAACCTTCAAGGCGACGGTCCGCGAGGTCTCGCCGACGATCGACACCACGACAGGCACGATCCGGGTGAAGCTCGGCCTGGAAGATGCGCCGGATGCGCCTTTGGGAAGCGCAGTGACGGTGACGGCGCGCTACAAGCCGCAGACCGTGATCGAACTGCCATGGTCGGCTATGGCTTCTGACGCCGGTCGCCCCGCCGTGTGGCTCATTGATTCAAAGACTGGTGCCGTTTCCCTTCGTCGGGTTGTGGTCGCGGCGTATTCGACCCAGCGCTTCTCCGTCGAGTCCGGAGTTTCCGAGGGCGACATCGTGGTGTCCAACGGCACGAAATTCCTGAGCGCTGGTGACCTTGTATCCCATGAAGGAGCTGCTCAATGACAACAGGCCCTCAATTGATCGCGCTGCTGGCGGTCGCCACGCTGCTCTCAGCATGCCAGAAGGAAGACGAGGCCAAGGTAGAGCCGCCGCGTCCCGTGCTTTCTCTCATCGCGCAGCTCGCTCCCGAGACTGTCCTGGCCCTCCCCGGAACGGTGGAGGCGCGGGTCAAATCGCAGTTCGGCTTTCGTATTCTGGGCCGCATTATCGCGCGCGACGTGCAGGTCGGAGACCTCGTGAAGAAGGGCGATATCCTGGCTGCCATCGATCCGTTGGCATTGGAACTGGCTGTTAAAAGTGCGCAGTCGGATCTGGTGACGAGCCAGGCACAGCTTTCCAATGCCCGTACCAACGAAGACCGCCAGAAAACTCTGTTCGAACGGCAGAGCGGAGCGAAAGCCACGTTCGAAATCGCGCAGCAGGAACGCAAGACCGCTGAAGCGGCCGAAGCCAAGGCGAAGGCAAATCTCGACAAGCTCAATGAGCAACTGAGTTATGCGCTTCTGCTTGCCGAGTTCGACGGCGTCGTCACGGCCGTTTCCGCCGAGGTCGGACAGGTTGTTTCTGCGGGGCAGAGCGTTGTGACGGTCGCACGGCCGGACGAACGCGACGCCGTCATCGACGTCCCGGAAGCTGTCGGACCTTTGAAGCCTGGCGCAGTCTTTGATGTCTCCTTGCAACTTGCTCCCGATATCCGCGCCCGGGGCCTGGTGAGGGAAATCGCGCCGGAGGCGGACGAAGCGACGCGCACGCGACGCACGCGGCTGACATTGGTCGATCCGCCGGAGGCCCTCCGCCTTGGTGCCGTCATCACGGTCAGCGCGCTTGCCAAGGGCATGCCATCCATCCGATTGCCCTCTTCGGCAATCCGGACCGAGGGAACAAAGACGTCCGTCTGGGTTGTCGACGAAAAAACCGGGAAGGTCACTGCCGTGACAGTCTCGCTGTCGCAACAGGCGTCCGCGGACGATACCGTAACCGTGACGGACGGCATCAAATCCGGCGATAGAATTGTCACAGCGGGCGTTAATACACTCGAAGACGGTCAGGCCGTCCGAATTGTCCAGGAGACCGTCAATTGAAACCGTTCAACCTTTCAGACTGGGCGCTCGAGCATCGTTCTCTTGTCTGGTATTTCATGATCGTCTTTGTTCTGGTCGGCACGCTGTCCTACTTCAATCTCGGCCGCGAGGAAGATCCCAGCTTCACGATCAAGACAATGATCATCAATGCGCAGTGGCCCGGTGCATCCGCAGAAGAGGTCACCCGCCAGCTCACCGACAGGATCGAGAAGAAGCTGGAAGAACTGGATGCGCTGGACTACACGCGCAGCGAGACGGTTTCCGGCAGTACGACGATCTATGTCGAATTGCTGGCGACCACCAAGGCAAAGGACGTCACGGGCAACTGGGTTCGCGTCCGCAACATGATCAGCGACATCAAGGGCGAATTCCCCAGTGGCGTTATCGGTCCGTTCTACAACGACAGCTTTGGTGATGTTTACGGAAATATCTATGCCTTCACTTCCGATGGACTGACGCAGCGCCAGTTGCGTGATCTCGTTGAAACCTCGAGAGCAAAGCTGCTTCAGGTCCCGAACGCGGGCAAGATCGACATCATTGGCGCTCAGGACGAGGCGATCTATCTCGAATTCTCGACACGCAAGATCGCAGCCCTGGGGATCGACCAGCAAGCCGTGATCGAAACGCTGCAGGCCCAGAACGCGGTAACACAATCCGGCTTCATCGATGCCGGACCGGAGCGGATCGCAATTCGCGTCGGCGGTCAGTTTGCGTCGGAGGAAAGCCTCAGGGCTATCAACCTGCGCGTCAACGACCGCTATTTCCCGCTTGTCGACATTGCCACGATCAAGCGTGGTTATGCCGATCCGCCATCCTCGCTCTTCAGGTTCAAGGGAAAGCCGGCAATCGGCCTGACCATCGGCATGACGGCGGGCGCCAATCTTACGAAGTTCGGGGCGGCGATGGACGAGCAGATCAAGCGCGTCGTGGCCGACCTGCCGATCGGCGTAACCGTCGAGAGGGTCTCGGACCAGCCCGCTGTCGTGGAAGAAGCCGTCTCGGGCTTTACGACAGCCCTTTTCGAGGCGATCGCCATCGTGCTTGCCATCAGTTTTATCAGCCTTGGCTTGCGGGCCGGTCTGGTGGTCGCGATCTCCATCCCCCTGGTCCTGGCAATCACCTTCGTCGTGATGGAATACACGGGTATTTCGCTGCAGCGCATCTCGCTCGGCGCGTTGATCATCGCGCTTGGCCTTCTTGTCGACGACGCGATGATTGCCGTCGAGATGATGGTGGCTCGCCTTGAAGTTGGCGACGATCTGCGCACGGCAGCAACCTATGTCTATACCTCCACCGCGTTTCCGATGTTGACAGGTACGCTTGTCACCGTTGCCGGCTTTATCCCGATTGGACTGAACAGCAGCGCCGCAGGCGAATTCACCTTCACCCTGTTTGTTGTCATTGCGGTGTCGCTGATCGTTTCCTGGGTCGTGGCGGTCCTGTTCACACCTTTGCTGGGCGTGGCTATTCTTCCGCAAACAATGAAATCGCACCATGACCAGAAGGGCCGGGTGGCACGGGGCTTTGCCTGGCTCCTGGGGGTCGCCATGCGCTGGCGCTGGTTCACGATCATCAGCACAGTCGCCGTTTTCCTGCTCTCCATAGGCGGTCTTGGCCTGGTACAGCAGCAATTCTTCCCGGCCTCCGATCGTCCCGAGCTGATTGTCGACTGGAGCCTGCCGCAAAACAGCACGATCGACGAAACGAACCGGCAGATGGCGCAGTTTGAAAGAGAAAAGCTCGAGGGGAATCCCGACATCGATCATTGGTCGACGCATGTCGGCGAAGGCGCGCCACGCTTCATTCTGTCCTATGACGTGCAAACGCCTGCCCCCTGGATCGGACAGGTGGTTATCGTCGCCAAGAATCTGGAGGCCCGCGATAGACTGCGCAAGGACATGCAGGCCTATCTCGCGAAGACGTTTCCAGGAACAGACGCCTATGCCAAGCTGCTTGACATTGGGCCACCGGTCGGGAAACCGATCCAGTATCGCGTCAGCGGGCCGGATATCCAGAACGTCCGGCAGATTGCGCAGCGCTTCAGTGCGATCGTCAAGTCAAACCCGCTTGTCTCGAACCTGGCATATGACTGGAACGAACCTTCGCGCGTCGTGAAGGTGGATGTTCTTCAGGACAAGGCCCGCCAGTTGGGGGTCTCCTCCCAAGACATCGCCAATGTGCTGAACGGCATTGTCGAGGGCTCGACGGCGACCCAGATTCGGGATGATATCTATCTCATCAACGTGATCGGCCGGGCTGAAGATACCGAACGGGGTTCGATCGAGACACTGAGGAACCTTCAGCTTCCGGGATCAGCCGGTAATTCCGTACCTTTGTCGGCAGTGGCCAATTTTCGCTACGAACTCGAACAACCGTTGATCGGCCGCAGGGATCGCATTCCGACCATAACCCTGAAGGCGGCGATCCTCGGGACAACGCAGCCTGCGACGATTGTCGAACAGATCAAGCCGGAGCTTGAGACCTTCGTAGCCTCTCTTCCAGCGGGCTACTCCGTGGAAGTCGGGGGTACGGTGGAATCCAGCGCGGATTCGCAGGCACCGATTCTTGCCGTGTTTCCCATCATGCTGTTTGCGATGGCCACAATCCTGATGCTCCAGCTTCAGAGTTTCAGTCGGCTGTTTCTGGTTTTTGCGGTTGCTCCGCTGGCGCTGATCGGCGTGGTCGCAGCGCTTCTCCTCAGCAATGCGCCGATGGGCTTCGTGGCAATTCTGGGCGTGCTCGCCTTGATCGGCATCCTGATCCGCAACTCGGTCATCCTCATTGTCCAGATCGAGCATCTGCGCGACGAGGGCGTGAGCCCCTGGCGTGCTGTGGTCGAGGCAACGGAGCACCGCATGCGGCCCATTCTTTTAACGGCTGCCGCTGCAACACTGGCGCTCATTCCTATTTCGCGCGAGGTGTTCTGGGGGCCCATGGCTTATGCGATGATGGGCGGAATTGTCGTGGGAACCATATTGACGCTCCTGTTCCTCCCCGCTCTCTATGTGGCGTGGTTCCGGATACCGGTTGAAGACGAGGATGCGCCTGCGGACGTCGCGTAAGTTGATCGCGGCGCACGCCTCCCACCGCTCCTTCAACACAAATATCGGACGGCCCATGTGTTCCATCGTGTCAAACAAGCCCAACAGGCTGTCTTACAGAATTGCGGTTGTCGCGGTGCTGTTGAGCCTGGGCGGCTGCGCTTCGCGGCCGACGTCAGCCGTGCTTCAGCCAACAGCTGTTGCGCAGGCTGAACAGGCAGACATCGACAAGGTGGCGCTGCTTTCCGTCACCAACCGCAACAGGATCAAGGAGTATAGCGGGTTCGGAACGCAGTGGGCCGGGGAACTCACTTATGAACGCTACGGGTTTGCTGTCCCGCGGGACCGCAAGGGAGCGACGATCGCATACCCGACGGAACGTGCAGGCGCAAAACGCACCTATATGGTGACGGAGCGCGAACAACTGGCGCAGCAGGCCTGGCTGGCGGACGCCACCCGTTCAGCCCGCGCTGACGGGACCGTCGCGGTTTATGTTCACGGATATAACAACCTGTATCAGGAGGCTCTGTACCGCGCCGCCCAGATGGCCGCCGATGCCAAGACCCTGAGCCCGCCGATCGTGTTTTCCTGGCCGTCGGCCGCAAGCGTCACCGGATACGTGACGGACCGCGATGCCGCCCTTTATTCGAGAACGGACCTTGAAGGTGTCCTGACGGCGCTGGCGCGGGCTCCGGGCATCAAGCGCGTCGTTCTGTTCGGCCATAGCATGGGTGGCTTCCTGTCGATGGAAGCAACGCGACAGCTCAAGCTGCAGGGTCGGGATGACGTCATCGCCAAACTTCAGGTGGTGCTTGCCGCCCCTGATATCGATGTTGATGTCTTCCGCTCCCAGTTGCGTGACATCGGCCATCTGAAAACGCCGATTACGGTACTGGCTTCAAAAACCGACCGGGCTCTTTCAATGTCCAGCTTTATCGGCGGCGAACGCGCGCGGATCGGTCGGCTCGACATCAACGACCCCGTGGTCCAGGAGCAAGCCAGGAAGGCGAACGTGAATATAGTCGATATATCGACCGCTGATTCTTCCGATGGCCTTGGCCATGATCGGTTTGCGGCTGTGGCCAGGTTTGGCAGCGACTTTGAAAAAGCCGAGGCCCTGCAACACAAGAGCGGTAATTTCAGAGCGCTCGTCTTCGATGCTGCCGGGGCGGCAGTCGCGAGCCCCTTCCGGTTGGTGGGGCATATCGGTCAGCAGTGAACCTTCCCCGGATCTCCGGACATTGGCTTTCGAGATTTTGGCTGTCGGATGTTTCCGGTGCGGCGTGCCGAGGGTTGATCCCTCACGGGCTGGAGGCCGTTTCAGCCTAGCCGCTGGCCGGTATCACCGAAGAAATGCAGCTTCTCCCAATCGGCGTGAACCGTCATGACATCATCGATGCCGATGTGGGAGCGACCGGGCACACGAAAGGCAATCGGTTGCCGATCGGGCAGGCTTCCATGCACATAGCTCTCGGCGCCAACAAGTTCGACGGCCAGCACGGTGACACTCACCTGCAAGCCGTTCGTGACTGTGCCCGGCTCCGGCAGAGACAGATCCTCCGGGCGAACGCCCAGTGTTGCCGTGCCTGCGGGAACCACGAGATTGTCCGAGACGGACCAGTCCTTTGAGGTTTCCATCGGCAGGAGATTCATCGATGGAGATCCGATAAATGTTGCGACGAAGGTGGTGGCCGGCTTTTCGTAAAGCTCGATCGGCGTTCCGACCTGCTCGATGCGCCCTGCATTCAAAACGACAAGCCTGTCGGCAAGCGTCATGGCCTCCATCTGGTCATGGGTGACGTAGACGCTTGTGGTCGCCAGCGAACGCTGCAGTCGCTTGATCTCGACGCGCATCTGCACCCGCAATTTTGCGTCCAGGTTTGAAAGGGGTTCGTCGAACAGGAAGGCAGCCGGTTCGCGCACGATGGCGCGGCCCATGGCGACGCGCTGCCGCTGGCCGCCGGACAACTGGCGTGGCTTGCGGTCGAGGAAGGGTTCGATCTCTAGCGCTTTCGCAGCGCCGGTGATGCGCCGATCGATTTCTTCCGTCGGTGTTTTGCGGTTCTTCAGGCCATAGGCCAGATTCTGACGCACCGTCATGTGCGGGTAAAGCGCATAGTTCTGAAAAACCATGGCGATGTCGCGTTCGGAGGGCTCGAGATCGTTGACGATACGATCGCCAATGCTGATCGTACCCGCCGTGATGCCTTCAAGTCCGGCAATCATGCGCAGCAGCGTGGATTTTCCACATCCGGACGGACCGACCAGCACCAGCATTTCTCCATCGGCAATATCGAGCGAGATGCCCTTGATCACTTCTGTCGCGCCATAGTTCTTGCGGACGTCTTTCAGGACAATGTTGGCCATTATTTCTCCGTCTCCACGAGACCTTTGACGAACCATCGCTGCATCAGCACGACGACGAGAATGGGGGGGATGATGGCAAGGATCGCCGTGACCATCACGTAGTTCCAGGGGGTGGACGCATCGGTAAAATCGACCATTCGACGCAACCCGATGATGATCGTGTTCATCTTTGCATCATTGGTGACCATCAGCGGCCACAGATACTGCGTCCAGCCATAGATGAACAGGATGACGAACAGGGCGGCGATGTTGGTGCTCGACAGTGGCAGCAGGATATCGCGCATGAAGCGAAAGGGACCGGCATTGTCGATGCGCGCGGCTTCGACGAGTTCGCCCGGAATTGTCAGGAAGAACTGCCGGAACAGGAAGGTCGCCGTCGCCGAGGCCATCAGGGGCAGCGTCAGGCCGGCATAGGTGTCGATCAGCCCCAGATCGACGATCACCTTGTAGGTCGGCAGGATACGCACTTCGACCGGCAGCATCAGGGTCAGGAAGATCATCCAGAAGAACACCATGCGAAACGGGAAGCGGAAGAACACGATCGCAAAGGCAGACAGGAAGGAAATGATGATCTTGCCGACGGCGATCGCGATTGCCACGAAGAACGAGTTGAACAACAGCCGCTCCAGGCTGACGCCGACGACCCGCTCGACACCGCCGAACATGGCCTCCGTATAGTTTTCCACCATGTGTCCACCCGGCAGCAGCGACATGGGCGGGCGGATGATCGCCTCGGACGTCGTCGTCGAGGCGATGAAGGTGTAGTAGATCGGAAAGGCAACGATAATGATGCCGATGATCAGAATGAAGTGGCCGAAGAGCGAAGCGATGGGACGTTTTTCGATCATGTCTTGCCCTCAGCCATAATGCACGCGTTTCTCGACGAAGCGGAACTGGAAGGCCGTCAGCGCAATGACGATGATCATCAGAATGACGGACTGGGCTGCGGACGAACCGAGATTGAGATTGACGAAACCGTCATTGTAAACCTTGTAGACCAGCGTTTCCGTCGCCTTGGCCGGGCCGCCGCCGGTCACCGAATGAATGATCCCGAACGTGTCGAAGAAGGCATAGACCGTGTTGACGACGAGCAGGAAAAACGTTGTTGGCGCCAGCAGCGGAAAGACGATCGTCCAGAAACGACGATTTCCCCGCGCGCCGTCGATCGAGGCGGCCTCGATCAGCGATTTCGGAATGGCCTGCAGACCAGCGACGAAGAACAGGAAGTTGTAGCTGATCTGTTTCCAGGCCGCGGCAACCACCACCAGCGCCATTGCCTGGTCGCCGTTCAGCAGGGGATCCCAGGAAACGCCATTGCGACGCAGCAGATAGGCCAAGGTGCCCATGGCCGGATTGAACATGAACAGCCACAACATGCCGGCAACAGCCGGCGCCACCGCATAGGGCCAGATCAGGAGCGTGCGGTAAAAGCCCTGGCCGCGCACGACCTTGTCGGCGGCCGTCGCGAGAAGCAAGGCAACACCCATCGAGACCAGCGCCGTCAACAGGCTGAAAACGACTGTCACCTGCAGGGCATGGATATAGCTGGGGTCGGTGAGGACATTCCTGAAGTTTGCCAGCCCGACAAAGCTGCTTTTGAGGCCGAACGGGTCCTGGCGCACCATGGACTGGTAAAGCGCCTGGCTCGCCGGCCAGAAGAAAAACACGATCGTCAGCACGATCTGCGGCGCAAGCAGCAGATAGGGCAGGATCTTGTTGGGAAACGCGACAGTGTGCACGGAATTCTCCTCAGACGGCGGGGCCGGCCAAGTGGTGGGCAGGATGCCGCACATGGCGGCATGGACGGCATCCTGTCTTGACTTGCTTAGTTACCGACGGCTTCGGCGATGGCTGCGTTTCCGCGTTCGACAGCCTTGTCGAGGGCAGTCTTTGCATCCTGCTGGCCGGCAAGCATCGCTTCGAATTCCTCGTTCATGATATCGCGAACCTGTGGCAGGTTGACGAGGCGCACGCCCTTGGAGTTCTCGGTTGGCGCCTTGCCCATCATCTGCAGGATCGGCGTTTCACGACCGGGGTTCTTGTCGTAGAAACCGGATTTCTTGGTTTCCTCGTAAGCCGCATTGGTCACGGGCATGTAGCCGGAGACTTCATGCAGGCGCACCTGGATCTTGGTCTGCGACAGGAAATTGAAGAACTCGGCGACGCCCTTGTACTCCGCGTCGCTCTTGCCGCCAAAGACCCAGAGGCTTGCACCGCCCGGGATGGTGTTCTGCGGACCCTGGCCTTCGTAATAGGGCAACTGGCCGATTCCATAATTGACGCCGGACTTGACGATGTCACCGAGACCACCGGAGGATTCCGTCAGGATCGCGCATTCGCCGGACATGAAAAGCTGCTTGGCTTCGGACGTGCGACCGCCATAGCGGAAGTTCTCGTCCTTGGCGAGGTCGGCAATCGCCTGGAAATGCTGCACGAAGAGCGGCGAATTGAACTGCAGCTTAACGTCATTGCCGCCGAGGCCGTTTTCATTCGTGCCATAGGCGACATTGTTCCAGGCTGCAAAGTTTTCGGTCTGGATCCAGGTCAGCCATGTCGAGGTGAGGCCGCAGGCGCCGGCACCGCTCGTCTTGATCTTCTTGGCAGCCTCGAAAACCTCGGGCCATGTCTTGGGCGGGTTCTCGGCATCGAGGCCGGCCTTCGCGAACATATCCTTGTTGTAGTACATGATCGGCGAGGACGAGTTGTAGGGGAACGAAAGCATGGTGCCGTCAGGCTTCGAATAATAGGCGGCGATGCCGGCAAGATATTGCGATTTGTCGAAGGTGTAGCCACCCTTCTGCAAGACCTCTGCCGCCGGAACGATTGCCCCTTCGGCACCCATCATGACGCCGCTGCCTGCGTCGAAGACCTGGATGATGGCGGGCGCCTGCTGTGAACGGAAGGCTGCGATGCCGGCGTTCAACGTTTCGGGATAGGTCCCCTTGAAAACCGGCGTGATCGTGTACTCGCTCTGGCTTTCGTTGAATTCCTTGGCAAGCTGGTTGACAACCTCGTTGTTGGCGCCGGTCATCGCATGCCACCACTGAAGGTCGGTGGCAGCGTTTGCGATCGCAGGCAAGCCAAGCGAGATGACAAAAATAGCCGTCGATGCGGCCAGAGAACGTTTGAACATGATTTCACTCCCGGTGATGATAAGACGAAGTCCCGCCGTTTAGCGTGGGTTTTTATAATTTCTGTGACAGTCCTCCTCGATTGTCACACATTCCGCTCCGGCCAGCCTCTAAGTGGCTCGTAATACAGGCCGAAACGAACTCTCCTCAGTGCGGCAGATAGGGGAGCGGGTGGGTTTGTCCAGAGCATCCGTGCCTGCATGGGACTAAAAAATTGGGTGAGGCGCCCGGTGACGCGATGGCAGCCAGGATGCCCTGTCCGAAACCATGGTGCATGACGCTTCTTCACCTGCTATGAGCAGGGATCGATGACAGGGATGCCGCCGGGGCACGCTTGTCGCAATCTGGTTCTTATCGGATGGGCTCGACTGGAGCCCGTCAATTCGATGTGGATGTCCCATGAGCGCTGCACTTTATTTTCGGGTCCAAGCATGTTGGTAGGGGATGCTGAGCCGGGGGGCATCGCCTCGCTGGAAACGTTGGGCTGGTCCGGCTTCTTTGCAGATCAGGTGGTTGCGGATGATCCAGGTTGCGTGCCGGCGAGGATCGCCAGGGTTCATCGCACACGGCTGGTTGCCTTGGCCCAGGCAGGCGAGATCGAGCTGGAACTGCCGAACCGCACCAATACTGCCGACTACGCGGTCGGCGACTGGGTGACCGTCGAAACAACCAGCCGGATGCTGGTGCGCCGGCTCGATCGCAAGACGCTGTTGCAGCGGCGCACGGAGGGGCGCAGCGCCCAGCAGCTTGCCGCGGCCAATGTCGACACGCTGTTCATCGTCACGTCGTGCAATGCCGATTTCAATCCCGCCCGCCTCGAGCGTTATCTCGCCCTTGCCAATCAGGGCGACATCGTTCCGGTGATCCTCTTGACCAAGGCCGATACGGCCGATGATGCGGAAACCTATCGCAGCCAGGCGATGACGCTCCAGCGCGGCTTGGACGTGGTCGTCCTTGACGCCCGTTCGGGAGAGGTCGGCAAAACCCTTGCGCCATGGTGCGGGACCGGTGCCACGGTGGCGCTTGTCGGATCTTCCGGCGTTGGAAAATCCACGCTCGTCAACAGCCTGGCTGGCCTCGAGCGGGATGCGCGCCAGAAAACCGGCGGCATCCGCGAGAGCGACGCCAAGGGTCGGCACACAACCACCGCCCGTTCTCTCCACGCGATCGAGGGCGGCGGCTGGGTCATCGATACGCCCGGTCTGCGCACGCTGCATGTCAGCGATTCCGCCGAGGGTATCGATGCGTTGTTTTCGGAGATCACCGATCTGGCGCCGCAATGTCGCTTCAGGGATTGCACGCATGATCATGAACCGGGCTGTGCGGTGCAGGCGGCCGTTCGTGCCGGCACGCTGGATGCCGACCGCCTGGCGCGGTGGCGAAAGCTGACGCAGGAAAACCGGACCAATACGCCGGTCATGGTGGGCGCACGCGGCAACAAATCCAGGGCTCGTTGATCCGGTTTGCCGCGACAGCCTTGCCGGGGCGCTGCGGGCAGCGTTCGATTGACCGGCCGAAGCCGGCGCATGATCCCGTGACGTCTGCGTGGCAGAGCCCGTGCCGGTCTTTTCGTCGTGGTCCCGTTGACGGCGCACGTATTCGATCCGGTCAGCGTGCTGCTGCGCGCGCTCCTCGCCCTCAACCTTCGCTGCGTTTTTTTGTTGCCAACCGGGTGCGCGTCGCTTCGCGCGGAGCGCGTGTCGTCGGGGGTTCCCGGTCGCCGTTCAGAGGATCAGGCTGGCAGCACCAACGAGGCCGGCGTGGCGGCCAAGTTGCGCCGCAACGATCGGTACGTCTCGATAGGCCGGCATCGCCCGATCGCGTACGGTGGAGATGATGGTCTCGTGCAGCAGGTCGAAGCCGTGGGCTATGCCGCCGCCCATGACAATCCTGTCGGGCGAATAGAGATGGAGCAGATTGGTAAAGCCGATGCCCAGCCAGCGCGCTTCGGCATCCAGCAGTTCCAGCGCCTGACTATCACCCATGCGCCCCGCTTCCACCACGTGGCGGCCGGTCACGTCGGCGTCGCCGGACAGGCGCCGCAGCACGGATCCATCGGACGGCCGGGTTGCGGCCGTGGCGCTGCGGCCCAGGGCGGTTCCGGATGCCACGGCCTCGAAGCAGCCGATGGCTCCACAGAAACAGCGGTCGCCATGGGTGGTAATGGTCATGTGGCCGATTTCTGCGGCAAGCCCGCGCCGCCCGTGCAGGATCCGGCCATCGGCGATGACGCCGCCGCCGATGCCGGTCGATACCGTTACGAAAACCATGGATGTCGCGCCGCGGCCGGCGCCATACCGCCACTCACCGAAGGCCGCCGCATTGGCATCGTTTTCAAGCCGGACCGGCAGTTTGAAATGTCGGGACAGAATGTCGGCCAGCGGGACTTCATGCCATCCTGTCAATGTCGGTGGCCCGATGACGATGCCGGCTTCCGGATCGAGCGGGCCGGGGGCACCGACGCCGATGCCGACGGCAACGAGACCGGATGATTCCACCTGGAGGCGGGCGCCCAGCCTTTCGATCTGGCCAATGACCGCGTCCGGCCCGCCATCGGCATCGGTCGGCACGGAGAGGAACGCGAGGAGGTCGCCCGCACCGTTGACCAGTGCGGCTCGAAGGTCCGTTCCGCCGAGATCGAAGGCCAGCGCGACCTGTGTCACCGGACCGCGCGCTCCAGCGCATGCAGCCACGTCATGCGATCGGCCAGATTGTCGGCGCCGAAGGCCAGCGAGCCGAGAACCACGGTCTGCGCTCCTGCGGCCCGCAGCAGCGGCACGGTCTGTTCGCGAATGCCGCCATCGGCGGCGAGAATGATCTCGTTCTCCCGGCCGGCCTTTTTCATCAGAGTGCGGGCTTCGCGCAGCCGATCGCAGGCTTTATCGGAGAGGCTCTGGCCCTTGACGCCGATCGAGGTGCCCAAAAGCGTGACGAAGGCGACATGATCGAGAAACGGCTCGACATCGGAGACGGGCGTTTCCAGACGCAGCACGACCCCTGCTTCCGCTCCGAGTTCCCTGGCCAGGGCAACGGCACGCAAGCCCGCATCGCCGTTTTCGGCATGCACACTGATGAGATCGGCACCAGCCTCGATGAACTGTCGGGTCTGTTCCTCGACGATCTCCGCCTCGACCATGAGATGGACGTGGATCGGCTTATCCGTCAATTTCGCGATGCGATCGACGAAATCGGGGAAAAACAGGAAGCCGGGCGTGAAACGCGCATCGGCGACATCGATATGGTGCAGATCCACATGCTCTTCGATGCGCTTGAGGTCTGTTTCCATATTGGCAAGATCGGCCGACCAGAGCGAGAGTTCGCCGAGCAGGCGGTCACGGGGCAGGGCGGCGATGGCGCTGGGGCCAGAAGCGGTTTTTGATGTCATGACGACACGGAACTCCGGATTGTTTCTGATGCAAGGAAATGTGAGATCGCCGCCCGTATTTCGGCGAAATGCCGAACCTTGTCGGTGGCCTTGGGTTCGACTTCGACAAAGGTCGCTGCCCTTATCGTCTGGGCAACGGTTCTGGCGGATGCGAGAGGATGAATGGCATCCTGACTGTTGCCGATGACGAGTGTCGGAATGGCAAGGGCTGCGGCCTCAGCCTCGGACACGCCTGGTCCGTCCGCGGCGATGTCGGCCAGGACGGAGGCAAAGGCCGTCGCATCCGGCCGGTCGAAATATCCCAGCAGCGAGGCATAATTGTCCGGCGCGTTGGCCCGCAGTTCAGCGGCTGTTTCCGAAGCGGCGAAGAGACGCCGGGCTTCCTCCGGCGCATGGTCTTTTAGCAGCGACGCGATCGTCCGGATCGGCGCCATGTTTGCCGGCTCCGGGTCAAAGGTCCAGGCGGGCCTGACCAGAATGAGGGCTGCGATGCTGCCGGCATGATGGTGGGCGAGATGCAGCGCGATGGCAGCGCCCATGGAGATGCCGCCGATGACCGGGCGCATGATGCCGCGCGACCTTGCTGCGTCAAAAACATCCTCGGCGAACATGCGGATGGAAAAAGGACGTGTGCCACCGAGGCGCGACGCCCCGTGTCCACGACATTCTGCCGTGATGCGCCGCAATCCGCCCGTTTCGGGAAAGGTCTGCGCGACCTGTGCCGCGTCGCCGCCGAGCCCATGCTGGAAGACAACCGGCAAACCGTGCCCGTGATCATGGACGGCCAGTTGTACGCTGTCCTGCGTCAGGCTGGCTGTCGCTACCATCAGATCAGCCCTTTCAGGAAAAGCGCGACGCCGGATGCTTCAGATGCCGACAGGCCATGGGTCACCAGCGGCCCGGCGAAGCCAACCGACTTGAGCCTTGCGATGAAATCCGGAAAATCAACGATACCCTTGCCGGCGGTCGCAAAACGTCCATCGGCGTATCTGTCTTTCGCATGGGCCATGGCCAGATGCCCGGCGGATGTTTCGACGGCATGGGACACGATCTGTCGCACCTCTGCGGGCGTGCCGCGCTCGAAAAGGTTGGCGGGGTCGAGAACGATGCGCAGCCGCCGCGATCCCATTTCGGAGATCAGCCGCCTTGCGTCCGCCACCGAGGTCACGATGTTGGCCTGTTCCGGCTCGATGCCCAGATCGACCCCGTGTTTTTCGGCAAGTGCCAGAGCGTTTTCCATCTCGGCCGCCATGTCGGCCCAGGCCTGCGGATCCGTGTTGCCGGGATGATGGGCCCATTGGTCCTGTGCTTCGCGCGTGCCGGTGCAGAGCGTGACAAGCGGGATCGACAGCGCCGCCGCCGTCTCGATGACGACCGCGAGTTGGGCAAGGCCGGTGGTCCGCACCGCTTTGTCGGGATGCGCCATGTTGTAAGTGCCGGACAGTGCCGCGAGCGAAACGCCGGTCGTTGCGGCGGCGGCGCGGATGGCGGCTATGACATCAGCCGGAACGGCATCGGGCATCGACGGCAGCCCGCAACAGGCAAGATTGAATTGCGTCACGGCATAACCGCTGTCGCGGACCGCCGACAAGGCGGTGAGCGGATCGGTTCCCGGAAAGGTTTTTGCGAAGATGCCGAGTTGCACTAGACGGCCCCCGTGACGGAGGCGAGTGCGACGCGCTGCCCGGTCTCGACCGAGCGTGCGATCGCCACCATGGCTCGGATCGAGGCAATGCCATCCTCGACATCGGCGCCGCGCATCGGGGCGCCCTGCAGCGCGGTGTCGGCCAGGCCTTCAAGCTGCCTGCGGAAAAAATGCCCGTCGGCGCCGAGAGGCTTGCGGGTGGTCGCATCCTTTTCGTGAAAAATCTCCACTTCGCTCGCGCGGAGATACCAGGGATTGAAGGTCTTGGCGAGAACAGAGCCGTTCTCGCCATAGAGCTGGAACCCTTCGTGCCAGTCCATCCGCACGGCCACCGTCAGATCGAGATGGCCAAGCGCGCCATTGGCAAATTCCGTTTCCACAAACCAGCAATAGGCGCCGGCGCGCTGCAAAAGCCGGGCGCGGACCGCGACGATCTCGCCGCAGAAGAAGCGGGCGGTATCGACCAGATGCGAACCATGGGCGAGCATGAAATATTGCCGCAGATCGGCTTTCGGATTGCCGGAGGGCTTGCGGGCCAGCTTGCTGGTCACCGGGAGCGGCTGGACGGCGTCCGTATTGGTGTAGCGATGGGTGGAATCGCAGTACCAGGCCTTCAGCGCAAAGATCTCGCCGATATCGTCGCGAACGAAATCGCGCGCTGCCTCGAGCGCCGGGTCGAAGCGTTTCATGTGACCGACCTGCAGGATCTTGCCCGAACGCTTGACCGCATCGGCCAATGTCCGGCCTTCCTCGACCGAGACGCCAATCGGTTTTTCGCAGAGCACATGCTTGCCAGCTTCCAGCGCCTTGATCGACATCGGCACATGATAGGCATCGGAGGTCGCGACGATCACGGCTTCCAGCGCCGGATCGGCGAGCATGGCATCGTAGTCGCTGAACATCCGCTCGGGCTCATAGGTTGCGCCCATGCGCGCCAGCAGATCCGGTGCCGTGTCACAGATGGCATAAAGATCGGCATTGCGGGCTTTGACGCAGGATTCCAGGTGGGCGAACTGGGCGATCGGCCCGCATCCGAGAACGCCAACCCGAAGCCGGCGGTTTTCCTTTTCAATCATGCTGGTCTACCTCAGATGCGAAAGGACCGCATCGTTTCGCGGTTGATCTTGATGGCGCCGGCCGGATCGGCGGCGGCGGCGTCGGATTCCTCTTCCAGCACCAGCCATCCGTTGAAGCGCGGCGCCTTCAACACAATGTCGATGACGGCCGGGGTGTCGAGACGGCCCTTGCCAAGCATCGCCCACCGATCTTTGGTGTCGACATCCTTGAGGTGCAGGTAGCGGATGCGGTCCTGATAGGTGCGCAGCGTATCTGCGATGTCGTCATGTCCGCGCAGGATATGGCCGGTATCGGGGACCCAGCCGACCAGCGATGCATCGAGAAGCGAAAACATCCGGTCATAGTCTGCACGGTTGAACAGCAAGGTGTTGTGGTGCGAGCTAGGATGCACGGCAACCTCGACGCCGCCGGCTTTTCCAAGCGCCGCCGCGCGGTTGTAGAAGTCGGCGGCAATCGTGAACTTGTCGTCGCGCGGGCCTTCCGAGACGATGGTGGCCGAGCCGATCGACACGACGGCACCGGGGAAACGGGCGGCGAAATCGATCCAGCGTTGCGCGGTCGCCAGATCGTTGTCGATCTCGTCCGCCAGCGTGAAACCGCTTCTGGAGCCAAAGGCGAAGGCAACGAGTTGCAGTCCGCTGCGTTGAAGTGCGGCGGCAAATTCGGCAGGTTTGTCCGCATAATGGCCGATCATAGTGTCGGTGATTTCGATACCCGCATAACCGCCGGCAGCGATGGCCGAAAGCAGATCGTCGGGCGTTCCGGCAAAGCCATCACCGAGCATTTCCCATGTAAAGGTCTGGCAACCAACCTTGATATCCCTGGTCATTTCCTGTTCCCTGGTTCCACCCTGTAGGCGGTGTTCTTCTTGTGGATGGTCGTGGTTATCTTGGTGCAATTCGGTGCTTTCAGGGTATGCAGCGGATCCCGGGTCGGGTGATCTGACCGGATCAGTCAGGAGGCCCAATGGGTGCGAACGCAGCGGCACTGCGCGCCTGGTCTTCCCCGCAACTGCCCCTCTTGCCTCCCGGCACGCACAAGTACCCTCGAAATTTCCTCGCTCTCGTTGCCGTATGTTTCATAAAAATTTGTCGCGCGTCAAGAAATAAAATGCTTATCATCGGTGACACGAATCCTGCAGCCGGCGGTGCCGGGGCGGAGCGCGGGGGCGGGATATAATTTCGGGAGGAGACTGAAAATGGGTGCGCATACACGGGAAACGATCGGCCTCGGGGTGATCGGTTGCGGCAATATCTCGATGACCTATCTGCGGAATGCCGCGCTGTTTGCGGGGATCGAACTGCGTGCCTGCGCTGACATCTCGGCCGAAATGTCGGGGCTCAGGGCGCGCGAATACGGCATTCGGGCGGCGAGTGTCGATGGTCTTCTCGCCGATCCGGAGATCGACCTGGTTCTCAACCTGACGGTTCCGGCGGTGCATTTCGATGTCACCCTCTCGGCGCTGTCGGCTGGCAAACATGTCTTTACCGAAAAACCGCTGGCGACCTCGGCGGCGGATGGGCGCAGGCTGGTTGCCGAAGCCCTTGCGCGGGATCTGCGTCTCGGCTCGGCGCCCGATACATTTCTCGGTGCGGCAGGCCGGCGCGCCCGGCGTCTGATGGAGGATGGCGCGATTGGCCGACCGGTCAGCGGTACCGCCTTCATGATGGGGCGCGGCATGGAGCATTGGCACCCCAATCCGCAATTCTACTATCAGCCGGGCGGCGGTCCCGTCTTCGACATGGGCCCCTATTATCTGACCATGCTGGTCAACCTGCTCGGTCCGGTGGTGCGGGTGATGGCGATGGCGACCAAAGGCCAGGACGAGCGGATGATTACCGCGGACGGTCCGTTCAAGAACACCACGTTCAGGGTGGAAACGCCGACCAACGTTTTGTCGCTTCTCGAATTTCAATCGGGCACGACAGTCACCTTCGGGGCGTCATGGGATGTCTTTCGTCACTCCAATCATCCGATCGAACTGCATGGCACGGAGGGTTCGCTTCGCCTGCCGGATCCCGATACGTTCGGCGGGACGGTGTCGCTCTCCGAGCGCGGCGCCGACTGGCGCGATTTCGAAAGCGAGAACGCGCCCTATGGCAAGCGCAACTGGCCGTTCGATGCGCCGGATCGGGCAAACTACCGCATGCTTGGCGTTGCCGATCTGGTAAGGTCGCTGCATGAAGGGCGGGCGCCCCGCGCTTCCGGCGAACTGGCCCTGCATGTGCTCGAGATCATGGAGGCCATTCTGGCCTCCGGCGAAAGCCGACAATCGGTGAGCATCGCGGCAGGCCTGCAGCAACCGGCTCTGCTGGGAGAAGACGAAGCGCGAAGCTTTCTGGTGTGAGCGGGAGAGGTAAAGGCAGCAGCATGGCAGAGATGGATGTGGGCGCGCGGCGCGTGCTGGAACTGGGGGCGGAACAGGTACCGCGTCCATTTGAAACCGGCAGCCCACAACGGGCGCGGGCCGACTATGATGCGACCTGCCCGACCCTGCAGGGCGACCGGGAGGCCGTTGCCACGATCGAAGATCGTCATATCGACGGACCGAACGGCGCTATCACCCTGCGCGTCTATCGCGGTATCGGCGCGCCGGAGCGCAACGGTCCGGGCCTGCTCTATCTGCATGGTGGCGGCTGGGTGATCGGCAATCTGGAATCCCATGACGAGATCTGCCGCTGGTTTGCCAATCGTGCCGCCTGCACCGTGATCTGTCCGGATTACCGGCTTGCGCCCGAACACAGGTTTCCCGAGGGCTTGACGGATTGTGTGGCCAGCCTGGCCTTCATGGCGTCTTCAGCTGCCGACCTCGGCCTTGACCCAAGCCGTCTTGCCGTTGCCGGCGACAGTGCCGGTGGCAATCTTGCAGCCGTGCTCGCGCTGATGTCCGGTGCCGGTCAGGTCCCGCCGATTGCCGCGCAATTGCTGCTCTATCCGAATACCGATGCGGCCCAGACGGCAGAGAGCTATCGCCGGTTCTCGACGGGCTTTGGCTTGACCGCGGCAACCATGCAATGGTTTCGCGATCACTATATCCGGGATGCGGCCGACATTGCCGACTGGCGTGTCTCGCCGCTCCGGGCAGAGCGCCTGGAAGGTGCGCCTCCGGCCTTCATCGCCATTGCCGGGCTGGATATTCTGGCCGACGAGGGCGTTGCCTATGCCGATCGCCTGCGGACGCATGGTGTTCCCGTCGTGCTGCGCCACTGGACGGACCAAATCCACGGCTTCGTCTCGATGGGCAGATACATCCCCGCAGCCCGACAGGCCGTCGAGGAAGCTGTGGCGGCGTGGCATGGTTTCGAGCAGGGGGACGGCTGAAGAACTGCCCTCGCTCTATGCCGATTTGCGCATCACCAGGGTCCCGTCGAGGCTGATCTTCTGTGGCAGCGCCGGATCCTGCGCCTCCCTGTCACCCAGCAAAGCCAGCAGCATGTCGACGCTGCCGGCAGTCATGGCGGCAAAATCCTGGCCCATCGTCGTCAGCGGCGGACAGGTGTAGCGGCTCAGGGGATGGTCGTCATGGGCGGCAATGCGCAGATTGTCGCCCTTCTTGCGGCCGATCTTCAGCCGATGGGCAAAGGCTGCCGCCATGACGCCAAACGCCAGGCGATCGTTGGCGCACAGGATGGTCCGGCTCGGAAGCCGGTTGGCCGTCAGCACGCCGTCCATCTGCTCATATCCGATCCGCTCGAAATCCCACGTGTACTCGGCATTCGTTTCGATCACCATTGGCTCATGGCCCTGGGCTTCCATCGTGGCGATGTAGCTTGCACGGCGTTCCGGCGAGTTGTGATTGACGTGCGGAATATCGAAATAGGCGGGCGCATCTCCGGACCGGCAGAGATAATCGACAATCGTTGCAATGCTCTGGTGATTGTTGTTGCCGATAAACGGCGTGGTTCCCTCGATATAGGTATCGAAATAGACGAAGGGCAGGTTCTGGGCGAGCCTCTCGAACACGCGCGGATCGGATTTGAGCCCGAGCGGAGCAACCACCGCGCCTGCCACCTTCAGCGACAGCATCGTCTTGATTGCCTCTGCCTCCAGTTCGGCCAGGCCATGCGAGGATATCACGATCGGCCAGTAGCCTTCATCGCGCAGGCGCAGTTCCAGCCGGTTGACCATTTCGGCATAAAAAGGGTCCGTCAGGGCCGGTACGAGAATGCCGACATTGCGGGTCTGCTTGCGGTTGAGGTTGCGGGCGTAGAGGTTGGGCTGATAGTCCGTCGACCGGAGCGCTGCCTCGATCAGTGTCCGTGTCGCGGGTTTGACGCTGGTCGGATCGTGAAAATACTTGGACAGCGTCGGGCGAGAGATGCCGCAGGACTTGGCGAAGTCCTCCATCGTCTTGTGTGTTGATTTTTCCATCGACCGTCAGTTCACGTGTTGTGCCGCCAAGCGCGCATTCTGTTCTTATGCGGCCGGATGGCCTCGAGTGCAACCGGTCGCGGAAAGTCATTGGAAAGTTTTGTCGTCGACTGCGTTGCGAGATAATATTACGCGCGTCAAGTTTTGAATTGACAGGTTTAGCGCATGTCCTAGAAGGGATTGCCTAAACCCATAGGTCGCTGCGCTGGCGTCGATTTTTAAAACATCTCTGAAAGCGATTGGTGTCCCTCATGAAAAAGCTCGTCTGCGCCGGGGAAATTCTCGTTGAAATCATGGCCGACCGGCTCGATCAGAGCCTGGGTGCGCCGGGCCTGCTACACGGTCCCTTCCCCTCGGGCGCGCCGGCCATCTTCATAGCCCAGGCCGCGCGTCTGGGGCAGCCGACAGGCCTGATCAGCGCCGTCGGCGACGATGATTTCGGATGGATGACCATCGACAGGTTGCGGGACTGGGGTTCGGATATCTCGGCTGTCGCGGTTCACAAGGACCAGTCGACGGGAACGGCGTTTGTCACCTACCGTGGAGATGGCTCACGTCATTTCGTCTTCAACATCAAGCACAGCGCGGCGGGATCAATGGCGATCGACGCGGCGGCGCAGGCGCTTCTGGCTGGTGCCGATCATGTGCACGTCACGGGGTCCTCGCTGTTCTCCGAGCCGGCGACTGCTGCCATCCTCACGAGCCTGGAGATCGTCAAGCGCAAGGGCGGCACCGTGTCCTTCGATCCCAATATTCGCAAGGAAATCATCGGCCTGCCCGGCATGCGCGAGGCGCTGGACCGGGTTCTGGCGCTGACGGATATCTTCCTGCCTTCGGGCGAGGAGCTGTTCCTTTTTACAGCATCGACCGATGAGGCCTTGGCGGTTGCGGACATGCTGGCCCGTGGCGTTTCGGCTGTGATCGTCAAGAAGGGTGCACAAGGCGCCGTCTACTATGACAGGCATGGCAGCGTTTCGGCGCCAGCTTTTCCCGTAATCGAGATCGATCCGACCGGGGCCGGCGATTGTTTCGGAGCGGGCTTTGTTTCCTTCTGGCTTCGGGGCGTCGAACCGCACATTGCCTTGAAGGCTGCCTGTGCCTGCGGGGCGCTCGCCGTGACCCGCAAGGGGCCGATGGAAGGGATTGCCACGCTCGCGGGGGTGGAGAGGTTTCTGCTGGATTCAGACCCGGATTGGGATCAGGGGAGGCTGTCATGAGTTCCGCGACGCAGCGACTGGCACGCCTGCCGGCAGAGCGTTTCCGGGGCAAGCCTTCCGGCATCACGTCGGTTTGTTCCGCCCATCCGCTGGTCATCGAGGCGGCGCTCCTGCAGGGCAGGCAGCGCCGGGCCGATGTGCTGATCGAAGCCACCTGCAATCAGGTCAATCAGGATGGCGGCTATACCGGCATGACGCCTGCAGCTTTCAGGCTCTTTGTCGAAGGCATCGCCGCCAAGGTCGGCTTTCCCCTGGAACGGCTTATTCTTGGCGGGGATCACCTTGGCCCGAACCCCTGGAAGCACCTGGCTGCCGGCGAAGCGATGCGCAAGGCCGGCGCGATGATCGATGCCTACGCCGCCGCCGGTTTTACAAAGCTTCATCTGGACACGAGCATGGCCTGTGCGGGGGATCCCGCCATTCTTCCCGACACGACGATTGCGACGCGGGCGGCTGAACTGGCAGTCGTGGCCGAAGCCAGGATGCGCCGGTCTGGGACGCCGTCGCCAAGCTATATCATCGGCACCGAGGTGCCGGTGCCGGGTGGCGCCGTCGAGGCGCTGGATCACCTGCATGTCACCACACCACAGGACCTGCGGGCCACGGTTGAGGTGCACCGCACCGCATTTGCGGAACTGGGGCTCGATGAAGCTTTTGGTCGCGCCATCGGCGTTGTCGTTCAGCCAGGTGTTGAATTTGGGAATGCGGATGTGATCGGCTATGCGACAGCGCCGGCCACCGCTCTGGTGGCGGCACTTGCGGAGCTGCCGCAATTCGTCTTCGAGGCACATTCGACCGACTATCAAAGTCAGGACGGGCTGCGCGATCTGGTCTCGCAGGGATTTGCCATCCTGAAGGTCGGGCCCTGGCTGACCTTTGCGTTGCGGGAGGCTTTGTATGGTCTGAGCGCGATTGCCGGACTTCTCGTGCCTGAGAAGATCACGGTCCCGCTGCCTGCCGTCATGGAGGCCCTCATGCTGTCAGCGCCCGGTCACTGGCAGACACATTATCCCGGCACAGCAGCCGAGCAGCGGATCCATCGTCACTATTCGTTCAGCGATCGCATCCGATACTACTGGCCATTGCCGGAAGCGCAGGCGGCAGTTGCAGAACTCATGGAGGCCCTTGAGGGAGTTACCATCCCGCGCCCGCTGGTCAGTCAGTTCCTTGCCCATCTGGAACCGCAGGTCGCGGCTGGAGAGGTGGCTCCGGAGGCCCGTGCCCTGACGATCGCCAGCATTACCCGCGTGCTCGACATCTATGCCGATGCGATTGCGACGGCGAAGCCCTGACGCGTGTTTGGTCCCGACCGAATGCTTATCGGGCTTATGGGACCTATCTGGCTTTCGGGTGCAGGCGCAGGAACCTGTCGGCTGCGAGATGGCCGATGATGTGGTTGTAGTCGGCGATGCCGGGGTGTGACGTTTCCAGGCGGGTGCGATGCGTGGCCGTCACGACCATCACACTGGCGCCCGACGCCTCGGCCGCCTCGATGCCGGCCGGTGCATCCTCGAAGACAAGGCAATCCTCGATCGCATGCCCCAGTCTTTCCGCTGCGAGCAGAAAGCAGTCCGGCGCCGGCTTGCCGTTCTCAACGTCCTCGCCGGCGATCAAGAGCGGCGCTGTGCGAAAGCCCGCCGCCTCGAGGCGAACCAGTGCCAGGGCTCTTGGTGCGGATGTGACGATCGCCCAGCGATCCGCCGGCAGGGCGTCCAGAAATGCGACGGCCCCGGCGATCGCTTCGACGCCTTCGAGATCGGCGATCTCGGCCAGTGTGAGCAGCCGGACCTCTTCTGCGGGATCAACTCCGGCAAGGCCCAGGTGCGTGATTGTCTCGATCGCCTTTCGCCCATGAATTGTCGCCAGCAGGGCCTCGACATTGACGCCCTGCCGCACGGCCCATTCCGTCCAGACCCGTTCGGCAACCGCGATCGAATTCAGGATGGTTCCATCCATATCGAACAGGAAGGCACCGAAGGATTTGTCGGCATGGGGCGGTACAGGTACGATCGACATCACGGCAGGGTCCTCAATTGGCGATGGACAGGCGATCGAGGATGGCCTGTGCGGTGTTCACGTCTGTCACCAGTGCGTTGATCATGCCGGATCGTGCCGCCCCGATAATGCCTGGCGCCTTGGCTGGCGTCGCCGCGACGGCAATGGTCAGGGGCACCTTGCGGAGTTGCTGTGGCGTGGCAGCGATCATACGCTCCTCGCCATCCCAGTGCAGGATTTCGCCGCTCTCGGTGACGTAGTGGCGCAGGACGTCGCCGGCCGCCTGGCTCAGTGCCTTTTCACCGGGCAAAGCACCTGTTGCTTCCGAAGGATTTGCAGAGTGCCTCAGGCCGACCCCGACGATTGCGGCATCCAGCTTGTTCCAGAGGGCTGTCACCTGCTGGACCGTCGGGTCGGCCAGGAAAGCGTCGCGCAGTTCAGACGACGAGATATAGGGCGCGTGCAGGAAATGCGGGCTACCGCCCAATTGTTCGGCGGCCTGGCGGACGAATTCATTGGTCTGGAAGTGCGGAGCGGCCTGCTGCATGCCGCCGTTGAGCGCCACGGTGGTGACGCCGGGAAACGGTGGAAGGCCAGCCAGCGTAACTTGCCGCACAGCTCGTCCCCAGCCGATGCCCAGCGTCGAGCCGGATCGCAGTCCGGCCTGCTTCAAAAGGGAGCCGACGGCCGGTGCGAGTGCGCTCAGAACATTGGCTGGCGGGGCATCGATGACGGCCGCCGTCTGCAATTTCAGCGCATCCACCAGGGCGGCCGTCAAATCTTCCGAAGGCGAAAGGTCGATGACCTCGATGCGGACGATACCGGCGGTCCGCGCTTTCTGCAGCAGACGCGAGACTGTAGCAGTTGATAAACCTAGCTTTTTGGCGATTTCGACCTGCGACATATCCGACTGATAGTGCAGTTTCGCGACCATGTGTAGCAAGGTACGGCTTGCCATAGCCTCCTGTGACTGGGACGAATTCAGGTTGAAATTCCTTTCTGCAATGTGTTACACACATCGGGACGTGCGGGAGTTATCGCTTAAATGCGCGCATTTCGCAATGATTTTGCGGCGAAAGCGGACTTCCGGTGTTCAGCAGCGACTTTCGCTCCCGGTCTTGGGGCGGAAGAATTTCCAGAATCCCGGATGGGTGACAGAGAGGGAGGACTTTGATGTCCAGATTGACGACGGCAGAAATGCGCGGCTACCAGCAGATTTGCGGCAATGATGGCGCCATGATGGTGATTGCCTGTGATCAGCGCGGCGGCATGCGCAGCTTGTTGGCCAAGGAACCCGCCGCACAGGCGGCGATCTCCGACAAGACCCTGGGGGATACCAAGGCCGATATTGCACGGTTTCTGGCGAGCAAGGCTTCCTGTGTGCTGGTTGATCCCATTTGCGCGGTGCCGGCGCTCGTCGATGATCGCATCATCCAGCGCGACACCGCGCTTCTGATCGGCCTCGACGCATCGGGCTGGGATACCTCTCCGGAAGGCTACAGGCTTTCCAAGCTCGTTCCCGGTGTCACGGCACGCCGTGTGCGCGAACTCGGGGCGACGGGTGGCAAGATCATGATCTACCTGCGCTCGGACCGGGATGCGGCCAACGTGCGCAACATCGAGATCCTGCGCCAGTGCATCGATGATTTCGCCCGTGAAGATCTGCTGCTCGTCGTCGAGTTTCTGACCTATAAATTCGATGAAGAAGACGAGGCCGCCTACAAGGCGCTGGTGCCCTCACTGATCGTCGGGGGCAGCAAGATCTGCCTCGATTGCGGATCCAAGGTCCTCAAGATCCCCTATCCTGGCACGTCTGAGGCTTGCACTGCCGTGACAAAGCTTGCGGGCGATGTGCCTTGGGCGGTCTTGTCCGCAGGCGTCGATCATGCGACGTTTCTCGGGCAGGTCGAGGATGCCATGCGCAATGGAGCGTCGGGCGTGATCGCAGGCCGTTCGCTTTGGAAAGACTGCATATCGCTTGATCGGACCGTTACGCGGGAGCGGCTCGAAGCCGTTGCGGTTCCGCGCCTGCGGGAAATCCAGGCGGTCATCGCGGCTCATTTCAAAAGCGCGCGGTCTCAAGGAATTCCCCAGGGACAGAAAGAACATGCCTGACATTGCCGTTGGCATAGACATTGGCGGTACGAATATTCGTGCCGCCCTCATCTCCCGGCAGGGTGATATTCTTCGGAAGGTGTCGGAGCAAACGCCGACGGAACCGCGGCACGTCATCGAGCGCATCCGGGAGATGGTCAGCCGCCTCGACCCTCCCGCACAGGCTGGCGTCGGTGTCGGCGTGCCCGGACGGGTCGATGTTGCGGGCAGGGCCGTTCTGTCCGGGGGCATTCTCAACCTGGCAGGGCTGGATTTCGTGCCCGAACTCGAAAGAGTGCTCGGTCGGCCCGTCACGGTCGAAAACGACTGCAGCATGGCCCTGATCGCGGAAATTCACCGTGGCGCTGCGAAGGGCTATCGAAGCGTTGCGATGCTGACGATCGGAACGGGCATCGGTGGCGCGGTCGCCCAGGATGGCCGGATCCACCACGGCCGGATGACGGCGGGTCAACTGGGGCATCTTTCTGTCGCGCAGGACGGGCCTGTTTGCGCCTGCGGACGCAAGGGATGCGTCGAAACCTTCAGTTCCGGGACGGCATTGCGCCGTCACATGCGCGAGGCCGGCATGGGCGCGCCCTCGATCGACGAGGTCTTCGCCCTGGCCGATGGTGGCGATGCGGCCGCGCGCAGCGTGCTGCAGGCCTGGGCAGCGCCCTTGCGTCTGGCCGTTGACAGCCTGGCCGCGACGATCGATCCCGAACTCATCGTGCTTGGCGGTGGGTTGGGCGCTGCGGCAGCGCGGGCGCTTGCGGGCCTGCCGGCCCCCGCCCCGTGGTTCCAACCCAAGGTCGTTGCTGCCGATCTCGGCGACGATGCGGGTGTCATCGGCGCAGGCCTGTCGACGTTCCCGTCTGCGGCCAGCCTATCCGGAAAAAACGTCGTGCTTGTCAATGGCGTCCCCGCATCGGGCAAGAGTCGTCTGGCACAACGCCTGTCGCAGCAGACCGGATGGCCCATCCTATCGCTTGACGGCATCAAGAACCCCTTCCTGCAGCACATCGGCACCGTTGACAGGGATTTCAACAGGACCCTCGGCAAGGCCAGCTACCAGGCCATATGGTCGTTCATTCGCGATGCACCGCCGAATTCAAGCTTCATCGTCGATGCCTGGTTTGGCTTCCAGCCGAAGTCGGTTCTGGAGGGCTATATCGGGGATGCCGGGGTCGATCATACGGCGGAACTTTGGTGCAAGGTCCCCGGGCAGGTGGCCGGTGAGCGTTATGCAAGCCGCCTGAAGGACAGGTTGCCAGGTCATCCAGGTGCAGAGTATGTTTCGGAACTGGTCACGCTTGCCGATCGCGCGGAGCCGATCGGCGTTGGTCCTGTGATGACGATCGACCAAACCCTTGAGCCGGACATGCCTTGTATCATGGCGTGGATTTCCGGCATTTTCGGACGGGCTTAAAGAAACAGCGGCATCGTCGCTCTGCATCGGCAAAGACACGGTCGCTCGCCGATCGGGCGGCCGTAAAGCGACATAAGAAATTCATTGCAGCAAAAAATTACTTGACGGAGTGGCAAAAGCAGCGAGACTAGCAAACATGCCGGAGGGGAGTTCCGGTTTCAATGAGGAGGAAATTATGGAACGACGTTCATTCCTGAAGGCCAGCATGGTCGCAGCGCTTATCAGCGTTTCGGCGTATGCCAGTTCGGCCCAGGCACAAGACAAGACATTCACCATCGCCCTTGTTCCGGGTCTGACGACGGACGCATTCTACATCACCATGCGCAAGGGTGCCGAGGCGGCCGCGAAGGCTGTCGGTGCCGAGCTGGTGTTCCAGGGTGCGCCGGACTTCAATCCGGTCACGCAGGTTCCGGTGCTCGATGCGATCATCGCCAAGAAGCCGGATGCGATCCTGATTGCGCCGACCGACAAGGACCAGCTGATCCAGCCGCTCAAGAAGGCTCATGATGCCGGTATTCCGGTCATCACGGTCGACACTTTCATCGGCGACGGAATCTATCAGACAGGCGCCGGCGATGCCGAGTTCCCGCTGTCCTACATCGCGTCCGACAACGTTCTTGGTGGCGCCATTGCAGCCCGCGCCCTGGCAAAGGCCGTCGGTGAAAAAGGCAAGGTCTACGTTTCCAACGTAAAGCCGGGCATCTCCACGACGGACCAGCGCGAGCAGGGCTTCAAGGACGAGATGGCCGCAAACCATCCAGGCATCGAAGTTCTGGAAAGCCAGTTCAACGACAATGATGCCAATAAGGCAGCTTCGCAGCTCCAGGCCGTGTTTGCCCGAAACTCCGATCTCGTCGGCGTCTTCGGTGCCAACCTGTTCTCGGCGCTGGGTGCTGCAAACGGCGTCCAGCAGGCTGGGCAGACCGGCAATATCAAGGTTGTCGCCTTCGACGCGCCGACCTCGATCGTCGACAACATCAATTCCGGTCTGGTCGATGTCGCCATTGCCCAGCATCCGGCGGAAATCGGCTATTTCGGTGTCATGTCGGCCTATGCCCACCTGACCGGAAATTCGATCCCGACCGCGATCGGTACCGGCTTCACGATCATCGACAAGGCGAATGTCGCCGATCCGGACGTCGCGAAGTACATCTACTCGGATTGATCCGAGCGGCTGCGGCGCCCTTGCCGGAAGGCGGGCGCCGCACACCCTTGCGCCGTTGCATGATTTCAACAGCATGACCGTAACGCATGCCGCAGCCGATTGCGCATGCCTCATTTCCGGACGAACCATGACAAGCACCGTTGACGAGCCGCCGAAGGTGGACCCGCATATTGCGCCGCAGGCAGATCATGCCGACCAGACACAGACGCTGATTGGCCATATCGCGCAGTTGCGCGCGTGGCTGTTTCTTGGCGCACTGATCATCATCTTCGAAATCTGGTCGCGCCTGTCCTTCGGCGGGACCTTTGTCCTGTCGCCATTCAACTGGCAGTCGATCGCCATTTTTGCCGTCGCGCCGCTGCTGCTCGCCATCGGCCAGACCTTCGTGATCATTTCCGGCGGCATCGATCTGTCGATGGGCTTCATCATGGGGCTTGCCGCCGTCGTCGCCGCGCACATGACCAATCTTGCCGGCCTCTACATGCCGCTGCCCTTTGCCATGCTGTTCGGCATTCTCGTCGCTGTGCTGGTCGCGACGATTCCCGGCATGATCAACGGACTGCTGATCTCGCGCCTGAAGGTTCCGCCCTTCATCGGCACGCTCGGCATGTTCGGCGTCGCACGCGGCACGGCCTTTCTTCTGGCCGGCGGCACGACGGTGCCGGTGAAGAACGAATATTTCGCCATGCTCGGCAATGGCCGTATCCTCGGCATTCCCTATCTCGTTCTGGTAACGGCGGTGTTCGTCCTGGTCATGCACTACATCTTGAGCCAGACCCGCTTCGGCCAGCACAATTATGCGATCGGCGCCAATGCGCAGGCCGCGCGACGGGCCGGCATCGATATCAAGGGACATATTCTCAAGCTCTATGTCTTGTCGTCCGTCTGTGCCGGTCTTGGCGGCGCGCTCTATGCGGCCCGCTTCACGGCCGGGGCCGCACAGGCCGGCGAACCGCTGCTGCTCGATTGCGTCGCAGCCGTCGTCATCGGTGGCGCCAGTCTCTTCGGCGGATCCGGATCCATCCTCGGAACGGTCGCCGGCGCACTGGTCATCGCCGTGATCCAGTATGGCCTGGTCTTCCTCGATGTCGAACCGTTCTGGCAGTTCATTGCCGTCGGCGTCGTCATCATCATTTCCGTTCTCATCGACCAGGCGCAGCGCCGGTTCAGCGGAGCAAAACAAGATGAATAGTCAAACCCCGCTGCTCGAAGTCCGCAATCTCTCCCGCCATTTCGGCGCGGTGAAGGCGCTCGAAAACTGCTCGCTTGTCGTGCATCCCGGCGAAGTCGTGGCATTGGCCGGCGACAATGGAGCCGGCAAGACGACGATGATCAAGGCGATCTCCGGCGTCTATGCGCCCACGTCGGGCGAGATCCTCATCGAGGGCAAGCCCGTCTCCTTTTCCTCGCCGCAGGACGCCCGTGAAAAGGGCATCGAGACGATCTATCAGGATCTTGCACTGGCCGACAACCTGACGATCGGTGGCAACATCTTTCTCGGTCGTGAGCCCATGCGAAAGGCCTTCGGCTTCCTGCCGGTGATCGACCGCAAGGCGATGGCGGAGGCGGCCCGCCAGACGATGGCACTGCTGGACTTCCATGTGAAACGGCTCGATGCGCCTGTGAGCAATTTCTCCGGCGGCCAGCGCCAGGCCGTTGCCATCGGCCGCGCCGTCTACTGGAACGCCCGCATCCTGATCATGGATGAGCCAACGGCGGCGCTCGGCGTGCCGGAACAGCGCAAGGTCGTGGCTTTGATCAAGTCGCTGAAGGCGCAAGGGCGCGGTGTGGTCTTCATCTCGCACAATCTGCAGGACATTTTCGCCGTGTCCGACCGGATCGTCGTGCTGCGGCGGGGGATTGTTGCGGGCGAACGCAACATCAACGAAACCACGCATGACGAAGTCGTCAAGCTGATGATCGGGGGCTGATCGTCGGCGAGAAGCTGGCATCGACCGGTCTATCGGGCGGCCTGCCTTGCAGGTCAGCCCGGGCCGTCATCAAGGCCAGTCTCAGACGTAGCGGACCTCGACGCCCAGCTTGTCCAGCCGGTTCCGGATGCCGTGCGGCATGCCGGTGTCGGTGATGATGAGATCGACCCGGGACAGGGAAAAGGCCTTGGAGGAGGCGCCGATATCAAATTTGCTGGAATCCGCCACAAGAATGACACGCCGCGCCATGCGCACCAGATTGCGCTTGGTGCGAGCAATGTCCTCGGAGACGTCGACGACATCGAAGGACTGATCGATCGCATGGGCGCTGACGAAGGCCTGATGCGCCACCAGTCCGCCCACGGCCTTGTCGGAATCCGAGACGATCGTGCTGACCGTACTGGGAAACACCCGGCCGCCGATCATGTGCACGTCCAGGCCCGGGCGATACATCAGATGCTGGGCAATGTTCATTGCCGTGGTCGCCACCACGACATTGGTCACCGGCGGCATCTGCATGGCGAGTTGCAGAAGTGTCGAGCCGCTGTCGAACACCACGGACTGATTGTCGATGATCTGGCGAGCGGCCATCTGCGCGATCCGCCGCTTGGCGTCGAAATTGCGGTTCATGCGTTCTTCGAAGGCGGCCGCAGGCGATCCGGACGGCAGGGCTATGGCCCCCCCATGGGTTTTGATCAGTTGCTTCTTGGCATCCAGTATTTCCAGGTCGGAGCGGATGGTCACTTCCGAGACGCCGAAGTTCTCCGCAAGCTGGGTGGTGCGCGCCTGGCCGGTGCGTTGAAGTTCCAGCATGATCTGGTGTCGCCGTTGTTCTGCAAGCATGTGTGATCCCGAATGCTGTTCGATCCGCTGTGCTCGTCAACTTTCGAAAATCGAAATGTCTAAAGCCGACTTGCACGGATTTCTGGCGGTCTGATGTATTTTTTTGCCGTGGTTGTGCTGAGGAGGATAGCCTGAAATCAAAACGAAAGAAATCGGAATATTGAGTATTGTTTTACTTTCGAGTTAGGGTCTCTCAACGCTTGCACCAACTTCATGAAGGGATACCCTGTTATGGGCCTCGGAACCAAAATTCGCCTGTCACGCCTGTTCTCGCATTCCTCCGGAAATCTGTTCGGTGGCGCGGTCGATCACTTCGTCGGTTACGGCAATGTCCGCGAAGGCGGCCTTGCGGATCTGCCGGGCGCGCTGGCCCGGGTCATGGCGGGGCAGCCGGACTATATCAGCATCCAGCCCGGCGCTGCGCGTCATCTGTGGTCGGCCTATGCCGGCAAGGCGGCGCTGGTCATCCAGGCCGGCTGCTTCACGGCGGATGACCGGATTAGCCAGTTGATCGCGACGCCGGAAGATGCCGTGCGTTACGGTGCCGATGCCCTGGCCGTCGCCATTCCGGTGCGCGGCGATACCGAGGGCCATTATATTCGCTGGCTCACTGATACCGTGAATGCCGCCGCCCGCTTTGAAATGCCTGTCGTCGCCCACGTCTATCCGCGCGATTACAAGCAAGGCGGCAAGATCGTCTTCACGCCCGACGAAATCGCCTATGCGGTGCGGATCGGCTTCGAGACCGGCGTTGATGTGATCAAGGTTGGTTATACGGGCGATTTTGACTCCTTCCAGGAAACCGTGGCGACCTGCCCGGTTCCGATCGTCATTGCCGGCGGTCCGAAGACGGATACGCTCCTCGGTGCGCTGACCCAGACATCGGACGCGCTTCGCGCCGGGGCGAAGGGTGCCGTGGTCGGACGCAATCTGTGGGGGCATGGGGATACGACAATGGCTGCACGGGCCTTCAAGTTCGTCATTCACGACGGCCTGTCCGCGGAAAAGGCGCTTGCAGCAGCAGGCGCCTGATCCGTGACCCGCGCACTTCAGGTTCTCGGTTTCGGTGCTCTCGCGGTTGACGACCTCATCTATGTCGATCGCCCCTTGAGCGCCGGCAAGGGAAAGGTCACCAATCGGACGCGCGACCACGGCGGCAACGTGGCCACGGCCCTGGTGGCTGTAGCCCGGCTGGGTGGGCGCGCCGGCTTCATCGGCTGGCTGAGCGACGCGCCGTCGACCGATATGGGTGGCCTCGAACTTGAAAGGCAAGGGGTCGATATATCCTTCGCGCCGCGTCGTTCCGATGCAAGGCCGATCCGCTCGGTCATCACCGTTGGGCCTGACGGGGACCGGTTTATTGCCTATGATGACGATGTGCCGCACGGAACCTCCGATGCGCTTTCGAATGATGTGCTGGCGCAAGCCCAGGTCCTGCTGATCGATGGCTATGCGACGCATGGCGAGGCGATCGTTGCCCGCGCCCGTGCGTTGGGTCTGGCGGTCGTCGCCGATATCGAATGGACGGTCGGCCCAGCAACCGGTCGTTTGCTGGATCTGTCCGACCATCTTGTGCTGCCCCTGGCGTTTGCGCAGGCCAGTACCGGGGAAGGCGATGTGACGGCAATCCTGAACAACCTTTGGTCGGAGGGACGCTCTGCCGTGGTTCTGACCGATGGAGACAGAGGCGCCTTTGTCCGGCAGAAGGACGACGTTGTCTTCTGGCACGTCCCGGCCCACCCGGTCACGGCCGTGGATACGACGGGCGCCGGCGATTGCTTTCACGGGGCCTATGCATTTTCCCTTACGCAAGGGAAGTCACCGGTCGAGAGCGTTCTTTTCGCCAGCGCTGCTGCGGCGATCTCGGTAACCGGGCGGGGTGGCCGCATGGCTTTGCCGGATCACGCAACCTGTGTTGCATGGATGGCCGGCGAACAGGCGCCGGCGCCGCAGCCGATTGGGCCCGCGGCCCTGGAATGAACATCCGTTACAGTCGATCCTGGGAGGGGACGGCATTTCGGGATGCGAGACGAGCCGAGAATTTGGTGTTTTATCATTGGGAGGATGTGACGTGGCCGTTGTTGTGCTGGACAAGATCTGCAAGACCTTCGGAACGAATTTCCACGCGATCAAGGACCTGAGCCTGACGATCAACGATGGCGAGTTTCTGATTCTGGTCGGACCTTCGGGCTGCGGGAAATCGACCGCCTTGCGCATGATTGCCGGGCTTGAGGAGATCACCAGCGGTACTCTCAGCATCGGCGGCGAGAATGTCGAGGATCTGGCACCGAAGGACCGGGACATTGCGATGGTCTTTCAGAACTATGCCCTGTATCCGCATATGACCGTCTCCGAAAACATTGCCTTTTCGATGAAGCTTGCAGGCAAGAGCAAGGCCGAACGGACGAAGCGCGTCAACGAAATTGCAAAGATCCTGCAATTGCAGACACTGCTCGACAGCAAGCCGGCAGCCCTTTCCGGCGGCCAGCGCCAAAGGGTGGCGATGGGGCGGGCGATGGTTCGCGAACCTGCGGCCTTTCTGATGGACGAACCCCTGTCGAACCTCGATGCCAAGCTGCGCGTGCAGATGCGCGCCGAAATCGCCAGCCTGCAACGGCAGCTCGGGGTGACGACGATCTATGTGACGCACGACCAGACGGAAGCCCTGACCATGGGTGATCGGGTCGCCGTGCTGAAGGGTGGCATCCTGCAGCAGGTCGATACGCCCAAGACCCTGTACAACCGGCCGGTCAACGCGTTTGTCGCCGGTTTCATCGGTTCGCCGTCGATGAACCTGTTCGAGGGCCGCCTCGAAGGTGACAGGATCCATCTGCCGGCCTTTTCGATCCCGGTGCCACCCAGCGCTTTCGAGCGTTCGCCCCGTCTCGCCAGCTTCGATGGCAAGACGATCATTTTCGGTATCCGCCCGGAAGATCTCTATGACAGCAGCCTGGTGTCCGGATCGCAGCATGCAACGATCCCGGCCATGGTGAAAACCATCGAGGAGCTGGGTTCCGAACTCATCGTGCATCTGGGTATCGACGCGGTCCGGATCGATTCCGGCGATCCGGATGCCGTCGAGGATCTGAGTGGGGCTGCAAACGCCGTTGCGAAGTTCGAATCCGTCAGCGCAGTCCAATCCGGCGCGTCGATCAATCTGGCGATCGATGTCGCCAAGCTGCATTTCTTCGACCCTCAGACGCATCTGGCGATTTGACTTCGAACAGCGCAACCTTCAGAGGATACAGACACCGCCAATCCTGTATAGCCCGGACAGAAATTTCATGAATGTTGCCCGTTACGCTGATGCCATCGCGGACCTGAGGATATTGTTTACCGATCTGGACCGCATGTCGGAACAGTTCCAGACATTCGATGTGCGGTTGGAACTGGCCGCGGCCGGGAACCTTGTTGTTTACGAGACCAGGCGGCGCAAGGGTCAGACGGATAGTCTGTATTATGGTCGTCCGGCAGCCACCGGCCAGAATCAGCAGATATCACAGGCAACTGCGTTTTCGGCCATCGATCGGTTTTTCGCGCTGGGGCAGTTTGTTGCGCTGACCGGCGCGATGGCGACTGGCAGTGCTTCCGCCCCTCACGCCGTCAACGCGCAATATCCGCACTGCGCCGTCAATTTTTCCTACCGCAAAAAAGGTCAGCCCGTGGCGCGATCCATGCTGATGGTGTTCATTGGATTCAATGATGAAGCCGACCTGACGCAGTTTTTAGCCGCAATGGATGACGTGTCCGCGCTCGTATCGAAGCGACCGCACCATGCGCCCAAGGAGCATGAGTGGACCTGAGGGCGAAGACGCAGCCGTTCCGGCTGGAGAGCGACAGGGCAACGACCTTGTCGATCGCGCCCGGTCCGGTAATCGCGTCATCCGTGTCGCGCCGAACAATCAGCAGGTCGATGGCCACTTCACGCAGTCCGCGTTCGCCAAGCCTACATCGGGCAGGGGCTCGCCGGTGTACCGGTCGATAAAGCGGAGCGATGGCGCAAACGATACGCACCAGTCTTGCCCTGTCTGCGCAATCGCTGCCAGTTTGAATGTTCCGTTTTATCCGTCTGAAATTTCGTTCCTGGCGCTGTTTGCAAAGCGGCAGTTGCCCCGGCAGGCGTGAAACGTTCTGGCCCGTCTTGGTCAAGGCCCTGTGTTCCTGCATATCCGGTAAACCTTTGGGGTGGCCTCTGCAGCACATGCCCGTTCTCCCCCGGCAGGCTTTGATTTTTTTGCTTTTGGATAAGCAGACTTTCATTTATTTACGAACGTAAAGAAAAAATGCTTCGCGTGCGATGCACAAATGAACGAAACGAACCTGCAGGAAAATTCATTATATTCATATATATCAATGTATTATGCGTATTTCACTGCAACATGAATTCTACAAAGTGTTGGTGATTGCAGTTCTTCGTTGACACAAACTGTGGAAAGGATCCTACTTCGATTGCGATCTGGGAGGATCGAGCCAGGTATAGGTCCCATGGGAGGGAAACATGAACGTCAGAAAATATCTTGCGACGATGAAGTCGGCTGCGGCTGTCTGGGCACTGTGCACGACCTGTGCCTTTGCCGAGACCAATATCGAGTTCATCCAGTGGTGGGAGCCGGAAATGCCGGCCGGTGCCCTGCGCGGCATCATGGATGATTTTGAGGCTGCCAATCCCGGCATCAAGGTCAAGCTTGTCAGCGGCCCCTATTCCTCGACGCGCGACCAGATCGTCGTCGGTGCGGCATCGGGGACGCTCAGCGATGTCGTCGGGCTCGACGGCGCCTGGGTCAACGGCCTTTCAAAGCAGGGCGCCATCGCGTCGATGGACAGCCTGATGGCCGATGCCAAGTATGACCAGAGCCAGATCGCCGATATCGTCAAGGTCAACGGCCAGAGCGTCATGTTCCCGCTCGCCTCGTTCGTCTACCCGGTCTTCGTCAATCTGGACATGGCCAAGGCTGCCGGCATCGAAACGATGCCGACAACGCGCACCGAATTTGCGGCTGCCGCCAAGAAGATGACCAATGCCGACAAGAACGAGTATGGCTGGGTCCTGCCGCTGGCGCTGCAGAACCCGGGCGGCATCCAGAACGATGTCATGTCCTGGGTCTGGGCCTCGGGTGCGTCGATGCTGAAGGATGGCCAGCCCGATCTGGAAAACGAGGCGGTCGTCGGAACGCTCGAATACATCAAGGCACTGCAGGATGATGGCGTCATCTCGCCCGGTATCTTCGCCAAGAAGGAGCAGGACAAGGTCGAGGAATTCGTCAACGGCCGTGTCGGCATGATGGTCGACTCGCTTGCGCACATCAACCTGATCCGCGAACGCAATGCCAAGCTGAACTTCGGCATCTCGGCCTTGCCGGCCGTTGACGGTTATACCGGCAAGCGCGGACTGCCCTACGCCTCCTGGGGCATCGGCATCAGCGACAGCAGCGAGCACAAGGCGGAAGCCTGGAAGCTCGTCGAATATCTGATGAGCCCGGAGGTCAATGGTCGTCTGGTGTCCATCGCCAACGCCTTTCCCGGCAACGTGAACGCCAAGCCCGATTTCTCGAAGTCGGACCCGCTCTTTGAGGAAGCCTTCAAGATCTTCCAGAGCGGCACCCTGGCCAATGAGTTCGTCGGCCTTCCGGTTGCCGAAGACCTGATGCGCGACATGAATGTCGAGGTTCAGAAGATGTTCGATGGCCAGCAGACTGCAAAGGAAGCGGCTGCCAACACGCAGAAGCAATGGCTGGTTGAATTCGCCAAGTAGACACGGCTGAAAACGGTCTGGCAGCGCGGCGCGTCGTGTCGCGCTGCCACGACGCACCTCCACCGATCCATCATGACCAAGTGGAAAATCACCTCTGATGAACAGCGCCAATGACATTCTGATGGGAACGCATGCCGGGATGCAAAAGCCCAGCGCCCCAAAGTCGAGACTCCGCAAGCAGGGCATGCTTTCCTACAAGACGAAAAAGCGGCTGGTGCCCTTCCTTTACGTGGCTCCGGCCGCTTTCCTGTTTTCCTTGCTGATGCTGTTTCCGATGATCACGGTGTTTCGCTATTCGCTGATGGATGGCGCCATCATGAAGAAGAATGCCGTCTTTGTCGGACTGCAGAACTATGTGACGATTTTCAGCGATCCGGTCTTCTGGCAATCGGTCGGCCAGACGCTCTATTTCACGGTGATGAGCGTCGTCTTTCACCTTCTCATCGGTCTGGCCTTCGCGCTGCTGCTCAACACGCAGCGCATCGATCCGACGCTTCGGAGCATCCTGCGGGTCCTCTACATTCTGCCGTGGCTGTTTACGGCTGTGATCATCGCCATCATCTGGCGGCTGCTGCTCGATCCCAACGGCGTCATCAACAGCATCCTGATCGCGCTCAACATCGTCGACTTCAAGGTCGAGTGGTTCTCGTCGACCAAGACCGCGCTGCATGCCCTGACATTTGCGAATATCTGGGCCGGCTATCCGCTTTACATGGTCAGCCTTCTGGCCGGGCTGCAGGGCATCCCCAAGGAGCTCTACGAGGCGGCCGGCATCGACGGCGCCAATGAAGTCCAAAAGTTCCGCTACATCACCATCCCGCAACTGATGCCGATCATCATCAGCATCGCCTTGCTGGACTTCATCTGGACGATGCAGGTCTTCCCGCTGGTCTGGATGACGACGGGCGGTGGACCGATCCATGCGACCGAGGTGCTGAGCACCTATACCTACAAGCTGGCATTCTCGAGCTATGAGTTTTCATTGGCTTCGGCGAGCGCGATCTGCATCCTGATCATGTCGATGAGCGTGACATATTTCTACATCAAACATCAGAAGGCCCGGTGACCACCATGGCAAGACGTTCCTTCACCAAGAGTGCGCTCCCCACCCTCCTGACTTATCTCGGGCTTGGGGTGGGGCTGGTCTTTGCAGGATTTCCGATCCTGTGGATGTTCTTCACCTCGCTGAAATCCAATACCGAGATCTTCGCATTGCCGCCGCGGCTGCTGCCGGACACGTTCACGAGCGTCGCCTACCTGTCGATCTTCAATGACCCGACGAAGCTCCGCTTCTTCTTCAACAGCTATCTCGTCGCCGGCGTGGTCACGCTTTTGACGTTGCTGATCGCCGTTCTGACGGCCTACGGGTTCAGCCGCTATTCGTTCCGGGGAAAGAATACGCTGAACGTCTTCATCATCAGCACGCAGACGGTGCCGCCGATCACGCTTCTCATCCCTTATTTCGGGATGGTCGTGGCCTTCCGCATCTTCGATACCTATTTTGCGCTGGTGCTGACCTACATGGTCTTCACCCTTCCCTATGCGATCCTGTTGATGACCGGCTATCTGAACACCCTGCCGAAGGAGTTGGACGAAGCCGTTCTGGTCGATGGCGGGTCGAGCTGGACGGCGCTGTGGCGGGTCATCGTTCCCTTGTCCGTGCCAGGCATCGTCGCCACCGCCGTCTATACCTTCCTGCTGTCCTGGAACGAATTCCTGTTCGCGCTGACGCTCACCAAGTCAATGGACATGCGAACGGTTCCCATCGGGATCGAAATGCTGATGGGCCAGCACGCGTTTGAATGGAACGAGATGATGGCGATGAGCGTTCTCGGGTCTCTGCCGCTCTTGGTTCTATACCTGATCGCGCAGCGCTACTTTCTTGCAGGCATGACAGCCGGCTCCGTCAAGAGTTAGGATCGCGCAGGATCGTGCCTTCGGTCAGGAGAGCCCTGCCGCTCTTTCGCCCGTCGATCGGCCGAGGCTCCGGATTACGTCTTGGAGAAGACGTAATCCGTTTCCTGGCGCAGCGTTTCGCCGGGACGCAGGATGGCTTTCGGGAAGCCGGCATGGTTGATGGCGTCCGGCCAGATCTGGCTTTCAAGGCAGAAGCCGGCGAATGGGCCGTAGGTCCGGCCTTCGAGGCCGGGAACAGCGATATTCATCTTGAAGCCCGTATAGAGCTGGATGCCCGGCTCTGTCGTGCGCACTTCCAGCGATACGCCTGAATTGATGCTGCGCACCAGCGCCACCGATCGTTTCGGCTCCCGTTCCGTCGACAGGCAAAAATTGTGGTCGTGGCCGGGCCCTTCGCCTTCCAACTGGCGGCGCATCGGCGTCATGGTGCGAAGATCGAAGATGGTTCCGTCAACCGGTGCGATTTCGCCGGTCGGGATCTGCAGGGCATCGGTCGGCAGATAATGATCGGCGCTGATCATGATGTCGTGGTCCAGTGCCACGTCCAGTCCGTCGAGATTGAAATAGCTGTGCTGGCAGATATTGGCGATCGTCGCGCGATCGGTCGTGCTCTCATAGATGACGGACAGGACGCCGCCTTCGCCGAGCCGGTAGGTGCAGGTGACAGTGCAATTGCCGGGATAGCCGGCGCGGCCATCCGGATCGACGACCTGCAGCGTGACGCTGTCTTCGGACTGTCCGACGATCGTCCAGTTTTGCTGGGCGATGCCGGTGCTGCCGCCATGCAGATGCGAGACGCTGTTTTCGTTGAGTTCCAGTTGGTAGGCGGTTCCGTCGATGCTGAAACGTCCACCGCCCGTGCGGTTGGAACAGCGGCCCGGCGTTGCGCCGAAATAGGGCGAATGCTCGAGATACTCGGGAAATGTTTCGAAACCCAGCACCAGCGGTGGCGCATGGCCGTCGAGCCGAAGATCCTGGATAATGGCGCCAAAGGTCAGCACGCTGGCTGTCAATCCGCCGCCCTTGATGACGATGCGAAGGACGGGTTCGCCAGATGGGTCCTGGCCGAATGTTTCAGTCTCTGCGTGCACGGCCTCTGTTCCTCCCGGTCTCTGTTGCGCGGCAACCTGCGTCATTTCAACGGTCGCGGCAACCGAAAAGGCATATAATTCATCAGGCGCTAGACCGTCTTTTGATAGATGATGAAAGGCGTCTTGTCGGCGATCCGGTCGTAGAGCTTGCGTGCCGTGGCGTTGAAGTCCTGCGTCATCCAGTAGACCTCCTGGCTGCCGGCTTGGCTTGCTCTTTCGTAAACGGCTTCGATCAAGGCCCTGCCGATGCCCTGACCCCTGATCTCCGGATCGGCAAACAGATCCTGCAGATAGCAGATCGAATTGCGGTGCCAGCAGGAGCGGTGGAAGAGGATATGGCCCAACCCCACCGGTCGACCGTCGAGCACAGCGACAAGGCCCGCATATTCATTCGCGTCTCCGCTCAGCAGCCGCGAAAAGGTGAGGGCGTAGATGTCTTCCGGCAGCGTGGTCTCGTAAAACGCCAGGTAGGCCGTCCAGAGCCTGCGCCAGTCCTGTTCGTCACCGGCCTGAAGCGGCCTGATCTGAAGGTCTTGTTTCATAGCTGGTCCCGCCTGTTGTCCGTGCCGATATCCTCGAGATCATAGGGTGTCGTCTGGTAGATGGCGTTGATCCAGTTGCCGAACAGCAGATGTGCATGGCTGCGCCAGCGGTTCTGTGGTGGCAACGAGGGATCGTTGTGCGGAAAATAGTTGCGCGGCATCTTGATCGGCACCCCGGCATTTACGTCGCGGAAATATTCGTCCGCCAACGACGTCGAATCATATTCGACATGGTTGAAGATGTAGAGCCGGTTGCCCTTCTTTTCGTGTAGCAGGCAGACGCCGACCTCGTCGGATTCCATCAGGGTTTCCAGTTCCGGCACCTTGTCGATGTCGGCGCGGCGGACTTCCGTCCAGCGCGATACGGGGATCTGGAAATCGTCTGAGAAGCCGCTCAGATAGGCGGAGGCCGGATTGAGATTGTGATGGCGATAGACGCCAAAGGCTTTTTCCTTGAGCGTGTATTTCGGAACGCCGTGGAAATGATAGGCCGCCGCCATCGCCCCCCAGCAGACGTTCAGCGTCGAATGGACATGGGTTTGCGTCCAGTCGAGGATCTGCCGCATCTCGTCCCAATAGGTAACGTCCTCGTAGTTCAGCGTCTCGATCGGTGCGCCGGTGATGATGAAGCCATCGAACTTCCGGTCGCGCACCTCTTCCCAGGTGCTGTAGAAGGACAGGAGGTGCTCTTCCGAAGTGTTCTTGGCCTTGTGGCCGCCGACGCGCACCAGCGACAGTTCCACCTGCAGCGGCGAGGCGCCGACAAGGCGGGCGATCTGCACCTCCGTCTTGATCTTGTTCGGCATGAGGTTGAGCAGCCCGATCTGCAACGGCCGGATATCCTGGCGGATCGCGGCCGTCTCGGTCATCACGCGCACACCCTCCTTGACGAGGGTCTCTACGGCTGGCAGCGAATCGGGAATTTTGATGGGCATGGCTTCACTCGAACGACATCGACGCCGACCGAATGAAGGGATGCGGGTGTTTCGACAACCCACGGCCCTTTAGCGACTTGTTTAACGTGGCTGCAAGCCGGCCGGCCAAATCACCACACCGTCTAGATAACGCCTGTTCAGCCGGGAATCAAGACGCGACGCATGTCCGTTCAAGCGCCTGCAGTTATCGCCGATGGGGTGTACCGCGTTCTGGAAGACCTTTCGTGCGGGCAAAGCCTTGTCCTGAAACTTTGGAGGGCGATGGGACGTTATGGCTACCTGCTCTGGAGGACGTCATATGCCGAGCCTGGCCTATCAAATCAGCCCCAAGGATTTTCGCCAGAGACGGATGCTGCAGGCAACGATCGCCGTTCTGGCCCTGCTACCTGTCTTTGCCGGGCTTTCAGGCGTGGTCACCGGCGCCAGGTTTCTCGGCGTGGACGTCTCGCCCGTCGATCTCGACAGCCATGTGCGTTTTCTGTCCGGACTGTTCCTTGCCTTGGGGATCGGCTGGTACAGCTGTATCCGGGCGATCGAGAAGAAAACCGAACGGATCTGGTTGCTGGCAATCCTGACATTCTGCGGTGGGCTGGCGCGTCTCGCCTCGCTGGTAATCGCCGGCCCGCCATCCGCCGGCCATCTGCTCGGACTGGGCATGGAGCTCCTGGTTGTACCATGCCTTGTCTTCTGGCATCACCGGGTCTCGGCACTGGTCAAGGGACATCTCTGACTTGGCTGGCGCATTTGTTGGAGGCAGACTCTCCAGGGCGTTCCCAGTTAACCCTGAGGTCACGAAACCGTCTGACGGCCGGCTTTCCTTTGATTCCGCTCTTGCCAGGTCTTGTGCCGAACCTATTTCGATATCATATTCTGTTCAGGCATGCTGAAGCCCCGCAGCGGCGCCTGGGAAGCGAAGACGACGTGTTTCAGGCATGTCTCCCGTCCGCACCTGACACCGTAAACCAACCGGGGCTTGAAAGAGGAAACTATGGCTGATCTTCGAAACTACCAAACCCGAGTGTCGCCTGCCGGCGCGCAGGCGGGTGCCGTGATCGACCAGGGTCTGCGCACTCATATGCTGAAGGTCTACAACCTGATGGCTCTGGGTCTTGCGATCACGGGTATCGCCGCCTACGCCGCATTTCAACTCGCATTTGCCGATGGGCAGCTGACTGCTTTCGGACAGGCGATCTATGTCAGCCCGCTGAAGTGGGTCGTCATGCTGGCGCCGCTGGCACTCGTCTTCTTCCTGAGTTTCCGCATCAACAAGATGAGCGTGGCTGCAGCCCAGACGACGTTCTGGATCTATGCCGGCCTGATGGGGCTTTCTCTGTCCTCGATCTTCCTGGTCTATACCGGTCAGAGCATCGTGCAGACGTTCTTCGTCACGGCAGCTTCGTTCGGCGGCCTGTCGCTCTACGGTTACACGACGAAACGGGACCTGTCGGGCATGGGCTCGTTCCTTGTCATGGGCCTGTTCGGCCTGATCATCGCCTCGATCGTCAACATCTTCCTCGGCTCGTCCGCCCTTGATTTCGCGATCTCGGTGATCGGCGTCCTGATCTTCGCGGGTCTCACCGCCTGGGATACGCAGAAGATCAAGGAAATGTACTTCGAAGCGGATGGTGCCGATGCTGCTGGCCGCAAGGCGATCATGGGCGCGCTGACGCTATACCTCGACTTCGTCAACCTGTTCCTGTTCATGCTGCGTTTCCTTGGAAACCGCAATTAAGCTGGACCGACAGACAGAATGGAAAAGGCGGCTTCGGCCGCCTTTTTTGTTGCCAAGAGGAGAACTTGATGGCTCGGTCATGCCATGACAGAGAGGATAATCGCGAACATTGGGAATCCAAGCCGTGCCCTGTCCCTCCGCGATGGAGCGGAAACGCAGGCCGACCGGCACCCGGAATTTTTCCAGATAGGCTCTCTTGGGGTTAAATCCTGCCGCGCTCAGGTGTCGATCAGTTTCAGCGCCTTGTCGAACACCTTCAGAACCTGTGGCAATTCATGGCCGCGCTTCAGGATCCGGCCGTTGACATCAACGACACTGAAGGCGCCCTGCTTGGACGAAAGCCTGGGGTTTTTCTCGATCCGGTAAAGCGGCGTCTCCCCCGATCGTTTGAAAACCGAAAAGACCGCCCGGTCCTTGAGGTGGTCGATGGCATAATCGCGCCAGTCGCCGTCTCCGACCATTCGCCCATAGATCCGCAGGATAAGATCCAGCTCCCGACGATGGAAGGTGATGGGCAGCGGATCGCGGGCGTTGCGGTATTCGTGGAAATCGACCACCACGTTCGATGCGGTCTCGCGGTCCGACCGTGTGTCGCCGCGCGGCAAATCCGGCTGATCAGTCATTCTTATTCCCGGCCTTGTATTGTGACAGGACCGTTACAGTGTGCCTGAGCGTGGCTGAAAATCAAGCTGGAACGAAATTTGGATTATTTTGCGCCGCCGCATTTCAGTCAAAACCATGCCCAAATTCCCGGCGACACTCCAAGGCGTCGTTGTCGGACGTGCGTTTTGCCACCCTGTCCGGCGCGTCATCCATAGTCGCTCGAGGCGTTTGTTCTTCAGTGATGTGGTGGTTCGGTCCGGTATCTTCGAACCCTCAGCCCCAGCCCCTCGTCGCTACCGGGCCGAACCGATCCGCCATTGCTGCTGATTTTCAGTTGGCACCGTCCTTGGACAAGATCGTCGTCGCGCCGAGAATGGCGCTGGGCTTGTCGCCGTTTTTGATCGTCTGCAGCAGTATGGCGCAACCGCCATTGTCGCCCTGTTTGAGAACGGAGGCCGGCAGGACGAATTTCGAAGCCTTGCCATTCCACATGCCGATCGTCTGCACATCGCGCACCGCGTGCCAGTAGTCGACGCGCTTGCCGGTGTTCTCGCCCTTCTGGATGTTGACGGTCTGGCGTCGGTCGAAATAGACCACGACGACATCCGCCTTGCCTTCACCCGATCCGACGCTGATATCGATCTCGTCGCGGCCGATCCGGGCGCCGATCTTTACCTTCAGGCCATGGCCGCCGGCCGCCATCTCGTTGATGCGCGTCTTGATTCCAGAAAGATCGGAGCCGTTGATATGGTCCCGGCCGTTGATCACCGCCTGGGGTGTGTAGACACCACTGCGACCGAGCGCCTTTGCATAGGCGTATTGCCGTGCAGTGTTTTCCTTCGAGCCGAGCGTGTCTTCCCAGCCGAGGTAATTCCAGTAGTCGACATGGTAGGACAGGGCCACGACCTTGCCTTCCTCGACGAGGCGCTGGAGCGCGGCATCGGCCGGAGGGCAGGAGGAACAGCCCTGGCTGGTAAACAGTTCGACCACGCCGCTCGGGCCCAACCCGGCTGCCGGGGCGTCGTCGTCGGCATAGGCCGGAGATGACATCGCCACACCGAAACCCAGGGCCAGAAGAAGGCAACGCACGGTGCGGGTTCCAGACATCAGACGTTCCATTCCTTCGGCCTTTTTAAGGCCATACCATGCGAGCGCACAGGGACATTCTAATCCCGTGCAAGTAAAAACTTCGTACGAAACAGCCCGCCGTACCGAGCGCTGACCGATCCAGTGTTTAAAGGAGGTTTTTCCTTCTTGCGTCTGTCATACGCCGCCTGTGCTTCAACAGAAAGTCACGTTGGAGTGAGCCGCCCGGCACCGTCCATGACCGGTCCGGAAACGAAAGAAGCCGGGGCGTGGTGCCCCGGCTTCTTTCCGATTCAATGATGGCGGATCAGGCTGCGAGGTCGCGCAGAACCGTCTGCAGAATGCCGCCATTGTTCATGTAGGTGACTTCGTCCAGCGTATCGATACGGCAGACCAGCGGCACTTCCTTCACGGAGCCATCGCCATAGGTGATGACCGCAACGCGCTTTTCGCGCGGCTGGACATTGGCCAGGCCGTCGATCGTAACGCTCTCGTCGCCCTTCAGGCCGAGCGATTCCCATGTCGTACCCTCTTCGAAGACGAAGGGGACGATGCCCATGCCGACGAGGTTTGAACGGTGGATGCGCTCGAAGGACTGCGCCACCACGGCCTTGACGCCGAGCAGGTTGGTGCCCTTGGCCGCCCAGTCACGGGACGAGCCGTTGCCGTATTCGACACCGGCAAAAACGACGAGCGGAACGCCCTCGGCCTTGTACTGCATGGCCGCATCGTAGATCGACATCTCTTCCTTCGAAGGATAGTGGATCGTGTAGCCGCCTTCCTTGCCGTTTGGTCCCATCATGTGGTTGCGGATGCGGATATTGGCAAACGTGCCGCGCATCATCACTTCATGGTTGCCGCGGCGCGTGCCGTACTGGTTGAAGTCGGCAACGCCGACGCCATGGCCGATCAGGTAGGCACCGGCAGGCGAAGCCGCCTTGATCGAGCCGGCCGGCGAGATGTGGTCGGTGGTGATCTTGTCGCCGAACAGGCCAAGCACGCGGGCGCCCTTGATGTCGGAAATGCCCGAACCTGTCTTGCCCATGCCGACGAAGTAGGGCGGGTTCTGGACATAGGTCGAGTTGTCGTCCCAGGCATAGGTCTGGCCTTCCGGAATCTGCACGGCCTGCCAGTTGGCGTCACCCTTGAACACGTCGGCATATTTCGATGCGTAGAGGGCGCGGGTGACGTATTTCAGGATGTATTCCTGGATTTCCTGCGAGGTCGGCCAGATGTCCTTGAGGAACACAGGCTGGCCGTCGCTGCCAATACCGAGTGGCTCGGTCGTCAGGTCCTTCTGCACGGTGCCGGCCAACGCGTAAGCCACGACCAGCGGCGGCGAGGCGAGGTAGTTCGCCTGGACGTCGGGCGAGATGCGGCCTTCGAAGTTGCGATTGCCCGAGAGAACGCCGGACATGATCAGGCCCTTCTCGTTGATTGTCTTGGAGATGGCCGGCGGCAGCGGGCCGGAATTGCCGATGCAGGTCGTGCAGCCGAAGCCGACGAGGTTGAAGCCGAGCGCATCAAGCGAATCCTGCAGGCCGGACTTGGCGAGATATTCGCCAACAACCTGTGAACCCGGTGCAAGCGACGTCTTCACCCAGGGGGCCGACTTCAGGCCCTTGGCGACGGCATTGCGGGCAAGCAGGCCTGCCGCAATGAGGACCGAGGGGTTCGACGTATTGGTGCACGACGTGATGGCGGCAATCGCCACGTCGCCGTGGCCGATGTCATAATCCGTGCCTTCGACGGCATAACGCATGTCGAGCTGGCCGGGCTTCTTGTAGTCGGCTTCGAGCGAACCGGCAAAACCGGTTGCGATGTTTTCCAGCGGAATGCGGCCTTCCGGACGCTTCGGGCCGGCCATGGCCGGCACAACCTGACCGAGGTCGAGTTCCAGCGTATCGGTGAACACCAGATCGGCGCCGTCATTGTCGCGCCACATGCCCTGTGCCTTGGAATAGGCTTCGACCAGCGCGATGCGCTGTTCTTCGCGGCCGGACATGGTGAGGTAGTTGATGGTTTCGCTATCGACCGGGAAGAAGCCGCAGGTCGCGCCGTATTCCGGGCCCATATTGCCGATCGTCGCGCGGTCGGCGAGCGTCATGTTGTCGAGACCGGGGCCGAAGAATTCGACGAATTTCGAGACGACACCCTTCTTGCGCAGCATCTGCACGACCATCAGCACGAGGTCGGTGGCGGTGACGCCTTCCTTGAGCTTGCCGGTCAGCTTGAAGCCGATGACTTCCGGCAGGAGCATGGAGACGGGCTGGCCGAGCATGGCCGCTTCGGCTTCGATGCCGCCGACGCCCCAGCCGAGTACGCCCAGGCCGTTGATCATCGTCGTGTGGCTGTCAGTGCCGACGCAGGTGTCGGGGTAGGCGGTGATCTCGCCGTCTTCTTCCTTGGTCCAGACCGTCTGGCCGAGATACTCGAGATTGACCTGATGACAGATGCCGGTGCCGGGCGGGACGACGCGGAAATTCTTGAAGGCCTGCTGGCCCCACTTCAGGAAGCGGTAGCGTTCGCCATTGCGCTCGTATTCCAGCTCGACATTGCGGGCAAAGGCGGTCGGTGTGCCGAATTCGTCGACGATGACCGAGTGGTCGATGACCAGGTCGACCGGAACCAGCGGGTTGATCTTTTCCGGATCGCCACCGAGGTTGACCATGGCGTCACGCATCGCGGCGAGATCGACGACAGCCGGAACGCCGGTGAAGTCCTGCATCAGCACGCGGGCCGGACGATAGGCGATTTCGTTTTCAGCCGTTCCCTTGTCATTGAGCCAGGCGGCGATGTTGAGAATATCCTGCTTCTTGACGGATCGGTCGTCTTCGTTGCGCAACAGGTTTTCCAGAAGAACCTTCATGGAATAGGGCAGCTTCGAAACGCCGGTCAGGCCGTTCGCTTCGGCCTTTGGCAGGCTGTAGTAGACATAGTCGACGCCGTTGACGGTGAGCGTCGAGCGACAATTAAAACTGTCAAGGGATTTGGACACTGGTTACCCCGTTCCGTTTGATCGCCAAGAACTGACGTACGAACGCCCTTGCGCTTTGGGAGCGCGAAATGGGATGCGGGTACGGCCATTTCCGCTGTCCGTACGTGGAAACTTCCATGTTCGGGCGCTAGGATGAAATTCACGCCGACCGCTGGCGTGTTGGGGCGTTTATAGATAATTTCTCAGAAACGTGCCAGACCAACTCTCCTCAAATTGAGACAATTTTTTCGCATTGCGACGAACGTCGTAAAGGGATCGTGAATGCCGGTGAAACTGCATGTGGAAGATCTGGCCGCCCGACGCGGTGAAGACCTGATTTTCCAACATATTTCCCTTGTTCTGCAGGCCGGCGAGGGGCTTGTCGTGACGGGGGCCAACGGATCTGGAAAATCGACGTTCCTAAGGGTTCTGTCGGGGCTTTTGCCGGTGGACGCGGGCAGGGTCCGGCTGGAGGGCGCCGGGAGCGACAATCTTGCCGAATCCAGCCACTATCTCGGGCATCGCAATGCCATGAAGCGCGAGCTGACCGTCAGCGAGAACCTGGTTTTCTGGCAGGACTTCATGGGTGATTCGCCGGGAGGCCGCGGGCTGCCGGTCGAGGTGGCAATCGATGCGCTCGGATTGTCCGGCATCGGTCACCTGCCGTTCGGTTATCTCTCCGCCGGGCAGCAGCGGCGCATGGCCATGGCGCGACTGCTCGTTGCCTTCCGCCCCGTCTGGTTGCTCGATGAGCCCACCGCAGCGCTCGATGCCAGCGCCGACCGCATGTTTGCAGGCCTGGTCCGAGGTCATCTCGAACAGGGCGGCATTGTTGTTGCCGCGACCCATCAGCCGCTCGGGATCGACGGCGTGCGGGAGTTGCGAATGACAGGGTTTGCGGGTGTGTTTGCGGAGGCAGGGTATTGATGTCGCTGTTACGCTGCCGTGAAATTCTCCCTCATCCGACCCTTCGGATGAGGGAGGCTTTGCCAGGGATTCCGGGGGGGCAATCATGATCGCCCTTTTCCTGCGCGACCTGAAGCTGTCCGTGCGCGCCGGTGGCGGGGCGTTGATTGGCGTCCTGTTCTTCATGACGGTCGTTGCGGTCATTCCGTTCGGGGTCGGTCCCGATCTCAATCTTCTGTCGCGCATCGGACCGGCCATTCTCTGGATCGGGGCGCTGCTCGCCTGTCTGCTGGGGCTCGACCGGTTGTTCCAGGCCGAGCGCGAGGACGGCTCGCTCGACGTGATGCTGATGCAGGAAACGCCTTTGGTGCTGTCCGTTCTCGTCAAGTGCCTGGCCCACTGGACGGCCTCCGGTCTGCCGCTGGTGATCGCCTCGCCGCTTCTGGGGCTTTTCATGAACATGAACGAGGTGGCGATCGGCGCGACGATGCTGACGCTCCTGGTCGGCACGCCGGCAATCACCTTCATTGGTGCTGTCGGGGCTGCCGTTGCCGTGGCACTGCCGCGTGGCGGGTTGCTGGTGTCGATCCTCGTGCTGCCGCTGGCCATCCCGGTTCTGATCTTCGGGGTCAGCGCCGCCTATGCGGCCGTCGAGGATCCGGCGCCGTTCCTGCCGCCATTCCTGATCCTGATCGCCATCACGCTGTTTTTCGCCGTCATCGGGCCGCTTGCCGCAGCGGCGGCGCTCCGGTCGTCTTCTGACTGACGGAATCGTGATGACGCAGGGTCGATTGAAGACAAACCTCTTCCGCGTTAAAGAAGCATGATGAACGATCAAAGCCTTGCCATCCGCAAATTCAGCGACCTTGCCAATCCGACCCGGTTCCTCGGGCTGGCGGAGCGTCTGCTGCCATGGTTTTCAGGCCTGACCGCCCTTCTGTTTGTCGTCGGCCTCTATCTCTGTTTTACAACGCAGGGCGATTACCAGCAGGGCGAGACGGTCCGCATCATGTATATTCATGTGCCTGCCGCCTGGCTGTCGATGATGTGTTACACGGTGATGGCGCTGTCGGCGCTCGGGACGCTGGTTTGGCGCCATCCGCTGGCCGATGTTTCCGCGAGGGCTGCGGCCCCGATCGGTGCCTGCTTCACCCTTCTCGCGCTCGTTACCGGCTCGCTCTGGGGCAAGCCGATGTGGGGCACCTGGTGGGTCTGGGATGCCCGGCTGACCTCTGTCTTCGTGCTCTTCCTGATGTATCTCGGCCTGATCGCGCTCAATCGCGCCATGGACGATCCCGGCAAGGCTGCCAAGGTATCCGCGATCCTCATTCTCGTCGGCTTCGTCAATATTCCGATCATCAAGTTTTCGGTCGAGTGGTGGAACACGCTGCACCAGCCGGCGAGCGTCATGCGACTCGATGGTCCGAAGATCGATCCCGAGTTCCTGTGGCCGCTTCTGGTCATGGCGCTTGCCTTCTCGATGCTGTTCTTCACCCTGCATATTGCCGCCATGCGCAATGAGATCTGGCGCCGACGGGTCACGTCCATGCGCCGTCAGGCTGCGCGCAATCTGGGCATGGAAGGACGAAAGGCATGATGAGCCATACCGGATATGTGATGGCGAGCTACGGGACCGCCGCTCTCATGGTTGCGGGCCTGATCCTCTGGGTGTTCGCCGACGGGCGCGGGCGTCGCCGCGAACTCAAGGCGCTGGACGATGCCGGCATCCGCCGCCGGTCGGCGCCAACCACTGCCGGAGAGCCGCAATGACCACGGAAACACCCGCACAGCCGGAACAGGGCCGCAGCGGCGGCACCCGTCTTGTCCTGGCGCTGCTGCCGCTTGTGATTTTCGCAGCGCTGGCCGCCGTCTTCTTCAGCCAGCTTCGTTCGGGCAAGGACATCAGCGAAATTCCATCGGCACTCATTGGCACCAAGGCGCCGCTGCTTGATATGCCGCCTCTGGCCGGTGCCATGTTCGGCACCACGCCGATGCCGGCTCTGACCGACGCAGCGATCAAGGGCAGGTTGACGCTGGTCAATGTCTGGGCGTCCTGGTGCATTCCGTGCCGCGAGGAAAACCCCATTATCCTTGACCTTGCCAAGGACGAGCGGCTGACGGTGGTCGGCATCAACTACAAGGACGAGACCGGCAACGCACTTCGCTTCCTCGGCGAACTCGGCAATCCATTCTCCGCCATCGGCGTCGATCCGCGCGGCAAGGCGGCCATCGACTGGGGCGTTTACGGAATTCCGGAATCCTATCTGGTCGATGCAGACGGCACGATCATCTACAAGCGCGTCGGTCCGTTCGACCAGAAAAGCCTGCAGGAGGGCCTGCTTCCGGCCATCGAAAAGGCTGTTGCAGGAAAACAACCGGTCGTGCCGGCGGCCGGCGGCTGAATTAAAGCGCGCCCTGCCACGCCTTGACCGCATCGAGCGGCCAGACCAGCATCAGCACGTTGAGCGTCAGGTTGTCGCGGATCAACCAGCCTGTGAACAATTCGAAGACGATGGCGATCGCGATGGTAACCGCAACCGGCATGCGCGCGGCAAACACGAAGCCGAGCATCATGAAGATGGTGTCCATCGCCGAATTCAGGATGCTGTCGCCGAAATAGTCCAGCGAAATGGTCGCGGCGCGGTAGCGGTCGATGATCAGCGGCGTGTTTTCGAGAATTTCCCAGGCGGCTTCGATCACGGTGGCGAGCAGCAGCCTGGCCGATAGCGGCTTGTTGCGCAGCAGCAGATATCCGAGCCCGTAGAACAGGAACCCGTGGATGATATGCGACGGCGTGTACCAGTCGGCCATGTGCTGCGAATTGCCGGGACCATTGGCGACAGGCTCGAACAGCTTGATGTAGCCGCATTCGCAGATCAGCAGACGGCCCATGAAATATTCGGTGATGATCTGGATCAGCAGGACGCCGAAGCTTGCAACCAGAAAGAACCGCGCGGCCGAAGGCTGCGGGTGGGATGCGGCGCGATCGGTCACGGCTTTTCCGCTCCGTCCTCTGATGTCTCGGTGCCGTGCTTCATGATCAGCGGCATCTGGGACAGGGTGAACAGGATGGTGATCGGCATGGTGCCCCAGACCTTGAAGGCGACCCAGAAATCGGTCGAGAAATTGCGCCAGATGACTTCGTTCAGAACGGCCAGGAACAGGAAGAACAGGCCCCAGCGGATCGTCAGCTTGCGCCAGCCGGCATCGTCGAGCTTGAAGGCGGCATGAAAGACATAGCCGAGCAGCGATTTGCCGAAGAGCAAGCCACCCAGAAGGATCGCGCCGAACAGGGCGTTGACGATCGTCGGCTTGACCTTGATGAACGTATCATTCTGCAGATAGAGCGTCAGCGCGCCGAAGATGAAGACGACGACGCCTGATATCAGCGGCATCATCGGCAGCGTCCGCGTCAGCAGCCATGAAACGGTCAGCGCAATTGCCGTCGCTGCCATGAACAGACCGGTCGCGATGAAGATCGGCCCGCCGAGATCGGTCAGGACCGGAAAGCGTGCAGCAAGCCATTCGCCCCGGGCATTGGCGAAGAAGAAGACCACGAGCGGACCCAGTTCCAGTACCATCTTGAACAGCGGGCTGATTTCCTTGCGCGGCTTGGCGGCGTCGCTCGATGACATGATGTCGCTCCTAAAGTGTCTGCTCGGTGGAGCAATGGTCGTCTGTGTCGGGTGCGCGGGGGTCACGCAGCGGTTCTGCCGTCGCCCCTATCGGGATCCGGATGCGCGGGTCTGTTGCAGGGATTAAAGCGGGCAAGCCAAACCTTCAAGCCCAGGTGCACCAGCAAAATGGCAAAACGATATCAACGTCAATGGTCAAGCCCGGCGATCGCCTCGGCAAAATCCTTGGCCTCGAAGGGTTCGAGATCGTCGATGCCCTCGCCGACGCCGATGAAATAGACGGGCAGCTTGTGCTTGGCGGAGATCGCAACAAGGATGCCGCCGCGCGCCGTGCCGTCGAGCTTGGTCATGATCAGGCCGTTGACGCCGGCGACATTGCGGAAGATTTCCACCTGGTTGAGGGCGTTCTGTCCGGTCGTCGCGTCCAGCGTCTGCAAGACGGTATGCGGCGCATCCGGATCAAGCTTTCCGAGAACACGGACGATTTTTTCCAGTTCCGCCATCAGTTCCGTCTTGTTCTGCAGGCGGCCGGCGGTGTCGATGATAAGCACGTCGCTCTTTTTCAGCCGCGCCTGTTCGAATGCCTCATAGGCGAGGCCGGCCGCATCGGCGCCGAGCCGGGAAGACACGATGTCGGACTTCGTCCGCTCCGCCCAGATGTTCAGCTGCTCGATGGCGGCAGCGCGGAAGGTGTCGCCGGCCGCCAGCATCACCTTCAGGCCCGCGCCGGAGAGTTTCGCCGCCAGCTTGCCGATCGTCGTCGTCTTGCCCGTGCCGTTGACGCCGACCACGAGGATCACATGCGGCTTGTGGCTGAGATCGAGCTGCAGCGGTTTGGCGACTGGGCCGAGAACCTTGGTGATCTCGGCGGCCATGATCCGGGTCACGTCCTCGCCGCTCACATCCTTGCCGTAGCGCTCGGCCGACAGCGCATCGGTGATGCGCAGGGCGGTTTCGAGCCCGAGATCGGCCTGGATCAGTAGATCCTCCAGATCCTGCAGCGTGTCCTCGTCGAGCTTGCGCTTGGTGAAAAGGGCGGTGATCTGGCCAGTCAGCTGGGACGAGGTTCGGGCCAGACCCTGGCGCAGGCGTTGATACCATGTGAGCTTCTGGGTGGGGGCAACGGGTTCCGGTTCAAGCGTCGGGCCGGTGGCGAAGCCCTTGGGTAGGACGGGCGTCGTGACTTCTTCCAACGGCTCGTCGGTAATCGGGGAGAACCCGGCAACATCCTGCGCGCTGTCGGGGGCGTCTTCTGCCTCGGCCTCGGCTTCCAGCAGCGACAGCGGAATGAGCCCGAGATCGCCGATCTGCTCGGTAGCGGGGAGGATGGCGAAGGTTTCTTCCTCCTGCTCCTCTTGCGTCAGCGCTGTCGAGCCGTCCTCTTCCAGATCTGCGGATGGCCCGCCCGCCGTGTCCATCTCTTCCGACAGCACCGGGTCTTCGGCCAGTGGCAGGTTTTCCGTGCGGGAGTGCGGTTCGAGTTCGGCTTCGATGGCGCGCGTTTCTGCCGGGCTGAAGGCGGATTCGGCCAGGTCCATTACCGTGTCGACGGCGGGCGTGGCCGCGGGCTCCGCTTGCGCGGGTTTGTCCTTGCCGAAGGTAAAGACCTTTTTGAAAAAGCTGAGCGCCATTTGAAGTCCGTAAGCTCGGGCCGCTCAAGCGGCCGTCTGTTGCATCGTAAGGTGCTTGCCATTGTGGCCGGTGATTGTCGCCTGCAAAATCGCTCGCGGCGCAAGTCCGGGAACGGCGACCAGCGTGAAATTTTCCGTATGCGCCAAGCCGTTGTTCTCGACGAGCAGCCATTGCTGCGTTCCGACCATGCTGTCAAGATGGGTCGTCTGCAGCCGAAGTCCAGTGGCGCGCAGCCTTGCGGCCCGTTCCTTGACCAGGGCACGGTCGAGTTGCGGCATGCGGGCGGCCGGTGTTCCCTCGCGCGGCGAGTAAGGGAAGACATGCAGATGGGCGATGCCGGCTTCCTCCGCCAGGCTCATCGCATTTGCGAACATCTCTTCGGTCTCGGTCGGAAATCCGGCGATCATGTCGGCACCAAAACTCGTTTCCGGGCGCAGCCGGCGCACATCCGCGATGAAACGCAGGGCATCGGCGCGGCTGTGGCGGCGCTTCATGCGCTTCAGGATCATGTCGTCGCCATGTTGAAGCGACAGATGCAGATGCGGCATGAAGCGCGGCTCGTCGGCGATAAGATCCATGAGATGGCCATCCGCCTCGATGCTGTCGATCGAGGAGAGCCGCAGGCGCAGGATCTCCGGGACCTGTTTCAGCAGGGTCTTTGCCAGAAGCCCGAGCGTCGGCGTTCCCGGCAGATCGCCGCCGTAGCTGGTCGCATCGACACCGGTCAGGACGATCTCGCGATAGCCGCCCTCTGCGAGCTTGCGCGCCTGGTCGACAACGGCGCCCATCGGCACCGAGCGGGAATTGCCGCGGCCATAGGGGATGATGCAGAAGGTGCAGCGGTGGTCGCAGCCGTTCTGCACCTGGATGAAGGCGCGCACATGGCCTTCGATCAACCGGATCATCTGCGGAGCGGTTTCGCGCACGCTCATGATGTCGTTGACGCGCAGCTTTTCCTCTGCGGAGACGCCGAAATCGGGCAGCGACCGGTAGGACGCGGTTTTCAGCTTTTCCTCGTTGCCAAGCACGGCATCGACTTCCGGCATATCCGCAAAGGCCTGCTTTTCGGTCTGGGCGGCACAGCCGGTGACGATGATGCGGGCATGCGGATTTTCGCGCCGGGCGCGCCGGATGGCCTGGCGGGCCTGCCGCACGGCTTCGCCTGTGACGGCGCAGGTGTTGACCAGGATGGCGTTGTTCAGCCCAGCCTTCTCGGCAGCGCCCCGCATCACTTCCGATTCGTAGGTGTTGAGCCGACAGCCGAAGGTTATGACGTCAATGCCGCTCAAAGCGCGCGAACCTGTTCGCCGGCGCCGGCTTCGTCGTGCGCCCAGGTGCCGGTTGCCGGATCGACGGTGCCGGACCATTCCCATTCGGCCGGTCCGGTCATCAGGACATGATCGTCGCTTTCGCGCCATTCGATCGACAGGATGCCTGGCGGGCTCGCACTGGCGACCGTGATGGCGACGGCGCGGCCGGTCCTGCCCGTGCGGGCAGCGGAAACCGCCGCAGCGCAGGCGGCCGAGCCACAGGCAAGCGTCAGGCCGGCGCCGCGTTCCCAGGTCCGGGTGGTGAGCGATGTCGCAGAGGTGACCTGCGCCAGCGTGATATTGGCGCGCTCGGGAAACATCGGATGGTTTTCGAGCAGCGGACCGAACCGTTCGAGATCGAACGATAGGACGTCGCGGCTGACCCAGAAGATCGCATGCGGATTGCCCATCGACATCACCGAGGGTGAATGCAGGACCGGATCGTCGATCGGCCCGATCTGCAGTTCGATGCGGCTCGTGTCGTAGAACTCCTCGGCGAGCGGGATCCGGTTCCACTCGAACACCGGCTTGCCCATGTCGACGGAGATGGTGCCATCCTCCTGCTCCCTGGCATTGAGAATGCCGGCAACCGTCTGGAAGGTGAAAGCCTTGCGGCCGGTTTCCGCCGCAAGCGCCTGCACGACGCAGCGCGTGCCGTTGCCGCAGGCCTGCGCCTTGGTGCCGTCGGAATTGAGAATGTCGATCCAGGCATCGGTGCCTTCGGCCTTGGGATCGTGAATGGCCATGATCTGGTCGAAGGCGGTTTCCGTGTCGGCGTTGAGCGCGATTGCCGCTTCCGGGGTCACGCGGTCCTTGCGGCCACGCATGTCGACGACGAGGATCTTGTTGCCAAGCCCGTTCATCTTCGCGAATTCTACCCTTGTGTTCATTGCCGTCACTTCCACTGCCTGTTGCGGTGTATATGGCGGAAAAGCGCGGAAATTACCAGTGATAAGGCCGCTTGGCTAAAGTGCGGGAACCTCGAACGCTTCGCCCGGCTGCAATATCTGAAACCGGTCGCGGGCGATGCCCTTTTCGTCGAGGGCGGTTTCCAGTGCGCGCAACGGATCGTGCATGCCCTCGTTGGTCAGCCGGAACATGCCCCAATGATGGCCGATGGCATAGGCTGCGTTGCAGGCGATCAGGCCGTCGACGGCCTCGTCCGGATTCTGGTGCTGGGCCTTCATGAACCAGCGCGGCTCATAGGCGCCGATCGGCAGGTTGGCGAGGCGGAAGGCGCCGTATTTTTCCGTCACCGCCCGGTAGTTGATCCCGTCGTGAAAGCCTGTGTCGCCGATGTGATAGATATTGCCGGCAGGCGTGGTCAAGACGAAGGCGCCCCACAACGCCATGCTGCGATCAAAGGCGCTCCTGGCCGACCAGTGATGGCAGGGTTCGCAGTAGAGCGCGACGCCGTCGATGACGTTGATGCCGTCGCCCCAGTCCATCGTGGTGATCTCCGCATCGGGCAAGGCCGGATCGATGATCGCATCATTGCCGACCGGCGTGATGATGCGTGGTTTGAAGCGGGCATGCAGGGCGCGCAGCGTTGCAAGGTCAAGATGGTCGTAATGATTGTGGGTGACCAGCACGACATCGATCGGCGGCAGGTCCTCGAGGCGGATGCCGGGTTCGCGGGCGCGCCTTGGTCCGGCGAAGGAGAACGGACTTGCGCGTTTCGACCAGACCGGATCGGTGAGGATATTCAGTCCGGCGACCTGGATCAGCAGCGTCGCGTGGCCAACCATGGTCACGCGCAGGTCGGTGCCGCCGATCCTCGTGTCGGGCCTTGCCGGTGCGATCGTGTCGTTGTGGGCCTTTGGCCAAGCGATCTTGCCGCCGCCGAACTGCCAGCGCAGAACGTCACGAAAACCCTTCGGCGCCTCGCCTCCCGGATTGAAGAACCGCACGCCATCGAAATGGTCGGAAACAGGGCCTTGGTAGTAAGGATTGCCTTGCTTCGCCATCGGCCACCTGTCCTGAGCAGCTGCCTCAATCGCAGCCAAACGCAAATTATCGGTAATCTACACAGCTCGTCATCACCCTGCCAGCGCAGGCCGCAGGGTGATGGTGGCGATTACGACAGCAGGGTTGACACAGTCTGGTTAGCATCGAATGAAGGGGCGTGGCAAAATGTGGCCAGGTTTGCCTTCGCATACGGCGTGAAACGCCGTTGGTCTTGACTTGCGAGGCGTTTTCCTGTTTACCGCCGCCATCTGCTGACAAGTGAACAGACTTGAAGCCGCCGACCGGGACCCGCAAAGGTATAAAGAGATCCCGGAGGTCAACACCCGACAGCGCGTTGCGCCATCGGGTGCTTTTTGGCTTTGCGTCTTGTTTTCGAAGCTGGTGATACCAACGTTTCGGGGACAGATGAATGCGCCCCGAAAAAGGATGAACGGATGTTTGAAAGTCTGCAGGACCGCCTTGGGTCAATCCTGAATGGGTTGACCGGCCGTGGCGCGCTGTCGGAAGCCGATGTTTCGGCGGCCCTGCGCGAGGTGCGCCGTGCGCTTCTGGAAGCCGACGTCGCGCTCGAGGTGGTTCGCCAGTTCACCGACAAGGTGCGCGAGAAGGCCGTCGGTGCGGCCGTGCTGAAGTCGATCAAGCCCGGCCAGATGGTCGTCAAGATCGTCCATGACGAGCTGATCGATATGCTCGGTTCCGAAGGCGTCGGCATCGACCTCAATGCGGTTGCCCCTGTCGTCATCATGATGGTCGGCCTGCAGGGCTCCGGCAAGACCACGACGACCGGCAAGATCGCGCTGCGGCTGACGTCGCGCGACAAGAAGAAAGTCCTGATGGCGTCGCTCGACACGCGCCGTCCGGCAGCCCAGGAGCAATTGCGCCAGCTCGGCGTGCAGACCGGCGTTGACACGCTGCCTGTTATCGCGGGCCAGTCGCCCACCGATATCGCCGCGCGCGCCGTGCAGGCCGCCAAGCTCGGCGGTCATGACATCGTCATCCTCGACACCGCCGGCCGCACGCATATCGACGAGCCTCTGATGATCGAGATGGCGGAGATCAAGCGGAAGTCCAACCCGCACGAAATCCTTCTGGTCGCCGATGCGCTGACCGGTCAGGACGCCGTCAATCTCGCCCGCAATTTCGATGAGCGCGTTGGCATTACCGGCCTTGTTCTGACCCGCATGGACGGCGATGGCCGCGGCGGTGCTGCCCTTTCGATGCGTGCCGTCACCGGCAAGCCGATCAAGCTGATCGGCGTCGGCGAAAAGATGACGGAACTCGAGGAGTTCCACCCGCGCCGCGTAGCCGACCGTATCCTTGGCATGGGCGACATCATCAGCCTTGTCGAAAAGGCCGCCGAAAATATCGATGCCGAGAAGGCGGCGGCGATGGCCGCCAAGATGAAGACCGGCAAGTTCGACCTCAATGATCTTGCCGACCAGTTGCGTCAGATGCAGAGCCTCGGCGGCATGGGCGGGATCATGGGCATGATGCCCGGCATGGGCGGCATGAAGGACAAGATGGCCTCGGCCGGTCTCGATGACCGCATGTTCGGCCGTCACCTCGCGATCATTTCCTCGATGACCAAGGCCGAGCGCGCCAATCCGGACATGCTCAAGCATTCCCGCAAGAAGCGCATTGCGGCCGGTTCCGGCACCGATGCCAGCGACATCAACAAGCTCCTGAAAATGCACCGCCAGATGGCCGACATGATGAAAATGATGGGCGGCAAGAAGGGCGGCGGCATGATGAAGCAGATGATGGGCGGCCTTGCCGGCAAGATGGGACTTGGTGGCATGGGTGGAATGGGCGGCATGCCCGATCTGTCCAAGATGGACCCCAAGCAGCTCGAAGCCCTGCAGAAGCAGGCGGAAGCCGCCGGTCTCGGCAAGGGCATGCCGGGCATGGGCTCCGGTATGGGCGGCGGCGGACTTCCCGGTCTCGGCGGCGGTATGAAGCTGCCAGGGCTTGGCGGACTAACGGGCCTTCCCGGCCTGCCGAAGAAGAAGTGAGGATTTGGGGGCGATGATTGATCCCGAGATCAAGAAAGAGCTTTCGGGCTACCGCCAGTCGATCGACAATATCGACGCGGCGCTCGTTCACATGCTGGCCGAACGGTTTCGCTGCACCAAGGCAGTGGGGGTGCTGAAGGCCAAACACAATTTGCCGCCGGCGGACCCGGCGCGCGAGGAATACCAGATCGAACGTCTTCGGCGTCTTGCCAAGGAAGCCGATCTGGACCCGGATTTCGCGGAGACGTTCTTGAACTTCATCATCCACGAAGTCATCCGGCATCATGAAGCCATCGCTGCCGATCTCAAGGATTGATCCCGAAAAGAGGAAACCTTTTTCGGACCAGATCAATTCTGAAGGAAACCAGCTTTAATCTACGAACAAACAGAGCCGCCAGAGGCGGTTGAATATCTCAAGGAGTATACAAAATGGCACTGAAAATTCGTCTCGCCCGCGGTGGTTCCAAGAAGCGCCCGTTCTACCAGATCGTTATCGCCGACGCCCGTTCGCCGCGCGATGGCCGTTTCCTGGAAAAGGTCGGTTCCTGGAACCCGATGCTGAAGAAGGACGATGCAAAGCGCGTTGAACTGAACAACGAACGGATCGCCTACTGGATGTCGAACGGCGCGCTGCCGACGGACCGTGTCCTGCGCTTCCTCAACGAAGCCGGCATCGTGACCCGCGAAGCCCGCGTCAACCCGACCAAGGCATTGCCGGGCAAGAAGGCCCAGGAGCGTCTTGCAGAAGCCAAGCAGAAGGCTGATGACGCCGCTGCTGCTGCCGCTGCGGAATAATATCGGCCAAAAGCCGGTCATGCGAACGGGCAGCGTTTCCACGCTGCCCGTTTTCGTTTATGAGCCTACGCAATTCTGGAAACTGGACCCGGACCATGAGCAAACTGAAGAACCCCGTCCTGATGGCGACGATCGGCGGAGCACAGGGCCTGCGCGGCGAAGTGCGCGCCAAGTCCTATTCCGAGGATCCGGTTGCTCTGGGTGAATACGGCCATCTCCACAGCCTGGACGGGCGGTCTTTCGAGGTGCTGGAAATCCGCGAGGCGAAAACCGTCGTCGTCGTCCGGTTTCGCGGCGTCAACGACCGCAATGCGGCCGAGGCGCTGAACGGTCTCGACCTCTATGTCGAGCGCGAAAACCTGCCCGACGACGATCTCGACGAGGACGAATTCTTCTATGCCGATCTCGAGGGTCTTGAAGCTGTCGACGGCGAGGGCAAGAGCTATGGCACCGTCACCGGCGTGTTCGATTTTGGCGCCGGCGATCTTCTGGAGCTGAAAGGGCCGGGCAAACGCCCGGTGCTGATCCCGTTCACCGAGTGGTCGGTGCTGGAAATCGATCTCGAAGCCGGCACCATGTTGGTCGATCCGCTGGCCGCAGGCCTGATCGACGACCCCAACGACAAGCCGGAAAGCCCATTCAGCGCAAAATCCGATCCCAAGGGCAAGTGAGCGCACGCGCATGGTTTTTCGCGCCACCGTCCTGACGCTCTATCCGGACATGTTTCCGGGGCATCTGGCGCACTCGCTGTCCGGCAAGGCGCTGGAGCGTGGTCAATGGGCGATCGATGCCGTGCAGATCCGCGATTTTGCCGAGGACCGGCACCGCACCGTTGATGATACGCCGGCTGGCGGCGGCGCCGGCATGGTGCTGAAGCCCGATATTCTCGCAAAAGCGATCGATCATGCGTCTGCCGGCGACGATCGTCCGCGCTTGCTGATGAGCCCGCGTGGCCGGCCGCTGACACAGGCCCGTGTGCGCGAGTTGGCGGCCGGTCCCGGCGCCATTATCGTCTGCGGCCGGTTCGAGGGTGTCGATCAGCGGGTCATCGACGGGCGCCAGCTCGAGGAGGTCTCGATCGGAGACTATATTCTGTCGGGCGGCGAGCCGGCTGCGATGATCCTGCTCGATGCGATCGTCCGCGTCCTGCCCGGTGTCATGGGCAATGATCTCTCTGGCGTTCACGAAAGCTTCGAAGGCGGGCTTCTGGAGCATCCGCATTATACGCGGCCGCAGGTCTTCGAAGGCCAGGAAATCCCGGCCGTGCTGACATCCGGAAACCACGGCGCGATCGAGACGTGGCGGGATGCCGAGGCCCGCAAGCTGACGGCCGAGCGCCGGCCGGATCTGTTGTCTCAGCCCGTCACGAAATAATAGACCGCCAGCAGCAGCCCGACCGCAACCACCAGTCCCCGGATGATGGCCTGCGGCACGCGCCGGGCCAGCCAGACGCCGGCATAGCCGCCGAGCGCACCGCCGGGGATCATCACGGCTGCCTGCAGCCAGGCGACGACGTTGCCACCGGCAAAGACGATGATGGCAACGGCTGCAATCACCATGGCCAGGACGTTTTTCAGAGCGTTCAGCCGGTGGTAGTCACCACCTTTGGAAAGACCGAGGCCGGCGAGCATCATGATGCCCATGCCGGCGCCGAAGAAACCGCCATAGATCGCGGTCACGAACTGGATCAGCCAGCCGAGCGGACCGGTTGGCGCATCGACCGGCGCGGTTTTCGGGCGCAGCAGTGGACCGGCGGCAAAGATCGCGGTGGCGACGAGCAGCAGCCAGGGCACCATGGCGCGGAAGGACGGATTGGAAAGCGACAGCAGGATGAGCGCGCCCACAAGGCCGCCGACCAGCGAGATGGCCCCCAGCACCAGAACCTCGCGCAGGTCCTTGCGGATCTCCTTGGAATAGGCGAGCGCGGAGGTGACATAGCCCGGGAACTGGACGATCGACGAGGTGGCATTGGCGACGATCGGCGGCAGGCCGGCAAGCGTCATGGCGCCGAACGTCAAAAAGGTGCCGCCGCCGGCGATGGCATTGACGGCGCTCGACAGGAAACCCGCCAAAAACAGCAGGATGATGGTGGATATGGACACGGCGCTCCTCCAGCGGTAGAAGCCGACATAGCCCGCAAGCCCAAGCGCGGCAAGACACGGGGCACGAATTCCGCACGCTTGTCTGACGAGAATTTTTGTGGCGCGGGGATGACAAACGCCCCGCTTTGGTGTATTCGCCCGACCGGTTCGGGAAAAATCCCGTCACCTTAAAACAAAGAATAGTGCATTCGCTCCTGTCCCTTTGCCGGGACAACGCTTGGAGGCTTCCCTTTCGGGGATGATCCAAAAAGCCGCCCGGGCGCTCTGGCTGTTTCAGAAGAACTTGAAAAGGTTAGACAATGAACATCATTCAGCAGCTGGAAGCCGAGCAGGCCGCCAAGATTTCCGCCAAGCGCACGCTGCCGGAATTTTCGGCTGGCGACACCGTCCGCGTCAACGTCCGCGTGACAGAAGGTACCCGTACCCGTATCCAGGCCTATGAAGGCGTTTGCATCGCCCGTTCCGGCGGCGGCATCAACGAAAGCTTCACCGTTCGCAAGATCTCCTATGGCGAAGGTGTCGAGCGCGTATTCCCGGTGTTTTCGCCGATGGTTGAAGGCGTCGAAATCGTTCGCCGCGGCAAGGTGCGTCGCGCCAAGCTCTATTACCTGCGCGATCGTCGCGGCAAGTCGGCCCGTATCGTTGAAGATACCGGCACGCGCGCCCGCAAGCTGAATGACGCAGAACGCGCCGCTGTTGCCGAGGAAAAGGCACGCATCGAAGCTGAAAAGGTCGCAGCAGCCCAGGCGCTGGCCGCCGAAAAGGCAGCAGCAGATGCCGCAGCCGCAGAAGCAGCTGCCGCCAAGGCCGCTGAAGAAGCCGCAGCCGCAAAGGCAGCCGAGGCTTCGGCCGAATAATTTCATTCTCAGGAATGACGAAAAGGCGGTCTTCGGGCCGCCTTTTCTATTTCTGGTGTGATGCCTGCGCGCTGATCAGGGCCGGGTTGCCGGATCCCAATGTTCATCAGCCTTTCCATCCTTGATCCGCCATGTATCGAACCAGGTCGTCGTATAGGACTTTGTTGGATCCTTTTCGTCCGTGATCTCGCGAACGAAGCCAACAGTGACGAGGTCGCCTTCCGCCGTAACGAAGGCGACAGGCGTCTTGATCTTTTCCGGGATCGGCGACGCTTCGCGTTTCAGGATCTCCTTGAAGTACTGCACCACACCGGCGCGGCCAGACGCAGCATTCGGATTGTGCTGGATGTAACGCTGGGTCAGGTAGAGGTCAGCTTTGTCCCATTGATTGGCCTCGAGCAGATCACGGATAATTCCGTAGACCACCTGCTTGTTGGCATGCAAGACAGGGTCGGAGCTGGTGAAGAGCGCCTCGGCGTCCGGCGCCGCGACGACCGCTTCCTGCGCGCGCACCTGGCCGGCCGCGGCGGTCGCGCCGATCAGGCAAAGGGCAAGGGCAATGGATCGGAATCTGGTTTTCATGACGCTTATCCTTGTTCGGTTGACGGCGCGGATCAGGGGATGTCTCTGCAGCCGAAACGACGGTACGGAGAAGCGCGTCGCTGCGAAAGGAGGCAGGTTTTCCACCCAAGGTGACCAAAAGATTACCTGGTTCCCGCTCGCAGGCTGCGTTGTTGCTCATCGCCTGCCTTTCCCATGAAACGTTTTGACGCGGCTTTTCCGCCCTTGCCTTGGCCGGAGGTTTCATGACAGTCTCCCCTGCCACAATTCAGGAGCCCGCCATGTTTTCCCGTCGCCTTGTTCTCGCCGGCCTGACCGCCCTTGTTCTTTCGCCGCTTGGCGCCGTTGCGGCGGATCTTCCCGATCTTGCCGGCAAGAGCGTGGTCGTCGTCACTGAAAATGCCTATCCGCCGCTGCAATTCGTCGATCCGAAAACCGGCAAGGCGATCGGCTGGGAATATGACGCGATGGAAGAGATCGCCAAGCGGCTGAATTTCAAGCTCGAATACCAGAACACCTCCTGGGATGCGATGATCCAGGCGGTGTCGGACGACCAGTACAACATCGGCATGACCGGCATCACCATCAAGGACGAGCGCAAGGAGAAGGTGGATTTCTCCGATCCCTATATGCGTTCCGAACAGTTCATGCTGGTGCGTGGCGATGAGACCCGGTTCACCGATGCCAAGAGCTTCGGTGCGTTCGCCGACGGCCTGGTCGGCGCGCAGCCCGGCACGACGCCCTTCTATACGGCGGTCTATGAAGTGCTTGATGGCAACGAACAGAACCCGCGCATCAAGCTTTTCGAAACCTTCGGCGCGACCGTGCAGTCGCTGAAGACCGGCGACGTCGATGTGGTTCTGACCGACGGCACGGCGGGCAAGGGCTATGTCGATTCGTCGAATGGCGGGTTGAAGCTCGTCGGTGGACCGCTCGGCTCAGAGGATTTCGGCTTCATCTTCCCGAAGGGCTCCGATCTGGTTGCTCCGGTGAATGCCGCCATTGCTGCAATGAAGGCGGACGGAACGCTCGACGCGCTCAACAAGAAGTGGTTCGTCGACTACAAGATGGGCGAATGATCGCCTGCCGATGACGCCTGCCCATCCGCACAATGCTGCGTCGAAGGGCGACTATCCCTGGTGGCTGGTCGCCCTTGTCGTGATTGCCGTGGTGCTTGCCGCGGTCATCATCGCCAGTGACGTCTATTCCCAGGTCTTCAAAGTCGTGTCCGCCGGCATCGGCATCACCGTCTTCGTGACGCTGGTGGGCTTTCTGCTGGCGACGGCGCTTGGCCTTGGCATCGCATTGATGGCGCTGTCGGACAGTGCCGTCTTGCGGCAGATCGCGCGGTTCTACACCGAGGTCATCCGCGGCATTCCGGTGCTGGTGCTGTTGTTCTACATCGCCTTCGTCGGTGCTCCGGCGATCGTGACTGTGATCAACGTCCTGCTGACGCCGCTGATCGACGGCGGCTATATCGAGCCGATGCTGGTGCGTGACGTGTCGCTGATGTGGCGCGCGATCATTGCGCTGACGATCGGCTATTCGGCCTTTATCGCGGAGGTGTTCCGGGCCGGCATCCTCTCCGTCGACAAGGGGCAGGTCGAGGCGGCCAAGGCGCTGGGCCTGTCGCGATACCAGCGGTTCCGGCTGGTGGTGTTTCCGCAGGCCGTGCGGGTGATCCTGCCGCCGCTCGGCAATGACTTCGTGGCAATGGTCAAGGATTCATCGCTCGTCTCCGTGCTCGGCGTCGCCGACATCACCCAGATGGGCAAGGTCTACGCGTCCGGTTCCTTCCGGTTCTTCGAGACGTATTCGATCGTCGCTTACGTCTATCTGATCCTGACCATCGGTCTTTCGCTGGGTTTGCGGCGGTTGGAGATGCGTTTGCGCAAAGGCCGGGCCGAACGCTAGCCGTTTTTGCGATTGGGCTGCAATTTCAGGGAACTCCAGGTCGATTTGCGCATTGTGACGCAAACCAATCGGGATTGCCTTTCATGAAAAACGTCTTCCTGCTGACGTCCAGTGTCGCCCTCGCCGTGGTGTTCTGCCTCGCCGGAACGCATGTCGCCTCAGCCCTTGTCTCCGCGCCGGCTGCCCATGCATTCCAGCATCTCGGATCGCCGCTCTGGACGTCGGAGGCAACCTATCTCGACAGGGAAAACCGTACCGCCGGCGAATTGCTTGAAATCGCCGCGCGTACGCAGCGCGCAGGCGATCCGAAACCCGATGCCGAGCAGGCGTTGCAGAGCGGGGACAACAGCTTGGGCAGTCCTCAGGCAGCCACGGCATCGGAAATGGCGGTCAATCCCAGCCATGCTGCATGGTGCAGGGCAAAATACAGGTCCTATCGCGCGGAGGACAATAGCTACCGCGCGTTTTCCGGCGCGCGCCGGGCCTGCGTATCGTCTTTCTCGGTGGCGAATGCAGCGGAGGCGAATGCGCCGTCCTATGACACGGCATCCTATGGCGCAGCGATCCCTGTGGTTTCCGTGGGCTACGAGAGTGGCGTTCTTGGATCGGACTGGTGCCGTGCCCGTTTTCGTTCCTACCGTGCGTCGGATCACACCTATCAACCCCATTCCGGTGGTTCCCGTCGTACCTGCACTCCACCAAGCCGCGCTTTCTGAAGCAAGCGCCTGCGGCCGTGTTTTTGGGCTATCCGGCGATGCCTGTGACATGGCCGATATTGCTGGTCTTCGAGAAAACTGATATATGCCCGCTCATGGAATCCAAATTCGGATGTTTTGAGCAGAAAATCGTCGTGCTGCAGGACCACAAGCGTCTGCCGGCGCGGTTTTTTGCGTGCGTGTGCGGCGCGCTCAGCAGCCGGCGTCGCTGATCCTCGGGCTCGTCCCGACTGGCCGCCGGCGCCGTCTCGCCTGCATTCCTGATCTCTTTCTTACCACGGATGAAAAGCCATGAGCGCACCGCGTACAATCTACGATAAAATCTGGGACGACCATCTGGTCAGCAGCCAGGATGACGGAACCTGTCTTCTCTACATCGATCGCCATCTCGTTCACGAAGTGACGAGCCCGCAGGCGTTCGAAGGTCTGCGCATGACCAACCGTCAGGTGCGGGCGCCGCAAAAGACGCTGGCCGTGGTCGATCACAACGTGCCGACTTCGCCGGATCGCCATCTCGGCATCAAGAACGAGGAAAGCCGCATCCAGGTGGAAGCGCTGGCAACCAATGCCGCCGATTTCGGGGTCGAATATTATTCGGCCAGCGACAAGCGCCAGGGAATCGTCCACATCGTCGGGCCGGAGCAGGGCTTTACCCTGCCGGGCATGACGATCGTCTGCGGCGATAGCCACACCTCGACGCATGGCGCTTTCGGCGCGCTTGCGCACGGCATCGGTACGTCCGAGGTCGAGCACGTGCTGGCCACCCAGACGCTGATCCAGAAGAAGGCCAAGAACATGCTGGTGCGTGTCGATGGCGTCCTGCCGGAGCATGTCACCGCCAAGGATATCATTCTCGCGATCATCGGTGAAATCGGCACGGCCGGCGGCACCGGCCACGTTATCGAGTTTGCCGGCGAAGCGATCCGCGCCCTGTCGATGGAAGGCCGCATGACCGTCTGCAACATGACGATCGAAGGCGGTGCCCGTGCCGGCCTGATCGCGCCGGATGAAAAGACTTTCGAATACATCAAGGGCAAGCCGCGCGCGCCGAAGGGCGAGGCGCTGGAACAGGCGATCGCCTACTGGAAGACGCTGCAGACCGACGAAGGCGCCCATTACGACCGCGTCGTCGTTCTGAACGCTGCCGAGCTGCCGCCGATCGTGTCCTGGGGCTCGTCGCCGGAAGACGTCATTTCGGTTCAGGGCATCGTTCCGAACCCGGACGAGATCCAGGACGAGAACAAGCGCACCTCGAAATGGCGTGCGCTCGATTACATGGGCCTGAAGCCGGGCACGAAGATCACCGACATCGCCATCGACCGCGTGTTCATCGGCTCCTGCACCAACGGCCGCATCGAGGACCTGCGTGAAGTCGCGAAAGTCGTCGAAGGCCGCACCGTGGCCTCGACCGTCTCGGCGATGATCGTACCGGGCTCGGGCCTCGTCAAGGAACAGGCGGAGGCAGAAGGTCTCGACGTGATCTTCAAGGCTGCCGGCTTCGACTGGCGCGAACCGGGCTGCTCGATGTGCCTTGCAATGAACGATGACCGCCTGAAGCCGGGCGAGCGCTGTGCCTCGACCTCCAACCGCAACTTTGAAGGCCGCCAGGGCTTCAAGGGTCGCACGCATCTTGTATCGCCCGCCATGGCCGCTGCCGCTGCCGTCTCGGGCCACTTCGTCGATATCCGCGACTGGAAGTGAGCTTTCTGCCCTCCCCTTAAAAGGGGGAGGACCATGGCTCCGGGGTGATTTCCGCGCGTGTTCGTCATCGAAAGCGTAGCCGGCGGTCACCCCTGCCGCCAGCTTGCGGGCGGCTACCGCACGATTTTGACGATCGTGCCGCGTCTCATGAACGGCAGCAAGCGCCGCATGGCCGGGACGCTCACCGCCACGCAGCCCTCGGTCGGCTTGTAGCCGGGTTTGGCGATGTGGAAGAAGATCGCCGAGCCGCCATATCGCTTCCGTCCCGTCATGTTCCAGTCCATCACCAGGCAGACATCGTAGAGGCCGTCTTCGCGCATCATGCGTTCGTGGCTGTGGTTGAACGGTGCCGAGACGAGGCGGTTATAGCTGGCGTGGCGCGGCTCGTCGCACCAGAGCATTCCGGAGCGTATGGGGATGAGATCAAGCGCGGTTTCGGGCGAGCGGATGCGGTCGGTGCGGGCATAGCCGTAGAGGAGTTTCAGGCTGGCGATCGGGGTGGCGCCATCGCCTTCGCGCTTGCGCGATGACATGCCGCTGCGGCCGATGGCGGCCTCTTCGGTGCGTCCGCCGAAAGAGACGAGCGCGCGGCTGCGATCACCGGGCTTGGCCCGAACGGTCATTGTCGAGGGTCTTCCGACCGATTTTTCTGCTTTTAAACGCATTTTACTCACAGCTTTTTGCGTTGTTCGTGATCCGAAAGCTCATCATAGCACTACACAAGATGTAACAAACGGGTGAAGGGCTGCGTCGCTTGTCTCGGACAGCGATTGCGTTAGTCTGGGACGGCATGCAAGGAGGACGTTTTTCCATGAACACGCGCACTATTCTACTGGTCGATGACGACAATGATCTGCGCGAGACGCTGACGGAGCAGCTGGCGCTCTACGAGGAATTCAACATTCTCCAGGAGCCGACGGCGGCCAAGGGCATGGCGACGGCCCGCGCCCAGCAGATTGCGCTTTTGGTGATGGATGTCGGCCTGCCGGACATGGATGGCCGCGAAGCGGTCAAGCTTCTGCGCAAGGGCGGCTTCAAGCCGCCGATCATCATGCTGACCGGCCATGACACTGATTCCGACACGATCCTCGGGTTGGAAGCAGGAGCGAACGACTATGTCACCAAACCGTTCCGTTTTGCTGTGCTGCTGGCCCGCATCCGGGCGCAGTTGCGCCAGCATGAACAGAGCGAGGACGCTACCTTCACGGTCGGTCCCTACACGTTCAAGCCGGGGCAGAAGCTTCTGACACTCGACAATGGCCAGAAGATCCGGCTGACGGAAAAGGAAGCCGCGATCATCCGTTATCTCTACCGGGCGGAACAGAAGGTGGTGACCCGCGACGTGCTTCTGGAAGAGGTCTGGGGCTATAATTCTGGCGTCACCACGCACACGCTGGAGACCCATGTCTACCGGTTGCGCCAGAAAATCGAGCGGGACCCTTCCAATGCCGAGATTTTGGTGACAGAGAATGGCGGTTACAAGATCGTTCCATAACGACGAGCAGCAGGGCCGGGCATGATCGGCGTCCGCAGAATGCTTGTTCCGGGGTATCGCTTTGGCGCTGAATGACGACATTGCCCTTCTTTCCATCGTCCCGCTGTTTGCGGATATCGGCGAGGACAAGCTGCGGCTGATCGCTTTCGGGGCCGAGCGCCGTCGTCTCAGCCGCGGTCAGCAGCTGTTTCGCGAGGGCGCTCCGGCCGATTGCGCCTTTGCCGTGGCCAGCGGCTCGATCAGCCTTAGCCGAACTGTCCGGGACGGCAGCATTGAGGCTGTTCAGACCGTGGGGCGAGGTACACTTCTGTCGGAACTGGCAATGATCTCCTTCGTCGAGCGGAAATTCACCGCGACCGCCGAGGAGGAAAGCGAAGTCATCCGCATCAACCGCCAGCTGTTCCGCCGCATGCTGGAAGAATATCCCGAAGTCGCCGCCGCCGTCGAAGCCCGTATCCGCGACAATCTACAGACTATGATCGCGAATATGGAAAAGCTGGCGCCCAAATTCGGGTGAGCTTCCAGGCCTTGAGGGCTGATTTCACAGATCGAACGAGGCAATCACCGGGACGTGGTCGGATGGCCGTTCCCAGCCGCGGGCTTCCCTGAGGATTTCGACATTCGTCAGGTGCGATGAGAGATCGGCGGACGACCAGATGTGGTCGAGGCGGCGACCGCGATCGGCGGCCTCCCAGTCCTTGGCCCGGTAGCTCCACCAGGTGTAGAGCTTTTCCGGAGAGGGTGTGTGCTGGCGCATCAGGTCGACCCAGGCGCCGTCGCGCATGATGGTCGTCAGGCCCTCGGTCTCGATCGGCGTATGGCTGACGATCTTCAGGAGCTGCTTTTGCGACCAGACATCATGCTCGAGCGGGGCAATGTTGAGATCGCCGACGAGGATCGACGAGATGCCGGCGTCGGCCTCGGCATGCAGCAGCTTCATTTCCTCGACAAAATCCAGCTTGTGGCCGAATTTCGGATTGATCGTGCGGTCGGGCTCATCGCCGCCGGCCGGAACATAGAAATTGTGCAGGCGGATGGTCTTGCCGTTCTTATCGAACAGGACGGAAAGATGGCGGGCATCGCCGACGCCGCAATAGTCGCGCCGATCGGTCAGTTCGTGCAGCGGCAGACGGGAGATGGTGGCGACACCGTGATAGCCCTTCTGGCCATGGATGGCGATGTGCTCGTAGCCCAGCGCCCGCAGCGGCGAGAAGGGAAATTCGCCATTGTGCACCTTGGTTTCCTGCAGGCAGAGGACATCAGGCGCCCAGACTTTAAGGAAATGCTCGACCAGTGGCATGCGCAGCCGCACGGAATTGATGTTCCACGTTGCGATCGACAATGCCATTTCCGGAAACCTCTTCAAAAAGCGTCTGCTCCGCCCGCCCATGCGACGCGGCAACGCTCTTTAACAGTTTTTCGGCGTTCGGCCACACGGAAACAAAAGCGGACCTATCACCCGCTGGGTTGACGCGATCTGGTTCGCGATCAGCCGCCCCTGTTGCGGACCTGATCATAGGGGATCGCGAAAACCTTGTCGTCCAGCGCAAGACCGTTCTTGACGTTGAAGATCATCACCGACGTATCCTTTTTCTGCGCGTCGGTAATGGTCCACTGGCGAAGGTCGTAGGTCCTCGGATCAAACATCATGGTGATGGTCGAATCGCCGAAGATGCTCCGGTCGCCGAGAACGATGGTGATCAGGTCTGCCTCTTCCTTGACGTCCCGGACCATCTTGCCGGACAGGTCGATCTTGTTGGAGAGCAGCAGGTTGAGCGGCGTCTTCGACAGCGGATAGATATCCCAGGTCTTCAGTTTCTGGTTGCCGATGACCACGGACTTGCCATCGGCGATCACGCGCATCGGCGAGGGCGCCTCATAGTTGAAGCGGATCTTGCCGGGCCGGCTGATGTAGAACTTTCCGCCGGTCTGTTCGCCGCGCGGGCCGAACTGCACGAACTCGCCGCTCATGGTCTTCACGGATGCAAAATGGTCGGCGATCTTCTGCGCAGCGCTCGTTGCCTGCGCCTGCGCCTGTTCCAGCGGCAGGCCGGTCAAGGCCAGTGCGGCGGCGAGGGTCAGGCCGCAGACGAACGAACGACGCGAGATCAGCGAGAAGCCTTTTCCTGCGTCCGCATGGCGTGTCTGGTTGTCGGTCATCGCAGTCTCCTTCAAACTCAGTGTGATGTGGAGCGCAAGTGCGGCACCTTCAAGGCCTGAAAGGCCGACGCCGCCTGCATTTGCTCCTGAATCAGGCGATCGCGTCTAGCGACCGCTGATATCGTCTTCCGTCGGCACGAGAATTTCGCGCTTTCCGGCGTGGTTGGCCTGGCTGATGACGCCTTCCTGCTCCATGCGTTCGATCAGCGACGCAGCCCTGTTGTAGCCGATGCCGAGACGGCGCTGGATGTAGGATGTAGACGCTTTGCCGTCGCGCAGCACGATGGCCACCGCCTGGTCGTAGGGATCGTCCGAATCGGCGAGGTTGGATGTTCCGGCCGGGCCGCCGCCCTCATTGTCCTCGTCGTCATCCTCGGTGATTGCCTCGAGATATTGCGGCGAGCCCTGTGTCTTCAGGTAGGCGACGACCTGCTCGACTTCGGTGTCGGATACAAAGGGGCCGTGGACGCGCTGTATGCGACCGCCGCCGGCCATGTAGAGCATGTCGCCCATGCCGAGCAACTGTTCGGCGCCCTGTTCGCCCAGGATGGTGCGGCTGTCGATCTTCGAGGTCACCTGGAAGGAAATGCGGGTCGGGAAGTTCGCCTTGATCGTGCCGGTGATGACATCGACGGATGGGCGCTGGGTCGCCATGATGACATGGATGCCGGCAGCACGGGCCATCTGGGCGAGGCGCTGGACGGCACCTTCGATGTCCTTGCCGGCGACCATCATCAGATCGGCCATCTCGTCGATGATGACGACGATGTAGGGCATGGGCTGCAGGTCGAATTCTTCCGTCTCGTAGACGGCCTCGCCGGTCTGGCGGTCAAAGCCGGTCTGGACGGTGCGGCTGATCTGCTCGCCCTTGGCCATGGCCTGCTCGACCCGGCTGTTGAAGCCGTCGATGTTACGCACGCCGATCTTCGACATCTTTTTGTAGCGCTCTTCCATCTCGCGCACGGTCCATTTCAGCGCGACGACGGCCTTCTTCGGATCGGTCACCACCGGGGACAGCAAATGCGGGATGCCGTCATAGACGGACAGCTCGAGCATCTTCGGGTCGATCATGATCAATCGGCACTGTTCCGGCTTCAGCCGGTAGAGGATCGACAGGATCATGGTGTTGATGGCCACGGATTTGCCGGAGCCGGTCGTGCCGGCCACCAGAAGATGTGGCATCTTGGCGATATCGACGATGACAGGTTCGCCGCCGATCGTCTTGCCGAGTGCCATGGCAAGCTTGGTCTTGCTGGTCTCGAAATCGCGCGAGCCGATCAGTTCGCGCAGGTAGACGGTTTCGCGGCGGTTGTTGGGTAGCTCGATGCCGATGGCATTGCGGCCGGGCACGACAGCAACACGGGCGGCGATCGCCGACATCGAGCGGGCGATGTCATCCGCAAGGCCGATGACGCGCGAGGATTTGATGCCCGGCGCCGGTTCCAGTTCATACATGGTGACGACCGGGCCCGGGCGGACATGGATGATTTCGCCCTTGACGCCGAAATCCTCAAGCACGCCTTCAAGCATGCGTGCATTCTGCTCGAGGGCATCGGCCGAAAGGGTGGAATCGCGCGCGACATTCTTCGGTTCTGCGAGGAAATGCAGCGGCGGCAGGATGAAGTTTTCGTCGTCGGAAACCAGCGATGCCTGGGCCTCCCGTTCGATGCGCTGACCGGATTTCGGCCGCGGTGCTGGTGGAACGACCCGCGTGCCAGAGACGGTATTCGGGACAGCCTTGCGCGGCGCCGGGACGGGCGCCCAGTCGGCAGCGACGTCGTCCTCGTCTTCGTCCGGGAGGATGCCCGCCGGGCGGCGCGCGTCCAAATCGAATGCGTCATCGTCGTCGTTGTCGTCTTCGTCCACCGACATTGGCGGTGCCGAGACCGCGCGTCGCTCGCTGCGGTCGAGCGACGGCTCGACGCGGGTCATCGGGGTGGATTTCGCGCGCGCCGGTTCGTTCAGTGTCCCGAATTCGTCGCCATTGAAATCATAGGGCTCGTCGAAATGCCGCGGTGTGCTCCGGCGTCGGCCGGTGAGACCGAACAGGCGCCGGATACGGGCTTCGGCAGTAAAGCGCATGTGCGTCAGCGCGCCGATCATCAGCATGATCGCGCCTTCGCTGTCGTCATCCTCTGCGGCGTCGCTGACGGTACGTGCCTTGCTCGGAGCGACAGGTGCGTCGATTTCAACCTCATCTGGGTCGCCGACACCGATCAGGCCGGAGCTGTAGATCAGCATCCAGGCCGCAGGCACGGCAAAGATACCCCCGAGGATGGTTGCAAAGGTTCCGGTCGGGTAGGCGCCGGTGAACAGCGCCGGAAAGCGCAGGATCATGTCGCCGAAAACGCCGCCGAGACCGTTGGGCAACGGCCAGGTGACAGGGCCCGGCACGCAGCTGAGCGCCGCCGAGGCAAGCACGGCGCCGCCGAACCAGGCGGCCGCACGCTTGAGAATGTGATCGAAGGGTTTGCCGGTGATCAGGACCAGTGCCCAGGCAACGACCGGCAAGAGGGCGACGACGCTGGCGATCCCGAAGAACTGCATGAAGATGTCGGCAAAGGCGGCACCGGTGTAGCCAAGAATATTTCGTGGCTCGTCGGCTGTTGCATAGGAGAAACTCGGATCGGCGACATTCCATGTCGAGAGAGCTGCTACGGCAAAGCCGAGCGCTATAAAAATCGCAAACCCGGCCAGCGCTGCGATCTGGCGCCAGACAAAGGTCGAAAGCACGAACCGATTGGGCCGACTGTCATATGCCGCCTGATTGCTTCTGGTCATGATCCGCTGCCCGTTGATTGTCGTCATCGCTGAAGATGTGCGCAGAGCGCCCATGCCAGCAAAATAGACGCAATGGGGTTAATGCGACATTAACCATGGCGGCTCACGCCACTCCCGACGTCACTATATCTAACGAGTTTTGCCTTGCATGTTCACCGAGCAGGGCTGCGCAGCAACGAAAAAAGCCCGAACCAGAGGTTCGGGCCTGAAAGCGGCAAATGGACTGTGTCGCGACGGGAGTGTCAATGCCGGCAACCTGGGTCGCCGGCATTGAGGTCTCAGGAGTGGTAGGCTGCTTCGCCGTGCGAGGCGAGGTCAAGACCTTCGCGTTCGGCTTCGACCGAGACGCGCAGGCCAACGACCACATCGACGATCTTGTAGAGGATCGCCGAGCCGATACCGCACCATGCGATGGTGACGAGAACGGCATAGACCTGGGTCATGAACTGGCCGCCCATGGTGACGCCTTCGGCATAGCCGATGCCGCCGAGCGAGGAGGAGGCGAAGATGCCGGTTGCCAGTGCGCCGAAGAGGCCGCCGATGCCGTGTACGCCGAAGACGTCTGCGGTGTCGTCATAGCCGAACTTGTTCTTCACCACGGAGACGAAGAAGTAGCACAGCGGCGATACGAGCAGGCCCATGACGATTGCGCCCATCGGGCCGGCTATGCCGGCGGCCGGTGTGATCGCAACTAGACCGGCGATCATGCCGGATGCTGCACCGAGCATCGAGGCCTTGCCGCGGGTGAAGGTTTCAACCAGCGACCAGGAGATGATGGCAGCAGCCGTCGCGACGAAGGTGTTGACGGTTGCGAGCATCGCGCCGCCCGTGGCTTCGAGGTTGGAGCCGGCGTTGAAGCCGAACCAGCCGACCCACAGCATGGCCGCACCAACGAGGGTGAGGGTCATGGAATGTGGAGCCATCATGTCCTTGCCGAAACCTGTACGCTTGCCGACCATGATCGCGCCGATCAGGCCTGCAATGCCGGCATTGATGTGAACGACCGTGCCGCCGGCGAAGTCAAGCGCGCCCCAGCCGAAGAGAAGGCCGTTGGCGTCCCAGACCATGTGGGCGATCGGGAAGTAGACGAAGGTTGCCCACAGCACGCAGAACAGCACCGCTGCCGAGAACTTGATTCGCTCTGCGAAGGCACCGATGATCAGCGCCGGGGTGATGGCGGCGAAGGTCATCTGGAACATGATGAAGATATATTCCGGAATGACTGCATCGGAGAACGTTGCAGCCGTGCTGTCAGGCGTGACGCCGGCCAGGAAAAGCTTTGCAGTGCCGCCAAAGAAAGCGGAGGTCGAGCCACCGAAGGCGAAGGAATAGCCGTAGATAACCCAGATGAGCATGACGGCAGCACCGGCAACGGTGCACTGCATGAGCACGGAGAGCATGTTCTTGGCGCGCACGAGGCCGCCGTAGAACAGGCCGAGGCCCGGGATCAGCATGAACAGCACCAGGATGGTGCAAAGGAACATGAAGGCGGTATCGCCCTTGTCCGGAACCGGTGCAGCGGCAACGGCTTCGGCAGCGGCAGGTGCCGCTTCCTGCGCAAAGGCGATAGCCGGGGCGAAGAAGGCTGCGGTTGCAGCGCTCACGCGTCCGAGAGAGGTGGAAATTTTAAATGAGGACATAGACATGTAGCTCCCTGAACGGCCGTGACTTACAGCGCTTCTGAATCGGTTTCGCCGGTACGAATGCGCACGGCATGGTCAATCGAATAGACGAAGATCTTGCCGTCGCCGATCTGGCCGGTCTTGGCAGAGGTGGCGATCGCTTCGACGGCCTTGTCGACGATTTCGGTTGGTACGGCGATCTCGATCTTCAGCTTTGGCAGGAAGCTCACCGCATATTCAGTGCCACGATAGATCTCCGTGTGCCCCTTCTGGCGTCCGTAGCCTTTGACTTCGGTCACCGTCAGGCCCTGGATGCCAACAGCCGTGAGGGCTTCGCGCACCTCATCGAGCTTGAACGGCTTGATAATGGCCATCACAATTTTCATCTGGTTTCCCATCCTTCGTGTTCATGTGCGGCTCGGGGCCGTCTCCTCGCCGCCTGGCACTTTTTCCCCCGGCGACGCGCTATCCTATTCAAGGCGCGTGCCAGTTCGGGATCAGCTTGGTAACTCTATGAAAAGACATGGAAAAGTCATATTCTCGCAGGCCTCGCCGCGAGAATGTTAAAAATTCGTCAAATTTGCAGATGAAAAAATGTGCAAATTTCAAAAACTGCACAATATTTATTCAGATGCCTTTTTCCGAATCAACCCTTCCTGGGCAACGGAGGCAATCAGCACGCCGGAGCGGTCGAAAAGGCTGCCGCGGGTCATTCCGCGGGCACCAAAGGCGCTGGGGCTGTCCTGTGTGTAGAGCAGCCAATCGTCCATCCGGCAGGGGCGGTGAAACCACATCGCATGATCGAGACTGGCGACCTGCAGGTTGCGATCGAAGACCGAGGTACCGTGGGCATAGAGGGACGTGTCGAGCAGGGTCATGTCCGAAATATAGGCCAGAACGGCTGCCTGGATATGACGCTCGTCCGGAACGTTGCCGACGGCCTTGACCCAGACATCCTGTGTCGGTTCCAGCTTGTCGCGGGAGAAATAATGGGTGAGCGAGACGGGGCGGATTTCGATCGGCCGCGGCCGCTCCCAGTAGCGGCGGATGGCTTCGGGTGCATTGACCAGGAATTTCTCCTTGATCTGCTGTTCGCCGAGAAGGTCCTCCGGCGGCGTTACGTTTGGCATGGTGATCTGGTGCTCGAAGCCTCCTTCGTCGAACTGGAAGGATGCTGAAAGCGAGAAGATCGCCTTGCCGTGCTGGACGGCAACCACACGTCGCGTTGCGAAACTGGCGCCGTCGCGAATGCGGTCGACGCTGTAGATGATCGGCACGGCAGGGTCGCCCGGGCGCATGAAATAGGCGTGCAGCGAATGCACGTAGCGACCTTCGCCAACGGTGCGCTGGGCCGCCACCAGCGCCTGGCCGATGACCTGGCCGCCAAAGACGCGCTGCCAGCCGACCTGCGGGCTACGGCCGCGAAACAGGTCTTCTTCGAGTTTTTCAAGGTCGAGCGTTTCAAGCAGGACGTCCATTGGTCCGGGCATCGGGGCGGGCGTGTCAGTGGGGCGCGACATTATCGGCAGTCTCCGATGGTAGGAACACGAACAATCATGATCTATATAGGGGACAGGAAATGCTCAAGTGCTATGGGAGAAAGCCGATGATCGATGTGCTGATTGCGGGCGGCGGTTATGTCGGCCTGTCCCTGGCGGTTTCGCTCAAGACGGCGGCGCCGCACCTGGATGTGATGGTCATCGATGGTGCGCCGGAGGGCGTCTGGCAAAAGGACGAGCGCGCATCGGCCATCATAGCGGCTGCCTCGCAAATGCTCGATGTCATCGGGGTCTGGGATGAAATCGCGCCGGATGCCGAGCCGATCAAGCGCATGATCGTGACCGATTCGAAAACGTCGGATCCCGTCCGTCCGATCTTCCTGACATTCGAAGACGAGGCGGTCGACGGACAGCCGTTCGCGCACATGGTGCCGAACGTTGCCCTGGTCGGCGCGCTGCGCAAGGCTGCGGCGGCGCGCGGCGTAACCATCCGCCAATCGACGGCGGCGCAGGGTTTCAAAAGCGGCGATCATTCGGTCGACGTGACACTTGTGCATGGCGAGGCGCTGCAGGCGCGGCTGCTGGTCGCCTGCGATGGCGTGCGCTCGAAACTGCGGGATGCGGCCGGTATCAAGACGGTCGAATTCGATTACGGCCAGTCCGGCATCGTCACGACCGTCGAGCACGAACGTCCGCATGACGGCACTGCCGAGGAACATTTCCTGCCGGCCGGTCCCTTTGCGACACTGCCGCTGAAGAACAATCGGTCATCGCTCGTGTGGACCGAGCGCACCGCCGATGCGAACCGGCTGCTGGCGGCAGACGATCTGGTCTTTGAGGACGAGCTGGAGCGTCGTTTCGGCCATAAGCTCGGCGCCATCAAGGTGGTCGCCGGACGCCGCGCCTATCCGCTGGGGCTGACACTGGCGCGCGATTTCGTGGCGCCGCGCTTCGCGCTGGCCGGGGACGCAGCCCATGGCATTCACCCGATCTCGGGCCAGGGACTGAACCTTGGTTTCAAGGATGTCGCCGCCCTTGCTGAAACCATCGTCGAGGCCGACCGGCTCGGCCTCGACATCGGATCGCTCGCTGTGCTCGAGCGCTACCAGAGCTGGCGGCGCTTCGACACGTTCCGCATGGGTGTCACCACCGATGTGCTGAACCGGTTGTTTTCCAACGACAACACGCCGTTGCGGGTGATGCGCGATTTCGGGCTTGGCATCGTCGATCGCCTGCCCTCGCTCAAATCATTTTTCATCCGCCAGGCTTCCGGCATTGCCGGCGAGACCCAGCCGCGCATGCTGTCGGGGCAGGCGATCTGAGTTCAGAAAAACGTCATGTTGTTCAGGCGATGGACAAACAGCGCCCAGAGCCAGCCGGGCGCTGCATTGGCGGTCGCCGCAAACCAGTCCCAGCCTCCTGGAATCGACAGCCCGATCGCCGTTCCGCAGGCAATGGTCCAGGTGCAGGCAATGCGCAGATTTCTCAGGCTGAAAAATTCATAGTATCCGTCGCTGTCGTATTCCGTACCGGCCACCATGTCCCAGAAGCCATAATTGCTGCTGAGCATGTCGTCGATCGCATGGTTGGTCCAGAACCGGCCAGGTGCAGCGTTGAAGCGATCGGGAATGAAATTGAACGAGGATCGGAAAACATGCGCCGCCGTGCCGATCATCGTCAGCGTCAGGATGGCGGCTGTGATGTGCCAGACGATCATGCATTTTCCCGTGTCGTTCACAGACACAGTCTATTTGGAAAATCTTGATCGATCATGAAGCCGGACAGCCCAAAAGCGGCTCAGTCCTCGATCTTGCGCGCCTCGGAGATCAGCATGATCGGAATGCCGTCGCGGATGGGATAGGCCAGCCGGGCTTTTTCCGACACCAGCTCGTTGTCGCCTGCATTATAGCTGAGCCGGCCCTTGGTCAGCGGGCAGACGAGCAGTTCGAGCAGCTTAGGATCGACCTTGCTGGTCTTGGCGTCCATCTGCGTTTCCTACTGCAGCCGGGTTTCGAAATCGCCGAAATTGCGGGCGAGGACGATTTCGGTGATGGCGATCAGGGTTTCGGCCCGTGTCTTCAGGTCCGGTGCCTCAAGCAGCGCCTGCTTTTCCGCCGGTCCGTAGGGAGACATCATGGCCATGGAATTGACCAGCGTCGTGTTGCTGGCGCGTCCGACGCTCTCCCAGTCGGCTTCCAGCTTGTTGGCATCCAGATAGGCCTTGAAGGCGGCCAGCAGCGCCTCGCGGTCAACCTGTGCCTCTTCGTCGGGCGCCACCAGGTCGGCGGCAAAGGGCGCGATGCGGAAAGAGCGATAGCCCTTGGTCAGATGCGCCTCGTCAAACAGCCGGAACCTGCAGATCCCCGTCAGCGAGACAATGTATCGCCCGTCCTCCAGTTCGGTGAACGATGTGATGCGGCCAACACAGCCGACCTGACAGAGGGCAATGAGCGATCCCGCCGGGCTTTCGCCGTGGCCTTCGCTGAAAGAGGGTTGCACCATGCCGATCAACCTGTTGCCGGCCAGCGCGTCGTCGAACATGGCGAGATAACGCGGTTCGAAAATGTTCAGCGGCAGCTGCGCACCGGGCAGCAACAGGACACCGGTCAGCGGCATCACCGGCAGGGTATCCGGCAGGTCCTGGGGCCTGAGGTAACGCGCATTGCCCACTTGCATCTTGAATATATCCCGTCGCTCTGCGGCGTCCCAGCATCTAGCCGGTCTGTGCCGATACTTTCAAGATGGTGCGCCATCTCGAAATCTCAAGAGAGCGACCCCCTTGCATCAACAGAGAGGATCGCAGCAGGACAAGATGCCACATCAGGAGAAGCCGCCAGATCAGGAAAACAGGATCGAGGACAGCTTGCGCCGGGCTGCGAGTGTCGCCGGATCCATGGGGCCCCAGACGTCGAAGAATTGCAGCAGCTCGCGTCGCGCGCCATCATCCTGGAAGGTCCGGTCGCGTTTCATCACCGCCAAAAGATGATCGGCGGCAGCGGCGCGGTCGCCCTCGACATTGCGGATCTTGGCAAGCTTGATGCGGGCTTCGTGATCGTCCGGATCGGTCGCCAGCTGCTGTTCGAGCAGAACGGGGTCGCCGAGCTTGCGGGCTTCCTCGATCTGTCCGAGCTTCTTCAGCACGGCTGCAATCGCTGCGTCCTTGGCAAGCTCTTCCGTCAGGTCGCTGAGGATTGCGCGTGCCTGCTCGATGTCGCCGGCCTGGATCATGCATTCGGCCAGACCGGCGATGGCGGAGGCATTGTCCGGAACGGCCTGCAGCACGGCGCCATAAAGGCCAGCTGCATTTTCGAGATCGCCGGCGTCGAGGAATGCCTTTGCGTCCGTGAGAGCTGCGTCAATCTGTGCCTGCTGGTCGTCGATAACAGGACCGGCGATCTTTTCGATGAATTCGCGGATCTGGCTTTCCGGGACGGCGCCCATGAAACCGTCAACCGGGCGTCCGTCGGAAAAGGCGACAACGGCGGGGATCGACTGGATGCCGAGCTGGCCGGCGATCGACGGATGATCGTCGATGTTCATTTTCACCAGCCTGACGCGCCCGCCGGCTTCCGTGACGACTTTTTCGATAACAGGGGTCAGCTGCTTGCAGGGACCGCACCAGGGGGCCCAGAAATCGACGAGAATCGGCTGCTCGCGCGAGGCCTCGATGACGTCGCGGGTAAAAGTCGCCGTTGTCGTGTCCTTGATCAGGTCGCCGGCAGGCGCCATCGCGGGGGCCGGTGCCGGCGTCCCGCCATAGTTCGCCGTTGCCGTCATCTGGCTTCCGTAGGAGCCTGCATAGGGATTGTCGCTGCCGCTCATCATCTCTCCTCGCGGACCCGCTCTGTCCGCTTGTCCTGCTGTCACTGGCGGCCGGTGCCGCGCCAAGCTACCTTGGCTTCGTCCCAAGGGCCCGCTTCGCCTCCAAGATCGTATGTCAGGACGTCACTTTCAAGACAAGCGGTTCATGTCCGGTCGCCTCGATAAAGCGCAACAGGTCCTTTGAGGCAATCGACGTGGTCGCGTCGTTTGTCAGCGGGTGGCAGTTGATGATCTCGTCGCGCATCAGATCGGCATCAATGATGATCTTAACATTGCGACCGGCGTCGTTGATGACGCCAAAGGCGGTAACGGCGCCGGGAATGACACCGAGATAGTCCATCAGTTTTTCCGGGCGCCCGAACGAAACCTTGCTGGCCGCACCAATGATCGTGTGCACGGTCTTCAGGTCGACGGTTGCATGCTCCTCGACGGTCAGCAGGAAATAATTGTCCTTCTTGTCCTTCACGAAGAGGTTCTTCGTGTGGCCGCCGGGGATCTCGTCGCGCAGCGCCGCCGATTCGGCAACGGTGAACACGGCCGCATGGCGCGTCGTGGCGTGGGCAATGCCGAGGCTGTCGAGAAACTTGAACAGGTCCTCCTGCGTCTTTGGCGTCGGATCCGGTGCTGGCGCGTCACTCATGGCGATTCCTTTTGGTCGAGAACAGGCTTTTTCCATACGGTGAAGGGCAGGCAAGCGCAATATTCGACCGCGCGCGCCGGTCAAAAGGCCTTGTTTCCAAGGGCTTGCGCCATTCCCGCCAAAATTTCTTCGACGGCGCGTCATTTCCCTGTTGCATTTGGAAAATGGCTGGGCCATATAGCGCCCGTCGCCGCAAGTTAGCGGGGACGCCACGGTCCACCGACTACCCCCGGACCGAGGCTGATGAGCGGGTGTAGCTCAGGGGTAGAGCACAACCTTGCCAAGGTTGGGGTCGAGCGTTCGAATCGCTTCACCCGCTCCATTTTCTCTTGGACATTGCTTTGATTGGTACGGTGCGGTATCTCATGATATTGCTGGCCGAACGATTTCATGTGGGCATTTCGTAAGGCTGTGGCTTTGAAACGGTTTGCTTGGCGCAGCTTCCATAGAGGACGCGCCTGTTTGCTTCCCAGGAAAAGGCGATCGCCGCATAGATCCCGAACCGCGCCCCGAAATGTGGGGCGGTAGGCTCGGTCTTTGGCGTCCTTACCCCTCAATCTCCTCGCGCAGCATTTCCAGTTCCAGCCATTCCTCTTCCATCTTGGCGATTGACGCCCGCAGTTTTTCCATCTCGGTGGCGAGAGCCGAAAAACGCGTGGGGTTTTTGGCGAAGAGGTTGGGGTCGGCCATTTCCGTTTCGCGTTTGGCGACTTCGGCTTCGGCCTTCTGCATTTCCTTCGGCAGGGTTTCGAGCGCGAATTTCTGCTTGAACGAGAGTTTTCCCTTGGCGGTTTTCGGCGTCGCGGATGAACCGCTGGTGTCCGAAGATCTGGCTTTCTCCGCCTTGTCGGCGCGCTTTTTCTCGTCGGCCATGCCCTTGCGCTGCGCCATCATGTCGGAATAGCCGCCGGCATATTCGATCCAGCGGCCGTCGGGCGCATCCGGGTTGGCCGGCGCGATGGTCGAGGTCACGGTGCGATCGAGGAAGTCGCGATCGTGGCTGACGAGGATGACCGTGCCGGAAAAGCCGGCGACGATTTCCTGAAGCAGATCCAGCGTCTCGATGTCGAGGTCGTTGGTCGGTTCGTCGAGGATCAAGAGGTTGGTCGGGCGTGACAGGATGCGGGCCAGCATCAGGCGGGCGCGTTCGCCGCCGGAGAGGTTGCGGATCGGCGTGCGCGCCTGTTCGGGCTGGAACAGGAACTCCTTCATATAACCTGTGACATGGCGCTGCTCGCCGTTGACGAGCAGGTTTTCGCCGCGGCCATCGGTCAGGTAATGCGCCAGGGTGTCCTCGAGATTGAGGTCTTCGCGGCGCTGGTCGAGCGTGGCAATCTCGAGATTGGTACCGAGCTTGACATTGCCGTCATCCGGCACGATCTGGCCGGTCAGCATTTTCAGGAGCGTCGTCTTGCCGGCGCCGTTCGGGCCGACAAGGCCGATGCAGTCACCACGATGCACACGGATCGAGAAGGGCGCGACGATGCAGCGTTCACCATAGGCCTTGGTGATCCTGTCCGCCTCGATCACCAGCTTGCCCGAATCACGCGCGTCCGAAACGGTGGCCTGAACGGACCCCTGTGGGCCGTTGTGGCCACGATGCTTGGCGCGCAGGTCCTGCAGTGCGCCGAGCCGGCGCATGTTGCGCTTGCGCCGCGCGGTGACGCCATAGCGCAGCCAGTGCTCTTCACGCTCGATTTCCTTGCCGAGCTTGTGTTGTTCGAGTTCTTCCTCTTCCAGCACCTTGTCGCGCCAGGCCTCGAAATGGCCGAAACCCTGATTGAGCCGGCGCGACTGGCCGCGATCGAGCCAGACAGTGGCATTGGAGACCTTTTCGAGGAAACGACGGTCGTGGGAGATGACCACGAGCGACGACCGGCTCTTGATCAACTCGCCTTCCAGCCATTCGATGGTCGGCAGGTCGAGATGGTTGGTCGGCTCATCGAGCAGCAGGATATCGGGCTCGGGCGCCAGGACACGGGCCAATGCGGCGCGCCTTGCTTCGCCGCCGGAAAGCTGCGCCGGGTCTTCCTCGCCGGAAAGGCCCAGATGCTCGAGCAGATAGGCGACGCGGTAGGGATCATCGCTCGGGCCGAGGCCGGCTTCCGCATAGGCAAGCACGGTGTCATAGCCCTCGAAATCCGGCGCCTGGTGGAGATAGCGGATGGTCGTCGACGGATGACGGAAGATTTCGCCCGTCTGCGCCTCGGCAAGGCCGGCGGCCATCTTCATCAGCGTCGACTTACCGGAGCCGTTGCGGCCGACCAGGCAGATACGGTCGCCGGGCTCGACCTGCAGGTTTGCGCCGGCCAAAAGCGGCGTGCCGCCGAAGGACAGGAAGATATCATCAAGTTTCAAAATGGGTGGCGCCAAGATCAGGCTCCCGAAAGGTCATAGGGGCGGGCGAGGATGATCGCCCTGCCGGAGGAAAGGGAAAAGCGGACAGGGCCTTCGGCGACATTGGAGATCGTGCGCGAGGACCCGAACGGCAGATGGAAGTCGGACAGCGGATAACGGGCATTGGTGATGGTCAGGCCGGTCAGCGTGTCGAGCCCGAGGATCGAGAACAGGCTGCCTTGCGGCAGATCGATGTCGCGACTGCCGGGCAGCAGCGGATAGGCCTCTTCGTCGCCCGAGGTCAGGAGCACGTCGATGCCGTCTTCGGCGAGCCTTGCCGCATGCAGGAGGTGCATGAAGGCGTGGTCGCTGCGCTCGCCGCCGAGCGCGCCGGCCAAAAGCAGTTTTTTCGCGCCCTGTTCCAGCGCCGCGCTGACGGCGATCTCGCCATCGGTCTCGTTCTTGGCGGGCGGATAGGGTTCGCGCAGGATATCGGGCCATTGCGCGATCAACTCCGGCGGTGTCGAGTCGAAATCGCCCATCCAGCGCTCGGGGATCACGCCCAGAGACTTTGCATGGCGCATGCCGCCATCGGCAGCGATGATGCGCATGCCGTGAAGATGCCGGCGCAGGCGATCGGTCGCTCTGAGCGCGCCGCCCATCAATATGGCGAAATCCGGATGTGTCACGGCGTCCCGTTCTGTCATGGCGCAAGCCCTTATCGCAAACGGGGGGATGAGGGGAAGGGGTTGGCGCCGATTTGCCGTTTTTACCGGCCGGCGGCCCTATCCGCGGGCAGGCTTTCGGGCGTGGTCGGCATGCCCTCCTTTTCCCGGGCCAGGTAGACATGCTCGAAGCCGGCGACGAAACGGTCGAAGAGGACTGAAAAGGCGGCCACATCATCGTCCCGCCAATCGGCAAGGATGCTTTCGATGACGCTGCGCTTGACGGCCTTGACCTCGAGCATGAGTTGCCGCCCGAGATCGGTCATCACCACCAGGATCCGGCGGGCGTCGGTCTGAGATGCTTCACGCCGGAGTGCCCCGCGTGTCACCATGTCGGCGACGATGCGGCTGGCGCGGGAGGGGTCGATGCGCATCATCTCGGCGATCGTTCCCACCGTCACTTCGCCTTCCGGTTCGGCGCGCCAGACGGCGTCGAGCACGTCGATATGGCTGATCTCCAGCTCAGGCGCGACGCTTTTGATCGCAAGCCGTGCCATGACCCGACGTCCGATCAACAGGCGCCAGCGGCCCATGGCCTGGCCAATCAGGGTGCGGCTCGCCTCTGCTTCGCTGGCGCCAGGGTCTGCTTTGGTGGTCGGGGCTGCATTTTCCATGGCCAACAATAACAAAGCTTTCGCGGTTTCGAAAGACCGATATGCCGTGAACATAAATATGCTGTTGACATATATGTGCGAACAGCACATAAATTCGAAAACGCAACCGGATTTCTCCCATGGATATGCAAACTGTTCCTGCGCCGCTCGTCTCGAGCAGGGCGCTTCGTCTCACGCTTTTCGGATTTCTGATGGCGGCGCTGTTCATGGCGACGCTCGACAATCAGATTGTCTCCACCGCTCTGCCCACGATCGTCGGCGAGTTCGGGCAGATGGAGCGTTTCGGCTGGATCGGCTCGTCTTATCTGCTCGCCACCTGCGCGGTGATGCCGCTTTACGGCAAGCTGGGTGACCTCTTCGGCCGCAAATATGTGATGATTGCCGCAGTCACGATCTTCACGCTCGGTTCGATCGCCTGTGGGCTGGCCACCTCGATGAACACGCTGATTGCAGCCCGTGTCTTTCAGGGGCTCGGCGGTGGCGGCATCATGGTCTCGATCTTCTCGATCAATGCGGACCTCTTCGAGCCACGCGAACGGGCGCGCTACCAGAGCTATTCCAGCCTGATGCTGATGGCATCGGGGGCCATCGGCCCGGTGCTCGGCGGAACCATGAGCGACCTGTTCGGCTGGCGTTCGATCTTTCTGATCAACATCCCGGTCGGTGTCATCGTCCTTGCCGGCCTGTTCGTCTTCCTGCCCTATCGCCGGCCGACGCGGCAGCCGCGGATCGACTATGCCGGCGCGCTGCTTCTTGCAGGCGCTGTCACCAGCATCGTGCTTCTGGCCGATGCGCCGGAATTGTTCGGCTCGCTGCTGTCGACCGGCAGCCTTTCCGTCCTGGCTGCAGGTCTTGCCTGCGCCGTCGTCTGGATCTTCGTCGAACGGCGGGCGCCAGAGCCGATCGTGCCCCTGTCCTTGTTTGCCAATCCGTCCTTCAGCCTGTTCCTGATCATCTCTTTGGCAAGCGGCGCCATCGGCATCGGCATGGTCAATTATTTCGCGCTGTTCCTGCAGACCACCACCGGCCTGTCGCCGTCTTCGGCCGGATTGCTGTTCATCATGCTCACCGGCGGCATTGTCTGCGGTTCGCTGGCCTCGGGCCGGCTGATCTCGATCACCGGGCGCTACAAGCCGTTTTCGATCGCCAGCGCTGCCATGGCTGTCATCGCCATGCTTTTGTTCACGCAGGTCCATCCCGGCACCTCGCTGTTGCTGATTGCCGCCATCATGGGCTTTCACGGCATCGGCATCGGCCTGGGCCAGCAGGTGCCGGTGACAGGCGTGCAGAACATGGTCGCGCGCGGCGATGTCGGCGCGGCAACCGGCGCCATCACGCTGTCGCGCATGGGCGGGGCGTCGATTGCGATTTCGCTTTACGGCGCCACGATTGCTGCCGGTCTTGCGCGCCATGGCGGCACCGTTGCCGGGGTGGACGATATGGAAAAGTTGACGCCGGCCATGCTTTCGGCTCTGCCGGCCCCGGTACAGCAGGCGGTCGCCGCCAGCTACACGGCCGCATTTCACCCGCTGTTCCTGACGGCAGCCGGCATCGCAGCCATTGCGCTGTTTGCAGCCATCGGTCTCAAGGCGGTGCGGCTACCCTCCGCCGGCAGCTAGCGCCCGGGATCGATGACCGGTGCCGAACGGTTCGGACCTTCGACCCCCGAGACAAAGCGGTCGAGCCGCCTCTTGCCAAGCTCATGCGTGGCGTCTAAATCTCATCTCGCTCTAACGGGGCGCCCTGATCCGACTGTCGGAAGAGGGGCTGAGAGGCGAAAGCCGACCCGCAGAACCTGATCCGGCTTGTACCGGCGGAGGGATTAGACGGCTCACTTCAGCGCCCTCTTCCCATTTTGGATGTTTAAAGGAGGCGCCTGATGCGCAAAGTACTTCTGTCTATGATCGCCGCTGCGGCGGGTTTCTCTCTGGCCGGCCCTATGGCTGCGCAGGAAAAGACGCTGACCGTCTACACCTATGAAAGTTTCGTCAGCGAATGGGGCCCGGGGCCCAAGGTTGCAGAAGCCTTTGAAAAGACATGCGCCTGCAAGGTCAACTATGTCGGCGTCGCCGACGGCGTCGAACTTCTGACCCGCTTGAAGCTGGAAGGCGAGGCGACCAAGGCCGACATCGTGCTCGGTCTTGATACCAACCTGATCTCCGAAGCCAAGGCAACCGGCCTGTTTGCGCCGCACGGCCTTGATCTGTCCGGCCTCACGGTGCCCGGCGGATTTTCCGACGATGTGTTTGCGCCGTATGACTATGGCCACTTCGCCGTGATCTATGACACCGAAACCATCAAGACGCCGCCGGCCAGCCTTAAGGAACTCGTCGAAGGCGATCCGTCCCAGAAGATCGTTATCCAGGATCCGCGCACATCGACGCCGGGCCTTGGTCTGCTGTTGTGGGTAAAATCGGTTTATGGCGATGAGGCCGGTGCGGCCTGGGCCAAACTCAAAGACCGGATTCTGACGGTCACGCCCGGCTGGTCGGAGGCCTACGGCCTGTTCACCAAGGGCGAAGCACCAATGGTGCTTTCCTATACCACATCACCTGCCTATCATATGGTTTCGGAAAGCACGGATCGCTATCAGGCGGCCGCGTTTTCGGAAGGCCACTACATCCAGATCGAGGTTGCCGGGATGATCAGGACAGCCAGGGATCCGGCACTTGCCAAGCAATTCCTGTCCTTCATGGTCGGGCCGCAGTTCCAGACGATCATTCCGACGACCAACTGGATGATGCCGGTCGGCGCGCTCGACGCGCCTCTGCCTGATGCGTTCGCCAAGCTGGTGCAGCCAGCCAAGACATTCCTGATGTCGTCCGAGGCCGTTGCCGCAAACCGCAGGGCCTGGATCGACGAATGGCTCGCTGCCATGAGCCGAAACTGAGCCGCGGGTGAGGGGGATCGAACGCCGATTGACGCTATCCGCCGGGGCTTTTTGCCTCGTCGGGATCCTCCTGTTCGTGGCGCTGGCGGCCGGTGCGCTCGCCACATTCGATCAACCCGGTGTGGCAACCACTCTGTCGTTCGATGCCTATATCTGGCGGGTTACACGGTTCACGCTGCTGCAGGCCATCCTCTCGACGGGCCTGTCGGTGCTGTTTGCCATTCCCGTGGCGCTGGCCCTGGGGCGGCAAGCCCGTTTCCCCGGTCGTGTGTGGGTTGTCCGGCTGATGGCGTTGCCGCTCGGGCTGCCGGCACTCGTCGCAGCACTCGGGCTGATCGGCATCTGGGGCCGGCAGGGTGTGTTGAATGGCGGCCTGTCCTGGCTCGGCCTCGAGCAGCCGGTGAGCATTTACGGGCTCTCCGGTATTCTTCTGGCCCATGTCTTTTTCAATATGCCTCTCGCGGTCCGGCTGATGCTGACGGGGCTCGAGCGCATACCGGGGGAATACTGGCTTGTCGGAGCCAATCTCGGCATGCGGCCCTGGTCGACCTTCCGATTTATAGAATGGCCGGTGATCCGCGGCCTGTTACCGGGCATTGCCAGCCTCGTCTTCATGCTGTGTGCCACGAGCTTCACGCTGGTGCTGACACTGGGCGGCGGCCCTGCGGCCAGCACGATCGAGGTGGCGATCTACCAGGCGCTGCGCTTCGACTTCGATCCGCCCCGCGCCATAGCCCTTTCGCTGCTACAGATTGCCATTACCGGCCTGCTGCTCCTTGCCCTGCGATGGCTGGCGCCGCCGTCGGCGGATGGCCCGACCTCCGGTCGCAAGGCGCGCCGCTTCGATGGCCGTCGGGGGCTCGGGTGGATCGGTGATTTCGCGGTGATCGGTCTCGCTGCGGTTTTCACGATGCTGCCGCTCGGAGCTGTCGTTGTCTCTGGCCTGATGGCGGATCTTTCCGGGCTCGTGCGCGATCCTATGGTCCACCGGGGGCTCGCCACCAGCCTCGCCATCGCGGTTTGCTCTGCGGTGCTGTGTGTCGCGGGAACCGCCGCGATGATCCGGGCGCGGCAGATGGCGCTTGCACCGCGTCGCCCGCACGCTGTTGCGCGCGGCCTGGCGGCATCGGTCTCCGCCTCGACCTCGCTCGTTCTCCTGGTTCCGCCTGTGGTTCTCGGTTCCGGCTGGTTCCTGCTTCTGCGGCCGTTCGGTGATGTCAGCCGCTTTGCGCCCGTGCTGGTGATCCTCATCAACGTGCTGATGGCTCTGCCCTTTGTCTATCGGGTCCTGAAGCCAGCCATGGAAACGCATTGGCAGCGAACCGCCAGACTATCTGCGAGCCTCGGGCTTGGCGGCTGGAACCGCTGGCGCGCCATAGACTGGCCGGGTCTTCGCAAGCCGATCCTGATGGCGATGTCCTTTGCGGCTGCGCTGTCGCTTGGCGATCTCGGTGCCGTTGCGCTTTTCGGTTCGCAGGATATGGTCACCTTGCCCTGGCTGCTCTACGGGCGGATGGGCAGCTATCGCTCGACGGATGCAGCCGGGCTGGCGCTGTTTCTCGGGCTTGTCTGCCTTGCCCTGACAATTTTCGGAACGGCCGCGCAGACGCGTGAACGCGGGAATGAGGATAGTGATGGCCGAAGCTGAAAGCATGGACCCGGCGATTGGCCTTCAGGATGTCCATGTCCGCTATCCGAATGCGCATCTGCAGTTCGATTGCACCATACGGCGCGGCGAGATTGCCGCCATCGTCGGGGCGTCCGGATCGGGCAAGTCAACGCTGTTCAACGTCATTGCCGGGTTCGAAACCCAGGATGAGGGCCGGGTCGATATTTTTGGCAAAGACGTCGCTCACGTTGAACCGTCCGAACGGCCGGTTTCGGTGATTTTCCAGGATCACAATCTCTTTTCCCATCTTGATGTCGCCACCAATATCGGTTTGGGGATCGATCCGGCGCTGCGCCTCGGCGTCAAGGAGCGCGGCAAGATTGCCGGCTCGATGATGCGCGTCGGTCTGGAAGGGTTTGGCCGGCGCCTGCCGCCGACGCTGTCCGGTGGCGAGCGCCAGAGGGTTGCCCTGGCGCGCGCGCTTGTGCGGCGAAAGCCGATCCTCCTGCTCGACGAGCCCTTTGCGGCGCTCGATCCGGGCTTGCGGGCCGGCATGAGCCAGCTCCTGCTCGATCTGCACGAAGAGGAGGGAAACACCATCCTGATCATAACGCATCACCCGGATGATCTGCGACGGCTGGCCGACAGTGTGGTTTTCCTCGACGGCGGACGGATCGTCGCGCATCAGCCGACGGCCGAATTTCTGGCGCGGCGTGACAACCCGGCAATCAACGCATTTCTCGGCAATTGAACGCTTCGTCCCGCAAACTTCCTGCCTTTGCCACAATTTAACCGCCGCCCCATGCGACGGCCCGAACTGTAACTGCCATATGGCTGCGTTTCCCGCATCCGTTGCTGCGATACCACTGGGCAACTATTTCTATTGGTATTGCTAGGCACCGGCGGCGGGAATGGGTTACAGCTGCACCTTGCAGATACGCTTGCTACGACTATGTACCGGACTGTAATGAATACCGAATTTGCAGCTGGTCGCATGGCCGCGAATTCCTTGCGGGTTGGCACGAAAGACTGGGAACGAGCTGAGGCATGAACAGGAAGACAGGCACAGATCACGTGCTCCCGGCCGGGCGCCCTGGCGTTGCTCTGCGTGCCGCCGCCGGGTTGTTGACCGTACTGTTGCTCTCTGCGTGCCAGTCGTTGGTCGAGCAGAGCTACGAGCCGAGCGTCTCGCCCTCGCAAAATCCCCAGATCGTCGATGAGGTCCAGAAAAACGATCCGCGTGCACAGGTGGGCGCGCGCGAACATCCGCGCATCGTTGCCAGTTATGGCGGCGAGTACAAGGATGCAAAGACGGAGCGCCTGGTTGCCCGTATCGCCGGGGCCCTGACGGCCGTCTCGGAAAACCCGAACCAGTCCTATCGCATCACCATTCTGAATTCACCGGCGATAAACGCCTTTGCCCTGCCGGGCGGTTATCTCTACGTGACGCGTGGCCTTTTGGCGCTTGCCCTTGATGCCTCTGAAGTTGCGGCCGTGCTGTCGCACGAAATGGCGCATGTGACGGCCAATCACGGCATCGAGCGGCAGCAGCGGGAAGAGGCGGAAGTGATCGCCAGCCGCGTCGTCTCCGAAGTCCTGTCGAGCGATCTTGCCGGCAAGCAGGCGCTCGCGCGCGGCAAGCTGCGCCTCGCTGCCTTCTCGCGCAATCAGGAATTGCAGGCTGACGTGATCGGCGTGCGGATGCTGGGCGAGGCCGGCTATGACGCCTATGCCGCCGCACGTTTCCTCGATTCCATGGCCGCCTATAGCCGTTATTCGGCGGTCGATCCGGATTCGGACCAGAGCCTCGACTTCCTGTCCAGCCATCCGAACGCGCCGCAGCGCGTCGACCTTGCGCGCCGTCATGCACGGGCTTTCGGACCGGAGGGCGCGACGGGCGATCGGGGACGGGACTATTATCTCGCAGGCATCGACGGTCTTCTCTACGGAGACAGCCCGCAGGAAGGCTATGTCCGCGGACAGACATTTCTGCATGGCACTCTGGGCATCCGCTTCGACGTGCCGAACGGCTTCCAGATCGACAACAAGGCGGAAGCGGTGCTGGCCACCGGGCCCGGCGATATCGCGATCCGCTTCGACGGCGTTGCCGATCCGAAACGGCGCAGCCTGACGGAGTATATTGCCAGCGGCTGGGTCACCGGCCTGCAGCCGGCAACCATCAGGCCGACAATGATCAACGGCCTGGAGGCCGCGACGGCACGCGCCTCCGCCGATCGCTGGGACTTTGATGTCACGGTGATGCGGATCGATACCCAGATCTACCGCTTCCTGACAGCCGTGCCGAAGGGGTCTGCGGCCTTGGCGCCAACCGCGAACGCGCTTCGCGCTTCGTTCCGCCGGATGACTGCGCAGGAGGCGGCTGCGCTGAAGCCTTTGCGTGTGCGCATTGTCACGGCAAGTTCGAGCGATACGCTGGCAACGCTGTCGGCCCGCATGATGGGCACCGATCGCAAGCTCGATCTCTTCCGGCTGATCAACGCCATGCAGGTCACCTCGACGGTCAAGCCGGGCGACAAGGTCAAGATCATCTCGGAATAGCTTGTTCGGACTGAAAGCGGAGCCGGCCCTGGTGTCGCTTCAGACAGACGTCGAAAGCCCGCCGGGTGGCGGGCCTTGCAAAGAGATTGTTGTTTGGTTGGTCCGGCTCAGTGCGCCGTCATTGCCAGGACAGGCGCCTGCGCGACAAGCGCGATCTTCAGCTTTTCCAGCGCGCGGGTCTCGATCTGGCGAACGCGCTCCTTGGAAATGCCGAGATTGACGCCGAGTTCTTCGAGCGTCGCGCCTTCGTCCGAGAGGCGGCGGGCGAGGATGATCTTCATTTCGCGCTCGTTCAGCTGCTCAAGCGCGTTTCCCAGCCAGGCACGGCGGCGTTCCTGATCAATCATGTCGCTCACCTGTTCGTCGGGCAGGGGGGCGTTGCAGGCAAGCAGATCCAGCTTTTCGCCACCATCGCCCTCGCCTCCGCTGGAGATCGGCGCCTGGAGCGAGGCGTCGTTTCCGGAAAGCCGCGCGTCCATGGTCTGGACATCCGACACGCTGACACCGAGCGCCACGGCGATTTCTTCGTGGATCGCCTGGGCGGTCAGCTGCCGGTCACCCTGGGCGAGTTTTGCGCGCAGCCGGCGCAGATTGAAGAACAGAGCCTTCTGGGCGGAGCTTGTGCCGCCCCGGACGATCGACCAGTTGCGCAGCACATAATCCTGCATCGAGGCCCGGATCCACCACGTGGCATAAGTCGAAAAACGCACCTCGCGGCTCGGCTCGAAACGGGCAGCGGCTTCCAGAAGTCCAATATGGCCTTCCTGTATGAGGTCGCTCATCGACAGGCCGAAATTCCGGAATTTTCCCGCCATGGAGATCACAAGGCGCATATGGGCCATGGCGATCCTGTTGCGCGCGTCCTGATCGTCGTTGTCCTTCCAGGCCTGGGCCAGAGCCTGTTCTTCATGGCGCTCCAGATAGGGGGCCGCCATCGCAATCTTGATCATGCGCCGGTCTGCAGAGAGGTTCTTCACGGGCAACTCCTGACAGGGCACCATTGTGCCGTTTAAGCGTTCGGTCGATCCGTCATCCCGCATTTCTGTGTCTGGCCGTTGACGCTTGGGAGATGCGCCCTACATTCTGGTTATGGGCCTGGACTGAGTGTTCGCGGGTCTGATGCAAAATTAGATCTTGTTCTTATGGCCGGGGTGTTTGCTGCAACCGCACGCACACCGGACGTCGAACAACGCGTTGACCGGGAAAAAGTTCCGCGGTCTGTCTGTGGTTGGCCATTTTTCATCACCTGCGACTTGTCGCGTCGTCAGCCGTGCTGCGCGGGGTTTTCTGTGCGTGCCGGACTTTTCACGCTTGCCGCAAAAGTTAAAAAAGCGTTAACTTTTGATCATGGTCCCCAACAGTCACCTGTGGGAAGTTCAACATCGGTGGCTTCGCGGGATTCCTGTTGGTGCGTCATGGGTCTAGAGTTTCGCTATGAAAACACTGTCAATTGATGTCCGTCCGGGGGAGCCGAGAGACGCCTTTGCGATAGCGGACGTCCACCGCGTCTCCTGGCTGCAGGCCTATGCTGGCCTTATTCCGCACAGGCCGTTGAACCATATGGTCGATCGCCGAAATGAAAGCTGGTGGCGCAAGGCGACGCGCGGCCCTGCCACGCTTCTTGTTGTCGATGTGGCCGGCGTGATTGCCGGTTATGCGACGCTGGGCCTCAATCGTGCCCGTGCCCTGCCGCAGGAAGGCGAAATCTACGAAATTTATCTTCGCCCGGAATATCAGGGGATCGGCCTTGGCCGGATCCTGTTCGGCGAGGCCAAAAGCCTGCTGAGATCGCTCGGCTGCAAGGGACTGGTCGTCTGGTGCCTCGAGGACAGCCATCATGCCGACCGGTTCTTCCGCACGGCGGGCGGACGAGACCTTTGCGAGGGTATGGAAGACTTTGGCGAAAAGAATCTCAAGAAGATCGGCTATATCTGGGACTGATCCCCTCGGGTCTGCTGCGGAAACGTGTTCGATCGCGCGTCGGACATTGGGTTCGCGCAGCCCTTGATCGAACTGCTTCTGTGGGCCATGGGCAGACGCATGTTGCGTCGGGACCCGGCCAATTTCGGCTGTGAACCGAAAGTCATGTTGCGTTGCCGCATGTTTCGCTTTATCGGGTTTCCAGCATTTCATCGCTGATCTGGGAGACACCTATGCGTATCGACGCAATTTCCATTGGAAAGAATCCACCCGAAGATATCAACGTCATCGTCGAGGTGCCGGTTGGCGGCCATCCGATCAAGTATGAAATGGACAAGGAAGCCGGCACGCTGGTGGTCGACCGTTTCCTCTATACGCCGATGACCTATCCGGGAAATTACGGCTTCGTTCCGCACACGCTGTCCGATGACGGTGACCCGATCGACGTCCTGATCGCTTCCACCCGTCCGCTGGTGCCAGGCTGTGTCATCAATGTGCGCCCGATCGGCGTCATGATGATGGAAGACAATTCGGGCAAGGACGAAAAGATCATCGCCGTTCCGAACTATCACCTCACCAAGCGCTACGACAAGGTCAAGGACTACACCGACCTTCCGGAAATCACGCTGCAGCAGATTGAGCATTTCTTCGAGCACTACAAGGATCTGGAGCCCGGCAAGTGGGTCAAGATCTTCGGCTGGAAGGACGTCACCGTCGCCCAGCAGCTGATTGTCGAAGCCATCGAGCGCGCCAAGACCGTCCAGAAGTAAACGGCTCCATCAACGGGCCAGACAAACAAACACCTCCGGATCTGCCGATCCGGAGGTGTTTCTGTTTCGGGCTCTTGCCGAGGCCACGCTGCCGCATATGTGCAGTAGAGACGAGGGGTCAGTCGACGCCGAGCAGCGCCGGTGCGATCGTCGTGTTGAGAAAGAGCTGCAGGAAATACAGAATGACCAGGACGACCAGCGGCGAAAGATCGACACCGCCCATGTTCGGCAGGATGCGCCGGATCGGACGATAGAGCGGTTCTGTCAGCTGGTACAGCGAGCGACCGATCATGTTGATCGCCTGGTTGTTCACATTGATCACGTTGAAGGCATAGAGCCACGAGAAGATGGCCGATGCGATGATCAGGAACCATGCGATGTTGATGATGAAGTTCAGTGTGCCAATGACAGCAATCATGCCAGTCTCCAATTCTTTGTTGACAGACATGTAGACATTGACGCGTAAACCGGCAAGTCCGCGCCGTGCACCGGTCGAAACATGTTTAACGTGCACGCCGGCTTTATATTGCTTCCGAATGAAAGAGACTGACGCATGTCCTCCCTTCAAGGCGCAGACCGGTTTGCGGCTTTCCGCCATGTTTCCTATACCCGCTTCTTCTTCGCCCGCTTCCTGGCCTCCTTCGCGATCCAGATCGTCAGCGTTTCGGTGGGCTGGCAGATGTACGCGCAAACGCAGAACACGCTGTATCTCGGCCTGATCGGCCTTTTCCAGTTTCTGCCTTCGCTGGCTCTCATTCTGGTGACTGGTTCCGTCGCCGACCGCTACAATCGCCGCGCCATCGTTTCGATCTGCATGGTCATCAGTGCACTCTGCGCTGCCGCCCTGCTTGCGTTGACCCTGGCTGATGCGTTTACACCCTGGCCGGTGTTTGCCATCCTGATCGTCTTCGGCATCGAGCGCGCCTTCATGGCGCCGGCCGTCCAGTCGCTCGCGCCCAATCTTGTGCCGCCACGCGATCTGTCGAATGCCGTTGCCTGGAATTCCTCGTCCTGGCAGACGGCCGCCATTCTGGGGCCGGTCGCTGGGGGTTTGCTCTACGGGGTGAGTGCGATCGTTGCCTATTCGCTGGCGCTCGGCTTTCTGGTGCTGTCATCCATTCTCGTCCTCATGATTGAAAAGCCGGTCCAGCGGGTGCTGCGCGAGGCTGCCAGCTGGTCCTCTATCCTGGCCGGCTTCCGTTTCATCCGCTCGGAAAAAGTGGTGCTCGGGGCGATTTCGCTCGATCTCTTTGCCGTCCTGCTCGGCGGCGCCGTTGCGCTGATGCCGGTGTTCGCCAGCGATATCCTCGTGCTGGGACCACTCGGCCTCGGGTTGCTTCGGGCTGCGCCGGGCATTGGTGCGATCGCCGTTGCCATCGTGCTGGCCACCTATCCCATCCGCCATCGCGCCGGCGTCCTGATGTTCACGGGTGTGGCGCTGTTCGGCGTGGGAACGGTGATCTTCGGCCTGTCGCAGGTCGCGTGGCTGTCGATTGCCGCCCTGATGCTGATGGGGGCTGCGGATATGATCTCGGTCTATGTCCGGGAAACCCTGATCGCGCTCTGGACCCCGGATGCCGTGCGCGGACGGGTCAATGCGGTCAACATGGTGTTCGTCGGCGCTTCCAACGAGCTTGGCGAGTTTCGAGCGGGAACCATGGCGCATTTCATCGGCGCAGTGCCGGCCGTGGTCATCGGCGGTGTCGGCACATTGGTGGTGTCCGTCATCTGGGCGCTCGGCTTTCCGCAATTGCGCCGGATCGATTCGCTCGATGTACCCGCGCATATTGTCGAACGACCGGAAGCGGCTGACCCGACCGCAGTGCTCTGACGCTTCAGGACAACGTCAGACGCAGGTCTTTTCGCCCTTGCGCTGGAAGATCAGCGACAGGAAATTGTCCATCCAGGCGCGCAGCGGGCCATCATGCTGCAAACGTCCGTCCAGATGCGCCTTGCCCATCTGGGCCCCCGGCAGTTCGAACCGGTGCGCGCCATGCACGACCCAGCGGTGCATCATTGCACGGGTCAGTTCGCCGTGAAACTGGATGCCCCAGGCGTTGTCGCCATAGCGGAAGGCCTGGTTCGGATAATAATGGCCTGAGGCCAGAAGTTCGGCGCCCCTTGGCAGGTCGAAACCTTCGCGGTGGAACTGGTAGACCATGTCGGGCCAATCAAGCAGCGCCCGCCCGCCGTCGGTCCCCCGCAGCGGATACCAGCCGATTTCGGTCAGACCCTCGTCATGCGGCGCGACGATCCCGCCGAGATGGCGCACCAGCATCTGGGCGCCGAGGCAGATGCCAAGAAACGGACGGTTCTCCGACAGCGGCACGGCCAGCCAGTCGATTTCCCGACGCACATAATCCTCATTGTCATTGGCGCTCATCGGTCCGCCGAAGACGACGGCGCCGGAATGGCCGTCGAGGGTCGAGGGCAGGGGATCGCCCAGCACCGGACGGCGGATGTCGAGATTGAGGCCCTTCTCGAGAAGCAACTGGCCGACACGGCCTGGGCTCGATCTTTCCTGATGCAGGACGATGAGGACCGGCCTTTTGGTGTCGCGATGGTCGAAAAGCATGTCGCCTTACGTTTCCTGTTGTGCCCCGGTCTCCTCCACCACGTCGAACTTCGCCGCCACTTCCTGGCGCTTGATGATCCGGTCCCGCCCCGAGACGCCCAGGAGATCGGCAATGCGCCAAATCACATGGTCCTCCATCTCGCTGCGTTTGCCGTCCGCATAAACAATCTCCCACAACATGCCGACGAGGTCGATCCTCTGTTCCTCGGAGAAGTGTCGCTTGATGTCGGAGGTGAAGCGGAAGAAGTCGATCGCCTGGCTCTCTGCCGTCTCGCCGGCGGCAATCAGCGCATTCAGGGTCGAATCGTCGAGCTGGTAATGATCCTTGATCATCCCCCGCACCTTCTTGCGCTCCGATACCTCCGTTTCGCCGTCTGCTTCCATGACCTGGATGCAAAGTGCCATCACGGCAATGCGCGGATCGCCAGCCTCGATTACGGTCGGTGACGTCGCCTCGGTCAGGCTTTCGAGAAAACTGCGAAATCGTTCAAACATGATGATCCAAACAACGAGGGCGGGACAATCTAGAACACGCGGAATGTCGTCTTTTCTAGTGGCTTTTCCTTGCGCACGCCCGGATCGTCGGGCGCATGGCCGAAAAAGGGTTCCGTGAGTGCTGCGTCCGGTTTCTTTCGCGCGCCGACCGCATCGGTGACGATCGTTTCCGGCTGCTTTTCAGTCTCCGGGCTCGTTTCGACCTTCACGGCAGGCTGTTCGACAACGGCGACGGCCACAGGTTGCGGCTCCGGCACCACAGTCTCGGCTGGCTCCAATATCTCCGGCGCCTGCGCGACTGTTTCATCCGTCCGGACCGGAGGGACGTAAACCGGCGGCAGCGCCCGGATGGCGGCATCAATGCTGCTCAGCGCGCCGTCCTCGACTGGTCCCGAGAGTTGGCTGACCGGCGCTTTCCATTCGAATGCATCAAGCCGGCCGCTGACCGCCGACACGGGCAGCCAATCCGGCGATGTCACGCCGTCGGCAGTCCAGGCGGGATCACGGGGGCTTTTCAACGCCTGGTTCATCCAGTGGCGGATGCGGCCATCGTCACCGGTATCGGCTTCCTCGATATCCGCCAAAAGGAGAAACACGCTTTCGCTCGGCGCAAGCCTTGCAGCGGCCTCGGCCTTGCTGCGGGCAAGCTGCAGTTCGCGGGCTTCCAGGGCCGCTTCGGCAACCGTTGCCAGTGCCACCGCATTGTTCGGCTTCAGCGCCTCCAGCTTGCTCGCACGTTTCAGCCGGTCGGTTGCGGAATCGCCGTTGCGAGCCCGCACGTAGAGCCTTGCCACTTCGGGCTGTGGCTCGTGTTTCCAGAGCTTTTCCAGGATCGAGGCGCCCTTGCGCAGGTTGTCCTCGCGAAAATAGGCCTTCGCGGCAATCAGGCCGGCGGGCACAAGCGTTTCGGACAGTTTCAGCGCCGCTGTCGCGTCCTCGCGGGCGCCCTTCGGATCGGATTCCAGCTTTTCGGAGGCACGCGCTGTCAAAAGCACCGCCTTTTTGCGGTCTGCATCCTTGCGGTCCAGCACATGCGCAGCCCGGCTCTGGTCGATCAGCCGGATGGCCTCGTCCCATTGGCCGGTCTGGCCGCGATAATCGAGCGCAGCAAGCGTCGCCCAGGGCAAATGCGGCGCCTTGTCGGCCGCGCGCTCGGCGTATTGCCGGGCAGCTTCGTTGGCACCCAGTCTTTTGGCTTCGAGATAGAGCCCGCGCAGGCCGAGTTCGCGTGTTTCCGGATCGTCGGCCATCAGCTCGAATTTCTTGCGGGCATCGTCATACTTGCCGTCGATCAGCGCTGTCTGCGCCTCCAGCAGGTGGATCAAAGGCTCCTGGTCCGCACTGAGCAGGCCCTTTGTCCGGGCGGTCATCTTGCGCGCCAGATTGGCATCGCCGGCACCGGCGGCAATCAGGCCTGTCGACAGAGACTGGTATCCGCGGTCGCGCTTGCGTGCCCGGAAATAGCGGGTGATCGAGTGTGGCGACAGCCAGACCACGCGCACGATCCAGACGGTGATGAGGATTGCCGCGACCAGTGAGGCGAGCAGCGTTGCCGCCACCATCAGGCTCATCTCGATGCGCTGTCCCTGCCAGATCAGCGAGAGTTCGCCCGGACGGTCGGCAAGCCAGGAAAATCCTGCGCCAAGCGCCAGGATGATGAGGATGAAAAACAGGATACGGATCATCAAATTCTTTCCTCAGCCCTGATTGGTCATGACGCCAGCGACGGCCGCGTCAATCAGGCTTTCGACCCGGATGCGCTGGTCGAGCTTCGTCTTGAAGTCGGCGCCTGCGGACTTTGCCTCTTCCGGCAAGGCCTGCCATTCGAGGCTGGCGCCCTTGAAGTCGCCATTCGTCAGCTTGTTCTCGATCCGCGCCACAACAGCGGCAGGACCTTCGCCCTCGACACTGCCGACCGGGCGCACCCGGATGGCGGAGGATGCGCTGTCGATCAGGCGGGAGAAGACGCCCTGGTTCGGATCTTTAAACTCGCTGGCCTCCAGCATGGCATCGGCGGTCGACGGGAAATCGCGGATCATGTCGGCGCGCGACGCAATCCCGGTCGTTGCATCGCCGGCAAGGCCCGTGACCGCCGGATCTTCGGCCGCGATGCTTTTCAGGGCATCAAGTTCGGCAAGGAACGGCCCGCCGCGATCAATCGCGGTCTTCAGCGCCGTCACGGCCACGGCACGGGCCAGTTGCACGTCGCTTGCCGGCTCGTCGATCTTTTTTTCCGCTGCCTCGATGCGGCTCGAAAGCTCGGTGGTCGTGGTCTCGGTCGAGGCCTGCGCATCGGCAAGGCCGGATTTGAGCGCCGCGAGTTCATTGGTGAGATTGGTTATGCTGGCCTCGAGCCCCGAAAGGTCGGCGGCCGTGCCGCTTCCGGCCTGCGCCGTGTTCTGTTCAAGTTCGGCAAGGCGCGTCTCGAGCGGCGCGAGATCGACCGTTTCCGAGGCCGGCGGGACGGCGGCAAGCTGCACCTTCAGCGCCTCGACATCCGCTGCCAGGGTTTGGCTGACATTGCTTCCGGTGTCGGGTGCGAGCGATGGCAGAACGCCGGCATATTGCAGGCCGCCGGCGCCGAGAAGCGTGATCAGGCCGCCCAGAATGCCGGCCGCCAGCGCGCCCGCGCTGGACGGTGGTCGGGCCGGCTCTGTCCGATCGTGCACCGGTTCCTCGGCACGGGTTGGCTCTTCGGCAAAAGCTGCAGCTGCGGATTCCGCTCTGGCCTCCGTTTCCGGCGTGTCCATGTTCTCGGACGGGAGAGGCGATGCGGCGTTTTCCTCCGTTCCTGCCGTCGAAACAACCGGCTCTTCGGCCGGGGTTTCGGGCAGGTCGGCGCGCTCCGCCGCGTCCGGCCGCTCTGTGTTGGCCTCCAGCTCGATGGTCAAGGACTGCTGATCGGGTTTCGAACGGCGCGGCGGGGTATCCGGTACCATGGTCTTCTCTTCCCGTTGAATTGTTCGCATGAATTTCAAGTCTGGCTTTAAACCTAGACACGCAGACCGCCTAGGGAAAGCCCCTCCTGCATAATTCCTTGAAGCGGGTTCGCTTTCTGGATGAATTTATGCTGCAGGTTTAGCCTGTTAGAGCGTGTTGCGCGTGTCCAAAATGACCTGCGGCGTTCTCCGGTCGATTGGCCGCAAGACCGTTTTAGAGAAGCCTCAACAGGCTGTCTTCATCCGGCGTCGTGGCCACCGCGACATTGCCTGTCGTCGACGGCAGAATTCGGGCGATGGCGGGGCTGAGGCAGAGATAACGCAGGTCAGGTGTTTCTTCAGCGCCCCGCAGATCGAGAAAAAGACGTGCGGTTTCGCTCGAATACAACAGAACGGCATCTGGCGGCGTCTCGGCCAGAATTGTCTGCAGGCGCGTTTTTACGCCATCCACCGGCACCATCCGGTAGCATTCCACCACTTTGAACCTGATCCCGTCGCGACGCAGGCTCGCCTCGAAGTCTGGCGAGCGCGGTGCGCCGGCCAGATAGAGTGTCTGTCGTGGGTCGGTAGCGGCAAGCGACGCTGCCAGCATTCTGGCAAGCGACCTGCCGGTTCCGGTTCCGGTCATGATGTTTCGAAAGCCGAGCGCCCGGGCGGCACTTGCAGTTGCCGTGCCGACGCAGAAAACCGGCGTGTCGAGATGGTCCTTGATGTCGTTCGCAATCGAGGCCAGGGTCTCTGCAGCCTGGGCGCTTGTCAGCGCCAGCGCTGCATAGTCCTGCCTTAGGGCGCTGCGTGCGACATCCGCGTCGGCAACACTTTGCATCAGCGGCAGGACGAGCGCCTCATGCCCCAGTTCCTGCAGCCGACGTGCCGTTTTCGAGGCGGCCGGTTGCGGACGGGTAACAAGGATGCGCATGGCTCAGGTCCAGCTCGAAAAGAAGTCTGTCCCGGCGATGATCCTTATGTCCTCGCCAGCTTTCCTGCCAAGCTCCAGGGCATCTCTTGCCTTGCCCTCTGCCGAGATCCGGTGGTGCATGGTGCCATCCGGTGTGAGGACCATGCCGGAGAATCGCAGCGTGTCGCCGTCCGAGAGCGCATAACCGGCGATCGGCGTCCGACAGGATCCGTCGAGGGCCGCGAGGAAGGCGCGCTCGCAGGTCACGGTTTCATGCGTGCGGACGTGGTTGATCGGCTCGAGCAGCCGGTTCACCCGGTCGTCACCAATCCGGCTTTCGATGCAGATCGCGCCCTGTGCCGGCGCCGGTGGAAAGGCGTCGGGGTCCATGATCTCCGTTGGCACGGTCTCCTTGCCAAGACGCTTCAGGCCAGCAAAGGCAAGCAGCGTCGCATCGACCTGGCCCTCGGCCAGCTTGCGCAGACGCGTATCGACCAGGCCGCGATAGGTGATCACCTCGATATCCGGGCGCAGGCGCCGGATCAGCGCCTGGCGGCGCAGCGAGGACGAGCCGACGACGGCATTCTTCGGCAAGTCGAGCAATTTCTTTGCGGTGCGGCCGATGAAAGCGTCGCGAATGTCTTCGCGCGGAAGATAGGCGGACAGAAACAGTCCAGTCGGCAGTTTCGTCGGCATGTCCTTGGAGGAATGCACGGCAAAATCGAGACCTTCCGTGATCAGGAGGTCTTCCAGTTCCTGCGTGAAAAGCCCCTTGCCGCCGATTTCCGACAGCGAGCGATCGGTAATGCGGTCGCCCATCGTCGAGAGAACGACGATCTCGAACATCTCCGACGCCATGCCGTGCGCCGCCACCAGGCGGTCGAGCGTCTCATGGGCTTGCGCCAGCGCCAGCGGGCTGCCGCGTGTGCCGATCCGGAAAGGTTTTGTTTGCATCCATGGCGTTCCGTTGTTACCGGGTTCCGTGTAACCGCCTTTATGGGCGACCGCAATCTTTTGAATGAACGGCCCATGTCCTCGCCCTTATCCCCGCCATTGCGCATCCTCGGCATTGAAACAAGCTGCGACGAAACCGCCGCCTCTGTCGTCGAGCGCGATGCTGACGGTCGCGGGCGGATCCTTGGCGATGTCGTTCTCAGCCAGATGGAAGAGCACAGCGCCTATGGTGGCGTCGTGCCGGAGATCGCGGCGCGCGCTCATGTGGATGCGCTGGATACGCTGATCGAGGAAGCGCTGTTGCGGGCCGGCGTGACGCTGAACGATATCGATGCCATCGCTGCGACAAGTGGTCCCGGACTGATCGGCGGGCTGCTGGTCGGTCTGATGACCGGCAAGGCCATCGCGCGGGCGTCGGGCAAGCCACTCTACGCCATCAACCATCTCGAGGGCCACGCGCTGACCGCCCGGTTGACCGACAATCTGGCATTTCCCTACCTCATGCTTCTGGTCTCCGGCGGCCATACGCAACTGGTCCTGATCAAGGGCATTGGCGATTATGCGCGCTGGGGCACGACGATCGACGATGCCCTGGGCGAAGCCTTCGACAAGACGGCCAAGCTGCTCGGCCTGCCTTATCCCGGTGGCCCCGCCGTCGAGCGTGCAGCCAGAACCGGCAATCCCGATCGTTTCGTCTTTCCGCGTCCGCTGGTCGGCGAGGCACGGCTCGATTTTTCCTTTTCCGGCCTGAAGACTGCGGTGCGGCAAGTGGCGCAATCGATCGAACCGGTGACCGAGCAGGATGTTTGCGATATCTGCGCCTCCTTCCAGACGGCGATCTCGCGCACGCTGAAGGACAGGATCGGCCGCGGGCTTTCGCGCTTCAAGGCCGAGTTCAGCGGGCAGGCGGCAAGCCCCGTGCTCGTCGTTGCCGGTGGTGTCGCGGCCAACCAGGTTCTGCGCTCGACGCTGCAGCAGCTTTGCGATTCCAACGGGTTCCGGTTTCTGGCGCCGCCGCTCGATCTGTGCACCGACAATGCCGCGATGATCGCCTGGGCCGGCGCCGAACGCATGGCAGCCGGGCTTCCGGCTGATGGTCTGGAGGTTGCGCCGCGCTCTCGCTGGCCACTGGATGCCGATGCGCAGGCGCTGATCGGATCAGGCAAACGCGGAGCCAAATCATGATGGGAAACAGGTCATGACCGAGACTGCGCCAAAGATCGTCGTCGTCGGTTCGGGTGCTTTCGGCACCGCGCTCGCAGCAGTTGCGGCCGCCAATGGCAATCCGGGTGTGATCCTTCTGGCGCGGCGCGAAAGCGTCGTCGAAGCGTTTTCCGAAACAGGCCGCAACGACGACGCCCTTCCGGGCATCGAATTGCCGCAGACCTTGAAAATGACGGTTGACCCGACCGTGCTGTCAGGCGCTGCCATCGTGCTTTTCGCCATGCCGTCGCAGGCCCAGCAGGAGGCGGCGCGCGCGCTGTCCGCGTTCATCGGAAAAGATGCCGATGTCGTCACCTGCGCCAAGGGCATGGAGCGCGCCAGCGGGCGCATGCTGACCGATGTGCTGGAGGCGGAACTGCATCACCGGCGCATCGGCGTTCTCTCCGGTCCTGGCTTTGCTTCGGATATCGCCAGGGGCTTGCCGACGGCAATGGTCGTTGCGGCCGCGGATATCGACCGGGCCTCCTTCCTTGCCGGGGCGCTGTCCGGGAAGACCTTCCGGCTCTACCCTTCCAGCGATCGAACCGGCGTACAGCTCGGTGGCGCGCTAAAGAACGTTCTGGCGATTGCCTGCGGCATCGTCGAGGGTGCGGGCCTGGGCGAATCCGCGCGCGCCGCGCTGATTGCGCGCGGCCTTGCCGAAATGTCGCGCTTCGTCTTGGCCCATGGCGGTGATCCGGATACGGTGCGGGGGCTTTCAGGCCTCGGCGATCTGGTTCTGACAGCCACCAGCCACCAGTCGCGAAACCTGCGCTTCGGCGTTGCCCTTGGCCAGCGTGGCAGCGCTTCCGGCCGGGCGGAGCTTGTCGAGGGGGCCTTTGCGGCGTCGGTCGCGGCACGGGTCGCAGACGGGCTGGGCGTCGACATGCCGATCACGCAGGCGGTGGCCGCGATCATCGACGGAAAGACCGATGTGACGACGGCGCTGGACCAGTTGATGTCCCGCCCGATGACCCGGGAATAGAGAAACAGCCTTTGCAACAGAGGCTTTCGAACAAGGAGACTGTCATGCTTTTTGCCGTTCTGTGCACCGACAAGCCGAATGCCCTGCAACTGCGCCTGGATACGCGTCCGCCGCATGTCGCGTTCCTGACCGATCTCAACGAAAAGGGCACGCTGGCCATGGCCGGCCCGTTTCTGGACAGCGACGGCAAGCCGAACGGCAGCCTGGTCATCCTGAAGGCCGACACCATCGAGGATGCCCGCGCAATTGCTGCGCAAGACCCCTATGCCAAGGCCGGGCTGTTCGCCCATGTCGAGATCAAGCCCTATAATTGGGTCTTCAACAATCCGGAGGCCTGAGGCGGCATGGCGTACTGGCTTTACAAATCCGAGCCGTTCAAATGGTCCTGGGCCATGCAGAAGGATGCGGGCGATCAAGGCACCGAATGGACCGGCGTGCGCAACTATCTCGCACGCAACAACATGCGGACCATGCAGATCGGCGACAAGGGCTTCTTCTACCACTCCAACGAGGGGCTGGAGATCGTCGGCATCACCGAGGTCTGCGCGCTGTCGCATCCGGATTCGACTGCCGAGGGCGACGCCCGCTGGGACTGCGTCGATATCCGCGCCGTCTGCGATCTGCCGAAGCCGGTTTCGCTGAAGGACATCAAGGCCAATCCGAAATTTGAAAAAATGGCTCTGGTGACCTCGATGCGACTCTCCGTCCAGCCGGTGACGGAAGATGAATATCTGGATATCTGCCGGCTCGGCGGCCTCGACAATCCACCGCTTTGATCCGACCGTCGTGAAAACGGATCCGGAAACCTTCATCCGCGCCAACACCGATATCCTGTGCCCGCCGCACGTGCCGGAGGTGCGTCTGCATCTGGCAGGCGAGGCGCATGATCTCTGGCTGAAGACGGAGGATGAGCTTCAGGAAATCGGCCTGCCACCGCCATTCTGGGCTTTCGCCTGGGCGGGAGGGCAGGCCGATTTCC
>NZ_LSRP01000058.1 GCF_001885585.1 Pararhizobium antarcticum
GTAGACTGGCCAAGGACCTCGAAAACCTGTCAAGAAATGCGCTTGCCTTCCTCAAATTAGCCTCCATCCGCCTCATGCTGCGAAGGCTATGTTCAAAATGAGAAAGTGTTCGGACGGACTCTAAGAGCGATGAAACTACCGGCGAGTCCAGACATTGCCGACTGCCGGATCTTGTGTGCGCACATAATTTTATCCCCCTTATCTTCACTGGACATTACCGTCTACGCACATAGCTTAAGAGATGGCGTTCGTAATCAGCATAAAATCTCATCTCTGGTATGGCCGTCCCATCTTTGCGCGAAGATCGCTGAACTGAGGAAAACATTGGGTGAGCCCGACAAAACGCTTCTTCTGCGCCAGCACTTTGCTTCATCCGAATTGTCGCCGCAGGATGCATTTGCCGGATGGCAGCAAGCCGTGGCTCCCGTCTTCGATGTGGCGCCCGTCGATCCTCACGCACAGTTCGCAGCCGCTCACGATACCTATCACCTTGGCGATATTCTTGTCGGTGGCGGCAGCTTTGATGCGACGGCATTTACCCGGAGCCGGCAGAAGGCGCTGTCGGATGGCATCGATCACGTCATGGTTCAGGTCTATACCGTCGGCGGATACACCGGGATGCTGGATGATCGCCCAATCACCGTGCGTCGCGGCGATCTTGTCACGCTCGACATGGCGCGCGAAACCAGAACGATTTCCGTCGCCTCCACCAATATCACCGTCATCATACCGCGGGAGTTATTGAAAGTTCGCGAGGTTCCGCACGGGCATATGTCGCAGGGGCCGAGGGGCTCTGTAT
>NZ_LSRP01000059.1 GCF_001885585.1 Pararhizobium antarcticum
AACGTACAGTCTACATAGCCACAAAATCAAGACGCGTCAATATGAAACGTTTCATACGTTCGAACTAGTGATTTTTCGCAGAGTTGTGCTACTCGTCATTCAAAAGAACCAGGAGTGTGATTTTGAAACCAACCGTCAAGGATGTTGCGCGTGAAGCCGGGGTTTCGCTTGGTACGGTATCTCGCGTTCTGTCCAAGAACGTCACCGTCACGGAAAGTATTCGGCGGCGGGTTGAAGACGTCATTGAGAAGCTGGGATACACCCCGAGCAGCCTCGGGCGGAGTCTCCGGCTCAACAGGTCCGATATCATCGGACTGGTCATTCCAGACATCACAAATCCGTTCTTCGCCGATCTGGCAAAGCACCTCGAGCTCTTGGCATCGGCGGCGGGATACTCCGTGCTTCTGGCCAACACTCACGATGATCCCCAGGTTGAAAAGAAGCAAATCGAGAGCCTCCTCGGAAGGATGCCGGCTGGGATTGTAATTGCCCCGGTCAGCAGCAGCCTCGTGAGCGAAAGGCTATCGAAGGGATTGGTATGTGTAACGATCGACCGCCCGCTGGTGGGACATTCCCTTGTCTCGGTCGACAACGTCGAGGGAGGCAGGCTAGCTGCCTCCTATCTTGTAGGGCTAGGACACAACCGCATTGGTTACGTTGGAGGGCCGAGTACCACAGACGTCTCGCTTCAGCGGTTAAATGGTTTTAGCAACGAAATCACAAGAGCATCTGAAGCGCTCGACCGAGGTTTTGAGTTTACCGGGGT
>NZ_LSRP01000060.1 GCF_001885585.1 Pararhizobium antarcticum
GGGTTTTATGATATAGACAGAAGCCTTTGTAGTCAAAATAGAGGAGCTTCGATGTGTCGCCACGACCCTGCGAAAAGCAACGATTGTGCGCCCGCCGGCTCTGACAACAAAGACCTGCGCAATGGTTGCCTTGGCAGGGCAGTGACAAAGTCTACCAGTGAACACCGGCATATTGCCTGGCGTGGCGTTGTAAAATCCAGCCAGTGGTAGGCTGCTTTCTTTCGAGGGGCGGCCGGGGATGTTTGTCGTGGAGAGTGACGCCGCCGTTCGCCGGTTTGTTTTCGTTGAGGGTCACAGCCGCCGCGAGGCCTCTCGGGTCTGCGGTTTAAGCCGTGAGACGGTTTCGAAGATGTGCTGCTTTTCTCTTCCACCGGCTACACGCGCACGAAGCAGACCGACCTTGTAGCTTGGGCCAATGCCAGATGGCTGGGTTTTTGATGATGGATCACCGTCGCATCGGTCGCAATCGAAATTGAGATGGCCTCCCTCCGGCGTTGGTGCGGGGATCAGCAGATGTACGGAAGTCGGTCTTTGATGGGCTGATTATTTGGCTGCTCCCGTCGATGCTTGGCAACGAACGGATTTCGGGCGTCCGCAGGCGAGCATTCGGCTAAGGATGGCGACGCCGATCGCAGCTTCAGTCTGCTGCGCGCGGAATGAACGAGCGCGCAGCCGCGGACCGATGACGCCCTTGTATCGACCCATCGCGATTTCAACCAAAGCTCGTTTGCCATAGCCGGTAGATGCCTGCCATTTC
>NZ_LSRP01000061.1 GCF_001885585.1 Pararhizobium antarcticum
GTAACTCTCGCTTGAGACATGACCGGCCCTTTCCCCGTATTTGTCCGGCTACGCGAACGATCTCGGCAGTGCCGAGGGCGTTGAAACGGTTCATCAGTGCGACGCGGATCTGGATTTCGGCGGTCTGGCGATCGGGGTCTCTTGCGGCAATGCGCTCACCGAAGGCCTTGAGGCAACGCATCTTGGCCTCGATCCTGCTGCGGGCGTGGTATCCGGTCCAGCGTTTCCAGAACACCCGGCCGTAGTGCCGGGTGGCGCGCAGGGTTTCGTTTCTGTCGGTTGCGGCTGGGCAGTCCTCTTTCCACGGCCGCCCATTCTTGCGGATCGGAATGATCGCGGTGGCCTGCCGGTCGATGATCGCCGTATGGCAGCGGCGCGTGTCATAGGCGCCGTCAGCAGTCACAGTGCCGATCTCTTCGCCTATTGGGATCTGGTCCAGCAACTCCGGCAGCACCGGGCTGTCACCGTCGTTGCTGGGGGTGAATTCCACCGCCCGGATGTCCGAAGTTGCGGTGTCCATGGCCAGATGCACCTTGCGCCATTGACGACGGCCTTGAACGCCGTGCTTTCGGGCCTGCCACTCACCGTGCCGAGGAACTTGATTCCGGTGCTGTCCACCAAGAGGTTGAGCGGGCCATCGGCGCTGCGGCAAGGGATCTGGACGGAGAGGGTCTTCTGCCGCCGGCACAGGGTCGTATAGTCCGGCACACCCCAGTCCAGGTCAGCCATCTTCAGCAGG
>NZ_LSRP01000062.1 GCF_001885585.1 Pararhizobium antarcticum
CGATTGAAGAACCGCTCAACGAGATTACGCTGTCGATAAACCCAGCGACTGAAGCTGAAGGTTTGCTTACGGTTGATTTTCGCTGGGATGTTTGCCCATGACTTGCGCTCTTTGGCGAAGCTTCTGATGGCATCAGTGTCATACGCGCGGTCGGCAAGAAGCGTCGATCCGGGCTGCAGATCGGATAGGAGCTTTTCTGCCATCGGCGCATCGCCGGCTTGGCCTGCCGTCAACTCCAGACGAACGGGCCTACCTTCCGCATCAACGAGTGCATGGATCTTGGTGGTCAGGCCGCCGCGGGAACGTCCCATGCAAGGATCGGCAGAGCCCCCTTTTTTGCGTTGGCACCATGCTGGTGAACGCGAACACAGGATGAATCGATCATCACGATGTCACCATCGTAACGTATTGAAACTGCATCAAGAAGGCGATCCCAAACACCGGCTGCGCGCCAGCGCGAGAAACGATTGTAAAGTGTCGTGCGCGGGCCATAGCGTTCCGGCACATCGCGCCAGGACGAGCCCGTCCTGAACCGCCAAAGGATGCCATTGATCACTCGACGATCATCAACCCGTCGCACTCCACGGCTTTTGTTTGGAAGAAGCGGTTCAAGCACAGCCCATTCTTCATCGCTCAATTCGTGACGGCGCATCGCAATCTCCTTTCAAGGAGATTGAATCACATCGAATGCCGAAGATGAACCCCGTTTATGGGGACGCGCCCTA
>NZ_LSRP01000063.1 GCF_001885585.1 Pararhizobium antarcticum
GGTAGTGCATCAGTCTGAAATCTTCTTTTTGTAAGTTTTCGGGCGACCCGGCCTCGGCGCGCGTTCGTCCATGATCGCGATAATCTCTTCCATATCCCAAACATGATCAGTTAGGTTGGCTTCCATTGCCGGTGTGACCCGAAGCGTTTTGTGAATGCGGCAGAAGTTGTAGAACACGGTGTAGAGCGCGACCATGTGCATGTGGTTCTCAAACTTCTTGCTGAACCCATTGGTCAGCCGGGTGAACCGGCGCGCACTGCTGCAGGCATTCCGAGTTCCGCCTATAATTGCATCTCAGGAGTAGATTGCCTGATAAAATTCCTGAACGCAAGTCATTTTATGCGGAAACTATGATTTTTCCCACCTTTTAGACGCCGCTTTCTTGGCAATCGCCGAACGTTCCTCCGGCGTCAACTTCGCCGCCCGCGCGGCCCCACCCTTCGCGCCAAGCGCAGCGGCAGCGGGATCTTTGCCGTCGTTGTCGAACTCTTCCTCAGCTTCGCCAGTGGCGATCTGCATGACGCGCACGGCGTTGCCGATCACGTCGGCGGGGCGCTTTTGCCCCTTTGGTCCTTTAGGCATGTGGTATCCTGCTATTGCTTTGCGCTAAGCATAACATGGGAACCGGGTCGTGTGATGTCAATTTTCAGACTGATGCACTACC
>NZ_LSRP01000064.1 GCF_001885585.1 Pararhizobium antarcticum
CGGTGCTGAAGAAGGCGGAAATCGCCATCTCGATGGATGGCAAGGGTGCGTGGCGGGACAACGTGTTCGTCGAACGGCTCTGGCGTTCGATCAAATACGAGGAAGTCTACCTCCACGCCTACAAGACTGTGTCCGAGGCCCGCGTCGGCATCGGCCGATATCTGACCTTTTACAATAGCCGACGCCCACATTCATCCCTTGACCGGCAGACACCGGATCAGGCCTACTTCAACGCGCTGGCACCAATGATGGTGGCGGCATAATCGAGGCGGAAATCCACTTATCGAAACGCCCGAAACTGTTCAGACAAACCGAGCCACCTCTCCCGTCCTGAACCGCCAAAGGATGCCATTGATCACTCGACGATCATCAACCCGTCGCACTCAATGCGTATTCCGATGATGCCGGCCACCTATTCCGACGCGAAGCCGGCCACCCATTCCGAATTCATTCCGGCCACGATTCCGGCGTGAAGCCGGTCATCTCAAGCTGAACTCTGGGTCTAGGCAATGAA
>NZ_LSRP01000065.1 GCF_001885585.1 Pararhizobium antarcticum
TCTTCGCAAAGGGTCAGAAGAAGGCCAGACCAGGTCTGGCAACTGAAATCGTCAAGCGATCCGATGCGGCCAAAGGCTTCGAGTTGTTGCCACGCCGATGGGTTGTCGAGCGAACCTTCGCATGGCTCGGACGATGCCGTAGACTGGCCAAGGACCTCGAAAACCTGTCAAGAAATGCGCTTGCCTTCCTCAAATTAGCCTCCATCCGCCTCATGCTGCGAAGGCTATGTTCAAAATGAGAAAGTGTTCGGACGGACTCTAAGTGTCCGTCCGGAGACTTTGAGAATCGGCGGAATCGGTTAGCGGACTTCGGTTTGCGGGTTGTGCGCGGTTGTGATTCCTTTTGTGCTTTCGAATCACGAAAGGAAGCTGCGATGTGGACGATCGA
>NZ_LSRP01000066.1 GCF_001885585.1 Pararhizobium antarcticum
AAACGTTCAGTCGGAGGGCGCACGCAGATGCGGAGCCGGATTGGATTTTGAGTATGGGGCTCCGCAGCTGCGTGGCCTCGGTGTCTTCAGGGCTTCCGGCCCCTTGCAATGCCCGCACTGTCTCGCTGCACAGGAACACTTGCTCCTGCTTGCATGGACGTCCCAAGCCGGAACCTTGGAAGGCCCGGGGGAGACATATCAGGGAGAACACCCTGGCGAACATCGCCCCGGCATCGGCCGCACGTTACGGCTTCAGGCACGAGGCACCGGCTTCCCCCTGCCCGCGACCGTCTCGCGCAACACTCCGGCGGGGGAAACAGCGCCAGTATGCGACAGGATGTC
>NZ_LSRP01000067.1 GCF_001885585.1 Pararhizobium antarcticum
GCGAAAATCGACCTACAAATCCACATCCGGAACTGTCCCGGAATTAGTGGAATTGCTGTCCCGTATTTACTGAAATCCCTGTCCGCGAATTACTGGAATCTCTGTCCCGAAATTAGTGAAACACGCACATCTGTTTGATGCGATTGAAGAACCGCTCAACGAGATTACGCTGTCGATAAACCCAGCGACTGAAGCTGAAGGTTTGCTTACGGTTGATTTTCGCTGGGATGTTTGCCCATGACTTGCGCTCTTTGGCGAAGCTTCTGA